>JBBIKG010000005.1:0-138914 GCA_037445555.1 Lentimicrobiaceae bacterium
CAGTGTTATATCTACATAAAATTACATTTGTGTTATATTGTAAACATATGTTAATCATACAAATTTAATATTGTTAATTAATGTAAATTGACGGCTGTAAACATGATTGTCTTTTAGTGGTGCCTTACGCATTCGCCAATTGGTGTGTAAAGTGAGAAACAAGAATTAATTGAGCTTTTTATATTCTATATAGTTGAAGTAGAATTTTTTTGATTGATTTATCTAAATCATTAATTTAGACTGTATATATGTTTTCTGCCACATATTTTCACGATTTCTCTGAATGATAGGACTTCTCAGAGGTTATAAGCCGTTATTGTGAGACATCAGCTTCATTAAACCAAGCCCTACCCTACTCAATAGAGTTTAGATTATCTAAATTTTCTTTGCTGGTGTGAAGAATGGAATAAAAACTGATTCCGCAGCCAAATGTGAGCGAATGACTTTCCGGTATTCAAGTTCCTGAGAATAGGTCTTTCTAAAATCTCTTCACCTGAATTGGGGCTATGATTTGGGAGAGTCGTTGTGACAGTTTTAAGTCGCCTTCCTAGAGCTTTACCACCTTAGCAGTCAGAGTTGTTGAAATCGTTTGGGCGATTATAAGGTATGTGCCTAGCGGAAGCCCCCCTACTCCTTCCAGTTCCACGGCATATGAGGTGGATTGATAGGACTGGTGAATCCATCGCCTTCCCAGCAAATCATATACACTGATTGCCACAATAGCCTCTTTTGCTGGGTTTACAGCCAAGGCCATTTCGCTTATCGGGTTGGGCACCACAGACAAGGATTTCTTTGGCAATTTGTTCAACAGGAACGACAGAGAAAGATCGTAATAAGCATATCTGAAATCGGGAATGCCATAGCCCAGCTTATCGTCGGGGGTTTTGAACTGAGACGCACTTTTGCGCAGTGTTCCGATTATCATTGAGGCGGTTGCATCGGGGACGGCCTGCCACAGGCAAGCCACCATGCCCGCCACCACGGGTGATGAAAATGAGGTACCATTTCCAAGTGCTACATTACCAGCGGTGGTAACAACGGCTGTGGCTTGCCCCTGTGCACTGATGTCAGGTTTAATGCGGCCATCGGGCGTAGGACCCCGGGAACTGAAACTGGCGTAAACTCCTTGGGCATCCACCGCGCCAACAGCCAGTACCTTCCTTCCGTCGGCAGGAGCGCAGATGTAACGCCAGGCTGAATTGCCGTCGTTGCCTGCACTGGTTACAACCACCATCCCCTTGGCAACCGCCATGTCTGCACCCATGCTTACGGGGGTTGAAATCCCATTCATGTCGGCATAGGTGTGATTTTGCGCAGCATCATCAAAAGTGGTGTAGCCCAATGAAGAATTGATTACATGTGCACCGATACTGTCAGCAAACTCCGCACCACTTATCCAGTAAAACTCTTCCATCATGTACTCGGCTACAGCATCTTCGGTTCTTATCAGCCAATAACTGGCCTCGGGAGCAGTGCCTATGATCTGCCCGGGAAGCCAGCTAGCCATGGCAGAAAGTACATTGCTACCATGCCCACTGATGGTGCTGTTATATACATCATTGCCCTTGCGCACAAAATCGACCGTGCCCAGCAGTCGTTTCTGAGAATAAAGATTGGCAAAGGCATCTAAAGAATTTACTGCCCTGAAACCGGCATCCAATACTGCAATGGTAATCCCAATACCCCTGTATAACTTATCATGTAAGAAGTGACCATTGATCATACCAACCTGGTTCTTAGCTCTACCGTAGTCCAGATTTTGTGGTGAAACAGAAGTTAGCACGTTTGTATTCGTGATGAGCTCCTGCGGCTCGGCCAATTGCTTACTGTATGCCTCCTCAATAATTGAGGATTTCAATTTTCTGCTCATTGGTGAAACTGATGCCACGAATTCCAGTTTTTTGATTTCATCTGCTTCTGCCTGGGTGTTGACCCAAACCGCCACCCAGTTGAACCAACGGCTTACAGATGCTACCCTGGCGCCTGTTTGAACAATGGCTGAGATGTATGATGAGTTAACAGGCAGGTCGGTTAGGTCAATCGGAATGCCTTGTTTGCTCCTGCGTTGGATAGCGGCCGAAGTCAGAAATTCAGTCGGGCGATTGATTGAAAACGGAGAATTGGACTTGTCTTTGAGTTTAACCACATACCCTAGACCCAGAGGCTGAGTGAAACCATGCAGGCTGCTTACAAATATTAACACAAGGATAAGCGATCTATAGAATTTCATCGGTTGGTTTGGAGCAAGGGTTCAGACAAAAATACTTAAAATCATTGCTTTATTGGTGATCGTCAAAAAATCTGAATGAAATCATGCCTAGAAGCTCATTGGAATTTACACAATCATAAAAGGAAATACCTTATATCTTTGCAGAGTCAAGACCCCTCGTACGCATGAGGATAGATATACTCACAATTTTTCCGGAAATGTTTTCGGGCGCCTTCGATCATTCGATCGTGAAAAGGGCAAGGCATAAAGGACTCGTTGAGATCAACCTGCACAATCTTCGGGACTTCTCGAAGAGCAAGCACCGCAATGTGGACGACTACCCTTTTGGAGGAGGCAGTGGCATGGTAATGATGATCCAGCCTATTGCAGATTGTATAAATCACCTACTCAGTGAACGCTCGTATGACGAAATCATTTTTCTGACCCCTGACGGGAAGCAATTCAACCAGGGAATGGCCAACCGCCTTTCCATGGAAGGCAACCTGATTTTGCTTTGCGGACATTACAAAGGCATAGACGAACGCATACGTGAGCACTTCATCACCATGGAAATCAGCATTGGCGACTACGTCTTGTCGGGAGGAGAACTGGCTGCCTCAGTCGTAACCGACAGTATCGTAAGGCTGATCCCCGGGGTACTTAATGACGAAACATCGGCCCTTGGTGATTCATTTCAGGATGGTCTACTTTCGCCACCCGAGTACACAAGGCCTGCAGATTACAAAGGATGGCTGGTTCCTGAAGTATTGCTTTCAGGTAATGAGCACCTCATAAAACAATGGAGACTTGATCAGGCACTGAAGCGCACCCGCGAAAGGCGGCCGGACATGTTAAGCCGACCGGAAAACAGCTGATGATTATCAGGAAAATTTGCTATTTGCTTTTCAGAAAAAATGCACACACGCCAATTGGCTTCAAAAACACTATTTTTCACTTATAATTGGGATAATATTGTTTTGTTTCAAAAAAAATTTCTATTTTTGCACTCCTTTTTGCAAAACGAACAATAACCAATCATACAATGAACAGCAGTGACATTTTGAAGTTTATCGACAAGGATTTGCTTGGGAAGATTGAGCTTCCGGATTTTAAAGCGGGCGACACCATCACGGTTCACTATAAAATTAAAGAAGGTGACAAGGAACGCATTCAGCAGTTCCAGGGTGTAGTGCTGCAGCGCGCCGGCCAGGGCCACACGGCTACGTTTACAGTTCGCAAAGTAAGCGGAAGCGTTGGCGTGGAAAGAATTTTCCCAATCAACTCACCCTTTATCGATAAGGTTGAAATCAACAAGCGCGGAATGGTTCGTCGCTCACGCATTTTCTACCTCCGCAAACTAAAGGGAAAGAAAGCCAGAATCAAAGAATCAAAATTCTAAGACCTACCTGTATTAACACAATAAAAGTCCCTTCATGGGACTTTTTTTATTACGCGTGGCTTGCAATAAATAAGTCACTAAATTTACTCAATTAACTCCTGAATCATGAGTGAAGAAAATCCAATCTATACCCGACAGGTACTAGATATGTTTACTGTTGCGAACGAGTTTTGCATTTTCGTTGAGTCGGCCGGTAAGTATAATGCAGAACAAGTGCTCGACTATATGGCTAAAGTATCGCCATTACTTTATCTCAAAGGAGTGTTGCTTCCAGGGGTCGAGGTTGACTATCCAGAAGCCAATGAACGTTTTGTGAATGAGGAAACCTGGCAGGATATTTTTAATGCTTTCCGGCAAATTATGGGGGAAAAAGATATTTTCTTGAGGCTCGATCCGTTCGGTCCAGACCCCAGCTTCCCTATCGAGGCCAGCTTTAGTGAGCATATTGCCGATGTGTACCAGGATATGAAAGATTTTGTGCTGCTGTTTGGCAAAGAGTCGGAAGTAGCCCGTCAAAATGCTGTTCATGAGCTGGGACAGCTTTTCAAATCACGATGGGGCATCCGTGTGATTGAGATTCAGCAACATGCGCACAGAACTATTTATCATGAATTCCTTGGAAACGAAAACACTGAGTATGAATTTGAATAGTTGCTTTCATCGAGTAATCCTTTTTTTAGGCAAACAATTGAGACTACAGCTTGTTTGTATATTAAATTAATATTTTCGCATCACTTTAATATTTCAACAGATATGGATTACGACCTTATAGTGATTGGCAGCGGCCCAGGTGGGTATGTTGCTGCTATCAGAGCTTCGCAATTAGGTATGAAAACCGCCGTAGTTGAACGCGCTGAACTTGGAGGCATTTGCCTCAATTGGGGATGTATACCGACCAAGGCACTGCTGAAAAGCGCACAGGTTTATACTTATTTGAACCACGCCAGTGATTATGGTATTCGCATGGAGGGTCAGGTAATCCCCGATCTGGAAGCCATGGTCAAACGTAGTCGAGAGGTGGCTTCAGGGATGAGTAAAGGAATACAGTTTTTGTTTAAAAAAAACAAAATTGAACACATTCAAGGTACGGCTCGTCTGAAGCCGGGCAATCGGGTAGTTGTTACTGACGATGAGGTAAACACAAAAGAATATTCGGCAAAGCATATTATTATTGCTACGGGTGCTCGCAGCCGTGAGTTGCCAAGTCTGCCTCAAGATGGCAGATTTGTTATTGGCTATCGGCAGGCTATGATACTACAAAAACAACCCGAGTCAATGGTTGTTGTGGGTTCAGGAGCCATCGGCTCTGAATTTGCGTTTTTCTACAACAGCATAGGCACAAGGGTTACTCTTGTTGAATACATGCCCAACCTGTTACCGTTTGAAGACGAAGAAGTATCAAAACAGCTCGAACGTAGTTTCAAAAAACAGGGAATCAAGGTTTTGACGCAAGCATCTGTTGAAAAAGTTGAAGTAATTGACGGAAGGTGCCACGTGGAGGTTAAGACGAAGAAAGGCACAGAAATGATTGATGCAGATGTGGTTCTGTCAGCTGTTGGCATTACTCCGAATACCGAACACCTTGGCCTCGAGGAAACAGGTATTGCCACTGAAAATGGACGTATCCTCGTAGACGAATATTACAGAACCAATGTCGCTGGCTATTACGCCATTGGTGATGTGATTCCCGGCCCGGCCTTGGCTCATTTGGCATCGCACGAAGGCATCACATGCGTTGAGAAAATCGCAGGCAAACATGTCAAACCACTTGATTACGGGAGTGTTCCTTCCTGCACCTACACTACTCCCGAAGTAGCTTCGGTGGGTATGAGCGAAGCCAAAGCACGAGGGGCAGGATACGAAATCAAGATCGGCAAGTTCCCATTCACGGCTTCAGGAAAGGCCTCTGCCGCGGGAGCAAAGGATGGTTTTGTAAAGCTGATATTTGATGCCAAATACGGTGAGCTATTGGGTGCTCATCTCATTGGCGAAAATGTAACCGAGATGATCGCCGAACTGGTATTGGCGCGCAAGCTTGAAACTACGGCTGAAGAAATCATTAAAGGCATTCACCCCCATCCCACATTGTCTGAAGCAATCATGGAGGCGGCCGCCGCTGCCTATGATGAAGTTATCCATTTATAACCAATTAAGCATCAAAAGAGCGCGGTGCTTGTTTGATATAATTCTGTCATGAAAGTTGTTGCCACTCCCCTCCCCGGTGTCCTAGTTCTGGAACCTGATGTATTTTTTGATCACAGGGGGTATTTTTTTGAGGCATACAATCAGGAGGCAATGGCCAGGTTGGGAATTACTGCAGAGTTTGTCCAGGATAATGAATCACGGTCAAAAAAAGGGGTGCTCCGGGGCTTACATTTTCAGGTACCTCCTTTTGCCCAGGGGAAACTTGTACGGGTAGTTTTTGGAGAGGTGTTGGATGTAGCGGTAGATCTGAGAAAACACTCCCCAACCTTTGGCCGGTGGGTATCCCAGGTATTATCAGAACAAAACAAGTTCTTGCTGTGGATACCTGAAGGATTTGCTCATGGGTTCATCACTCTCAGCGATGAGGCAGTATTTACCTATAAATGTACCGCATTATATCATAAGGCGTCCGAACGGACAATACGCTTCGATGACCCTGTGCTGGCCATAGAATGGGGAAATTCACACCCTATTGTTGCTGAAAAAGATCTGGAGGCTCCGCTATTTTCGCAAACCGAAAACCCTTTTTGAATCTGTTATCGCGCTGGGCGATCCCATACCGGGGAAGAATATGTTCCCCTGGCAACGAGTTCAGCCAATTTATGCACCGCGATATCGCGGTCTTCTCGATAGGTTACACCAAACCACGAGGCTTCGCTTTGAAGTACGCGGACACTTGCCAGGCCGTTTTGTAAAAGAAAATTTACAGCGGTGGGGATATAGAATTCACCTTTAAGGGTATCGGCATTGGTTTGTATGAATTCAACGAACAATCGATCAAGGTGCAGGAAAATATCGGTTGTAAAGCCCCAGAAATTCATTGAAACAGTTGATTTGCCATTCAGTTCGTGAAGCCGGCCATCATCATCAATATAAGTGACCAATCCGGAGCCGTGTCGTTGTATACGGGTGTGTTCAACCACATCTGCAAGCATATTCTCCCTATCGATATGGCAGATGCCCCGAGAAACCATTCCGAATTCAGACAGGGTGCGGTCAAGACGATAGCCCACCATAGCATAGTTCGACTCCCGCGCGCCAGATAAAAATTCAGCCATCACCCTGAAAGCTTCTGCACCGTAAAAATCATCGGCATTGATTACTGCAAACGGCGTATGGATTTCCCCAGCGGCCATCATAACAGCATGCCCGGTACCCCAAGGCTTCTGACGCAACGGATTGATGCTGACTCCATCCGGAACTTTATCTATTTCCTGAAGCACATAACCGGTTTCGATAAATGCCGAGAATCTTGGCAGAAGCAGTTCCATAAACTCCTTTTCGATACTTTGGCGGATAACAAATACCACCTTACCAAACCCGGCCCTAAATGCATCATAAACAGAGTAATCGATAATGGTTTCGCCTGAAGGGCCAAGTGGGTCGAGCTGTTTCAGAGATCCATAACGGCTGCCGATGCCTGCAGCCAGGATTAACAAAGTAGGCTTTTGTTTAAATGGATGTTTCATAAAGGTGCGAAGGTAGTAATTTGGCGCCATAACTGGCAGAGCTTTCTCAGGTTGCCTGCCGGTGAGGTATTAATATTAAAAAAAGAAAAAGTAAACTTATTGTTGCCACTTGAATTGGCAGGGCGGAAATAATTTTGGAAAGCATACTTTTCGCTTTAAAGTATAACATACTAATTATTAAATATATAGATCTATATATTTAACGTTTTAGCTAACATTTATTCCCTTAGTCTTTTAAATCATTCCCAATAATTTTTATCTTTGTCGTTCAGGTTCGTCCTGCGGATCATTTTTCATTTCAGAATTTTCAAACTTTCAGGATGCGAAAACTGGCACTGTTGATATTTTTTCTAATCACACTGCAAAGTTTCGCACAACTGCAGGCTTTCAGGAACAGGGACGAACATGCCTATAACTTCTGGCTCGACATACCGATTGAATACCAAAAGTCGGACACAGTGGTGCCAGCCATTGTTTTTCTTCATGGCAGGAGTCTCTCGGGCAACAACCTCGAAAGCGTGAAAAGGTACGGTGTACTGAATGAAGTGATCAAAAGGCGCCGTGTCCCAGCCCTCGTCGTAGCTCCACAATGCCCGGCAGGTCAGCAATGGAACCCCGATAAGGTAATGAAGCTTATTTCGTATCTCAAACAGAATTTCCGGGTTGACACCAACCGCATTTACCTCACAGGGATGAGCATGGGTGGGTATGGCGTACTGCACTTTACCGGTAAGTATCCGGGCCAGGTGGCGGCTGCCGTAGCCTTGTGTGGAGGAGGAAAGACCGAAGACAGTCTGGCACTGTCATCCAGACCCATATGGATCATGCACGGAAGGCAAGACCGAGCTGTATCTTACCTGGAGTCAGAGAAAATTGTGAATTCAATCCGAAATGTGAATGGCGGGCAAAATCTCAAATACTCACTCTATCCTTCACTAGGGCATCGGGAACTGGCCAGATTTTTCATGATGGATGAGCTCTATGACTGGATTTTCAGCTATTCACTTGCACACCCTGGGGGTATCACTGATAGCCTTGCAGTGAGTGAGAAACGATTCCGAAGCCGATCGGTGCGGATGATCAACGGCGATCTAGTAGATGACTCATTGGAAGGATATATCAGGCTGCCCGGACAAGTCCATCTAATCCAGAAAGGCGATACGCTCTGGCATCTTTCGAAAAAATACGGGGTAAGCGTTGAAAAACTGTGCGAAATAAATCGCATTTCCAAAGACACAACACTGCGTATTGGCATGGAAATTGTAATACCATAGCTACTAGTCTACACTTTTGATGCGTCTTAACGCACACGGCACTATTGATAGCGAAATGCTGTCGCTACCTCCGAAACTGAAGGCCAAATTAATCGTATTTTCCATTTTTAAATCAATGCCAGTATGAAAATAGCGTTGATAATTTGTTTATTATGCTCATCGCAGCTAGTAAGCAGCCAAAGCCTCCCCTCACAGATGTACTACTCCAGTGACGGGCGAATCCTTTGCACGGGTGGCCAAAACCCTACTGGATTCTATGATTACGGAATAATACGAAATGTTTATTTTACCTTTTCCCAGCCCGACTTTTGGACCCGGCTTACCAACAACTATGCTTCAGAAACCCTCTTGGCTGGCAAATTAACTCTTGATGGTGTTAACTATGATGTCGGCATACGTTTCAGGGGTAATACCTCCTACACTTCAATACCAAACTCCCAGAAAAAATCTTTTGCCGTTGAAACGGATTTTATTTTCCCGGATCAAACTATCATGGGATTCAAAAACCTGAAGTTTAACAATGCACATGATGACCCCACCTTTATGCGCGAAGTATTATACAGCCGTTTAGGAAGAAAATACACTCCAATGGCCAAAGCAAACTATATCAGGCTGTATATTAACAACCAGGACTGGGGAATTTATGCAAACGTTCAGCATACCGACAAAACATTTCTCAAAGAATGGTTTCTTAGTAACGACGGCGCCAGGTTTCGTGCTACCATCGAGGAAACTGGAATACCCGGTGGAAAATGGGGCGATGGCACCGCAGGCATGAATTATCTCGGTGCTGATTCTATGACTTATAAAAAATATTATTCTCTTAAATCCAGTGATATTGACCTGCCCTGGCAAAAACTAATTGATGCCTGTTATGCACTCAGTATTGCCAATTCGATCAACTATGCCTCCCTGCCTCAAAAAATAGATGTGGATAAAGCCCTCTGGTTTCTTGCAGTTGAAAACATTTTTACTGACGATGACAGCTATGTCATGAAGGGAAAGATGGATTATATGGTCTATTACGAACCTGAAACCGGACGTACCACTCCCCTGGAGTATGACGGAAACTCCACGTTTGTATCAGCAAATTCAGCGAGCTCTATCTGGGGTCCCTTTAAAAATGTTTCAGATGTGAATTATCCTTTATTGAATAAGTTGCTAAATATACCGGAGTATCGTCAGCGTTATCTTGCACACTACCGTACAATTTTAAATGAAACATTCACTACCACCAACATAACTACTCTGGTAAATCAGCTCAATGATCAGATAGCAAGCCATGTTGCCAGTGACCCAAAGAAACTTTACTCCACAGCGCAGTACACAGGAGGTTATCCTGCTCTTATTGCATTTGTAACCACCCGTCGCAATTATCTTTTATCAAACACCGAGGTGGCACAAGTTGCCCCTGTGATTTCATCGGCTTCTTTCTCAAACAGCACCGGCGTGCAAAATAAAGAGCCTGTTGCTGGTGAACAGATTTGGGTAAATGCCATGGTGACTTCCACTACCGGTATCAGCCGGGTGAACCTTTATTACGCTGCTGGCATTGTAGGAAATTTTAATGTGGTGGAAATGCAGGACAACGGTAAGAGCAACGACGGGGCGGCCGGCGACGGCGTTTACGGAGCCAGTATTCCTGGCTTTGCTGCAGGTACTTTTGTGAGGTATTACATTGAAGCCCTCGCAAATAATTCGGCAAAGTCGGCCAAATATCTGCCTGAAGGAGCAGAACATGACGTATTTTTTTACAAAGTCAACACGGAGGTCAAGGCTAACGGAGTGGTGGTAAATGAACTCGTTGCACAAAATTCAACCGGAACCCGGGATGAAGCCGGCGATTACGATGACTGGATTGAACTATACAATAACAACAGTTACCCTGTTGATTTGAGCGGTTTTAATCTTAGCGACAATACATCAAACCTAACCAAGTGGCAGTTTCCTGTCGGTTCGGTCATTAACCCCTTTGATTACATGATCATATGGGCCGATGAAGAACCTGCAGAGGGACAGCTACATGCCAATTTCAAGCTTTCGGTCAGCGGCGAGTCGGTCACCCTGAGTGACCCGACATTAAAAGTAATTGACCAGGTAATTTTCGGACAGCAACAAACAGATATGGCCTACGCCAGAGTGCCAAACGGTACGGGTAACTGGGTCATACAGAAACCTTCGTTCAAAGCCAGCAATTCGCTCGTTACTTCTGTTGAAACCTCGCCCACACGGAGCAAGGCAATGGTTTACCCCAACCCTGTTTCTTCCAAACTTACTATACACCTGGCTCAGGGCAATACCACCCCCACTGCCTGCCTGTTTGATCTGAGCGGAAAAGTGATTCTCACCATTCCACTAACTTCAGGTGGCGAGGTAGATATTGGCTACCTGACCAAGGGGATCTACTTACTCCGGATAGGTAGCGAGACGGTCAAAATTACCAAGCTGTAAAAACTGTATTGAAATTTATCGATATTTTCGTATATTATGCAACAAAATGGCCGTTTTGCAGTTTATTGTTGTGAAAAAACAGAACACATCATATTCACGTGAAGTACATCTATGCCTGCCCTGTCCGGAAACCGCCTCCTGCTATCTGTATTATTTTTACTCATCGTTCGTCAATTATTTAGTCAGCCATTAAGCATCGTTATCAAAGACTCTAAGAAGGAGGCGCTGGTTGGGGCTACTGTCAGTCTTATCAGAGTTGCCGATTCAGTATCTGTATTTACTACCACAGGTACTGATGGATATGCCCGGTTCGACAAAATTGACAATGCACTTTACAATGTCAACGTACGCTTCATGGGTTTTGTTCCGCTGGAAAAGACCATCTCTGTAAAGCAGGGACAACGCAGGTTTGAGTTCAATATGCAGGAGGCTGTGATCAGCCTGGGTGAGGTGACTGTAGTGGCAAAACAACCTCTCGTAAGACAGGAAGATGATAAAACCATCATTGATCCCGAGCCACTGGCAAACACCAGCACGAATACACTTGAAATTCTCGAGAAAACCCCCGGGGTTTTTGTTGATCAGGACGGGGGGATTTTTCTGAACAACGCTACCGCCGCGGCCATTTACATCAATGGGCGTGAACAAAAAATGAGCAGCCAGGACATCAACACCATACTTCGTAGCCTTCCTCCCGGCAGCATCCAGCGCATTGAAATCATGCGTACTCCATCGAGCAAGTACGACGCTGCCAGTTCGGGCGGCATTGTTAATATCATTCTCAAAAAGGGCGTAAAGATTGGTCGTTTTGGTTCCATCAACCTGGGAATGAATCAGGGTGCCTACGGAAACCGCTTTGCAGGATTTAGTATCAACTCAAGCGGCGACAAAATCACAGGCTATCTGAATGCCAACGTTAACCGGAACGAACAGCTCGATAAACTCAGTTCACAGCGCCAGTTATCTTCGTTGAGAGAACTCAGCCAAAGTGCCCGTACGGTGGGTTTTAACAATCAAGGCTATGCAGGCTTCGGGGTAAGCTACGACCCATCCAGTTCTGTTAATATCAGCTACGATGGCCGAATTAACGGAAGCCTGCGCGAATCAAGCACTTCCAATTTCAGCTTCATCCAATCTACCGAGCAGGTTCGTCTTACGGAAAACGACAACAATATTAACAACAATTCAGGTTTTCTGAGTGTGCAGCAAGACCTTGGGGTTTCGTGGAAGCTGGACACTATCGGCTCGGAATGGGATGTAAAATTCTCATACAATTACAACGATAGTGGCTCGAAGCAGGATTATCTGACCACGTTCCTTCTGCCATTCAACTCGACACTGGCCGGCAAAGGAGAAAGTGACCAAGGTAGAAATTTCTTCCTGGCACAAACCGATCTAACCTTGAAGCCTGCAGAAAAAATAAAACTTGAGACCGGGGCAAAAACCACCTTCCAGGACTTCAGCAGTCAATCTGAATATTTCTTCAAATCGAATGAAATACTCCGCCCCGATCCCTCGCGAACGAACGCCTACGATTATCAGGAACGAATCAGCGCTGCCTATGCCCAGGCATCGGTTACACTGCCCTACCAGCTCTTGCTGAAAACAGGTATCCGCATGGAGCACACCTATATGAACGGGCAACAAAAAATACCCACTGACACCACGTTTAAGGTTAGCAGAGCGGACTGGTTCCCATATTTGTACCTGAGTCGTAAAGTTTTTTCGATATCCAATTATGAACTGAGGGCGTTTATGATCTACCGCCGCACCATCGAGCGGCCGGGATATCAAAGCCTGAACCCTTCTATTCGCTATGTGGATCAATATCTTTACGAAGCAGGTAACCCATCGTTGAAGCCGCAATTCAATGACAACTTCGAGCTGAATATAAGTTTTGATGAAACCCCTATTTTTGCAGTCGGCAGGAGCTACACGCGTGATATCTTCAGCAGCGTGGTTTATCAGTCAACCAGGTTCGCCAATGCAGCCATACGCACCTATGACAATATCGGCCAGAGCAAGGAAACTTATCTCCGGATTACAGGAGCTATTCCTCCTGCCGGAAGGTACTTTTTTGTGGCTGGAGCTCAGTATAACCTGAATGAATACGATGGCATATACGAAGGAAAGCCGCTCACCTTTACCCGGGGCAGTTGGCGTTTCTTTACTTATCACAGCCTGAGACTTTTAAGCAATACCCGCCTGACCATGATGGGATTTATGATGCATAAGGGGCAAATGAATTTTTACGAGCTGGAAACTTTTGGGCAGCTAAACTTTGGATTGAATCAGAGCTTTTTTGACAAGAAGCTGAACATCACCATCAATGCACGTGATGTTCTTGGCACTATGTCGACCCGCTTCAACCTTAACCAAGGTTCAATGGCCATGACCGGTATGCGCGAGACTGACAGTCAGCGTGTGGGTGTGAACATCAGATACACCTTTGGCATCAGAAAAAAAGCCGAACGGCCCAGAATGCCCGAAATGGAACAGGAAGAACCTAACTAACCAGAATAGCCAATCACAAAGGTTGGCGTAGATTGCACGTCAGAATAAGCTCCCTCAGGTTCTTAATCGCTACATAAACGCTTGCCCGCTTGCTTCATTCTGTATCCACTTGTCAGTCAACCCAGTGATAACAAGAGCCAGGCAGTGGTGCTATCACGAATACCTGATTCAAGACCAATCAGTTCGCGGGCAACGACTCGAGATATCCGGTAGCAATGTGGCAGGTGCACACCAGATTGCGATCGCCAAAGGCATCATCGATCCGGGTTACAGCCGGCCAATATTTATCCTGCAGCAGGTAAGGAGCAGCAAAAGCAGCCTTCTGCCTTGAATAGGGCAGTTTATACTCATCAGAGGCAACCATCCTGCAGGTATGGGGGGCATGCCGCAAAACGCTGTCGGCCTTCACAACCCTTCCCTCTTCCACTTCGCGTATCTCATTCCGGATGATTAGCATAGCTTCGATGAACCTGTCGAGTTCAGCCAGTGGTTCGCTTTCAGTAGGCTCGACCATAAGTGTGCCGATTACCGGAAAAGCCACCGTAGGCGCATGAAAGCCAAAATCCATCAAACGCTTGGCGATGTCAATAACCGTAACATCGGTCGATTTTCCGAAACAGTTGCAATCCAGTATCATTTCGTGGGCTACCCTTCCGTTTTTACCCACGTAAAGTATTCGAAAATCGTTCTCAAGCTTGGATTTCAGATAGTTGGCCGCCAAAATTGCGTATATTGTGGCGGAAGTCAGTCCTTGGCCACCCAGCAGTTTGATGTAGGCATAGGAGATGGTCAGAATCAATGCGCTTCCGTATGGGGCAGCTGCAATACTGGCGTCACTTTTCTCCCCGCCTGTTTTCACCACGGAATGAGTGGGAAGAAAGGATACCAAGTGCTTTGCAACACCAATAGGGCCAGCTCCAGGGCCACCCCCCCCATGCGGTATGGCGAAGGTCTTATGCAAATTCAGGTGGCACACGTCAGCTCCAATCCGTCCGGGGCTGGTCAGGCCTACCTGGGCGTTCATATTGGCGCCATCCATATACACCTGTCCTCCATGGTGATGGACGATATCCACAATCTCAAGAATTTCTTCCTCGAAAACCCCATGCGTACTTGGATAGGTAATCATGATACAGGCAAGGTCATGGGTATGTTTCTCTGCCTTCAGCTTAAGATCCTCGATATCAATGTTTCCATTGTCATCTGTCTTTACGACAACTATATCCAGGCCAGCCACCGCGCTGCTGGCCGGGTTGGTACCATGAGCCGAGGCGGGAACCAAACACACGTTGCGATGCCCCTGTCCAATGCTGTTCAGGTATTGTTTTATGGTAACAAGGCCAGCATACTCGCCAGCAGCACCTGAATTTGGCTGAAACGAGAAGGCAGCAAAACCTGTAATCTCACATAAACTTTTCTCAAGTTCAGCCATCAGTTCATGATACCCGGCAGCCTGGTAATCGGGAACGAAGGGATGCAGACTGCCAAATTCGGGCCAACTGAGAGCAAACATCTCGGTGGCCGCATTTAGCTTCATGGTGCAACTGCCCAGTGGAATCATAGTACGATTTAAGGCAAGGTCGCGGTTCTCGAGTTTTTTTAGAAACCGCATCATGTCCGTTTCACTATGGTGGCTGTTAAATACCTCATCGGTCAGGTATGCTGAGGTGCGCTGGTGAAGCGGTTCAAAGGTGGTAAGTTTTCCGCATACCTCCGTATCGCAGAAAAACCTCGAAAATGGGTTACCGGCAGCGCCTGCAAATATGCAAAGCAAGGTATTGATCTCTTCAAGTGTTGTAGTTTCATCAATGCTGATTCCTACATGCCTGATGTCTACATAGCGAAGGTTCATTGTATTCGATACAGCCCGATCATGGATGGCATCAGCACTGACACCGTCGGGCAGACGGATCAGCAGGGTGTCAAAAAACTGCTGATTGAGCTGAGTGTAGCCGTATTTTTTTAATTCCTGATTTAGCACTGCGGCAAGTATGTTTATATGCCTTGCTATGTTGCGCAGCCCTTCGGGGCCATGATACACAGCATACATCCCCGACATGATAGCCAGCAAAGCCTGAGCCGTACAGATATTAGATGTGGCCCGCTCGCGTTTGATATGCTGTTCGCGTGTCTGCAAAGCCATGCGGAGAGCGCGGTCACCGTTGGCATCCACAGATACTCCGATAATCCTTCCCGGAATAAACCGCTTGTACTCATCCTTGGTGGCAAAATAACCCGCGTGAGGGCCTCCGTAACCCATTGGCAGGCCGAATCGTTGCGATGAACCCACCACGACATCTGCACCCCACTCACCGGGAGGGGCTAGAAGTGAGAGGCTCAGCAAGTCGGCGGCAACCACAACGGGCACATTTTTCGCCGATGCTTCCCTAGTTAACCAACGGTAGTCAACAATATTACCGTTTGAATTGGGGTACTGAATTATGGCACCATATACCCGTTCATCAAAAGTGAACGTAGTATGGTTGGCGATGACCAATTCAATGCCAAGGTATTTGGCACGTGTGCGTAGTATGGAGATAGTTTGCGGAAACATATCGGCGCTGACGAGGAAGCGGTTGCTGTTGGCCTTCACCTTTTCTCTGGGTCTGGCGTTGAAAAGCATCATCATGGCTTCGGCAGCCGCCGTTCCTTCATCAAGCAATGAGGCATTGGCGATGGGCAAACCCGTGAGATCGCTTATCAGGGTCTGGTAAATCAGAAGCGCTTCGAGTCTGCCTTGCGATATCTCAGCCTGATATGGTGTGTAGCTGGTGTACCATCCCGGGTTTTCGAGAATATTCCGCTGGATTACACCGGGCAGGATGGAGTTGTAGTATCCCATGCCAATAAAGGACCGGAACACCTTATTTTTTGAGGCCAATGTTTTCAGGTGTTGTACCAGCTCATATTCATTCATCCCCTCGGGGAGATTGAGCGGTTGCTTTAACCGGATAGCTGCCGGGATGGTTTGGTCAATTAGCTGGTCGAGTGAATCGAGGCCAATAGCTTTCAGCATGATTTCAGCATCGGCCTGGCTTGGTCCGTTGTGCCTGTGTATGAAGTTATTTGTAATCATTTCAGAATGAATAGCTTTCTTAGGTACGATTAGTTTCCAAATAAACTTTGGATTAGCTGAACAATCAGCTTGTTAAGCCCGATGGTGGTGCCCACAAATACGATGCTTACCATGCTCATGAGTTTGATGAGGATGTTGATGCTCGGGCCGGAGGTGTCCTTGAACGGATCACCGACAGTATCGCCCACCACTGCGGCCTTGTGTGCATCTTTTCCTTTGCCGCCGAGGTGGCCTGCTTCGATATACTTTTTGGCGTTATCCCATGCGCCACCTGAATTGGCCATCATGACAGCAAGAACAAAACCGCTGATCAGAGCGCCGGCCAAGAGTGCAACCACACTCGCAGGTCCGAAGATGATTCCGACCACTACCGGAGTGATGACTGCCATCAGCGACGGGGTAATCATTTCACGCTGGGCCCCCTTGGTGCTTATCTGCACGCAGCGTGCATAATCGGGTTTATCTTCACCCCTGAGGATGCCCGGCTTTTCGCGGAATTGTCGGCGAACCTCCTCAACCATCGATTTGGCCGCCCTGCCCACAGCACCCATCGACATGGATGAAAATACAAACGGCAGTACCGCACCGATAAATAATCCGATAAGCACCATTGGGTTAAGAATATTAATGCTAAGCTCATACAATCCGTTTTCAAAAACCAGGAAGGTATCATAACCCACTTTCTCTGCTTTTTCAAAGGCCTCAATCCAGCCAGCCTGGCTCATTTTGTCGAGTTTAAGCGCTTCGAGAATCTTATGTCCGTATTCAGCCAACAGAGCCAGGGCGGTTAAGGCTGCGCTGCCTATGGCAAATCCTTTTCCGGTAGCTGCAGTAGTATTGCCAAGTGCATCAAGGGCATCGGTACGTTTACGCACCTGAGGATCAAGGTGAGCCATTTCGGCGATACCACCAGCATTATCAGCAACCGGGCCATAGGCATCCGTGGCCAGGGTAATGCCAAGTGTGCTGAGCATACCCACTGCAGCCAGACCAACTCCATACAAACCGATCATGCCGCCACCTGCAAAAAAGTATGCACCCAAGGTTGCGATGACAATCGTAATCACAGGAATTGCTGTTGATTTCATGCCCAGAGCCATACCTCCGATGATAACCGTAGCAGGCCCAGTGGTGGCAGTATCTGATAGTTTCCTGGTAGGCGAGTAATTGTCAGAAGTATAATATTCCGTAAAGTATCCGATGATGTTACCGGCAATGAGCCCAACCATCATTGAAGCCCACAGTCCGATTTTTTCCATTCCCAGCAGTCCCCACACAATAAAGAACGAAGCTACAGCAATCATTGCTGTGCTCGAATAAATACCTGTTCTCAGGGCCTGCAACAATGTCTTTTGAGAGGCATCTTCTTTGGCTCTCACAAGGAAGGTTCCCACAATGGAGGCGATCACGGCTACCACAGCAACAAGTGCCGGCAGCTCGATATATTTGATTACTTCGGCTTCTTTACCTAAGCCATACGCACCCACGGCACCAAGAGCCATGGTGGCAACAATGGATCCCACATAGCTTTCATAGAGGTCGGCACCCATGCCTGCCACGTCACCCACATTGTCACCCACATTGTCGGCGATAGTAGCTGGGTTGCGCGGGTCGTCCTCAGGGATGCCCGTCTCAACCTTTCCTACGAGATCGGCTCCCACATCAGCAGCCTTGGTGTATATACCTCCACCTAAACGGGCAAACAAGGCCATGGAAGAGGCTCCCATACCAAAGGTAATCATAATGGGAGGAATCTCGTGTACCGGCACTACGAAGGCATATCTCAGCAGAAGGTACCATAGAGCCAGGTCAAGAAGGCCTAGTCCAACCACGGTCATTCCCATCACGGTGCCTGAATTAAATGCCACCCGCAGACCTGAGTTCAGGCTGACGGTGGCAGCCTGGGCAGTGCGGCTGTTGGCCTTGGTGGCTATCCACATACCAATGTACCCAGCGAGACCTGAGAAGAAGCCTCCTGTGATGAAGGCTACAGGCACAAACGGGGATAGCCAGCGCTCGCCGGTGATTCCCGGCAGAATCCATGAAATGAATCCCAGAAGCAGAAATAACACTGCGAAAAAAAGGAACACCACTTTATATTGTTGCCAGAGATACGCCATAGCTCCTTCCTGAATATAGTTCGAAATCTCCTTCATGCGCTCGTTGCCGGCACTTTGTTTAAGTACCTTACGAGTGAGGTACCATGCAAACACAAGCGCCGCAGTCGATCCCAGGGCGATAAGGTACATCAGGTCAAACCCCTGCTTACCTGAAGCTTCCTGTGCGAAGGCTGCAATCGGAAAGGCAAACACAGCAATTAACAAGAAAAGTCGTTTTAGATTCATAGGTTTATTGTGTTAAGTTTATTGATGATTTAGGTTATTGTGATCCGTTTAATGATGATTTCAGGATTGACCGCAACCAACAAATAATCATTCTTAAAAAATGGAATTTATGAAAAAACTCCCTTCCAGGAGTAATGCCACAAAGTTAGAAAAGTAATCCGAATACGGAAATCATTTTCTGATTTCTGTTTCGCAATTCACGCAACCGATTTAGGTCTTCAACGCCCGCCAACAGGACCTTGCGCGGACTCTAGCGGCATTTTCAAAAAAAAGGCATTACTAACCGGTTTTATTTTTATTTTTACCTGCCGGTATTCCAACAGGCCTGGCGGGAATTTTATTAGCGGGAGTTATGACAAAATTATTACTCGACGTAAAAGGCATGACTTACAGCCAGGTGCAAAATGGTTCATATGTACTTATCCTGGAGGAGGTTGGTGGTGTGCGGCGTCTACCTATTATCATAGGCGCCTTCGAAGCCCATGCCATTGCCATAGAGATGGAGAAGATAAAACCTTCGCGGCCACTCACGCACGACTTGTTTGTAAGCTTCGCAAATGCTTTCGGCATTCAGCTTCGTGAGGTTATAATCAATAAATTTCAGGCAGGGGTCTTTTATGCACTTTTAGTTTGTGACGACAGCACGCACCAAGTGAATATTGATTCACGAACTTCGGACGCCATCGCACTTGCTCTGAGATTCAACTGCAACATTTACACCTACGAGTCGATCATGGCTGAGGCGAGTATCACCATTGATGATGATGAAAGCGACGAAGCGCAGGACGAGGGTAAGGAGGTCAAGACAGAGTCGGAACTCAGTAATCATACCATCGCCGAGCTTCGCGAGCTGCTCGAAAAAGCCATAGCGGAAGAAGATTACGAGAGAGCCGGAAAGATTAGAGATGAGATAAAGTTACGTAAATAATTGTAGCACATCCGCATTGATGCGCTTCACCATACTAATCAACTTACTCAACATCCATGAAGCACTTATTTAGGACTTTTTTAGTTGTGGCACTCCTGTTCGGATTGTACGCAGCGGCTCAGGCTGATTCATCGGCTGTCGCCTCCGCGGTTTCAGACAGCGCCCGTATCACCACTGCTGTAGACCCGGCCAATTCCTCCACTGGCTCGACTGTGTTGCTTACCAGTTCCGAAAAACAAAGTGGTTTGCATCTTATGTCATTGTTGCGTGGTCTTTTAGGACTGATCGTACTTATTTTCATTGCCTATTTGTTAAGCGCAAACAGAAAAGCCATATCCTGGAGGGTAGTTGGCATTGGACTAGCTATTCAGATAGCCTTAGCCATCGGAGTGCTAAAGGTTCCATTCATCATGGCGTTTTTTGAATTTATCGGAAAACTTTTTGTCAAAGTGCTGGATTTTACAAAAGTAGGCAGCGAATTTTTACTTGGCGGACTGTTGAATGCCGATGCGTATGGCTTCATTTTTGCCTTCCAGGTGTTGCCTACCATCATTTTCTTCTCAGCGTTAACCAGCCTGTTGTTCTATCTGGGCATTATTCAGAAAATTGTGCATGCCCTCGCCTGGGTGCTGACCAAGGCTCTTAGACTTTCGGGGGCTGAGAGCTTGTCGGTGGCCGGTAATATATTTTTGGGGCAAACCGAAGCACCTCTCCTGATAAAAGCCTATCTGCCCAAGATGAACCGGAGTGAGATTTTGCTGGTAATGATGGGGGGCATGGCCACCATGGCCGGTGGGGTGCTGGCTGCTTATATTAGCTTTTTGGGAGGTACAGATCCGGTGCAGCGGCTGCTGTTTGCCAAGCACCTCATCACGGCCTCAGTGATGGCCGCACCTGGCGCTGTGATTGTTTCGAAAATACTCCTGCCGCAAACCGAGGAGATCAATCAAAAGATTGAAATATCACTCGAGAAAATAGGAAATAACGCGCTGGACGCTATTTCGAACGGAACTTTTGAAGGACTAAGGTTGGCTGTGAATGTCGCAGCAATGCTACTGGTATTTCTTGCATTTATCGCCATGACCAATTTCATCCTGCTGAAAGTCGGAGCCTGGACCGGCTTGAATGAAGCCATTGTGCAGGTCACCAGTGGCCAATACAAGGTGTTATCCCTTCAGTTCATACTTGGCTATGCTTTCGCCCCGCTGATGTGGCTGCTCGGAATATCAACTCCTGACATTACCCTAGTTGGAAGGTTATTAGGCGAAAAAGTTATCATGACCGAATTTGTAGGTTATGTCAGTCTGGCTGAATTAAAGGAAGTCGGCGCATTTGCGTCGAGCAAATCGATTATCATGGCTACATATATCCTTTGTGGATTTGCGAATTTTGCTTCCATTGGAATCCAGATCGGCGGTATCGGGTCGCTGGCACCCAACCAGCGTGTCCTCTTATCTAAATTTGGCCTCAATGCACTGATTGGCGGTACTTTGGCCTCTCTTTTTTCTGCCACAATCATAGGTGTGATACTCGGATAAACTTTCTAAGGTTCTAATCATACGGTTATGCGACAATATCTAGATCTGCTCGATCATATCATCAGCCGCGGAGTGAGAAAAAATGACCGTACTGGCACAGGCACGCTTAGTGTGTTCGGCTATCAGATGCGAATGGACCTCAGCGAGGGGTTCCCGCTTCTTACCACCAAAAAACTGCACCTGAAATCTATCATCTATGAGCTGTTATGGTTTCTTAAAGGCGACACCAACGTCCGTTACCTTAATGACCATGGCGTGACCATATGGGATGAATGGGCGGATAAAGATGGTAATCTGGGGCCGGTATACGGCAAGCAGTGGAGGAGCTGGCACACTGGCCACAACACAGTGGATCAGATCAATGAAGTAATTCACCAGATAAAAACAAACCCCGATTCGCGCCGCCTGATTGTAAGCGCGTGGAATGTGGCCGACCTGAACAAAATGGCACTGCAACCCTGTCATGTATTGTTTCAGCTATATGTGGCAGAAAACAAGCTATCCTGCCAGCTTTATCAGCGCAGTGCCGATGCCTTTTTAGGGGTTCCTTTCAACATAGCAAGCTATGCCCTTCTTACAATGATGATGGCACAGGTAACCGGACTCGAACCCGGAGTATTTGTACATACGTTTGGCGATGTGCACCTGTACCTTAACCATATCGACCAGGCTAAACTGCAGTTGTCAAGACAGCCAAGGCCATTGCCCGCCATGCGGATTAACCCTGAAATTAAGGATATATTTTCTTTTTCGTATAACGATTTCAGGCTCGAAGGCTACGACCCCCACCCTCATATCAAAGCCACGGTGGCAGTTTAATGCAACAGAAATGATTTCAATCATTGCGGCAGTAGCCGAAAACCTTACTATTGGAAAAGAGAACAGGATGCCCTGGCATCTACCGGCCGATCTTCAGTTCTTTAAGCAAACTACGATGGGCCATACCATAATTATGGGACGAAAGACTTTTGAGTCATTCGGTAAGCCGCTGCCGGGCAGGCGGTCAATTGTTGTAACTCGTAATGCCAGTTTCAAGCCCGAGGGGGTCGAGACAGCTCATTCGCTTAAGGATGCGCTGGCACTGACCCATACGGAAGAAGAAATTTTCGTGATTGGCGGCGGCGAAATTTACCGGCAGGCTCTGCCGTTGGCCACACGGCTATTCATCACATTTGTTCATCACCAGATTGAAGGCGATACATTCTTTCCTGAAATAAAATCGGATGAGTGGGTGCTGATCCATGAGCAACACCGCGTTGCGGATGAGAAAAACCTTTACGCAATGACTTTCCGAACCTTTGAACGCAAAACCTAGGATCAGGTCTTCTGTTTTTTCTTCTTTGCAGCCGGAAACAAAACATTGTTAAGGATGAGCCTGTATCCGGGCGAATTGGGATAAATATTGAGATTTGTCGGGGGGTCGCCCACGAAATGCTGGTAATCTTCAGGATCATGCCCCCCATAGAAGGTGAATGTACCGTTGCCAAAAGTTCCGTGTATATATCTCGCTTCACCCATAGCTTTGCTTTCACCCATAATGGTCATTGTGGGCTTTATGATTTCTTTTCGAAAGGCGGTTGACTGGCCCATAAACCCTTTGATGACGGATGCATGGCTCTGGCAGAGCATGGTAGGCACCTGATCCCATTTAGCCGAGAACTCGAAAAGGGTAAACAAGTCATTTACCTGATTGCGATTTGTCTTAGCCACATCGATATCTGACTTTGCATAATCATACGGATTGGTGATGATCTTAAAATTCATGAAAGCAAAGGTGCGGCTGAAATCGAGTTTGTTTTGTGCGTTGGGGTCGGCAGGGTCGCCATCAAACATCGACTCGCATATATCCACACCTTCGGCTGCCAATGCAATATCAAGGCTTTCAGGAGCAGAACACATGGCAAACAAATACCCCCCTCCAGCAACAAACTCCTGAATTTTTTTTGCGACGGCCAGTTTGAGCTGCGAAACCTTGGCAAAGCCATTTTTCCGGGCCATACTCTCGAGCGTCCTTACTTCTTCCTGATACCACGCAGCATTGCGGTAGTTGGCCCAAAACTTTCCAAACTGACCCGTAAAATCTTCGTGATGCAAGTGCAGCCAGTCATAGGTTGGCAACACCCCGTCCAGAATTTCCTGATTATAGATTACATCGTAGGGAATCTCGGCATAGGTAAGTGCCAGGGTGACGGCATCGTCCCAGGGTTGGCTTAGAGGTGGCGTATATACAGCGATGCGCGGCGCTTTGTGGAGTTTGATCTCATCCATATTCACCAGCGGATCGGCTATCTCGTTCAGGATACCTGCAGCCTGCACATCGGCAATAACCTGATAGGAAACATCGCGGATGATGCACTCGCTTTCAAACAGCCGATTGTACTGGACCATAAAACTCCCCCCCCTGTAGTTCAGAAGCCAGCTTACCTCGGTATTGTTTTTAAGTATCCAATAGGCGACACCGTAGGCTTTCAGATGATTTCGCTGGGTATTATCCATAGGAATCAGCATAAATGCAGCCGAGGCCCAAAGGCTGAAGCAAAGGCTGAAAATGACCAAAATCAGGTACCGTTTCATATCACGTTTGTTCTGTCGCGCATACTTGAGTAACGTATGAATGTAAGAAAAAGTTTATTAATTTAAGGGATCAATCAACTGGTTCGGGCAAATATCCGGGTTATGGTTGCCGGCTATGCAGAGGTATAGCTGCGAATGCCATGCGAAGGCCAGTAAACATCACCACCAGCGCCACCATTTGAACGATATGAAAAACACCATTGTGGTCAAACTCCCAGAAGATCCGCACATGGATGGCCTGAGATGCCTGTATGCCTCCTGCGATGATTGAAAGTAAGATGCCAGTGCTCATCAGCCAGGCCCCGGGAAACTTTTTCCATAAGGCAAGAAGCAAATATATGACCAGTGCGATTAGCATGGCCAAGGTCTCATAAATCACAAACACCACAAATGATCCCGGAAAAATTATCGTAATAAAATAGAAAAACACCCCCAATGTGATTACTACCGCCGAAACCCATCCCTGAAGTTTATTCCCATTAAGATCGTACATAACTGCTATTACAAAAAATGCGACGGCCAGACCAAGTGCAAGATTCAGAGGCTGCCATAAAATAAAATTGACCCGTTCGGACATCTCAAATCCATGAGCCAAAAAGCCCATAAACGCAGCAAAAGCTATCATTCCGAAAGCCCACATCCAGATCCGGGTTTTTGTAGGGTTTTTTAGCCGTCCGGCTTTGTTGACGGCAAAAAAAATGAACATTGCCAGCACCGAAAGGATCAGGTCGGTGATTGCTGTAGTTTGCTCAGTGGGTATCCCGATAAATTTGATCATGGCTGCTGTTTAATTATGAAAAGGTTGCAGGTAAAGATCCGATGCTAGAATTCCGGATTATCATAGTCAGTTCCTTCATCCATATCGTTCAGTTTCGAGGGATAGGTGACAATTTTCTGACCTGCGGCCGGGAAATCGCTCAATCTATGAGCCTGCTCAGTCAGAAATGCTCCCTCATCCAAATCGATGAACTTGGCAAATCTATCGATAAACCTGAGTTTAATATCAGCTAAAGGTCCGTTACGGTGTTTGGCAATATTGACTTCGGCAAGACCATGCGTGGGATTACCATCCTCGTCCTGGGTAATTTTATAGTATTCGGGCCGGTAAAGGAAGATTACCAGGTCGGCATCCTGCTCAATGGCCCCAGATTCGCGAAGGTCGCTGAGGATCGGTTTCTTTGATCCGCCGCGGGTTTCGACCGCACGGCTTAGCTGCGACAGAGCAATGATCGGAATATTCAACTCCTTGGCAAGATTTTTCAGTGAACGGGAGATATTGCTTATTTCCTGTTCGCGGTTGCCTCTATTGTCGCCTCCCCCCGACATGAGCTGCAGGTAATCGACAATAGCCAGCTGAATATCATACTGGGCCTTTAGTCGGCGGCATTTTGCCCTGAGTTCGAAAATTGTCAGGGCAGGTGTATCGTCAATAAAAATGGGGGCCTTTTCGAGAGCATGAAGCCTGGAATTTAGCTGGTGCCAATCGTTACCCGACAATTCGCCTTTGCGTAGTTTTTCGGCCGGCAGTTCCGCCTCGGAGGCAATAAGCCGTGTAACCAGCTGTAGCGCGGACATTTCGAGAGAAAAAAAGGCTACGGGAACCTTTGAGCCAATGGCAATGTTACGCGTCATAGAAAGTACAAAGGCAGTTTTACCCATACCCGGCCGGGCGGCTACTATTATGAGGTCTGACTTCTGCCAGCCAGTGGTGATGGAATCGAGGCGAGTAAAACCGGAGGGAACTCCGCTGAGGTGCCCTTCTACGTTTCTCGCTTTTTCAATATTATCGATGGCTTCCTTGATCAATCCGGATAGGTCGAGCACATTACGCCTGATATTGCTCTCGCTGATGGCAAACAGGTTTTGTTCAGCCTTATCCAGCATATCGAATACGTCGGTGGCATCTTCGTAGGCCGCCTTTATGGTTTCACTCGAAATTCGAATGAGTTCGCGCTGAATGAACTTCTGAATGATAATGTGTGCGTGGTACTCGACATTGGCTGCTGACGAAACTCTGTTTGTCAGTTGGGCGATGAAGTAGGCTCCTCCAACCTCTTCAAGTGTGCCTTCCTTTTTTAACTGAGTAGTAACCGTGAGGATATCTACAGGTTGTGATTCCTTGAACAGGTTCACGATAGCATTGTAGATTACCTGATGAGCCGGGTGACGGAAGGTTTGAACCGTAAGCTTATCGATGACGGCAGTCAGTGCATCTTTTTCAAGCATGATGGCACCCAGCACAGCCTCTTCAAGCTCCAGTGCCTGTGGAGGCATCTTTCCGTAGTCCATCAAGTCGGTTAGCACTATAGTTTTAGGTTCGCGCTTACGCGATCTTTCGGCGGGGATGGTTTTATCATTGTTCATGCTTCAAAAATACTATTTTGGTCATGTCGTGCCTTTAGTTGCTGTCATAAAAACTTATCAACAGCAATTAATGATTTGTAAATAAATATGTTGCATCCGCTTCAGATACAACCGGGCACTCTGCTGGATAGAATCGCTCTCTGCCCCCGTGGCCGATTTGCCCACCAGATCACGAATTTCCAGATCGACAAAAGTGTCATTTGAATGTGCAGCTTTGAGTTGATCCATACCCTCTACGAAGGCTTCTTTCCATTTTAGCAAATCCGGTTCTCCGTTGGAGGCAGGATTGTAATAATGCCCCTGTTCTATGTACCCATACAAGTCTATTACCTGATAATTTGCACCGGCTGCTGAGGAAATCCTTACCTCATTGCTTAATGCATCGTCGGAATAGACCAAAACAACGGTCTTCGGCCTGATCAGGGCAGCCAATGCTTCCGTGAATTTGTTCTTTGAATTAAAGTTAAATCCGAAATAATAATGGCTGAAGCTTTCTCGGTGATCATTAATATCGGTAATCAGCGCAGAAAGGCAGTAAGGAATTGGTTCATAAGGCTTGTGACCATCGAACGCAGGCACAGCAGGTCTATAATAATATGCCTTAAGAAACATTACATGCTGACCTGCAGCTTCATTACTTATCAACTTGGCAGAACGCGAAATGTGGATGATTTTCCGGATATGGGCATTAAGCTTATCGTTCAGCCGTCGATCAATAAAAAATGAAGGCGTGAAATCCTCTTCCTTCTGGAGCTTATTTCTCAATAATTCATATCGTTGTTCAAAGCTAAGCCACGCCCAACGTAAAACAGAGCTTGTGAGCAGATGTGTGTGGCAGTGACCCATAAAATCACAGGTGTAAGGTTTATGGCAATGCGGACCAACGGCTATTTGCGGCGACTTTTTCAGGGCTGCCACCCCCAGTTGAGTTTGGATTTCCTGAAAAACATACTTTTGCCTCTTCTTCGATTCTCCGGTAACATCCTGTTTGATAAACAGTTGATTAAGGTCAAGATCACCCTCTCGCACATAGTCCCTGTTCATGTAAATGATTGATATACTCCTGATCCTGATACCGGCCCCACTAATAACATACCATTGTAATGCTGCATCCATCAGGTAAGTGTCAGTGATAATCAACGAACTCTTCACTTCATAGCCATCCCATGTATCTGAATCAGGGTCATACACAAGGATGTCAAGTGCGGCCAATGTGTTATGATAGATAAAGGCTGCTTCGTAGAGTACAGGTGTCTTAGTATCGATAAGGGTTTTTGTTTTTCCGACCGATTTTGCAAATTGAAACGGAGTTGCCGGACTGCAATCCATGCCTCCCGGAAATAGCTCCCTGGCTAACTTGCCAACTTCCGTGCCCCTCCGAAAACGGGCAAGCTGTTCGGGTGGCAGCGGGTCGCGAAGAAAATACCTTTTTTTGTAGAGGTATAGAGATTTATGACACTGAACTCCCCTGATAAAACTAGACTTTGAAAGCACGTGCTTTGACATTATTCCTGATTAAGATTTTCAAATGTACATGGAATAAGGCAACAAAGTATTTGCCAAGACAGAGAGAAAACAAAACCTGCTGTTGGGTGTTGTATTTATATAATTGACAGGGGTATAGCTCATGAACACAATTTTTGCATGGGTTTTCATTATTCTAGGTTCAATTCAGACTGGATCATTGAAGTCATGCACCAACGAAACCCCTGAATCTAATATAACAGATACTATGGAAGCTACAAATGATGACGCTACTGAAAAGGCCACACTTGGCGGGGGTTGTTTCTGGTGCCTCGAAGCCGTATATAACGAGGTGATAGGGGTTAAAAAGGTGGTAAGCGGTTATAGCGGAGGCGAAATCGAACACCCCACATATGATCGGGTTTGCAGCGGAACAACAGGTCATGCTGAGGTTGTGCAGATTATCTATGATCCTTCGGTTATCACCTATGAGGAGATTCTCACTATCTTTTTTCACTTTCATGATCCGACAACCCTCAACCGACAGGGTGCCGATTCAGGCAGCCAATACAGGTCGGTGATTTTATATCACAATGACCAACAAAAATCCGTTGCACAAAAGGTGATGAAGGAGGTAAGTTCATCCGGCCTGTGGAAAAATCCCCTTGTGACCGAACTTGCGCCTTTGACAACATTTTATTCAGCGGAGGATTATCATCAGGATTATTTTACACGGAATCCAAATCAACCCTACTGTGTGTATGTGGTGGCTCCGAAGCTGGAAAAATTCAGAAAATCCTTCTCAGTTTTCCGGAAAAAATAATCTCGGTCAGGGCTTGCCCGAACGTTAGAGGCAATGGGTAGATTCAGATTAGCTATACTGAAATGTGTGGACATCAGCTGCTAAAAATTCTTAAAAACTTCTTGCAACTATTGACACGCGCCTGGTGTCTTTGTACCTTGCGGCGCTTTCGAAATCAATCTATATGTTAAAGATCCTCAGCAGGTATAAGTTGGAAATATTTTATGGAATGATTTTCTCGGGAATGATGATTCTTTGGCCGGGTTTGGAGAAAATCTTCGGCTTGCATGGAAAGTTCATATCCCTTCATGCATATCTTACCAACCTGTTTGCCATTCCCGCATTATTCATCTATTATCAGGCATTGAGGCAGAAAAGAAAAGTGCAATACCACGAAAAGATGACCTGGCTGGATGGTTTTTATACCGGTCTGCGTTTGACAGCCGTGGTGTTCTTGCTGAATCCGTTGGTACAAATAACTGTAAGCAAAATCATTTCGCCCGATTTTTTCGGGAATATGATCGCTCATCTTGTTGACAAAGGCCGGATCACTCTCGACGCAGCTGAAAATATATACAACACACGAAATTATATCCTACAGGGTTTGCTTGGAGCTCCGGTTATGGGTGTGATAACCAGTGCACTCGTGTCATTTATCCTATGGCTTCGAAGGTAAAACACATGCCCTGGATTACTAATCTTTGCACAGCTTCTGCCAAAGATTTTTCTTTCTTTCTGGTATATAAAAATATGTCTTTACAAGACGGCATTATTTTTGGTATTTCCTGACCCTAGAGTTAAGATACTTTACATGGCCATACTATCACTTACATTTTTTAAGCGGTTCTATGTCCCCGGGCAGCTGAAAATGTTTAGTTTTGTTTTTGGAATATGGCTGATAGCAAATTCCTCACTTGCCCAGCGACCAACCGCAATAACCAACCAAAGCTTCAGCCCGGGTGAGGTGCTGCGCTTTAGATTGCGCTTCAGTATTTTTACGGTGGGACGTGCCATTGCATCGGTGCAATCAGGCATCACTGAGTCTTCGAAACAGGTGTGCTACGTCATAAATCTAGAAGCAAAAACATCAGGTATAGCAAATGTTGTTACCGACATAGAAAATAACTACCGGTCCACAGTGGACACCACCTCGATGTTGCCCTACTCATTTTATCGCAAACAGCGCGAAGGTAATTATAGGGTGGAAGAGCAAACCGATTTTGACCAGCAGAAACTGAAGGTGGCGGTCAGAAAGAAAGAAAACCGCTCAGGCACATGGAAGCAACCGGAAATTTATAACTCTTCTGCTCCTGTTAGAGATATAATTAGCGGACTATTCTTTATCCGCTCGCTCAACCTCTCAGATCTGGCAATTGGCGACACCGTAAAGGTGGCTGGCTTCTTTGAAGACGAATTTTATGACATGAGTATAATTTTCAAAGGACGTAGAATCATCCGAACGCCATTTGGAAGAATTTCCACCCTTGTATTTTACCCCTTCATGCCAAAAAACTCCATTTTTGAAGGTGGCGAGAGCATCTCGGTGTACCTTTCGGAAGACAATAACCATATTCCGTTAAGGATTGAAGCAAAAATGTTTATCGGTAGTGCTGGCATTGAACTCATCAGTTATGAAGGCTTGCGCAGTCCGTTACTCATAATTCCGAAAGAAGAAAAACTCTGAAAAAAGCCTGACTTGCATTTTGTTAGTAAGAGAGCATATATGCGGTAGTATTTCGTACAGGAAAATTTCGTTCGTTAGGAATGATATTACCTTTGCACATATGACGAAAAGATTTTAGCCTCAATCATGCCTGAAACTGATAATCATGCCTCCTAATCACTTTCCAATGATACCATACCGATTTGTAAGAAGAGTATTCACCATGACGTCCATTTTGCTCCTTGTCCACCTGATTCTGCAAGCGCAGGTGACTATTGTGGTGAACTCAGTCCCGGTGAATACCCCGGCCGGGTCAACCATTTATATAGCAGGCAGCTTCAATGGCTGGGCACCCGGCAACGCTGACTATGCCCTTAAAACCAACCCTGCCGGGAAACCGCAAATCACGATCAATGCAACGGGCACCATTCAATTTAAGTTTACCCGCGGCAGCTGGCCAACAGTAGAGGGAAATGCCACCGGAGGGTACTTACCTAATCGGACGTTTGTGATGGGAAGTACCGACACATTAAAGGTTACTATCCAGAGCTGGGAAGATTTGGGAGGTGGCCCCAATACGACTGCTGCCGAAAACGTTAAAATAATCAGTACTTCTTTTCTGATGCCGCAATTCGACCGGACTCGGCGGATTTGGGTTTACCTGCCTCCCGATTATGCTACAAGCACCAAACGCTATCCGGTGCTTTACATGCACGACGGACAAAATCTTTTCGACACCTACACGGCCTTTGCCGGTGAGTGGGAGGTTGACGAAACGCTTAACAGGCTTGCAGCTGCCGGCAAGCAGGTGCCAATCGTTGTGGGCATTGACAATGGAGGTTCATTTCGCACAGCAGAATATACTCCATGGCGCAACGCACAGTACGGTGGTGGTGATGGCGAAAAATATGCCCGCTTTATCATCGAGACTCTCAAACCTTACATTGATCAGAACTACCGCACCCTTTCAGGCCGCGAAAACACAGGTGTAATGGGCAGCTCGTTGGGTGGGCTGATAACACATTATATGGCGCTGAAATACCAGAATGTATTCGGCAAGGCTGGCGTGTTTTCACCGTCATTCTGGTTCAGTGATTCAGCATATATTTTGGTTCAGGATGCAGGAAGAAAATTTGCCATGCGCTATTATATGATGGGGGGGACTAACGAAAGCAGCGGCCTGGTGCAACAGATGAACAACATGATGGGCAGGCTGACCTTGGCGGGCTTTTCGGCCTCAGAGATCACCCTGAAAACGGTTCCCGGAGGTCAGCACAACGAGTTTTTGTGGCGCACCCAGTTCGAAGAGGCATTTGTTTGGTTGTTTTCAGAGCTGTTAACCCCAACCCGGCAACCAAAACCCGGGAAAGCCATACGCGTGGTTTCTTCAAAAGACTCACTGACTGTGTTTGACGACGCAGGTTCCGGACCGGGATCTTTCAGAGTGAAGATGCATTCTGTCTCCGGAAGCCTGGTTTTCGAAACATCCGCCGTTGCTGGTCGTCCTGTTTCAGTTCCGGCTCGCTTGAAAGGCATATATATAGTGCATATTGAATACAACGGGGATCGAATCAGCCGCAAAATCATCATACTTTAGCGAAAGCTCAGTGACCGGGGTTTTATTTTCTGAGGAGTTTTCAACTATCCCCTTATGCCGATGTCTTTAATACATTTGCACCACAAAGCCATCTTCCCATGTTTGAATTTCTGCACGAAGGCCATTTTGTTCTTTTCCTGGTAATTACCCTTGGCCTCATTTTAGGCGACCTCAAAATCAGGGGATTCTCTCTCGATCTTTCCGCTGTCATCTTCGTAGCATTGCTATTAGGTCATTGCGGGTACACAATACCTACTGAATTTCAAACCCTTGGTTTGTTATTCTTTATTTTCACCATTGGAATGCAATCGGGCCCGGGATTTTTCGACATTTTCCTGAAATACGGCAGAAAATTCATTCTTCTATGCCTTATCCTGATAAGTCTCGCCGTTCTGATGACCTACGGAGCAGCAGAGATTTTCAACATTTCGGGCCCGTTGGTGATCGGTATATTCAACGGTGCGCTAACAAGCACCCCCGGGCTGGCGGCAGCCATCGATGCAACCCGAAACCCCACAACCGCCGTTGGTTACGGACTTGCTTACCCAGCAGGAGTGGTGGGTGTAATTCTATTCATGAACCTCTTTCCACGAATCATGCGTATCGATCTGAAAACTGAAGCGTTGAGCTACAACAACGAACTGCTTGAGGATCATCCCACCATACAGAATCAGGTTTTGAGAGTAAGCAACCATAACATCTTCGGCAAGACCATCCAGGAATTAGATATACGGAATTTGACAGGAGGAGTAATTTCAAGGGTGAAACATGGTTCATCAACCGTTTCACCCTGCCCGAAAACAGTCCTGAATGAGGGCGACCTTGTGAAAGTGGTTGGCGATAGCGAAACCATGTCGAGGATGCATCTCATCATTGGTGAACAGGTTGAAGAAGACTTGTCATTTGACGACAAGTATGTGGTGGTATGGGCTTTGGTAACAAATAAAAAGGCAGTGAACATCAGCCTCAGGCAACTCAACCTCTCGGCTTACAACGCGACTATAACACGCATACGACGAAGCGGAATTGATCTGCCCCCCAATCCGCATAGCCGCCTTCGGTTCGGTGATAAGCTGCTTATTTCGGGTAGCAGCCAGGAGATGCCTGAGGTGATGAAAATGCTTGGAAACGACGAAAAAAGACTTTCTGAAACCAACTTTTTACCTATTGCGCTTGGAATTGTAGCCGGAGTTCTTTTGGGCGCTGTCACCATTCCTTTTTTCGGATTATTCAATTTTCGTTTAGGGTTGACAGGAGGCGTTCTTACGGCAGCTCTGGTACTAAGCCGGATTGGTAAAACCGGCCCAATTCTCTGGTCAATGTCCGGAAGCGCCAATCAGCTTATGCGAAAGCTTGGTTTACTGATGTTTATGGCTACCGTAGGCACCCATGCGGGGGGCGAACTGGCCGGCATCATCTCTCAGAGCGGGCTTAAGATGATTATGGCCGGTGCACTTATCACCCTCCTGCCAATGATCCTTGCGGGTATGATCGGGTATTATGTGCTGCGCATTAATTTTCTGACGTTACTGGGCGTGATAGCCGGCGCTATGACGAGCACACCGGGCCTGGCCACACTCGACAGCAAGACCGATTGCGAAGCTCCTTCGGTCGGTTATGCAACGGTTTACCCTATGGCACTTGTACTTATGATTGTATTTTCGCAGTTGCTTGCAGGAATCCTGTGAGGCCAATTCTTTTATCCTTCAAGGATTTCTCTAAGGATTCAGTGCATGAATTCCCGGTATTTACTGTAGGTGCATGTGAGTAACCCGAAGGATTGAAACTCGGCAATCTGACTTAATGGCTTGGCATTCAAACAAAGTTCAGAATATTTCATTGGCTTATATTGGCAAGTTGCCGATCCCATTGCCTGGCCACTCGTAACTCATTCATATCATTGGGCATTATTACCCAATGATGTGTTCTCAAATATAGGTATGCCACCTATAGCATGCGGCTTCCTGTTTGAAATTCAGGGTAATAAGCTCATGGAATATAATCCCTTTTTACCATGATTGATGATGGATAATTGGGTTTCAATTGTCAATTATGAAAGTCCGCAACTTGATCGTGGTTTTAGAATGCTTATTATATTTAGTATTTTTTCGATGCCAGCCATAATGTATCGTTGGTACCTATTGCGTGCTCATATCATTTTCAGTCTCAGAGCAGAAACTTTTATTTATGATTTAAGTTACCAATGCGCTCATTATCATAGTATTAAGACACAAGTAAAATTTTCCTGAACGCCATAACTTTATGGAACAAACAAAAAACTGACCCAACAAGCAAAAAAACGAGAATAATTTATTTATTATTGCGATAGTTTATCACCCCTCCCGCTACAAAAACATGCACCCATGAGAACATTAAAACAGAAATTGAGCCTGTATGACGAACCGCAAAAAGCCATGGAGGCAGGTATTTACCCCTACTTCCGGCAGATTGAATCAGAGCAGGATACGGAAGTAATTGTCAATGGCAAGAAGGTGCTTATGTTCGGATCAAACAGCTATTTAGGGCTGACAAACCATCCGAAAATCAAAGAGGCTGCCATACGAGCCATTCATAAGTATGGAACCGGCTGCGCAGGCTCAAGGTTTCTGAATGGAACCCTTGACATCCACATTGAGCTCGAGGAACGCATAGCCAGATTGATGCACAAAGAGGCTGCCCTGTGTTACAGCACTGGGTTCCAGGTCAATCTTGGCGTGGTGTCTTCACTTACCGGACGAAGCGATTATCTGATATTGGATGAAATGGACCATGCCTCTATCATTGAAGGAAGTAGGCTTTCTTTTTCAAAGGTTCTTAAGTTTGCCCATAACGACATGGATTCGCTGGAGGCCAAGATTAAGCTTTGCGAGCCTGAACGCATCAAGCTTATTGTTGTGGATGGGATTTTTTCGATGGAAGGCGACATTATCAACCTGCCTGAAGTGGTCAGACTGGCAAATAAGTACCATGCGTCGGTTATGGTAGATGATGCCCATGCGATTGGGGTGATCGGAGTCAATGGTTCAGGGACTGCCTCACATTTTGGGTTGACGGATGAGATTGATCTGATCATGGGTACATTTTCAAAATCACTGGCTTCATTAGGAGGGTTCATTGCCACCGATAAAGAAACCGTAAACTGGTTAAAGCACCATTCACGATCACTCATTTTTAGCGCAAGCATCGCCCCGCCATCGGCAGCTGCCGCTCTTGCCGCCATCGACCTAATGGAAAAAGAACCCGACCACATTCAACGTTTGTGGGATATCACGAACTATGCACGGAAGGCGCTCCAGAGTCTCAATATTGACCTGGGTAAATCAACCACCCCCATTATTCCAATATTCGTGCGTGATCAGTTCAAAGTGTTGCTGTTGACCAGGATGCTGCTTGAAGAAGGAATCTTTGTCAACCCGGTTGTTGCTCCCGCTGTGCCAAAAGAAGACTGCCTGATACGTTTTTCGCTCATGGCAACACATACCCGGGCACAGGTGGATAAAGCCGTGGAGAAAATTGGCCAGGTGGTTAAAAAGCTCGGGATTCTGACCCTGGCCGAAGCTGATGTCGATGTCTGCTGAACTTAATGGTTGGTAATTAATTGACAAAAGCAACCATGCAATCGCCAGTGATAATGCCATCATATGTAAAGTCTTTGGATTTTCAGATTAAATTCATGTGTTAACTGCCCCGGCTGCAGGCTGAGCCGGGTAAATCATTAACAATTATGCACAAAGTGGTTCTGATAACAGGTGTATCGTCGGGATTTGGTAAGCATACGTCAGGGTTGCTGGCAAGGCAAGGGTATAAGGTTTACGGTACTATACGCAGGCAGGCAGATATGGAAAACGGTGTACAATCTATACTGATGGATCTTACCCACATGAACTCGATTACTGAATGCGTGAATCACATTATCAGGCAGGAAGGCAGAATCGATGTTCTTATTAACAACGCAGGAATGCACACCGGGGGAGCACTTGAGGTCATACCACAGGATATACTACGTCTGCAACTGGAAACAAATGTCATGGGAGTGGTAAACTTGGTTCGCGCCGTGCTGCCACACATGCGAAGACAATGCGGTGGTACAATTATAAATATCTCTTCAATCGGCGGGTTGATGGGTCTCCCCTTCCAGGGATACTACTCGATGAGTAAATTTTCCATTGAAGCATTCAGTGAGGTACTGAGAATGGAAACCCGCCCATTTGGAATAAAAGTGATCACCCTAAATCCGGGCGATTTTAGAACCCACAACACACAAAACAGGTTAAACTTTGCGGCATACCAAGATATTGGTGCCTACGAGCAGCAATTCAGCAAAACACTTGCTGTAATAGAAGAAGATGAAACAACCGGGCAAGATCCGATTAAACTTGCCAAAAAAATCAGCAAGATCCTATCTGCCAAAAACCCGGGCAACAGGTATATCATCGCCTCGCCGAAGCAACGCCTGGCCGTAATTCTTCATAGGCTACTACCCTTAAAATGGTGGGCTTCCATCCTCCGAAGACACTACCGGATTCCATAACTTCCAGTAAACCGGCTCGTACTGCCAAACGCAAAAATCACAGGTTTATAATTATCTTTCATTACTTTTTTTTTGCGATCGTAAAACAAGAATTTGACATTGCCCCTATATCCCAGGTTAGCGGAATATGATATGCACTCCACCTCGCTGCAAGAGGGCTAATGTGGTATATTTGTACTGGTTCGCCTGGCGATTCATTCTTAATCCTGTCTTATGAAAAAAAAATTAATTCTGGTATCAGCTTCAATGGCCTGCCTGATAATTCTCTGCCTTTTCGCCTGCCAACCTGATAAGGAAAACAATGCTGCATTTGATTACACCGAGCTTGTTAATCCCCTGATTGGAACGCATAACATGGGCCATACCTATCCGGGAGCAACAGTTCCATTTGGTATGGTGCAGCTCAGCCCGGCTACGGGTTTTCAGTCGTTTCACCGCGACAATAAATATAATCCCGACACCTACCGCTACTGCTCAGGCTACCAGTATGGCGATTCGCTAATCTTTGGCTTTGCCCACACCCATTTCAGCGGTACCGGTCACAGCGACCTGGGTGATTTTCTTCTGATGCCTGCCACAGGGTCTGTGTCTCTTGACCCGGGATACAAACCACTGTCGTCAGGCGGTTGGGGTAGCCGATTCAAGCATGAAAACGAAACCGCCCAGCCTGCATATTACCGAGTAACACTTGATGACTGCCCCGTGACGGCCGAACTGACAGCAAGCGAGCGGGTGGGCATGCACCGATACACCTTTTGTGGCACCGATACTGCCAACCTGATTCTCGACATGATGTATAACATTTACCATCATGACAGCAAAAATGTGTGGGTGTTTTTACGGGTGGAAAATGATACGCTGGTGACTGGCTACAGGCAAACCCACGGATGGGCGCGTACCCGCTATATGTACTTTGCCATGACTTTCTCAAAGCCTATCTCTGAATATGGCTGCCGCAAATTTGACAATCCAGGATACAACGGTTTTTACCGGAAATTCGATGAACAGAATAATTTCCCTGAAATGGCAGGCCGCAACCTGCGTGCATGGTTCAGGTTTGACTTGCAGAACGCCGGACAATTACAGGTGAAAATGGCACTCTCGGCCGTAAGCACAGATGGGGCACTCAAAAACCTGAAAGCAGAAATTCCGCACTGGGATTTTGACAAAGTCCGAGACCAAGGACGTAAAAAATGGAACTGGGAACTCTCAAAGATTGAGGCCGCTTTCAATAACAGAAACGATTCTATTGTATTTTATTCTGCCCTATACCACACCATGCTGGCACCGGTTGTTTATGAGGATGCAGATGGCAGCTACCGCGGCCTGGATCAGAACATCCACACCAGTGAAGGCTTCACCAACTACACAATATTCTCTTTATGGGATACATACCGAGCCCAACACCCTCTGCTTAATCTGCTGCATCCGGCACGCAACAACGATATGATTCACAGCATGCTTGCCCACTATGATCAAAGCGTTCACCATATGTTGCCTATTTGGAGTCACCATTCCAACGAAAACTGGTGCATGATCGGTTACCACGCCGTATCGGTAATCGCCGATGCCATTGTGAAAGGAACCACCACCATTGACAAACACAAAGCGCTCAGGGCATGCGTTTCCACTGCCAATGTTCCCTACTATGATGGTATAAAATATTATGCATCACTCGGCTATGTGCCCGAAGACAAAAGCAGCAACTCCGTTTCGAAAACCCTGGAGTATGCCTACAACGATTGGTGTATTGCCCAGATAGCCCTCGCAACCGGTGATCAGACAGTCTATCTGGAGTATCTCGAGCGGGCAAAAAATTATCAAAATTTGTTTGACCCTGAGAGTGGCTATATGCGGCCAAAATTATCAGATGGAAAATGGCGAAGCGAATTTGACCCCCTTGATACCCACGGGCAGGGGTTCATCGAAGGAAATGCTTTGAACTATGGACTGTATACACCTCATAGCGTAGAGCAGATGATAGAGATGATGGGTGGGAAAGACCTGTTTGCCGCTCACCTTGATAGAATTTTCGAGATAACTCTTGACGACAGGTACATTGAAAAAAATGAAGACATCACCCGTGATGGCATCATAGGCGCCTATGTGCACGGGAATGAACCCGGGCATCACATTCCGTATCTGTACAACTGGACTAATAAACCCTGGAAAACGCAGGAACGCGTTCGAATGATCATGCGAACTATGTATGCCAATGCTCCGAATGGATTATGCGGTAACGATGATGCCGGTCAGATGAGTGCGTGGTATATCTTCAGCGCCCTGGGCTTTTATCCGGTGTGCCCTGGCAGCACACATTACGCAATTGGCAGCCCGCTCGTCAATGGTGCGGTCATCAGGCTCGGGAATGGGAAGCATCTGACTATACAAACCCGGAATCAGGGCGAGAAAAATGTTTACTTGGATCGTGTGCTGGTGAACGGCAAAGAAATTAAGCGTAACCACCTCACACATGATGAGCTTGCAGAGGGAGGAGAAATTACGTTTATAATGTCTTCCACTCCCCGGTTATAGAGATACTCCACGGAAATATGATTTGTTTTGATATACACCTTCCTTGAATATCATTCCTATATTTGTATAGTAATCACATAACCTCAGAAGCCAACGTAAAATCAAATCGCAGAACATGAAAATTTCAATGCTCAGCTCCATCAAATTCCCAGGTATAACCAAAGCTTCAGCAATTCGGAAGGGAATTCTGATGACTTTATTATATATCGCGCTTGCTTTGCGAGCCATGGCACAGCCATCAGGCGGACCCTACGGGCCAGTTCCTCAAAATTACCCTGTACCCAAAATCAATGGAACGATCTATTATGTTTCGCCTGATGGATCAACCTCCAATACAGGGCGTTCCTTAGATAATCCAACAACACTTGAAAAAGCCATCGCCAGGGTTGTGACCGGAGACGCAATCATCATGCGGGGCGGGATTTACCGAACGGGTAATTTGTTACTGAATCAGGGTATTACCATTCAGCCTTTCGGCAACGAAAAGCCGGTGATTAAAGGCACATACATCGCCGATGAGTGGAAAAGCCTGGGAAACGGTCTTTGGACGACGGAATGGAAACATCTGTTTCCTGCCAAGCCTGCAGAGTGGTGGTCGCGCGACCGATTTGGCAAAGAGACTCCATTACACCGCTTTAATGACGACATGGTATTTATCGATGGCAAATTCTTGCAATCGGCAGGTTATGAAGCTGAGGTGGGCGAGGATACATTTTATATCGACTATGATGCCGGCATGGTGTACATTGGCACCGATCCGACAGGCAGGCTTGTTGAAATCACAGCGTTCAATATAGCTATCCTGCGGACAACCGGCGAATGTCACGGAAAAACATCGGATAAAACAGGCCCTGTGATCCGGGGGATTACTTTCACACAATATGCCTACCGAGCCATTGACATCGAAGGTACTGATCCTGAAGGGCTGTCGCACGAAAGCCAGCATGGCAAGCAGGTGGTGGGTACAGTGCTCGAAAACTGCGAAATATCATTCTGCTCACGCGTTGGTGCCTACCTGAAAGGTGACAACCTCGTTCTTCGCAACTGCAAGGTTAGTGGTACCAGCACTGAAGGTATTTATATTATTGCCTCAAACGATGCATTGCTTGAGCGTAACATATTCACCCGCAACAACATAGAACGAATTACCGGATACTATCCGGCCGCCGTCAAAATCTTCAACCAGAGTTATCGCGTAACTTGTCGCGATAATCTGGTGATTGACTTGCCATGGTCTAACGGTATTTGGTATGATGTAGGCAATGTGGACGGGGTATTTGTAAACAACTGGATACAAGATGTCGGAAACGTGAAGCGTGCCTTCGACAGCTCCAGGCCCTGGCCCAGCGATAACGGCTTCTTTTTTGAGATTTCTAAAGGGGTGATCTGCACCGGAAATCTTTTCGTGAATTGCGATCAGGGAATCTTTATCCTTAATGCATCCGATACACATATCTATAACAATACACTGATAAACAGTATCGTATCTATTTCAAGAAATGGACGGAGTCCTGAAAACGACCGCACCTTTGGTTGGCATTCGGGCACCGGACCCGATGTTGACAAACGCGATGGGCACATTTTCGTGAACAACCTGTTATTTGCCGATGCTGGTTTTAACCGACCTTTGTTCTATGTGTGGCAACCAGAAAATCTGTGTGCTCAGTTAAATAAATCACCTCTGAAGAGTATGGATGGAAATGCGTTTGTGCACCCTGCCTCAGCCAAACCTGTGATACTTTTCAGCCCGGCAGATGGCGAAAGGTGCATGATTGCAGTTCCTTCACCGGAAGAATTGAGAGAGCGAATAAGGTCATTTTCCGGATCATGCCGTATTTTTGGAACTGATATTCCTCTATTCAAAAGCCGGTTGCTAGGAAACTATCGGTTGCTGCCCTCATCTCCTGTTCAGAGCATCGCCGTCGAGGTACCCGAAAGCATAAAAAAGTTGCTCGGGCTGTCAAAAAAATATGTCAAATACACCGGAGCATTTCCTCTATGACAACAATGTCATCCTGCGGGCTAATATGTACTGATTGTCAGTACTATATTAAAAACGAATGCAACGGCTGTCATCCGGTGAAAGGTAAAACTTTTTGGGCCTTGCAGCATGTCGAAGGAGGTAGGTGTCCTCTTTACAATTGCGCAGTCCGCCTGAAAGGATTCAAAAGCTGCGCTGAGTGCTCCGAGCTTCCTTGCGATTCTTTTTTGCAGTTAAAAGACCCCGATATTTCCGAAGCCGAACATCTGCAAGCCATTTCTGACCGTGTAAGCAGGTTGAGGAAAATCGGACAGTAGAAACAACTATTAAACCTTCACTTATAATTCGTTAAACTTAAGAGGTTTACCATGAAAAAGATTCTTGTTACCATGATGCTAATTGTGGCATTTATTACCTGTGTGGCGCAGGTAGCCGAACTGATTGAACTTCCCAAGCCAAATACCGACCGGGGCATGGCACTAATGAAAGCGCTCGGGCAGCGAGCATCTGACAGGGAATTTGATACAACAACTCTGAAACTGGGTGATGTCTCAGATTTGTTATGGGCAGCCAACGGCGTTAACCGTCCGCTTGAAGGCAAGCGAACCGCGCCTTCTGCTCAGAACGCACAGGATATTGATGTATTTGCCTTCTTCAGGTCGGGCATTTATGTCTATGACGCACCTGCTCACAATTTGAAACTGATTGAAGCGGGAGATCACAGGGCTGTGCTGGCCGGAAGGCAGGAGACTGTGGCAAAAGCACCCCTGATCGTTTTGCTTGTATCAGACATTTCAAGGTTTCGCGGAGGCGATCAGGCCCTGCGCCTTGAGTGGGGAGCAATGGATGCAGGTATCGTTTCTCAGAATATTCTTTTGTTTTGCGCTTCGGAGAAAATGGCATGCAGGCCGCGGGCATCCATGGATAAACCCAAACTCAAAGAGCTTCTCAAACTGCCCGAAAACCAGGTACCGATGCTCAATATTCCTGTTGCCTATCAGCAACGCTGATGTATATGAACTAAATATGCTCTCGAAGAAAGACTAAAATGGACTATCTTTGCATCAACAGGCCTAACGAAATGAAAATTATTAAGTAATAAACCTAAACCGAAGTATATGGATCGCGAGAAATTCAAAGAAGAAGCCAAAAAGACCATCGACGAGCTTTTTGAAAAGATTGAAGGTCTGGAAGCCAAAAAGGATGAATATGTGGATAAAGCCCGGGCCGAATATGAGGAAAAACTGGCCCTTCTGAAAAACCGCAGGCAAGAATTGCAGACAAAGCTTGACCAACTGACTGACGCTGCCGATGACAAATGGGATGAGTTTAAAGATACATTTTCATCAGCCGCTGAGTCTTTCAAGGAGGGTTTTGCCAGACTCGGATCGTTCTTCAGTAAAGGCTCAAATCCCGACGAAAAATAGAGGCTGCCGGCTACTAAGAATCCGGATTAAACCGATGAGAAAGCATTAAGTGGAATTTCATTTTCGACATAATTAGAGATTAGCGACGCTTATCTTCGGCTTCTCTATGACTTATTGCTCATAAAACCCAATTTTAATTACCGGATATATTGACAGCGATACCTTGATTTCATATATTTGCATAACAATTGCTAAGAAGCCATGATTAAGAAGATATCCATACTCCTTATATTAACCCTCACCGGTTTTTTTCATCTCATGGCGCAACAGGGAGTCGATACACTGCACTACAGGATTGAAACACGCGACGGAAATGTATTTACCGGCACCATTGCAGGCGAGGACTCATTGAAGATAATCCTCACAACCCGGGACCTTGGTGAAGTTTACATACCCAAGGCTTCCATCAGAAGAAAAGTTACGATAGAACCCCACAAGGTCCATAATAATCAGGTTTACTACGAAAATCCTCAATCGGGCAGGTATTTCTGGGCACCGGGTGGCTACGGACTGCGTAAGGGCGAGGGCTACTATCAAAACATCTGGGTACTTTGGAACCAGGCTAGTTATGGATTATCCAAATATTTCTCCGTTGGTGCGGGCATGATCCCTTTATTTTTGTTTGGTTCGGAGGAAACTCCGTTATGGATAGTGCCTAAGTTCTCCGCACCCATCATTAAAGACAAACTGAATATCGGCGCCGGAGGGCTGGTAGGCGTGCTGGCCGGCGAAGGTGTGGGATTTGGCATTCTTTACGGCACAGCTACCTATGGCAGCCGCGACCATAATGTCAGTTTCGGCATGGGGATTGCATATGCCGATGGTGAGTGGGCCGATAATCCGATCATTAACTTCAGTGGTATGACCAGGGTAAGCCCGAGTACGTACCTTGTTACGGAAAATTACTTTCTTCCTTTTTTTGACGAAGGTCTTATTATATCCTTTGGCGGAAGAACCCTGGTGCGCAGAATAGGCATTGATTATGCGCTGGCTGTGCCCATGGGAGCCGGAATGGATGTTAGGGCTATTCCTATTCTTGGGTTCACGGTACCTTTCTGATCACCAGGCGGCATTACGCTAAGAATGTCATCCTCATCCGTTTGATGATTTTAACTGCCTGATATTCACTATTCAGCAAAATCGGTTCTAGCGGTCTGATTTCAGAAAATCGAGTAATATCCTGTTGAAGTCTTTTTCATGTGTTTCCATCGGGTTATGCCCGGCACCTCCGATTACTTCAAGTTTCAGGTCAGGAATTTTGTCAAGTATGGCTTTGCGCGATGGCAGCGGCACCCAGGTGTCTTTTTCTCCCCAAATTGCCAGCACCGGAATGGACAAAGTACGGCTGTCGACGGTAAACACCTCATGGCTGCATGCAGATACAGCCAGTATAGCTTTCGGTGCTCCCTTCAGCCGCAGAGGAGCTAAATATTGGTCTATCTCTGCCTTTTCTGGCTGGCGCCCATAGGCCGAGGTTAATAATTTTTCAATCTTATTTGAAGTCAGATAAAAGAGTCGTGCCAAACCCGCTGCCGCATTGCGGACCAAGCCAAAGCAGAGAAGGGTTGATTTCCTTACCGAGGGTTCTAATTTTCCAAACACAGCCCCATCGACAATGACCAGCGTATTCATAGCGTGAGGGAACCTCAGAGCCATCGCCTGGGCGATGGCAGCCCCCAAACTATGTCCGACAAGATGCCACGAACGGCTGCCAAATTCCTGGTTGAGCCAGTTGGCCATCAACTGATCCCTGAACGTAACCGATCCGTTGATACCCGAGGATTTGTCACTATACCCAAAGGGTGGCACATCCACAGCAATAACCTCAAAACCTTGTTGCTGCAGCACAGGTGCATTCGACCTCCAGGAGAAGGTAGATCCGCTGAAGCCATGAATAAGCAAAACAGAACCTCTCCTTTCCTCGGCAGGCACAGGCCAGATCCGGTAATGAATCTTAATTCCTTCGACTAATGAGGAACGGCTGTTTTCGAATGGTGGTAAGCTGGTCCCTCTTCTCTCATAATCAGCGAAATTAATTTCCAGGCTCTGATTTGTATCGGAAGTATTTAAATATATTGCCGGATGTGAGGCATGGAGGTGACTGCCGAGGCCAAATAACAGCATCAGCGCAAGATACCCAGCCTTACTCTTTTTACTGATTATAACCTTCATTTTTGTCCCGAAATCATTTATTCAAAATTACGTCATTCCTTTCTTCAACAAATCGTTTTCTATAAAACAAACCCAATATCGAATTAATTTGGCAACCATTTCTCCAAATGAACATATTACCTACATTTGTGAGATGTGTTGGTATCATATGCTAACTTAGTTTTATTTCTGTCAACCTCAATTATCACTATCATCATGAAGAACTACAAACTAATAATTGCGGCGGGAATGGGTTTTCTGCTGCTTATTTTTGGTGCATGCGGCCAGCAATGCTGCCAGAAAAAAGACAGTTCTCAGGACGGTTTTACCTACCTCGAGTTCGACATTGCAAAGTTAAGGAAGGGATATGATGATGGTTCCTTCACCATCAGGGATGTGGTAAAGGCTTATCTTGATCGAATTGAAAAGATAGACAGGAATGGACCGGCAATAAATTCCATCATTGCAGTTAACCCTGATGCCGTTGGTATTGCCGAAGAACTCGACCGAGAGCTGCGGGAAGGAAAATCCAGGGGTCCGATGCATGGGATACCTGTACTTCTGAAAGATAATATCGATACTCACGACCGGATGCCAACCACAGCCGGCTCCCGGGCACTGATGAACTCTTTTCCTCTACAGGACAGCTATATTGCCAAAAAGCTTCGTGAGGCCGGTGCTGTCATCATCGGAAAAACGAACCTGAGCGAATGGGCTAATTTCAGGGGGCAGCTCTCTACGAGCGGATGGAGCGGTGTAGGTGGCCTTACAAGGAACCCTTACGTCTTAAGCCGCAATCCGTGTGGTTCCAGTTCAGGGTCGGGGGCAGCCGTATCTGCTAACCTGGCTATCGTTGCAATCGGTACCGAAACCAACGGCAGCATTGTATGTCCATCCACAGCCAATGGCATCGTGGGCATCAAACCAACAGTCGGGCTGCTTAGCCGATCCGGCATAATTCCGATTTCCTTCACACAGGACACCCCCGGACCAATGGCACGCACAGTGACAGACGCGGCCATTTGCCTCGGAGTACTGACCGGAATTGACGCCAGTGACACCAAAACACTTGACAGCGAAGGCAGGTATTATGCGGATTATACGCAATTTTTAAAGAAAGATGGCCTCAAAGGCAAACGAATCGGGCTTTATAAAGCCCCTCTCGGCAGGCATTTCAAAGTGGATTCCCTGGTTGCCAGAACTGTGGAAACCATGAAGAACCTCGGAGCTGAATTTGTGGATATTGACGAAATTCCTCTTGCCAGGATCAGCGGGTTTTCGCTCGAGGTTATGCTGTATGAGTTCAAGGATGGCTTAAATAAATATTTTGTCTCATTGGGTCCCGATGCCCCCATAAAAAATCTCGATGAACTCATTGCTTTCAATCTGAACGACAGCATTGAACTCAGGTATTTCAATCAGGACTATTTGCTAAGGGCAAATAAAAAAGGAGATCTGAACTCGGAAGAATACAAACGAGCCCTTGCGAGCATGCTGAAAGGCATGCGCGATGACGGCATCGATCGCGTGATGAACCTGCACAGGCTCGACGCTATTATTGCACCCACAGGCAGTCCGGCCTGGCATAGCGACCTGGTGAACGGCGACAGTTTCCATGTGGGAAGTTCATCGCCAGCAGCCCAGGCGGGTTATCCCAATATTACAGTGCCCATGGGTTTTATTGAACAGTTGCCTGTAGGCATTTCGATTTTTGGAAGAGCATGGAGCGAGCATGTGTTGATTGAAATTGCCTATGCATTTGAGCAAGCCACACTCGTGCGCAAGCCGCCAAGATTCCTGAAATCAGACTTCTAACCGATTGGTCGAAAACTTATCTAGGAAATTCAACATATTTGCTGTGGTAATTAACCTGTATCAAGGTGCCTGAATCGTCTTCTGAGCCGACGAAAAATGTCGAATATACTGTATCGAAAGCTCGTTGAAGATGGCAGACTGTTCTATGTTCACCACATGTCCGCACTTTTCAACCACCTCGAGCGTGTTGTGTTTAAATCTTCGTACACGCTGACGGATAGGTTCAAGAAACAGAAAATCATATTCGCCCATAACATAAAGGGTGGGAATCTGCGGATCAGTTTCTTCCATCTTTTTTATTTTGTCAGTCAGCCGGCGGGTGAGCATAAACCACCGAAGAAACTCTTTCCGGGCCATCCTTCTGGCCTCGCGCACAAACACATTGCGCGACTCGCCCGAATCATCAAAAGGCATGATGACAAATGCAAACAGCTTGTATAGCCACATCGGTGGCATAGCAAAATGAAACATTCTGGCCAATTTTATCAGGAATCGCGACTTGATGCTGAGATGTGTAATGGCCCCAACAAGTATCATCGATTTGATATACGTACTCTTGATCTGGGCAAGTTTGCGGATGATTATGGTACCTAGCGACACACCCACAAAATGTGCTTTTGTGATGGCCAGGTGATCAAGCACCTCAACAACATCCAGCGCAATGGAATCAAATGAGTAGTCGTGGCGATTCATGGCAGGACCTGTTTCTGAGCGACCGTGACCCCGCAGATCGATCAGAAGGAGGTTGAAGTGCCTGTAATACGCCTGAACCTGCTTATACCATACGGCCGAACTGCCGCCGGCTCCATGGATAAAAACCACCCATTCGGGCGATTCGTGATTGATATAGGTTTTATGGTACAGCATACTTGAGCGGCCAAAAGTAGATAAAATTCCTGAAATCCTGCAGTGCTGCCGACAGATGCACTTATTTTTCGACCCGCAGCACCGGAAAGTATTCACCGCTGCTCAGGTGCAAAAAATTCGGGTAATTGACCAGACCATGCATAGCCTGGGGCTCCAGGGCATTGATAATCCTGAACCGGTATATCTGACTGGAATTCACATAATAGTAGTCTGAAGCTGCGATGTCATACGCAGGAACTTTTTCAACCTCCAGGTAGTAATTCGAGGTTTCCTCCTCGATTCTTTTTTCAGTGTGTAGGATCCGGTACCGGAATAGTCTTGCCTGTGCCGGATAAGGGCTGGTGTGAAAAATATTGGATCGTTTAAGCCAGTTGGCCAGCAAAGTATCTGCCTTTGGAATCAGGTAACCCTGCGGTGCCTGAACAACGAGCAGCGACCGGACTTTCGAATGATACTCTTCCACAACAAATATCGTATCCCTGCCTGTTTTGAGCGATAGCAAAGGAAACTGCAATGGTTTGGAACCTTTGATGTGTTCCTGCCTAAGCGATGCACTTTCTGATCCCGTCAGCAGGGTATTTCGCGCCTGTTCGGCGGTATTCCTGATCAAACCAGCATTCTTGTATGCCAAGCTAAGCAATGCCATTGCTGTGTCGAACTGGCTTTTGGTGCGTCGTTCAAGCCTCTCCAATGAGTCGCGCCCGTTCATGCCTTCCACTATCATTGAAAAAGTACCGGCGATGCCGAAGCTCTGCCGCCCGTCGTCAATATCCACGGTACTCCGCCGTAACCGCTCACCCCTCGAAAAGTCGCCGAGGGTATATTCAAAAAATGAATAGCCTTTAGATGAAAGCGCCTGTTGAACAAAGGGCAGGGCTTTGGAATAGAACAGGTCGGAAAAGGCAGAATCATTATTCAGATTTGTCGGGCCACCAAGCTGGATATCGAAATTGCGACGGAAACCGAATTCAGTCCAGGTTCGCCCAAATGGGTTGTATTCATGAAAATCCACAGTCATATGCGGCCGGTATTTTTCAAAAATAGACTGGATTATCCGAGCTTCCTGTGACTGCATCAGAAGATGATCCCTGTTCAGATCTATTCCATCTGCATTTCTCCTCACCGAGCGGTCGCCGCCCCACGGATTGCATTGCGGAAGTATGATGAGCGTCAGGCTATCGAGCATTTGTTCGTGCCGGCGCTGCGCTAAATCCCTCACCAACATGAGCCATCCTTGCATCCCCGCAGGTTCATTGCCGTGCTGCTGGGCCATGAGCATCACCAGGGTTTTTTCGAAATAGGGATCATTCTTTGAAATGATAAGCAGTGGTACCTGATAATTTCCCTCCAGATTGAAAGTTTCAAGCTTGATCTGCCGGTTAAATTCAGCACAGACCGACAGAAAATCCACAATTTCCTTATTGGTGATCAGCCGCGAATATCGGGTTGCTTCGAAAGGAAGATCTGGCAATGCATTTGGAGGATTGCCCTGAGCTGCTGATAATACACTTGTCAAAAGAAGCAGGAGCAGATGCAGAATTTTTTTCATAGAATATCAATCAATAAACAAACATAGAATTTTTTCTAAATCGGGTGTCTGCATTGGAAAGTCTGAATTATGATATCTAACACAATAATTTTAACATTTTATTAACTCAACCTGAAAAAAACATTCATTAAGATTGCGGACTAAAACGTCTGGCGCCTTAAAGTACCGCTTCTTTAAAATGTCTTTTAATGAATTAATAATTGACCTTTAACCGAACAATTTCGTTTTTTGTTGCGTATCTTTGTTGTCAACACCTTAAATTTTAACATCATGAAAAAGCTTGCATTCATCTTTTTTGCCGTTTCACTTGCGTTTGGTTCATGCCAGAAGGAGCCCGCCCCCGCAGGTGAAGAAACACAGGCCAGTGTTCTGAAGAACGGTGGCATCATTCCCGGCGACTATATTATTGTGTTTAAGGATAGCCCTGCTTTGAATTTTATAGGTGATTACGACGCCAAAGTTTCAAAGATGAAAGCCTTCGCCAAGGGCATTCTGCGCGATGCCGGCTCCAGCGAACTTGCCATTTTTCAGGCATACAGCGGAACCATCAACGGTGTGGCCGCCAAACTTAATGAAGGGCAGCTTAAGAAACTCCAGAAGCACGATCTTGTAGCCTACATCGAACCCGATCTTTATGTATCACTGCCTCCCGTCACTGTCGAGAAAAGCCAAACCGCAGTGGCCGCCCAAACCATCCCCTGGGGTATCACTCGCGTGGGTGGTTTTTCCAACTATGCGGGCAGCAACAAAGCCTGGGTCATCGACACGGGCATCCAGTCTGCCCACCCCGATCTAAATGTGAATACTTCCCTGAGCAGGACCTTTGTGCCACGATCAAAAGGCTATGAGGATGAGAACGGACACGGAACCCATGTGGCTGGTACCATCGCTGCCATAAACAACGACATTGGCGTAGTTGGCGTTGCTGCCGGAGCTCCGGTGGTTGCAGTCAGGGTTCTCGACAGGCAGGGCAGCGGAGCCTATTCTACCATTATAGCTGGTGTTGACTATGTAGGTTCTGTTGGCGTTGCGGGTGATGTGGCTAATATGAGTCTTGGCGGGCCTGCATACACAGCCCTCGATGATGCAGTGAAAGCCGCAGCCGGCAAAGGCATCAGATTTACCCTGGCTGCCGGGAATGAAGCTCAGAACGCCAATAATGTTTCTCCTGCTCGAGCCAACGGCACAAATATTTTTACCATTTCGGCCATGTCCACGGGCGACCTATGGGCGTCGTTTTCCAACTTTGCCAATCCTCCGATAGATTACTGTGCTCCAGGTGTTTCGGTTATGTCATGCTGGCTCAAGAGTACATACAAATCGATCAGCGGAACTTCGATGGCAGCGCCCCATGCTGCCGGAGTATTATTGTTGGGCAACCCAACCTCCAGTGGTTTTGTGAAAAATGATCCTGATGGCAGCCCCGATCCTATCATCAGCAGATAATATTGACTACAGATTTGATTAGAAAAGAGGTTGCCATTTAAGGTAGCCTCTTTTTAACATTATGGGTTGTTCAGATAACTTTTGACCATAATTGCAATCCTTCCGACCAGAGCCAGTTTTTCATTCGAATTCTGATCTGCAAACTTTATGTTTATCTGTAGCGTTGTCAACAGGAAATGATCGCTTCTGCAACAGCCGCTCCGCAAATCATATGAAATTTCCCCTTTGTCATAAAGGGTGATCAAACGATGGAGGTAAAAATGATTAGATATATCATAGTAAGCATTATCAGTGGAATCTTATTTGGTGTAATGGATGGTTTGATTAAAGCCAATCCTCTTGCTATAAGGCTCTATGCAGTCTACAAACCAATTGCAAAATCATCTGTAAATGTCCTGGCAGGAGTCATGATTGACCTGGTTTATGGATTTGTTATGGCTGGAATATTTCTGCTCCTTTATCAGAGTCTTCCGGGTGAATCAGGGATAGTAAAAGGAATAAGTTTCGCCTTCCTGGCTTGGTTTTTCCGGGTTATTATGGATGTGGCTTCACAATGGATGATGTTCAATGTGCCGATTAAAGCATTGCTTTATACATTGATTGCTGGACTATGCGAGATGTTAATTCTGGGCATGTTTTATGGATTAACCTTAAAACCTTTATGATAGAATAAATTATGACTGTAATTAAAATTCAGAAAAAAGACAGGAGGGTCTTCACATAAAACGGGCTTCATAGCGCTCACCTGGTTTACTTCAAATGCTTCGCACTTCTCAAGGCGGGGGAAGTTTAACGTCTTCTAATGCCTATCTGGCAGAGTAGAGTAATCAAAATAAGGGAAGCGAACAATGAGCTTCAGTCATTATCGAAGAGTCAATACCCTTGTATTTTAATACATGAATTGTTGAAAGGGCGATTCTCTATGAAACAATTATCAAGGTTACGTGTGGTATTCATAATTTACTTCCTCGTCAAGATATCAATTGATATTGCTGCCGGCGGAAGTATCAGTAGTGGACTTATGAGCTACTTAACACCGGCTACCTATTATATTTTTGCTGTTATTGGAAACGTTATTCTATTCCTCTTTGGCTTGTGGCTCTTCTACTTTCTCCTTGACAAAAAACAATGGGCAAGAATTATACTCTTGATTATTGGCTGGTTAGCTGTGATCGACTTCTTTTCAGGTTTTCTGACTTCAATTACAGGATTAGAATTACTCAACCGCATTGATCCATCTACGAATTGGAATGTAATCGTACAAATTGATCGGATTACTGATTTCATCGGATTTATCTTCTGGGGTTATGCAATATTTATACTACAGTTTAACACTGAAGTCAAGAAATTATTTATGTGTGAAATTGAACTGTCGAAACTGGGAGAAGATAAAACAGACAAACCTGATCATGAAAAAGTAAAATAAGCATGAGGCGGCTTATAACAGCAGTAGAAAAGTCACTCGATATCTTTCATTTCAATAATTATACTCTTTCAAGGCTCGCAACCATCAATAATTCATCTTTTTATTATTCGCTCAAACACTGCGATGCTGCTGTTAGCTTCTCCTAGATCATGACCATGCTGAAGTAGAGAATTCGGGGTAATTTGACAATTCTGAATTGCTTCTGAAGGTAAGCTCATTTAACATTACGGGTTGTTCAGATGCACTTTTGCCATAAATGCAATCCGCATTCGATCATGGCCTGCTTTCATTAATCACGGACTGTTCAGATCTTGTACGGGTAATTTTTAAAACTGATGGAAGTCATTTTTTCTGAGCAGATGATAGCTTTTTTTTGTAATAATTGAAATATACCTCCTAACTTACCGCCCATGGAAATCAACATGCTGATTCTTACTGCGGCATCGATCGGTTTTCTTCACACACTGATCGGACCGGATCATTACCTTCCGTTTATCATAATGGCAAAAGCAGGGAACTGGACCTACCATAAAACTCTGTTTGTCACATTATGGTGCGGAATAGGCCATGTTGCTGGTTCTATTATACTTGGATTGCTGGGCATAGCTTTAGGGACTGCCCTGTACCGACTCGAATTTATTGAGGCTTTCAGGGGCAAGGTGGCTGTTTGGCTTCTTATTGCTTTTGGTCTGGTTTACATGATCTGGGGTTTGCGCAAAACCTTTCGCAATCGTCCTCACCAACATAGTCATGTGCATGCCGACGGCAACCTGCACACCCACACTCACACCCACCACGATATTCATGCGCATGTTCATAAAAAAAAGACTTCAATCACACCATGGATATTATTCATCATTTTTGTACTTGGGCCATGCGAACCGCTTATCCCTTTGTTAATGTATCCGGCAGCCCTCCATAGCACTGCCGGTATCCTGGCTGTTAGTTTTGTTTTCGGGATAGTTACTGTGGGTACCATGATGGGCATTGTTGCTTTGGCATTGGCAGGTCTGAAACCTCTTAAAACCCAATGGCTTGAAAAATATATTCAAGCCCTTGCCGGCCTTTCCCTGGTGCTTTGCGGTGTGGCTATTCAGTTCTTTGATCTGTAGACTTCACCGGCCTTTACCGGTCCAAGGTAATCTGCAATAACAGCAGAATACCCTTAGGTATCAGAATGCCATGTATTTTCATTGTTTCGACTGGAGGTGTTCTTCCAGCCAGCCTACGAATTGAACCATCCCCTCTCCTGTCCGCGACGAAAGTTCAAAAACAATGATATGCGGGTTTACCAGCCTGAGATTATTTATTGCAACAGTAATATCAAAACCGGTATAAGGAAGGAGGTCAATTTTGCTGATCATGCAGGCCTGAGCCGAATTGAACATAAAAGGGTATTTAAGGGGTTTATCGTCTCCTTCAGCAGTGCTCAGCAACACAATACGCAGGGTTTCGCCAAGGTCGAAAAGTGAAGGGCACATCAGGTTTCCAACATTTTCGATGATAACTAAGGAGTTATCCGTTGGATTCAGCTTTCTTAGAGCATCGCCCACTATGTCCGCATCCAGGTGGCACGTGGAGCCTGTATTGATCTGTACCACCGGAACATTCAGTTTTTCAATCCGTTCGGCGTCGAGAGTGCTTTGCTGATCGCCTTCAACCACAAAGACTCCGGCCGGATGATTTAAATATTTTACAAGTGCCTCGATCAGTGCTGTTTTACCTGAACCTGGCGAGCTGACAAGGTTCAGCGCAAAAATATTTTTTGAAAGAAAAAAGTCCCTGTTGCGCTCTGCAAAGACCTGGTTGTGTTCGAGGATGTTTCTTTCGATCAGAAGATCTTTCTTCCCGGATCTGACTTCAGGAGCTGATGTATGGCCAACGGAATAGAACCGATCCTGATCGAAACTCATGTAAGGAGGCGACGAATATTGTGTAGGCGTTCCCACAATACGTGGAGTTGATGAGTCATGACAGCCACAGGTTTCACACATGGTTTTTAATTTTGATTATTCTGCTTCTATTGATTTGATATACAACTCCTTACCATTCGTAATCTCCGTGTCGGCTTTTTTACAACCAGGGCACACTGCGATAAACCCTTCAGGTTCAAACTCCAACTGGCACCAATTGCATTTAGCCAATGGGTTCTTAAATTCAAACATGAGTTCTGCCCCGGCAGCAATTGTTCCCTTTGTCACTGAATCAAACGCGAACCTGAGGGCATGCTCGTCAACACATGTCAATCTGCCAACAACAATACTGACTGAATACAATTTTGTGCAGCCATGCTGGTGCATCGATGCATCGACGATCGAAAGTATTCCATTTGCAAGGGCAAGCTCATGCATAGCTTTTTATTAACATATTCGCGGCAGTTGTTCGCCAGCAAGCATAGTAATATACCTGTTACCCCCGAGTTTCGTTTTTAAAAGCACCTTACCAGGGTATTGGTCGATAACCCTGCCAATGATGTTAGCTTCTTTTCCCTCCCCAGTTTGCTGCAGGATCGATAGCACTTCATCACTATGATTTTCAGATGCAATGATCAACATCTTACCTTCGTTAGCCAGATATAGCGGGTCATACCCATAAAGTTCACACATTCCCGTAACCGATACATGTACAGGGATTTTATCTTCCTCGATAACTAGTCCGAATGGTTGGCCTTGGACTATTTCGCACAGCGCACTGGCAAGCCCCCCGCGCGTCGGGTCACGCATAAACTTCACATTCAATCCCTTATCCAAGACAGGTTGTATCATCTTGTTCAGCGATGCACAGTCAGACTTCACGGATGAGGCAAATCCAAGTTCATTGCGGGCTGCCAGAACGGCCATGCCGTGATCTCCGAGCGAGCCGGAAAGCAGGACAAAATCACCCGGAGAAATCATAATACGACTTACAATCTCTTGATATCCAGGATTTACTTTCCCTACCCCTGATGTAGTAATGAAAAGTTTGTCGCATTGGCTTTTCCCCACCACTTTTGTATCACCGCACACAATACGCACCCCGGCTTCGGCGGCAGCGACAGCCATGGAAGCTACCACCTTTTCCAGGATTGCAATTTCGAGTCCTTCTTCAATGATAAATGAGGCGCTAAGAAACAATGGTTCGGCTCCCGCAGCCACAAGATCGTTGACTGTGCCACAAACCGCAAGTTTGCCGATATCTCCGCCATTAAAAAACAATGGTTGAACTACAAACGCGTCTGTCGTGAAAGCCATCAGTCCTTTATTAAACGGCAGTATGGCAGCATCACCCTTTGATGCCAGTTCATTATCAATAAAATACTTGCCAAAAATATTTTCAATTAGGTCATGCATGAGCTTACCCCCACTGCCATGGCCAAGGAGTATTTTATCAGGAGTTTGCATATCGGTAATAGCTTTGGCAGGCGCCTTCAGAAGAGACCATACAGGCGCCTACCGGATGAACCGGGTTACATATTGTTGAAAACAACTTGCAGTCAACGGGTTTGACTATTCCCTTGAGTACGTCGCCACAGCGACAGCCGGGTGGATCCGCCGGTTCGCCCGTTGAAAGACTAAATTTTGCTTCGGCGTCAAATTTTGCGTTGCGTGGAGTAAGGCCACTTTTTGGTAATATTCCAAGCCCTCGCCACCAGGCATCGCAAGGATTAAACACCTCCTGTATGAGTTGCTGTGCCTTCTGATTGCCATGAGGCTTTACTGCCCGGGTGTATTGGATTTCGACCGAAGGCTTCTTTTCTTTGATTTGCCGGACGATCATAAGGATTGATAGGAGTAAATCCAGTGGTTCAAAACCAGAAATTACACAGGCAACCTTATATTTCTCAACTAACGGGTAAAACATGGCTGATCCGGTAATTGTGCTCACGTGTCCTGGACAAATATATGCATCAACCCTAACCCCTGCATTAATGATGGCTGCCATGGCTGGAGGCATCAGTTTGTGTGCGCTGTACACGCAGAAGTTATCCATTTTCATCGCCGATGCTGTTTTGATGGCTACGGCGCTGGCAGGTGCGGTGGTTTCGAAACCAATACCCAGAAACACGTACTGGTAGCCGGGGTCTTTATTCGCCAGTTCGATACACTGCATGGGTGAATGAACAACTTTAACCCTGGCTCCTTCAGCCCTTGCCTGTTCAAGAGTCAATGCTGACCCGGGAACGCGGATTAAATCCCCATAGGTGCATACGACGATACCGGATGATAAAGCCAGTGCCACAGCATTGTCGATGTATCCCCTGCTTGTAACGCAAACCGGGCAACCGGGGCCGGATAACAGCTCAATTGTTGGTGGCAGAAGTGCAGCAATACCAAAGCGATGAAGGGCAAGCGTATGCCCCCCGCATACCTCCATTACGGTGATATTCCTGTCGGCCTCACGATGAATCCGGGTAATCAGGGAATCGCAGAGGCCGGGGTTCCGGAATTCATCAATGAACTTCATAATGCCACGCCATTACTGCATTTTTATTCGAGTTGAAGAATCCAATAATTCTGAAAAACTCTATTTATTAACAAGATATCAGTACAAAGACAGCCTTTCGCTTATTTTTCAGCACGCATGGTTTTAATCAGCTCCAGTTGTATTAATGCGTCTTTTTCACTAAGTTTCTGTATGGCAAAACCCGCATGCACCAGCACATAGTCGCCTGGTTGAATATTTTCGAGCAATTGAGTGCCAACATCGGTTGTGGATGTGCCGATTTCAACAGTGGCCACTTCATCTTTCAGCGCGATTACCTTTGCAGGAACACTTAAACACATAGACTCTGACGTTTTTTTGAGGCGACAGCCAGTTGCCCGAGCGAAACACCTCCATCGTTTGGCGGCACCTGTGAATGTATAAAAGTAGAAAAAGATTCATTCTGCAAAGCACTGATAATTTTTTCGCTCAGAATGCGGTTTTGAAAAGCTCCACCTGATAACACAACTTTTCGTATTCCCGTTTCCCTGTGGGCTGCCTTTATCGAACTAAACGCGTAGTTTGCCATTGTCTGGTGCAACCTATCCGAGATTTCAGCCACCGGAACTTTCTGATTCAAATCATTTATGATCCCTTTCATCAGGAGGGTGTAATCAAATATCCTATCAAAATTGTACTGGTATGCACCGCAATCCAGGCCGCTGGCTACTGATTCAAGTCTCATGGGACCTTCAGCTTCGAAGCATGGCTCAACGCACAGTCCGGTGATAGCTGCCACCGCATCAAACAACCGCCCCATGCCACAGCTCTGAACGGTATTGATCTCTTTGACCAAGGCCTCTGAAACCGCCCTTATTTTTTCCGGTGGTATCTGTGGAAACAATTGGACTGCCAAAGCAATTGCTTCATCACCATAAATCTTGTGCAGCATTGCCAAAGTGATTCGCCACGGCTCAGCTATGGCTTTGTCGCCTCCTGCCAGCGGAATATATTCCATGTGTCCCCAGCGCTGAAAATTGGCCAAATCAGCAATCAGGATTTCTGAACCCCAAATGTTACCATCATCACCAAGCCCGGTTCCGTCAAAGCTTAGACCGATTACTGGCTCGTCAAGATGATGTTCCGCCATGCAAGAAGCTATGTGAGCGTGATGATGCTGCACTCTTACCATGGGCAGCTTCATTGCAGCAGCAAATCCAGATGACAGGAAGTCAGGATGAAGATCAACGGCAACAAGTTGGGGGGTGAAACGGTACAAGTCGAAGAATCGTTTAACTGCCTGACGGTAGAAATCATAGGTTTCGGCATTTTTCAAGTCGCCTATGTGCTGGCTTAGAATGGCAGACCTGCCTTTTCCGATGCAGAAGGTGTTCTTAAGCTCAGCACCGGCAGCAAAAATTCCTTCGCAATCAAGCCCAAGCCTTACAGGTTTTGGCACATATCCGCGCGACCTGCGAATAATCAGGGGGGTGTTGCTCACCATCTTTACCAAAGAATCATCTACCCGGTTAATGATCTCCCTGTTATATGTCACAAGGAGATCTGCCACATCCGAAAAACAATTTTCGGCCACAGTGTCATCAGTCACCACAGGTTCCTCTGAGAGGTTGCCGCTTGTGAAAACCATCGCATTACACGAGATGTCCCGAAAAATCAAGAAATGAATGGGCATATATGGCAGGATGACCCCAACGGTATTCAGATAATTGCTGACACTAGGTGGCAGTTTATTCTTTGAGGTCAGCAATACTATAGGTCTTTGCCACGACGAGAGCAAACCCTCTTCAGCAACCGATGCAAACGCATATTCATGTACAGTTTCTAAATCCGGGAACATCACAGCCATTGGTTTTCCATCTCGTTTTTTCCGCAAGCGTAGGCGTTGCACTGCATAATCATTTGTGGCGTCACACATCAGGTGATATCCTCCCGTACCTTTCAGGGCAATGATTTCTCCCCGGGTCAGGGCAACAGACATCTGTTTTAAGATGTGTTTCAGGCTGATAGGGTCTTTTTGCCCTGAAGCATCATGTAAACTGTATTTAGGACCACAATGATTACATGCCACAGGTTGTGCATGAAACCTGCGATCATGCACATTGCAATATTCAAACTTACACACCGGGCACATCTCAAACAGGCGCATTGTTGTATTGGGTCTGTCGTATGGGAGGCTCTCAATAATGCTGAATCGCGGGCCGCAATGGGTGCAATTTAACAAGGGATAGTCGATGCGATGGGGCTGCCGACTCATATCCGCAAGACATTGAGGGCACACGGCAATATCGGGGCAGATTTCGGTTATACCTCTGTCCGTTTCGCTGCTTGGCTTTATTGTAAAGTCCCCGGATAACTCAGCCTTCCCCTTGGTCAGAAATACATTTTCGACATCTGCCGCTTTCGGGGCTTCGTTTTTCAGGGCGTCCAAAAACTCGGTAAGGTTGCAGCTACCTTCTTCGAGGACGATTAAAACGCCGTCGGTTCTGTTCTCGACCCATCCCCTGCATCTTAACCGGGTGGCCAAGCGGTACACAAACGGCCTGAAGCCAATCCCCTGCACCAGGCCAACAATATGTATCTGGTTCACCTCTGTTAGCATAGTTCAAAATAGTTCATAGGGCAGCCGAATCGTAAAACATGGTAAATGGTAAAATTATGTTATTTACCTGATAATTTTCAGAATCAAATATTTAATGTATATTTACCAGGCAATGCAAACTCCCAGATGACAATTGTTTTTTACTGCTGATACGGCTGTAAATGTGCTGCAATTAAGACAGTGCAGAAGTAAGGCAGTACTCACCATCTCTTTTTTCTTATGCATTGTTGGCCTGCGTAATTGTTTTTCCCTTGGGTTTCACTATATATGCTTGTCGATATCAAATGCTCGGAGTGTCCTGTGTTCAAGTCCTCCTATTTCAGCGGGTTGGATCCGTGTGATTTGACTGATTTGTACCACAAGAAGACCTGTTACGTATACAAAAAAGGTCAGGACATCTATTACGAAGGCAAGAAGCCGTTGGGTATCTACTGCATACAGTCCGGAAAAGTCAAAATCAGCAAATTAGGTATTGAGGGCAAAGAACAGATCCTCCGCTTCTGCATGCCTGGCGATTTGATGGGATTGCGGTCATTAATAGCCGGTAATACCTACCCTGATACGGCCACCACCTGTGAAGATTCGGTGATCTGCTTCATCAACAAACGGAAATTTTTTCAAACAACCATACGCTACCCCGAGCTGTCAACACGCATTATGCTCACACTCAGCACCTTACTTGAGGAAGCAGAGAAAAAGATCACATCCATGGCTCAAAAACCCGTTCGTGAACGACTGGCTGAGGCACTGGTAACTCTGGATGAAGTTTTCCGGAGTGATGGTTGTTCCTCAGTGATAAGCCTTTCGCGCGAAGAGCTGGCCAATATAGTAGGTACAGCAGTCGAAACTGTCATCCGGTTGCTTAGTGAATTTAAGGAAGAAAGACTAATTGGTGTAAAAGGCCGTAAATTGCTGATTCTTGATAAAAAAGGGCTCCAGCGTATCGCCAAAACGTACTAACGGCATTTTTGCATATCTTTCTCTAAACGTGCATCTTACAAGCCTTTCGATCAGAGCTGAAAAACTGATAAAAATCATTTTTAATTCTGACTGATATCATTCTGTAAGAGTTAATCGGAAATTATTATTGCAGTGTTGTTTTATTGAACACTGCTTATGAATACATTACCCGAGCCTGACACCTCCATCAAACATTTTGAGTTTACCATTCAGGCATGGGAAAAGGCGCTCGGCGTCCTGGCGGGCGACTTTAAGGTTTATGCCCCGATCCGTGACCAGGACTCAATCGACTATGAATTAATTTCATCCGTGAATATTTCGTCCATTGTTTACAATACTCCCAAGCCGGTTTCGCCGCTAAAGTTGTTTCTGCTTCCAGTCAAAGAAAATGTGGTTAGGGAATCGGATCTCCACAAACCGTTCGTTGTGCTGGGCACCCCCGCCTGTGACCTCTGGGCACTCGACCTTCTCGACACGTTCTATCTTGATCCTGACTATCCCGATATCTATTACAAAGCCAGACGTGACAATATGATTGTCATCGGGGCCGACTGCCACTCGTCTCTGGAGCATTGCCACTGCACTAGCTATGGTATAATGCCTGTACCGAACAAAAATCAGGATCTAGTTCTAAGCCGGCACAGGGATAAAATCCTGATTGGTGTTTCTTCGGCCAAAGGCGAGCTGATCATGGAAAATATTGCTTCACAGTGCAAGGCCGATCTCTCTGAAAACAGCCTACCGGAGTCGCTCAGGCAATTACGCAGCAAAGTCAAAACAGAAATAGACCGCAAAAACAAACGCTTACCAAATTACCAGGAAACTTCTAGTATAGTTAAAAACACAAGTGTAGAATCCTGGAAGAACCACTCAGCCAGATGTGTTTCGTGCGGTGCCTGCGCCACTATTTGTCCTACCTGCACCTGCTTTTTACTGATTGACAAGCCGGGTTTTGAAAAGGTAAAACAGATGGACGCCTGCCAGTATCCGGGATTTCAGAGGGTAGCCGGCGGCGAGGATCCCCACAAAAAACTTCATGCCCGATTCTGCAACCGGTACTACTGCAAGTATGTATGGAGACCTGAAAAGTTTGACGAAATCGCATGCACGGGCTGCGGTCGCTGTATAGAAGGTTGCATAGGAAATATCAGCAAAAATGAGATTTTCATTGAATTATCCCAATAGAATGACTAGTCATAAAACTGCTTCACATACTGCAAACATATATAAGCCTCTGAAAGCCAGGCTCAAGAAAGTAATCGAAGAATCGCCTATGATAAAAACCCTGGTGTTGGTTCCCGAAAGAGAATTCTCGTTCAAGACTGGCGAATTCATAGAACTCACTGTGGATGGCATCGGCGAGGCTCCTTTCACTCCATCGTCCTCTCCATTGGTGAAAGACCAGTTCGAGGTTACTATTATGAAAGCAGGATATGTGACCTCGCTCATGCATGAGTTGCCCGTCGGAACAGAAATGGGTGTGAGGGGTCCATTTGGCAGGGGATACCCTGTGGAAGCGTTTTTCGACAAAGAGGTTCTGATACTCGGAGGCGGATGTGGTCTGGCACCCATCCGGTCATTGCTTTATACACTGATCGAATACAAGGACAAGATCCGTAAAGTGATACTGGCCTACGGTTCAAAAACACCGAAAGATTGCATCTACAAGCCCCTGTTCAGCTATCTCAACAGCATTGAGAATTTTGAAGCTATCCGGTCGGTGGATATTGCCGACGAACAATGGGACGAAAGTGTTGGTGTAGCCACTGTTCTGCTCGATAAGGTTCAGGTCGACATCGGTAATGCAGTTTCAGTGGTCTGCGGTCCTCCGGTGATGATGAAATACGGAACATTTAAGCTTCTTGGCATGGGGTTCACTCCAGCACAGATATACCTGTCGATGGAAAAGAACATGTCCTGTGGCCTCGGCAAATGCGGGCATTGTATGATGGGCGAGTTTTTCGTTTGCAAAGATGGCCCGGTCTTTACCTACGAAGAAGTAAAACATCTTCCGGATATCTGGTAAATAAATTGCAAAGATATGGCTCAACAACTACTGATAGACCTTTCAAAATGCCGCGAGTGCGATGATTGCACAGCAGGTTGTGCCTACTATCTGCATCCTGATAACGAAGGCATGAAAGATTTGCATGAAATGGCCGTGTTCAACTTTACCTGTCGTCGTTGCGAAGATGCCCCATGCCTATATGTATGTCCGGCAGATGCCCTGGACCGAAATAGCGAAGGCATCGTTGAGCGGGCCCTCAATCTCTGTGTGGCATGCAAATCGTGTGTGGCTGCATGTCCCTTTGGCACCATGATGAATCATTTCTTCAATATCCGGGCACCCAGATGCGACTATTGCCAGTCGGAGAAGAGACCAAACCGGTATATATGTATCGAATCCTGCCCTAAGCAGGCAATCAGCAATGCATATTCCGGTCCTGATACACAAAAGCACATATATGTGCTCAATGAGCACATCCTTGTCAAAGAGTATCCATGGGAAATATTCAAGACATAACATCAGATAATTTTATACCTACCAACAACCAATGCCATATAATTTAAACCGTTTATGACCCTGCAATTATTGCATATATTGGTATTTCCCGGGCTCATGTTTATACTTGCAGCCGGGGTACTGTTATCATGGTTCGACCGCAAGGTGACCGCCTGGGTCCAGTTTCGGAAGGGCCCCCCGATCCTGCAGCCTCTTTATGACCTCGTCAAGCTGTTTTCGAAGGAAGTCATTCTCCCCCGCAATGCCAGCCGGGGATCATTCTTGCTTGCACCCATTTTTTCAGCTTCAGGAGCCTTTGTGGCCGGATTGTTGATCCTTTTTCCGGCATTTGGTATAACTACTGGATTTGAGGGCGATATCATCGTGATTTTTTACCTGCTTGCCGTCCCCTCGCTGAGTTACATAATCGGTGCGATGTCGAGCGGTAACCAGTTGGCGTCCTTAGGAGCCTCACGTGAGATGAAACTCATCATCGGCTACGAATTGTGCTTCCTACTCATCCTTGCTGCGATCATCTTGAAAGCCGGATTTGTTATAAAGCTGGCAGACATCATCGCCTATCAGCAGGCAAATGGTGCGCTGATCGGAAGTGTTTCGGGTGCTATGCTATTCGCAGCATTGCTCATGGTTTGGCAAGCTAAACTGGGATTTGTACCGTTCGATGCCGCGGAAGCCGAGACCGAGATAGCTTCCGGTTTTCTGATCGAATATTCAGGGCCACCGCTGGCCTTCATCAGAATATCTAAATACATCCTCTTGCTAGTGTTGCCAGTATTTGCAGTATGTCTCCTGCTTGGGGGAATACTTCTTCAGGGGTGGGGAATTGTGTGTGGTCCGGCAAAAATAGTATTGTTGGTACTGCTTGCTACATTGATCAGGAATACAAACCCGAGAGTTACCATCAGCCAGGCAATGAGGTTCTTTTTTGTGTGGATGAATCTGGTTGTCGTTGGTGCCATTGTGTTGAATTATATAGGAATTTAACATCAAATATCGTGGGCTTCAAAGAGTATTGTTTCAAAAAGTCGTTATGGCTCTATCACTTCGGAGGGGCATCGTGCAACAACTGCGACATCGAAATTCTCGACTGCCTGACGCCCCGCTACGATGTGGAACGCTTTGGTATGGTGTTGGTTGGTAGTGTCAGGCATGCCGACGTACTGCTGGTGAACGGAAGCATCAACACCAAGTGCAGGGACAGACTGCTGGATATTTATCGCCAGGCTCCCAAACCGATTGTTGTTGTCGCAATCGGCGCCTGCGGATGCACCGGGGGTGTGTTTGCTGACGGAAACACGTTTGCCGGGCCGGTTGACAAAATCATTCCGGTGGATGTGTACATCCCAGGATGCCCTCCAAAGCCAGAGGCAATACTTGCCGGGATTGTGAATTTTTTAAACAAGAAAAACTAATACGTCATGGAGAGCCAGGAACTGGTGGAACTGATGAAGTTCAAATTCAAATCCGACATCGTACGAACCCATGTCAGGTTCAAGAATCGCATCCATGCAGAAGTAAAGCGTGAAGTCCTTTTTGCATTGGCATCATGGCTATTCAAAGACAACGGGCTACGATTCATCATTGCGTCAGCCAGCGACCTTGGCCACTGTTTTGAAATATTCTATCATTTCAGTCATGATAAAACCGGACTAGTGCTGAATCTTCAGGTCTTTTTACCCTATGACAAGCCAGAAACGGAATCGCTCGTCCCACTCTTTGTTGCCGCCGACTGGATTGAGCGTGAGATGCATGAGCTCTTTGGCATCCGTTTCAAAAACCACCCACACCTGGCACCCTTGCTCTCCAACGGAAACTGGAAATCTGACAATTTCCCATATGCTCACAAACATTGAAAAAAATTGAAATGAAGACAGTAATACCCGTAGGGCCCTACCACCCGCTTCAGGAAGAACCTGAATTATTTAAGCTTTACTGCGACGGCGAAACGGTTGTGGACATCGAGTGGGAAACAGGTTACAATCACAGGGGGATTGAAAAAATTAACGAGTCAAAGACCTTTGAACAGGTGTTTTTCGTGGTTGAAAGAATCTGCGGCATTTGCTCTACGTCTCACCCATTTGCATATGCCAACGCTGTCGAAGAGATTGCTAAGGTAAACGTGCCTGACCGCGCCAAATATATACGCTGCATCATTGCCGAGCTCGAAAGGTTGCACAGCCATCTTCTATGGGTGGGTCTGGCCGGGCATTTTATCGGATACAACACTGTTTTCATGTGGGCCTGGAAATATCGTGAGCCTGTGCTCGACCTCTTCGAAATGATTACCGGCAACCGAAACTCTTATGCCATGTTCAAAATTGGCGGAGTGCGTCGCGATATTACTTCGCGCCAGATACCCGCCATAAGGAAGATTCTCGACGGGCTCATCCCGAAGATTGATATGCTGCTGGGTGCTGTTTTGGATGACCCGGTTATTCATGCACGCACCAAAGGTGTGGGGGTTATCACCCGACAGGATGCCATCGATTATTGTGCCGTTGGCCCCACCGCCCGGGCGTCGGGTCTGGCCATCGATATACGCAAGGATGATCCTTATGCTGCCTACGGAATGCTTGACTGGAAAGTGATTACCCGCGACGAAGGAGATGTGTTTGCCAAAGCGGCTGTCAGGTTCCTTGAAATGTTTGAGTCCGTCAAGATCATTCGTCAATCACTTGACGCCATGGAACGACTGCCCGAAGGAGTCATCGACACAAAAGTGAAAAACATCCCGGTGGGTACAGGCACGGGCCGGGCTGAAGCGCCACGGGGCGAAGTGTTTCATTTTGTCAAATGCGACGGATCAAACAGCCCTGTGAGGCATAAAATAAGAGCTCCGAGCTACGTGAATATTGCCACATTTAAAAAATCATGTGTGGGTCAGAGCATTTCCGACGCCACCCTGTCACTAGCCGCTGTTGACCCCTGTTATTGCTGCACCGAAAGGATGGCATTCGCGATTGACGCAAACAGCGGGAAAAAGATTATGGATGGAAACGACCTGATCCGAATCTCACAAAAAAGAACCGAAGAGCTTAGAAGAAAACTTAAACAATAGAGTATACATGAACGAGCTGTTTTACATCATATTTCTGCCTGTCGCAGTCGGTGTGATACTTTATTTTATCCCCGACAAACTAATGAAGTTGAAAAGCACAATTTCGATCTTGGTGGCAGCGATTGTGATGTTTTTTTCATTCATTGTTTTCAGCACCGACAGCCACATGGTTTCGCTGAACCCTGGCCCGGGATCTTTCACTGAAACCTCGTTTCTGGGGCAATTGCTGGCCGCACTTTCTTCTTTTCTTGTCTTCAGGCTGGATCCCTTAAGCAAACTTTTAATCATATTTTCCGGCTTGTTTGCCACCCTCATTCTCATCTATTCCATCATATACATCTCGCCGCGGAAAATGCCGGCCAATTATTACGCAAACTTCCTTCTGACCTTAGGTTGTGCCACCGGGGCAATACTGGCCGACAATTTGCTGATGTTCGTGTTTTTCTGGGGAGTACTCGGAATGACACTCTATTTGCTTATCAAAGGCGAATCGGATGCCAGCTCGGCGGCAGCGAAAAAAACGTTTATACTAATCGGCGCCTCCGATGGATTGATGATACTCGGTGTTGCTATGATTTACATGCTTACCGCAACTTTCCGCATCTCTGAGCTTAATCTCCAGACTTCAAACTGGATCGAGGTGACGGCATTTCTGTGTGTGTTGGTGGGAGCATTTACAAAGGCCGGCGCATTTCCGTTCCACACATGGATACCCGATTTTGTGCAATATGCACCGGCCAGTTCTACCGCCTATCTCCCTGCTTCACTCGATAAGCTGCTGGGCATCTACCTTCTGGCACGTCTATGCAACGAAATGTTTGTACTGAATGAGTGGCTCACGCTGGGTTTGCTCATTATAGGGGTGTTTACCATCATTATTGCGGTTCTGATGGCACTGATACAACATAATTATAAGCGCCTGCTCGGATATCATGCCGTGTCACAGGTCGGTTACATGGTCACCGGCTTGGCTCTCGGCACTCCACTGGGCATAGCAGGCGGTCTGTTTCATATGATAAACCATGCTCTCTACAAAAGCGGACTCTTCTTGTCTGCCGGTGCGGTGGACCGCATGACCGGCAAAGAAGACATCAAAGACCTCGGAGGTCTTTCCCGCGCCATGCCATTCACATTTTTTTCGTCGGTTATTTTCGCTCTGTCCATATCCGGGATTCCTCCACTCAACGGCTTTGCCTCAAAGTGGCTAATTTATCAGGGCATCATTGATTTCGGACAAAAACCGGGCATCGCCAATCAGCTGTGGATGCTCTGGCTTGGCCTGGCAGTATTTGGCTCAGCCCTGACCCTGGCAAGCTTCATTAAGTTCATCAGCGGCATTTTCTGGGGTAAAATCAAAGAAACCCACCAAAGCCTCAAAAAAGTATCACCCTTTTTGTGGGGACCTCAGATCATCATAGCCTTGCTATGCATTGGATTTGGTGTGCTGGCCAACATCTGGACGATACCCAAACTCATTATGCCTCTCACCGGCGAATTTTCATACGTCGGCGTATGGCAATCATCCACTGTTTCGCTGCTTGTCCTGTTGTCGGTCTTGGTTGGTGTTGTCATCTATTTCATGACCAATGTTCGCCGGATAAGGGTTGAGGAAAATTTTATGCTTGGAGAGAAACCTATACGCGATACAGGATTCCCGGCACTCGAATATTACAAAACCATCAGCCAGGCATCTCCGATCGCAGCGATCTATAAAAAAGCCGAAAAAAAATGGTTTGACATTTATGATATAGGCATACACCTTGTGCTGGGATTCAGCAAAAGCCTGAGCTCCCTGCACAGTGGAATACTGCCGGTGTACACCATCTGGATTTTAGCAGGCCTATTGGTAATGTTGATCATACTCAGTTAACACGCACAAGGTATATGGAATGGATTATTGCTATACTTCTGATATTAATGATTGCAGGCGCAATCTATACATTACATGCCCGCGACTTGATTTCAGCCATCATCTCCTATGGGATCATCGGCTTTGCGCTAGTTATTATCTTTCTGTTCCTTCAGGCGCCGGATCTGGCAATTGTCCAGATCGTCGTCGAAATCATTACCATGATCATGATGATTGCGGTTGTTCGCAACAGTAACAGGGACGACCTGCAGGAAGGAGCGACGATAAAAATCAAAGGCCAGCGCTATATCAACATTGGCTCGGCCTTATATTTACTGGCAGCAATAGCCCTGTGCGGTGGCCTTGCTTACTATTTTTCCCTTTCCATCCAGGCCCTCGACCCGTTTGGCGCTCACAGCACCCGCATGGCAACAGCTTACATTGAAAAAGGAGCGGAACTAACCGGCAGCGCTAACCTGGTCACAGGCATACTATTCGATTTCAGAGGCTATGACACGCTGGGCGAAGCTACTATTCTGCTCACGGCAGTGATTGGTATTCTAACTGTGTTAAGAATAAAAGGCAAGAAAACATGAAAGGAATGACGGGTATTGTTAAGAAAGTTACCCAGTTACTCAGCGGGGTGATCTTTCTTTTTGGCGTTTATATTATCTTTCACGGCCATCTCACTCCCGGAGGAGGATTTGCCGGCGGAACCATCATTGCCGGCGCCTTTATTCTTATAGTGCTGGCCTTTGGCGATCATGTCATGCACTTGAGGGCTATCAAAGAAGATTCTTCGCGCCTAGAAAGCTTCGCCATATTCCTGTTCCTGGTTTTTGCGGTGGTGGGAATGCTTATGATTCCCTCCGCGTTCTTCAGAAACTATTTTCCAATGGGAAAGGTAGGCGATATGCTAAGCGCCGGAATCATTCCGCTTTACAATATTTTTATCGGAATTGAGGTGGCCGCTGCCCTCTTTACTGCATTCCTGGCTTTCCTAATTTTAAAAGAGGAGGACAAATGATGCTCTACATACTTTGCTTTATTTTATTCCTGGTGGGCATGTATGGTGTCATCACCCGGCGAAACGTCATCAAAATCGTCCTGAGCATCTGCATCATGGAATATGCCCTCAACCTCCTGTTTGCTCTAATTGGCTACATACAGGGTGGAAAGGCACCCATACTCACAAAAGCCTCCGCAAATGAAACATTTGTCGACCCATTGCCACAGGCCATGGTGCTGACGGTCATCGTCATCGGGCTGGCTACTACCGCCATGCTGATGGCAATTGCCATCAGATTGTACCGCAAACACAACACCTTTGACATCAGAGATATTAATACGCTAAAAGGGTAAGAGATGAACCACTGGATTCCTTTATACGTAATAGTGCCACTGGCTGCAGCATTTCTGGTTCTGATTCTGGCCAGCCGCATCAAATGGCCTGAAAAGTACCTGACATCCCTGGCCATGTTAGGTCTGGTGGTACTGAGCATCGCAGGTTTCTTCTTTGTATCATCGTTCCCTGTAACGTATTACATTGGCGGATGGGAACCCATCTCGGGTATACCGGTAGGGATTCATTTTGTAGTGGACGGGCTCACCATCCTGATGCTGTGCATCATAAATATCATCGGATTCCTGGCCGCATTTTTTTCAATCGGATATATAAGACAGTTTACAGGCGAGAAATACTTTTACGCCCTGTTTTGCCTGATGGTGGCCGGAATGAACGGAGTAGTGCTTGCCGGCGACCTCTTCAATATGTTTATCTTTCTCGAAATCGCCGTGATTGCTTCCTATGCGCTGGTAGCTTTTGGCGTGGGCAAAGAAGAACTTGAAGCTTCATTCAAATACCAGGTGCTGGGAGGCATTGCGTCACTGCTTATCATTCTTGGATTAGCCATGGTGTATTGGCAGACTAAGACGCTCAACATTGCTGATATCGCCTCGGTACTGAAAGGGATTAATAACAGCCAGTACCTGTGGTTTACCCAGCTAGTTTTCATTGCCGGATTTGGGCTAAAAGCGGCCATTATCCCGTTTCATGCATGGCTTCCTGATGCACATTCATCGGCTCCTTCACCCATCTCAGCCATGCTCTCCGGCGTTCTGATCAAAGCCATCGGTATATATGCCCTCTTACGCCTGTTTTTCAACATGTTTGAAATCAACAGCCAGATTGCATGGTTATTCCTAGTGCTGGGCACCCTGTCCATGGTCATAGGTGTGTTTCTTGCCATAGGCCAATGGGATTTCAAACGTCTGCTGGCCTATCACAGCATCAGCCAGATGGGCTATGTAGTTGTAGGTATTGGTATGGGTATGCTGATCCTGGCCCGGCAGGGCGATGAAGCTACCGCCACACTGGCCATAGTTGGCGGACTGTTTCACATGGTAAACCATGCTGTGTTCAAAGGATTGCTATTTCTCAATGCAGGAGCAGTGGAGATGCAGACCGGAACCCGAAACCTAAAATATCTTGGGGGCCTTTCGTCAAACCTTCCTGTCACTTCTGCCACCTGCCTGAGTGCATCCATGGCCATTTCGGGCATACCCCCCTTCAATGGGTTCTTCAGCAAACTGATCATCATCGTTGCGGCTATTCTGGCAAAACAATACTTGATTGCTGTGCTGGCGGTGGTGGTGAGCATTATCACACTGGCCTCTTTCACCAAGGTGCAGAAATATGCTTTTTACGGCACTCCGATTAAAACTGCGATAGGTAAAATCAAAGAGGTGCCTTTTGTCATGCTCTTCTCCATGATTGTGATGGCGCTTCTCACCTTGCTGCTGAGCCTACTTGTCATCCCCGGCGTCAGGGCAATCGTGCTTGACCCTGCCGTCGAATCGCTATTTAGAACCATCCAATATTCAATACCCATATCAGGCTTCTGACATGAAAAAAGTTGCACTGTTCCTGACACTTTTCACTATCTGGTTGATATTCACCTTCAACCTGCAGTTGGCTAGCATTGTTGCCGGAATCATAGCATCATTTACGGCCACAGTTATTTTTTCGGGGCATTCGCTCAGCTTTTCAGGGAAACTGCTTCAACCGGCCCGCTATTTTTGGGCTGTTCTGTATCTGATCATCTTTATCTGGGAATGTATTAAGGCTAATTTCGATGTTGCCTACCGCGTGCTTCACCCTGCTTTGCCCATTCATCCCGGAATCGTGAAAGTAAGACTCGGCATACAATCTGACATTGGCCGTACCATCCTGGCCAACTCGATCACCATGACTCCCGGAACCATAACCGTCGATATCATCGGCGACTACATTTATATTCACTGGATAAACATCACCAGCAACGACGCCAGTGTGTATTCTGATCGTATCTGCGGAAAATTTGAAAAATATATCAGGAGGATTTTCGAATGAGCCAGTTAGTCAGCATTTTTCTTTACATTCTGATAGGCATGTGTTTTCTGTGCTTTTACCGGGTGGTCAGAGGCCCTACCATCGCCGATCGCCTTGTAGCCATCGACATCTTAGGTATCCTCGTCGTTGGGATAACCGCAATTCTGGCCTTCGAAACAGGCATAAGCTACATTTTGGATATAGGAATAGCCTGGATTATCCTTAGTTTCATTGGTACGCTGACACTTGCAAAATATTTAGGGAGGAACAAGCTCAATGAGTGAAAAAATTAGCTACACACTGATTATTATTGGCCTGTTGTTCGATTTTTTCGGATGCCTCGGCCTGATAAGGCTGCCTGACGTGTACAACCGGCTTCAGTCAGCCACCAAATGTGTTACTTTGGGAACCTGGTGTATTTTGCTCGCACAGGTTGTACGGTATGGCTTCAGCGAAACGGGTGTAAAAGCATTCATCAGCATTCCTTTGCTATTCCTGGCTTCCACTGTGGCAGCGCATTCACTCGTAAGGGGAGCATACCATTACAAAATAAAACTCTGGGAAAAAAGTGTGAAAGATGAATATGGCACTGATGTCAGTCAGGGCGAGAAACAGAATTAAAAGTCATGAACATGAGATATCCTAAGCTCAGAGAACTTAAAGAGGCGATAGTTTCACTCGTCACCCCGGCTTATACCACAAGGTTTCCGTTCGAGTCACATACCCCGTTCGAGAATTTCAGAGGAAAACCAGTGGTAAACGAAGAGCTGTGTGTGGGATGCCAGGCATGCGCCAACGTCTGTCCACCGGGTGCCATCACCTTTTCGGATGACAAAAATACCGGGCAGCGAACTATCAAGCGTGATTACGGAAAATGTATCTTCTGCGGCCAGTGTCAGGATCATTGCATAACCGGTGGAGGGGTTAAACTATCCGACAAAATATTTGATCTAAGCACATTCGACCGGTCTTCTTTGGTAGAAACCCAGGAGCGGGAGCTTATCCTGTGCGCCTTCTGCCATGCTGTCATCACCACCCGCGATCACCTTCGTTACCTCTATCGCAAACTTGGCCCAAAAGCATTCTCATCAGCGCTTAACCTGAATATTCTTAACGAGCACCTAAAGCTCGCTGATGCCGAAAGCACCAGAGTGGAAATTAAGGATGGGCTCAAGCGCAAAGACATGTTTAATATCCTTTGTCCTAACTGTACGCGCAGGGTGCTCATAAGAGACCTGATATGACACCGCTTCAGCAGTTGTTCAAAAACCACAAAACAATCCTGATTATAGGCATTGGCAATTATTTTCGCAGCGATGACGGCGCAGGTCCGCGCATCGTCGAACGCCTCACCGAAAACTCCCAGATACGTTTACTCAACGCGGAAACAAATATAGAACGCTATATTGAGCCAATACAGCAGAGCCAGGCTGAAGCCCTGCTATTTATAGACTGCGTGCATTTTGGCATGCCTCCCGGATATTTTGGATTGATGCCGATAGAACAGGTGAATGACCATACCCTCCATAGCCATAACATTTCTTTGGCTCGACTGCGCCAGTTCTTTAATAAACCCGCCTTCCTGCTCGGCATACAACCGGCATCGCTTGCAGTAAGCGAAAGGTTGAGCCCTGAAGTGGAAAGAGCCGTTGAAAAGGTATCAGCCGAATTGTTGGAACTGATCTCCTCGTTAGGTGAATGACCCTGAAATGGGGTGTAAGCAAAGTAAGAGGCGCAATTGGGTTCAATTGCCCTCGAAGTCCCTTGGGGTGTTTGTGGTAACCCCTCCGGTACTTACCCCCTACAGCCAAGGATTATCTGACGCCTGAGTCGGCCGGATACTGAATGCGGGTCAGGCAAAGGCCGTGTGCAGGCACCGACTGCCCTGCCTTGCTGCGCTCGCCGCTTTCAATAATCCGCTCCAGATCTTGCAACGCGATCCGGTGGCGACCCAAATCAACTAGGGTGCCCACGATAGCCCGCACCATATTTCTCAGGAACCGGTCGGCGGTGATGGTAAACCGCAGCAAGTTACCTTCTTCAATCCAGTAAGCCTCACTGACCCGGCAAAGCGTTGTTTTCACCTGGGTGTGCGATTTGCTGAAACAGGCAAAGTCGGAGAAATTTTTCAACGAAGCTGCCCCCCGGTTCATTAGGTCCACATCCAGCGGAAACCTTAAGAGCCAGGCCTTATGAACCAAAAAAGGATTCTTTTTCCTTATGATTTGATACTCATAGGTGCGAGATATAGCACTAAACCTGGCGTGCAGATCATGACCAACCTCGAATATATCATACACAGCGATATCATCAGGCAGTATACTGTTCAGCGAGTTTACCAGTGCCAGGCATTCCGGTGAAGAAAGAAGCTGATCAGTATCGAAGTGTGCATAATACTGGGTGGCATGCACACCCGTATCTGTTCGACCCGCTCCTGTCAGCCTTATGGTTTGCCTCAGAACTGTGGCCAGACAATTTTCGAAAACCGCTTGTACAGATTTTCCGTTCGGTTGAGTTTGCCAACCAATAAAGCGTGTGCCGTCATATGCGCAACGAATAAAATACCTGGGCATGCTCAGAAGGGAGATATTTGTAGACGCGATCAAGCGGCGAAAATAGATATTTTTTGCCAATTGCTGATTTTAGTCGTTTCATCATAGAACTCAGGACATGAGATTACAACTATTTAGATTAAATATAAATTAGTTATCTTAAAGCAAAAAGAGTCACGATTGTTATTCTGATAACAAATGAATTTCTATTTTTGCCAGCAGTTGTTAATTGATTAACAATAAAAAACATATATACATTTATGCATCATTAAACTCGGAGGATCAATGTCTAATACTCAATTACTGGTAAAAGAGCTAGTCGAAAAACACGGGCGAAGCCGTAACAGCCTGATGCCTGTTCTGCAGGGTGTCGTGCAGGTGGAGCGATTTCTGTCAGAAGAGGCTATGCTGATTATTGCCCGGGAACTAGACCTGGCTGCGGCAGATGTGTATGGAACTGCCTCGTTTTATACCTTCCTCGAAACAGTACCACGGGGAAAAAACATTATCAGGATTTGTAAAACCATCACATGCCATATGAAAGGCAAGGATGACATAGTGCTGGCACTTCAGAACCTGCTCAAGATCAAGGTGGGCGAAACCACCCACGATCGCACCTTCACCCTGCTTACGGCAAACTGCCTTGGCTGGTGCCACAAAGGACCAGTTATGCTAGTAAACGATGAGGTGTATCCTGAGCTTACCCCGCAAAAGGCCATTGAAATTATTGAGGAATATAGCAAACAGGCACACTAATTTGCTTCAAAAAAACTGATTATGGAAAAACAAGTAAAAAAAGTTGATATAATTTTCCAGACGGCGCTAGATATGTCGCCGCTTGATGTGTTGGATAAGACCTTGCAGCGCACACCTGATGATATTATACTCGAGCTCATCGACTCAGGGCTGAAAGGCCGCGGAGGCGCCGGATTCCCTACAGGGCTAAAGTGGAAATTCACCCGAAACGAAGACAGCGATGAGAAGTATGTGATCTGCAATGCTGACGAAGGGGAGCCCGGAACATTCAAAGATCGCGAAATTCTCGACCGCGTACCCGAAAAAGTGTTTACCGGCATGGCCATTTGCGGTTATGTTATCGGTGCCCGCGAAGGATATATCTATCTCAGAGGCGAATACAACTTCCTCCTGAAAAAGTTAAACGCAAAACTTGATGTTTACAACCAGGCACTCAGGGATCGCAACCTCGATTTCCAAATCTATATCAAATCAGGAAGCGGGGCCTATGTGTGTGGCGAAGAGAGTGCCCTGTTTGAATCCATGCAGGGGCATCGCGGCGAGCCGCGCAACAAACCCCCCTACCCTACTGTGGCCGGCTACAATTACAAACCTACAGTGATCAACAATGTGGAAACGCTGGTGTACGTCGCCATGATCTTCCGTATTGGTGCCGAAAAATTCAAAGCGCTTGGCACCACCGACTCAAGAGGTTCTAAGGTATTCTCGGTTTCGGGTGATACACCTATCCCCGGAATCTACGAGCTTGAGCTGGGCATGCCCCTCAGCCGTTTTGTGGATGAGTTCGGTGACGGCGACACCAAGTCGGTGCAGGTCGGAGGAGCCTCAGGACATTGCGTACCCCGCAAGAAATTTTCCGACACCATCATCGGGTTCGAAGGAATCCCAACGGGAGGCTCCATGATGTTGTTCAACAGTTCACGCTCCATGTACAACGTATTGAAGGACTATCTCGAATTCTTCGCTGAAGAATCATGTGGTCAGTGCACCCCTTGCAGGGTAGGATGCCAGCAGCTGCTCAAAGGCATCGAAGCCGTTAAACGGGGCGAGCGTCCGCCTGTCTATCTTGAAGACCTGAAAAAACTGACCCAGACGATGAAAATCGCTGCCAAGTGCGGGCTGGGGCAATCGGTTGGCAATCCGTTCAACTCCATTGTCGACAATTTCAGGGAAGAGATCATCTACTAATTCTAAAACACGAAATCTATGAGTAAGTTTAAGGTAAATCTCAAAATAAACAACATACCTGTTTCGGTCGACGAGGGCACTACCATTCTAGATGCCGCCAAGAAACTCAACTTCAGGATTCCTACGCTTTGCAACCATCCCGACCTTACTGTGGCCGGTAACTGCAGGGTTTGCGTGGTTGAAGTCAATGGCGCCCGCCTGCTGTCTGCCGCATGTGCCACCCCGGTATCGGAAGGCATGGAAGTGGTCACCAACAGTGAAAAGGTAAGAACCTCACGCAAGCATGTCATCGAGTTGCTTCTGTCGGAGCACAACGCCGACTGTACCAAGTGTTTTAAAAGCGGACATTGCGAACTGCAGGAACTGGCCAGCGAGTATCGTGTGGGCGACCACGTGTTTCTTGATCTCGTGAAACCAAAGGATAAGATTCAGGATATCAGCTCTCCTTCCATCGTAAAGGACGACAGCAAGTGTATCCGTTGCCAGCGGTGTGTGCGTACATGCACGGAGCTACAGGCTGTGAGCGCACTGGCAGTGATCAACAAGGGTGACCACCAGAAAATTTCCACCTTTCTGGGAAAACCCATGCACGACGTGGTTTGTACCAATTGCGGCCAGTGCATAAACCGCTGCCCGACTGGTGCCCTCACTGAACGCAACTATATCGAAGAAGTTTGGAATGCCATCTATGACCCCAATAAGTTTGTGGTGGTCGAAACGGCACCGGCTGTGCGCGTGGCCCTTGCCGAAGACCTTGGATTCGATCCGGGTTTGCGCGTCACCGGAAAGCTGGTGGCGGCCCTTCGCATGATCGGGTTCAATAAAGTATTGGATACCGACTTCACCGCCGACCTCACTATTATTGAAGAAGGCACCGAGCTCCTGACACGGTTGAAGAAAGTGCTGGTCGACCATGACGAAACGGTCGCCCTGCCCATGATGACTTCCTGCTCGCCCGGATGGATCAAATTCCAGGAACATATGTTCCCGGGAATGCTCAAAAACCTGTCCACCTGCAAGTCGCCCCAGCAGATGTTTGGCGCACTGGCCAAAACCTACTATGCCGAAAAGATCAATAAGAAAGCCCAGGATATGGTGGTGGTGTCTATCATGCCTTGCACAGCCAAGAAATTTGAGGCGAGACGCCCGGAGATGCGCGACAGCGGCTACCAAGATGTGGATTACGTGCTCACTACCCGCGAGCTTGCAATGATGGTCAGACAGGCCGGTATTGACTTTGAAAAACTCGAAGATCAACAATACGATAGCATTTTAGGTGAATCAACCGGTGCCGCAATAATTTTTGGAGCCACCGGCGGGGTTATGGAAGCTGCCTTGCGTACGGCATATGAAATTGTAACCGGACGCGAAGTTCCTTTCGCTAACCTGAACATTTTACCTGTCAGGGGTATGGAAGGCGTGAGAGAAGCTACCATTCGCATTAAAAATGTGAAGCCCGAATGGGGATTTCTAGAAGGCGTTGACCTGAAGGTGGCAGTGGCACATGGCCTTGCCAACGCCAAAAAACTGATGGAGAAAGTGGAAAGAGGTGAAGCCGACTATCACTTTATCGAAATCATGGGATGCCCGGGCGGATGTCTCGGCGGCGGCGGCCAGCCTATCCCCACTTCACCCGAAATCAGGAAGAAACGCGCAGAGGCCATTTATGCCGAAGACGAAGGCATGCCGTTGCGCAAATCGCACGAGAATCCCGAAGTGACCGAAATCTACAAGGATTACCTTGGCGAGCCGAACGGACATAAATCACATAACCTGTTGCATACACACTACAAGGTACGCAGACGCTACTAATACTGCTCGTTGAACCTCTAAAAGCCATCTTTCCGGGTGGCTTTTTTATTTTACAACATTAATTTACAATAAAATATAATACTATTGTTATTTTATTAACATTGTGAATTTTTTCACAATAATTCTTTGTCAATCCAATTTATTGATGTAATTTTGCTGCCTGAAAGAGATTGACGATATTCGAAGAAAATTATCTCTTAGACCTATTTTTCAATACAAGGAATATGCACAAAATACAATTGCCCGGCGACCTGAAAAAGTTCAGGCAGGCCATCGAATCCCAAAAGTCGCAGAGCAGTTCAACTGCCCAAAAGGTTCAGGTCAAAGTTGCAATGGCTACCTGTGGCATTGCTTCGGGTGCTAAAGAAGTGATGGACTTTATGGAAGGGGCTTTACGAAAAAGAAGTATCGATGCCGAAGTCACACCTACCGGATGCATGTGTTACTGTTATGCCGAGCCCACGGTTGAAGTAACACTTCCAGGCCATGAGCCGGTTGTTTTCGGATATGTGGATGTGAAAAAGGCCGATATCATCATTGAAAACTTTATCCGCAAGGGTGAACCAGTCGAAGGTATCATTCCAGCAAATTATCGCAGCATTGATGAATAATAAAATCATACGCATGGGAATTAACAAGACACAACTCCGCATAGCACTGCGCAACTGCGGATACATCAATCCCGAAAACATCGATGAATACATCGTTAGGGATGGATACTCGGCGTTGGCAAAGGTCCTTACCACCATGACACCTGTGAGCACCATCCGCGAGATAATGGACAGCGGTTTGCGCGGCCGGGGCGGTGGAGGATTTCCCACAGGTTTGAAGTGGGACATTACGCACAGGGTAGAAGCCGATCAGAAATATGTGGTATGCAACGCCGACGAAGGCGACCCGGGCGCATTTATGGATCGGTCGATACTTGAGGGCGACCCCCACAGTGTGCTCGAGGCTATGGCCATTTGCGGCTATTGCATCGGAGCCAGCAAAGGTTTGATCTATATCCGTGCTGAATACCCGCTGGCCATCGAGAGGCTTAAAATAGCCATCAAGCAGGCACGCGAATATGGGTTGCTGGGTTCAGATATCTTTGGAACGGATTTCGCTTTCGATATCGAACTGCGTTACGGGGCAGGCGCCTTTGTTTGCGGCGAAGAAACCGCACTGATACACAGCATGGAAGGCCATCGCGGCGAACCGACCTTCAAACCGCCCTTCCCTTCGGAATACGGCTACCTCGGTAAACCTACCAACGTAAACAATGTGGAGACCTTTGCCAATATTCCTGCCATCATCAATAAAGGTGCCGCATGGTATGCCACCATCGGCACTGAAAAATCAAAAGGAACAAAAGTGTTTGCCCTGGCAGGTAAGGTGAATAATGTAGGTCTGATTGAAGTCCCCATGGGTACCACCCTCCGCGAAGTGATTTTTGAAATAGGCGGCGGAATCAAAAACGATAAGAAATTCAAAGCCGTTCAAACAGGCGGACCTTCCGGGGGATGCCTTACCGAGACACACCTCGACACGCCCATTGATTTCGACAACCTGATCGCTGCAGGGTCGATGATGGGATCGGGAGGGATGATTGTGATGGACGAAGATGACTGCATGGTTTCGGTTGCCAAGTTCTACCTTGATTTCACTGTCGAAGAAAGCTGTGGCAAGTGCTCGCCATGCCGCATCGGCAACAAACGGCTTTACGAGCTTCTCGAAACCATTACTCAGGGTAAGGGAACCATGGGAGATCTCGATAAGTTGCGAAACCTTAGCCATGTCATTCGTGACACCTCACTCTGCGGTCTTGGCCAGACCTCGCCCAACCCTGTGCTGTCAACCATGGATAATTTCTGGGGTGAATATATCGGACACGTCAGGGATCACCGCTGTGCCGCAGGACAGTGCAAAGCTCTGCTTCGTTATGAAGTGGTTGCTGAAAATTGTGTTGGATGCACGGCGTGTGCCCGAAACTGCCCTGTAAACTGCATCAGCGGTGAGAAAAAACAGGTACATGTGATCGACCAGACCTTATGTATCAAGTGCGGTATGTGTTACGAGAAGTGCAAGTTTGACGCTATATTGGTTCAATAAGTGCGGAGGATTAACCCATGGAAAAAATTAAACTAACGATAGACAATACGCTGATAGAAGTTGCCAAAGGCACTTCGGTCTTGCAGGCAGCCCGACAAATCAACATCGATATCCCAACGCTATGCTATATGCACCTTGGCGATATGGGCATCGAACACAAGCCCGGTGGATGCCGTATTTGTGTAGTGGATGTAAAAGGCCGCCGCAACCTGGCGCCGGCGTGCGCCACAGAATGCTGGGATGGCATGGTGGTTGAAACCCATAACATCCGTGTGCTGAATGCCCGCAAGACCGTGCTTGAACTCATCCTGTCCGACCACCCGTTCGATTGCCTTGTATGTGCAAAATCAGGCCATTGTGACCTCCAGAATATAGCCATAAGAATGGGCGTTCGAGAGATCCCTTACAAAGGCGAACAAAGCACCTACAAGGAAGACACTTCCCCTTCAATTATCCGCGACATGGATAAATGTATCATGTGCCGCCGCTGCGAAACCATGTGTAACCAGGTGCAGACAGTTGGTGTGCTCTCGGCCATCAACCGCGGGTTTCATTCTGTGGTAGCGCCTGCCTTTGAACGCAACCTCGACCACAGCGAGTGTACCTATTGCGGGCAGTGCGTGGCAGTATGCCCCACCGGGGCCCTCACCGAAGTGGATCATACCAACCAGGTGATCCGTTTGCTGGCAGATCCATCAAAAACGGTCATTGTGCAAACAGCCCCTGCCGTACGTGCTGCCCTTGGCGAAGAGTTTGGCATGGAACCCGGCACGCTGGTGACCGGCAAAATGGTAGCCGCTTTGAGGAGGCTGGGATTCAATTATGTATTTGATACCGATTTTGCCGCCGACCTCACCATAATGGAAGAAGGCGCTGAACTGCTAGAACGGCTGACAAAATTCCTCAGCGGCGATAAGGAAGTGAAGCTTCCGATGCTGACATCCTGCTGCCCGGGGTGGGTGAACTTCTTTGAATATCACTTTCCAGACATGATCGATATTCCGTCCACCGCACGTTCGCCTCAGCAGATGTTTGGAGCCATCGCCAAGTCGTATTTCGCCGAGAAAATAGGAGTTGCACGCGAGAATCTTGTGGTGGTCTCTATCATGCCTTGTGTGGCAAAAAAATACGAATGCAGCCGGAGTGAGTTCAGCGTCAACGGGATTCCTGACGTGGACTACGCTCTTTCTACGCGCGAACTTGCCAATCTCATCAGGCAGTCAAACATCAACTTTGCCAAACTTCTCGATGAAAACTTTGACCTGCCCATGGGCGAATCGACAGGGGCCGCTGTAATTTTCGGAACTACCGGCGGGGTGATTGAAGCCGCAGTCAGAACCGCCTACGAACTTCATACAGGGAAAAAACTCGAAAAGGTTGATTTCATGCAACTCAGGGGTATGGAAGGCATTCGTTCGGCCAGTATCGATTTTGCAGGTCTGCAGCTGAACATAGGCATCGCACACGGGCTCGGAAACGCACGAACCCTGCTAGAGGAGATAAAGGCTGGGAAAAGCCATTATCACGCAATCGAGATCATGGCATGTCCGGGTGGGTGCATCGGTGGAGGCGGACAACCGCTGCACCATGGCGACTCCTCCATCCTGAAGGCCAGACAAATAGCCATCTACAACGAAGACAAAAACAAACCCTTGCGCAAATCGCACGAAAACCCGTCCATCTGTAAGCTCTATGAAGAATACCTCGGTAAGCCACTCGGCGAAAAATCACATCATCTGCTGCACACAAGCTATTTCGACCGAAGCAAAGGGCATGTGCTCATTGAAGAATAAATACTTCCTTTACCTCAAAAGAAACCTTTATGACATCAATCAAGATTAAGCTAAAAGAAAAGGATGTGGCGCAGCTCCAGCAGGTTTGCAGGGATTTCGGCAATGACCCCGGTGAGCTGATAAATGTGTTGCATAGGGCGCAGAGCATTTTCGGGTACCTGCCAGCCGAGGTTCAGGAAGTGGTGGCTAACGAACTGAAGTTGCCTGTGGCAAAAGTGTATGGTGTAGTGACGTTTTACTCGTTCTTTACGATGATTCCGAAAGGTCGCCATCCTATTTCCATCTGCACCGGCACCGCCTGCTATGTGCGCGGCGCAGAGAAGGTGCTTGAGGAGTTCAAGAAAAACCTGAAGATCAAGGTTGGCGAAACCACCCCCGACGGCAAGTTTTCCCTTAGTTGCCTGCGCTGCGTGGGTGCCTGCGGACTTGCCCCTGTAGTGCTCATCGGCGAAAAAACTTACGGCCGTGTCTCTCCCGACGGCGTCAGGGACATCCTGAAGGAGTACGAATAGGGAGGATGTTGCCCGCCATCGGTCAATGGACCTCCTTATTATCTGCCAACGAGCCTGAGTTCAGGTTACCGAGTTACCTTCATTTTCTTCCCCTGTGTGAGCACCACCACACCGGCAATGGTGATCATCCCTCCGATAACCTGGTACCATAAGGGTATGGTTCCGAGATACAGATAAGCACCCAGCAATACCAGCAGTCCTGTGGTGCTTTGCAGGATTGCAGTGAATGAGGCTTCAAGATAAACCAGTGCGCTGTATTGATTGATGGAGGTCAGAAAAGGCCCGAACAGTGAGCCGGCAAGAAGGATCAGCAGTGCCTGTTTTGATACCAGTATCGACTCGCCTCTGATAAGCAGAAAGACCAGCGAGAATGCCAGCAGAAACGCAGCCCGGTTCAGAGCCAGGATGGTTGGGCTGACCTGCCCGATGATGCGCTTGGCAGTTATGGTGCGTATGGCATAGAAGAATGACGAAAGCGCCATTAATCCCACAGCGCTGTGCAGCATGCTGTTCCACCGTAGCGACTGGTTGTAGCCGATTACAAATACCCCAATAAATGTCATTACTACACCTGCTATTTCAACCCGGTTGAATCGTTCGTTGAGAAAGAAAAATCCAATGACCGGCACTATGACATACTCAATATTTCGTACAAACGAAGGCAGCGCAGGATTGTCGGCCACGTTTATAGACATGAAGTATGCAGTGGTAGCGACGATCTCAATAAATCCGATAAACACCAGCACGCGGGCCGATTTGGCAGTGATGCGCCGGTATGAAGGGATCGCCTGCGGGGTAAGCGAATAGAGCAGGTTCCACATAATGGCAAACAGGAACCACCAGAAGCCGAACTGGGGCAGGCTCACCTGCTGCAGTGCTGCTTTGCTGAATAGGTACACAAGGGCACCAGCCACCGTTGCCATCCCTGCATGATAATACCCCCTGAGCAATGATCTGCGTTTCATGAAAGTTGTTTGAGCAGAATGAGGGCGTTGAGAAGGCGCTGTTCACCCAAACCACTCACGACGCCGTAGGGAACGCCTAGGGTGTTCAGTTCGGAAAGATACCGGTCAAAGATTTCGCGACGCAAATGGGGATGTTCGCGCAGCGGGTCAAATTCCCACGGCAGGTCTATATCCATCAGAAGGTAATAGTCCACCGGTTGCTTTGGTAGATTTTCCTGAATCCACCTGTGGCAGGTGCCGAAAACCACATCGCACCATACTTTGGTTACCAGCAGGTCGGTGTCGAAAAACACCCAGGATGCAACGGGCGAGCCGGCAGCTTCGGCAATGCCCCGCTTCATTAAGCGAAGCTGTGTTCGGGCAATGTGCAGAATATCCTTATAGGTATAACCGCTTGCAAGCCCCAGCAAGTATTGGCGGGCATACTCCGGAACCCAGATGGTGTCGAAGTGACCAGCCAATGCCGCCGACATCAGAGATTTTCCGCACGACTCCGGCCCGGTGATGGCGATACGTTTCATGCCTTTTGCTGCTGGCGGTACATACGGCTCCATTCAATCAGCCCCATGATGGCAAGTATCAGGAAAATAAAATACTGAAAGCTGGTCAGTACGAGACCTTTCATCATATACAGTGGCACCGACACCACATCGCCTATAATCCAGTAAATCCAATTTTCAACTTTTTTCCTCGCCATCAGTAACATGGCGATCAGAAAAACGGCGGTGGTGAATGAATCGACATAGGGAACGTAAGAATTCATATATTCCGGGTCATCTTTCTTGAAAACCCAGATAAGGCCCAGGATGGCAAAGTAGAATGCGACGGTGGCCAGCACCGTAATCCATTGCTGGCGTGCAGTGTTACGGGTGATGGACAGTTTCTGCTGGTTATGGTCCTTGCGTGTCCACATGATCCAACCATACACGCTCATTACAAAATAGAAAAAGTTGATTCCCATATCAGCATACAGCATGGCAAAGTAGCAGATATAGACGTAGATAAGCACCGAAATAATGCCGGTTGGGTACACCAGTATATTGGCTTTACGCGCATACCATACGCTAAGCAGGCCAAAGGTGGCGGCAAAGGCTTCGAGCCAGGTTGACCCGAGGATGTTTTGATAAAATGTCTCAAAAAAGCTAAGGATGATCATAGGTAATATGAAAAAGTCGGATAGTGTCGGGCAGTAGAATCGGGTTGTATGTTCTCTTTATACCGGTTTATATGCTGATAATTCACCAAAGCCTTGGATAGGATTTCAAGACGAATAGTTGCGCTGGTCGACGTTTACCACTTTGATGACAAACACGGATAACGGCAGCTCAAACGATTTTCGGATCTCGGTGCGGAAGGCATTGAAAGCATCATCGAATTCACCAAATACCTGTGTACTCAAACCGTTGGTGACCACTTCAAGGGTAGGATACCTGTGCAGTCGTTCAATAAAATCGAGAATGTGAGGTATGTGGTCGCATCCCAGGGGATAGTAACTTATATCAAACGATACGTTCATGGCGGTATTTGATTTCCCGCCAAAGGTAGGGGAATTTTTTATGCTGAGATGGTATAGCCTGGGAAGGTGGTCAATCCACCTGAATTGCCTTAAATTTGATGATTTACTGCTCCCCGATAATCATTGCCAGCTGCGCCAAATCCAGGCCATCGAAGTTGCCCGAACTCATCATCAACAACTGGTCTGAAGTCCAGTTGAGATATTGCAGGTATTCCTTAAGGTGATCCGGATCACTAAAAACCAACATTCCGGGTTTGTTAAAAGCTCGTATGATGTCAGCAGACGCAATCGGAGGCAGTCTTTTGAGTGCAGCGGCGTGGGGGCTGTAATATATTACCGCTATGTCGGCTTCGTCCATGGTACCTTTATAATGAGGAAGGAAGTCCGGGTTGAGGCTGCTGTAAGTATGCAGCTCGAAGCAGGCTACGAGTCGCCTGGACGGAGCCAGTTCTTTGGCGGCGCTCACAGTGGCTTTGAGCTTGGACGGGGAATGGGCGAAGTCGCGGTAGACTGTCACCGGGCCATTGTTGTTGATGCGTTCGAGGCGGCGCTGCGCGCCGCCAAAGTTCTGTATGGCTTTATAAAAACTTTGTTCGCTGATCCCAAGTTCCTTGCATACCTCTAGTGCGCCCGACAGGTTGACCATATTGTGCCGGCCAAAAATCTGTAGGCTTGCCGTTCTGCCCCCAAAGGTCACAACGGCCTTTTCGTTGAGCAAAGTATAGTGGGGTGTTTCGTAGGGGATCAGCAATACCTTCTTTTCCAGCTCCATCGCTATGTCAAGCACCAAAGGATCTTCCTGATTATAGATCAGCGCATCAGAGGCCTGGCCAGCAAATATCCTGAACTGTTCCACATACTCTTCGAAATCGGGAAACACATTGATATGATCCCATGCTATGCCGCTTATGAGGGCAATGTGGGGATGATACAGGTGAAACTTAGGCCGCGGATCAAATGGGGCGGTCAGGTATTCATCTCCCTCATAAATCATCACCGGAGCTTCGTCGCTGATCCGTACCATCACCTCAAAGCCCTGAACCTGTGCACCCACAAGATAGTCGAAATCGCAACCGCAATATTTCAAAACATGCATCACCATGGCGGTGATGGTGGTTTTGCCATGGCTCCCTCCTATCACCACTCGCTTTTTATTGCGGGCATGTTCGTAAAGGTATTCCGGAAATGAATACACCTTGAGATCCAGTTGCCTGGCTCTGACCAGTTCTGGGTTGTCGGCACGGGCATGCATCCCCACAATAACTGCATTGATTTCAGGGGTGAGTTTCTGAGGAAACCAACCTTCGGCATCCGGCAGGATACCGGCAGCGCGCAGGCGCGATTGGGCCGGGTCGAAAATTTCATCATCCGAACCTGTGACGGTATGGCCTTTTGCATGAAGTGCAAGGGCCAGGTTGTGCATCACCGCCCCGCCAACAGCAATAAAATGATAATTCATGTCTTAAGGATGAAGGTCGAAACACAAAGGTACCAATTTCTGCAAATGCCGTACATTCGCTGCAAACTGCACCACATGCTACCTCTTAAGCCAGGATGCGAGAAAAAATGCCCCGCCTGTCGGCACCGGCAATGGTCCATCAATGAGAGCCTTGACCAGAAGGCTGCATGGCTTAGGCAGCGTATGCCCGAATTTCAGGACCGACTCATGCCGATAAGAGGCAATGATGAAGAATCCCGATGGCACTATCGAAGCAAGGTTTGCCTCGCGGCTGCTTGGGAACAGGGAAAATGGAAAATCGGCACCAGGCAGCGTGAAGAAGTCATTGCAATCCACAATTGCCCAGTGCATCAGCCCGGTGTCAATGCAAATGTTCAACTGCTGTGTCAAAGCATGCCTTCCTTCCAGGATTTTCCGCTGGTGTATTTTTTACAGTCAGGCAGACAAATGACGCTGGTTGTAAAAAGCAACCGGCTTCCCGATCTGCAATGGATAGATGCGAATCTTATCGAAGTACTTAAAGATAATGGAGCCGAAACCTTATGGATACACCTTCACCCTAGTGCAGGCCGCAAGGTGTTGGGCAAAGGAGGTTGGCAAAGGGTATTTGGGCCACCGCACTCCCTAAGCGAGCAGGGGCTGGCTTATGGACCTGCGTCATTCACTCAGGTCATCCCTCGTTTGCACGAGCAAACAATCGCAGAAACATTAGCCTTCCTGACTCCTTCGGCAAAGTCCTTCGTCGTAGATCTCTACAGCGGCATCGGTGCTACCCTCATTGAGTGGAGCAAAGCTGGCGCCCATAGCGTGGGCATAGAACTCGACGGTGAAGCCGTGGACTGTGCCCGCATCAATGTCCCAGACGTTCCCATTCTGCGCGGGGCATGCCATCACCGTATCCCTCAGCTCAACGACATACTTGCCCGCATTGGCGACTCCGAAATACTGCTCTACGTGAACCCACCCCGCACAGGGCTCGATGAAAAGGTGGCGAACTGGATAGCCGGAACACTAAAACCCGCGCGTATGGCATATTTATCGTGCAGTGCCGGTACCCTGCACCGCGACATATTGTATCTTACCAGAAAGGGTTTTGCAGTTACAAAAATTATCCCTTTTGATTTTTTTCCAAACACCATTCACGTCGAAACCCTCGCTCTGCTGATTGGCCCTTTGGCGGCCAGCACGTGCAAAAGAGGCTCAGGCTGACGGAGTTCAATCGAACCGTATGGCTTTGACAGGGGTGATGGATGTGATGACCAGGGAGGGCAGCACCATGGCCAGCACACTAACAATCAGCACTCCCGCGTTCAGCAGCACCACATGAAGCCAGTCGACGCCGATGGGTACCACCGATACATAATACGACTCCTGGTTAAGCTCAATGATGCCAAAATGTTGCTGCAACAATGAAAGACCCAGCCCGATGATGTTGCCCCAAACCAACCCTTTGAGGGTGATACGGGCGGCAATCAATATGAACACTTTGCGGATATTCAGGTTGTCGTAGCCAAGGGCCTTGAATACTCCAATATGGGTGGTTCGCTCAAGAATGGTGATCAGCAGGGCGGATAAAATGGTGATGATGGCAACAAGCTGCATCAGCGTAAGTATAATCACTACATTCATATCCTGCAGGCGCAGCCAGTCAAAAATCTGCGGATAGAGCTCCCTTACTGATTGTGCATTGAGCTCAGATCCTACTTCCCTGTATATTAGTGTGGTGATTTTATCAAGGTTGGCAAACTTATCTATATATACTTCGAACCCTGCCACCTGATCGGGGTTCCAATTATTGAGCCGCTGGATATGTCGGATGTCGGCATATACAAAGAGCTTGTCGAACTCTTCGAGCCCGGTATCAAAGATGCCGGCTACTACAAATTTACGTGCCCTGATGAGGTTATCTATGATAAAATAGGTTCTCACCTCATCGCCCGGCTTCAGTCCCAGCAGGAGTGAGTTTTTCTTCGAAACAAGTATTTCGTTTGAGGCAGCGGTATCGTTGAACCGGATGATCGTTCCAGCGCTCAGGACTTCACCGATATAGTCCCAGTTAAAATCCCGGTCAATGCCCTTAAGCACAACGCCCTGTATATTATGCTCTGTCCGGATGAGGCATGGCTTGGTTGCCATCACCTGCACATGCGAAATACCTGGGATATCTTTCAGCTTTTCGATGGAAGGCTGGTGGCTGCTGACAGGTTCAGGTTCATAGGAGTTGTTTGAAGTAAAGCTGGAAATCTGGATATGCCCTCCAAAACCGATCACTTTTTCACGTATCTCGCGTTGAAATCCTGTGACAATCGCCACCGACAGAATCATTACGGCGATGGACAGGGCAACGGCGGTTATGGCAATGCGAATGATAGGATCGGAAAAACCTTTCTCTGATTTACCCAACAGCCGATTGGCAAAATAAATCTCGCGCTTCAAAATGATAAATTTGTTTATTTGCAAACATAACGAATTTAACGGCATGTGATTTTATGAACGGCAGCAGAATTAACATCCTTTTCCTGGCAGTAATCATTACGGCATTATCATGCTCATCGTTCGGATCGGCCAGCCAAACCCGGCAACAGGACTCAGACCGGAAAACTTTGCTCACCGGAGCAGAGCGCATGGATGAATATCTTCCGCTGCTGCAAAACATGACAGTGGCTGTGACCACCAACCACAGCGCATTGGTTCACGGCAAGCATCTGATTGACACCCTTCTGGCAAGAGGAGTGCGAATCAGTAAGATTTTTTCTCCTGAACATGGGTTCAGAGGCGATGCCGATGCAGGAGCTCTGATAGATGGTGGAACGGATCCGGCCACCGGTTTGCAGGTAATCTCATTATACGGTGCTAGGAAAAAACCGTCTGCAAATGACATGAAGCACATCGACATTATGATCTTTGATATTCAAGATGTGGGGGTTAGGTTCTATACTTATATCAGTACGTTGACACTGGTGATGGAAGCCTGCGCCGAGCAACGGATCCCGCTGCTGGTGCTCGACAGGCCCAACCCCAACGGCTTTTATGTGGACGGGCCAGTCTTGAGGCCCGGATTCGAATCTTTTGTAGGAATGCATCCGGTTCCGGTGGTGCATGGCATGACAGTGGGCGAATACGCCCAGATGGTTAACGGTGAAGGGTGGCTGAAAAAAAATGCAACCTGCGATCTGCAGGTGATCAGGTGCGAGGGATATACTCACGGCACCCTTTACCATTTACCCGTAAAGCCTTCGCCCAACCTCCCCGATATGGAATCTGTGTACCTGTATCCATCGCTCTGCTTCTTCGAAGGTACTTTTATGAGTGTAGGTCGCGGAACCAGCTCGCCCTTCCGAGTGATAGGCCATCCCGAATATGCGCCGGGCAATATTTCCTTCACACCTGTCAGTGTAATAGGTGCCGCTACAAATCCACCATTCATGAACACTCTGTGTCGGGGATTCGACTACTCCCACCTGGCCGACTCGGTCAAAGCCCAGAAGCGGCTCTTTCTCGAACCGCTTTTCAGGGCTGCTGCTTTTTTTGAAAAGAATCCGAAGTTCTTCAATACATACTTTAACACGCTTGCCGGATCGGATGAAATGCAAAAGCAGATAAAGTCAGGCATGGGCTATTCGGAAATCAGGAGGCTCTGGAGCAAAGAACTGGAAGCTTTCAAGGCTATCCGTAACAAATATCTTCTCTATCCTGATTGACCTCGAAAGGTTCACGCATCAGAAATCCTCGGTATTCTCAATTCCGGTGTCAGCATTCCGTTTGTTGGCCTGGCGCTGCTGGTAATTGTTGAACTTGTATGAAAGTCCGACCCAGAATATCCGTGAGTCCATTTTGCGCAGTGAACTGCTGTCAAAACCCGGCCCCCACGACTGCGACTGGAAGCGGCGGCTGTTGAAGATATCACTCAACCTCACGCTCACCGAAGCCTTGCGGTCCATCAGGTCAATCTTCCAAGCGGCATCGGCAAAATACTGGGCGTCCATCCGGCCCTGAGCCATGATGGTGGGAGCTGAATAGCTGCCCGACAGTTGCAGACTCGAAGTTTTTGATGTGGCAATCTGGGCGCTCAGCCGGGTATTCCAAGTATAGTTATCGGTGCGGGGAATGCTGAACTCGGGCACCTCCTTCACGGTCTGTCTGAAATAGCTGGCGTTGGCATTGAGGCGGAACCATTTGGTGATTTCGCGCGAGAGAATGAGCTCCACCCCATACGAGCTGCTGGTTGTCAGGTTTTGGGGTGTTGTCCATGTTATATTGGCGCTATAGATTCCGCTGATGTTCTGAATGACATCGCTGGTTTTGCGATAGAAAACTGAAGCTGTCAGGCTGTTACGCTCCTTGTAGGTAACAAACGACAGGTCATAGGATCCGCTGTATTCGGGTTTGAGCTCAGGATTGCCAGACCGTATGTTGATTGAGTCGCTGTAGTCGATGTATGGGTTGAGGAAGCGGTTTTGCGGACGGCTGACCCTGCGGCTGTAGCTAAGCTGAATGTCACTCGTGGGAGACATGGAATACACCAGATGCAGCGAGGGATACAAGCTGGTATATCGCTTGTTAAAACTGGTAGCCGAAACTTCTTCCTTTCCGTTTACCTGGGCATATTCTGCCCTCATGCCTGCCTGATAGCGGAATTTTTCTTTCTGGCCCGACACAATGCCATACAGCGCGTGAATTTGCTCGTCATAGGCAAAGCGGCTTTCAGTGGGCGCCAGGGGTTGTCCGCTAAGCGGATTGACCCATGAGTAGGAATTGTTCATGGTGAGAAATCGGATATCGCTTTTGTAACCTGCCTCCAGGCGCATATTCTGGCCGAGCGGGCGCACGTAGTTCAGTTGAGATACCAACATACGATTGGTGTTGTCGTTGGCCGTGAGTTGAGTCAGCCATGAGGCAAATGGATAGATGTTTATTTGATTGGAAGCCTGGGTCATCTTCATGGCGTTATCCGAGAACATAAGGTCAGCGGTAAGCTCTTCGCCTTTGGTTTTGGTAGTGCGCTTGTAACCAAGCGTATAGTTGAACGAACGCATCGCACGGTCCGACTCGCTGTCGCGAGTAAAATCCCGTATGAGGGCGCTGCCCGCACCGAAGGTTTGATTCAACAGCAGGCTGTTGGTAGCCTCGCTGAAACTACGGGCGCGAAACTGCATCGTCAGCGAGTTGTATTTGTTCATGGTGTAATCTACTCCCAGGCTTCCGTTGAGCATATGCATGCTGTTGGTGTTGGACCCGTTTTGAGTGAGCCGGGTGGTGATGTCGTTAAAGGTGATGTTGCGCAATGTCTCGCTGCTGCCGTTGAAAGTGTTGATCCGGCCGTCTAGTCCGGCGGTCAGGGTAAGCTTCTGCGAGCGTAAGCTCAGGTTCAGGTTTCCATTGTATCTTCCGCCAAGGGCTGTGTTCAGAGATGTCATTCCGCTCACGCCTTCGAACGTCTTCTTTTTTAGTACAATATTTATAATGCCAGTGGTTCCATCCGGATCGTAACGCACGGATGGGTTCGTAATCAGTTCAACGCTCTCGATGCTATTGGCGGGCAGTTGCTGCAAAATGTCGGAACTGTTGACACCTTCCAGTCCTGTGGGTTTGCCGTCGATGAGGATGAGCACGTTGCTGCTTCCGCGCAGCTTCACATTGCCTTCGACGTCCACCGTCACCGATGGAATATTCTGCATGATATCAATCGCGGTTCCGCCGACGCTGGTTAGGTCTTTTTCGACATTGATCACCCTTTTATCGAGGTTGGCCGACATGGTTGTGCGTTCGGCCATAACTTCAACTCCGGTAAGAGCGCTGGCTTTTGAAACGAGCCGGATCTCGCCCAGGTCCATTGCGGGAGCTTTCATCGTAACAGAAATATCATTGATAATCAAATTATCATAGCCTATAAACTGCACCTTGGCAAAGTATTTTCCAAGCGGAAATTTTTCGAATACGAAGCTGCCATCGCCCAGTGAAATGGTACCGCCCACCATCACAGAATCCTGGATGCGAAAAAAGGCAATATTGCCGTATTCCACGGGACCTCCGGTCTGGCTGTCGAGCAGTTTGCCCCTCACTATGCCAATGTTTCGATCGGCCTCGGACGTCATGCCAGTACTTGATGGTTTGGGCTGAGAAAACAGACAGGAAGTTGAAGTGAACGTAGCTAAAACAGTTGCGACAAGAATAAGCAGTAAGTTTTTCATTTTATTGGATTAATCAGTTTTTGCCGGCTTCACCGACTTTTCACTATTTTTAATCCATAGACCGCTGCAGCACAAAAAACTTGCTGCTCCATCTAAACTTTTATATCATTTTTGCCTTTTTTAACACTTCCTTAACATAAGTCAATCTTTCGATTTAGGTTGACCATTAGGGATAAATATGCTACCTTAGCGCAGCCGATCCATAACCCGAGGAGAACTATGAATGGCACCAGGCAATTATTAATCTGACATTTTACTATCTCACGAATTACAGGACAGGCGATGAAAATATTTGTAACCGGTGCAACGGGTTTTATCGGCACGGCACTGTCTCTTGTGCTGGCTGACAAGGGACATACGGTGCATGCGCTTTACCGCAGCCCCGGCAAGGCCTCCGCCTTGTCCCATTCCAACATCAGGTTGTTTAAGGGCGATATCCTTGACAGGGCCAGCCTGACAACTGCCATGGAAGGTTGTGCGCAGATCTACCACACAGCTGCTTTCACCGGAAAATGGGAAAATGACATTTCAATGATCGAACGCCTGAATGTGGAAGGTTGTCGCATAATCTATGAACTTGCTCTGGAGAAAGGTTTACGTGACATCGTATTTACCAGCACGGCCGGGGTATATGGGCCATCCATCCATGGTGTGACAGATGAGAATACCCGGCGGACAATTGGTTTCTTTACCCACTACGAGCGCACCAAAGCTGAAGCCGAAGAGTTGTCAAGGCATTTTGTTGCCTTGGGCTTGAATATACGGATGGTGAACCCAACACGTGTGTATGGCCCGGGGCCGCTGAATGACAGTAACAGTGTCACCCTGATGATCAAACGATACGCCCAGGGGCGTTGGAGGTTGATACCCGGAGATGGAACAAGCATTGGCAACTATGCGTTTGTAGACGATGTGGTGAACGGACATATGCAAGCCATGCAGCATGGCAAAGCGGGAGAGAAATACCTATTGGGAGGTGAAAATATTGACTTCAATTCGTTTTTCGATCTTCTAGCCCGGATCACGGGCGAAAAGAGGCGGATGATACATGTCCCGGTATTTGCAATGAAGATACTGGCCGGGGCTGCAACCACTCTAAGTCGGATTACAAACCAGCCTCCGTTAATCACACGCCCTCTTGTTCAGAAATATACGCATCACTGGGAAACCAGCAGCGAGAAAGCAAGAAGGGAACTCGGCTACCAGGTTACCCCGCTTGAGGATGGAATACGACAAACACTTTTATCACTGCAATAAGCATTAGCCACCATGAACGAAGTGTACACCCTGATTACAGGAGGATCGCAGGGGATCGGAAAAGCGTTGGCTGAGGAATGCGCCACAAGGAAAATGAATTTGCTGCTTATAGCATTACCAGGACCGGAACTTCAAGAGACTGCCAAGGAAATCGCCAGTCATTACAACGTTAAGGTTGAAACGCTGGCCGTTGACCTCGCCACCTTGGATGGCCCTCAGACGGTGTTTAGGTGGGCGGAAGAGAATGAGTATCGGGTAAATATCCTCATCAACAATGCCGGAATTGCCGGAACCAGCGTTTTCAACACCTCGGACATCTACTATAACGACGCACGCATTCTGGTGAACATCAGGGCGCTTGTATTGCTCACCCGCCTGTTTTTGCCCGTGCTGAACCGTCACCCTGAAGCCTACATTTTGAACATTGGAAGCCTTTCGGCATATTTCAGCATACCCTACAAGGCGGTTTATTCCGCATCCAAGGCGTTTGTGCTTAGCTTCTCCAGGGCGTTGAATATCGAACTGGCTAATACTAGCATTTCGGTAACGGTGGTTTGTCCCAACGGTGTGGAGACCAATAAAGGAACCTATGGCAGGATAGCAGCACACGGTCTTATGGGCAGGCTAACCAAAATAGATGCCCAACGGCTTGCCAAAATTGCACTGGATGGGATGTTTAGGAAAGAAGAGGTGATTATACCAAAAAGTATTAATCGCATACTTATGGCAATGAGCCGGTTAGTACCGTATTCGCTCAAGAGGCATCTGCTCAAGAGAAGCTTTTACCGTGAAGTTAAGGTGACACATATCACCTAATTGCCCCTTACCTGTGAGCAGGTACGAGTGTGGTCTGTCACACAAAGACTTTAATCACAAAAAGGATCCTTCTGGTGTGAAACCACCCGGGAGCTTCCAGCGTTTGCTTCTCAGCAAAAGCGACGTTTATACCGATGAAAGCCTTAGGCTTTCGATATACAGTTTAATATTTAGAGCAGGAAGCTGATATCTGCTCCGGGTACAAACTCGGCAGGTTCTTGTCCGTATCTGAATAGCCTCATGGACCTTGAGCCTTTCAGGGTTATGTGGTTGTCCTCGACCCAAAGTGCAGTGGCCTCGCGAAGTCCAACCACAGGAATCGCACGGTTAATGGCCATAAACTCGTTGATCCGCTGTTCGCGTGTCTCGCCTCCATGGCCCTGCACGTGGGCATCCAGGTAGTGCGGGTTGATCTGGAAAGGCACGAGGTTAAAGCAATCGAAGCTGGCCGGCTCGATTATGGGCATATCGTTGGTGGTGCGTAATGTTGGGCAGGCGATGTTGGCACCGGCGCTCCAGCCCATGAAATGCATACCCTCTTTTACCCTGCGGCGCACCATTTCAAGGATACCTGATTTATGCATTTCATATACCAGATGAAAAGTGTTGCCGCCTCCTACGGCGATGGCCTGGGCTTGTTCCACAGCGCTTATGGGGTCATTTTCCCTATGGATGCTGTACACTTCCAGTCCAAGCAGGTTGAACACGCTGTTGACTCGTTGTTCGTATAGATCCCAGGAAGCCTGCAGCCCGTCGGCAAGGTTTACACCTGCCCAGGGTAAAAACAGAAGTCGGGTAACCCCGGTGCCTGCCATAAAATCCGAAATAAGCTGGCGAGGCCAGCCCAGGTATTCTTCCCCGGCATTAGTTGAGTTGCTGATAAGCAAAAGTCTGCGTTTCATGTTGTCTTAATTTATGAAAATAATTGAATGGTAAATTTTGTCAAGATTAAATTTTGTTAGAGGAAGCGAAATTAGGAAATTCGGTGAAGCCTGTACTTCATATCAAAAAATAAAATTGCTGCATTATGTCTTTGATCTTAGCATTAACCCAAAATCTGTGAATAAGAAATTTGCCCACTGGTAGTCATCTAGATCTCAACCAAATCGCTAACAAAATTCAAACAAACGGTTCACCTCCTGGGCATGGTTCATAAAGCTGCAATACGTTGGACGACGATGCTCAAAATATTGACCGGTAAGATGGTCCGCCTGGACGGACGCAGCCAATCAGACAGGTGTATCCGCGCCCTGCGCCGGCGTCTTACTACAACCGAAACCAAGGTCATCGCTCAGTTTTGAGTTTTCATCTTCCGGATGACAAACATAGTATCTTACACCAATGGGTGATAACCGATGGGCAAACACCTTGCCTTACTGGCAATCAGCCTGCTTGCTCTGGAAATAAGCTCTGTCGTGTAGTATTTACGTGGCCTGAATTCCGGGTCGTCCAAATCCATGCCTCCTGACCATTAGCTGGCTACATTCACCACACTCGCAGTGCCTGCTCTGCTGAAATGACCAGTAAATGCATGTATCATTCGATAATAGGCCAGACATTGACAGACCAGATGTATCTACGTACCATCGCCGGCGACCACGATGCGAAGGTGCATTACTTGCATTGTTGACTTGAACTTGTACTGGCACCGTGGTGCTTCTTACAAATTACATGATCTGAGAAGCATTAGAAAGATCTACCAAACATCCCTAAACTTCATTATTGCCTGTCATCTGTTTTATTTCATACACAGCCGGGCTGAGGAACATCATATTACGTTCGGCCAAAATCACCATAACCAGGTTTCGCAGCAATGCCTTCAGCAATGGCCTTTCCTATGGCACCACAAGCTCCTGTTACGATAGCAATTTTCCTCCACATTGAATCGACGAAATGTCAAAATTAGGTATTCGAAAAAATGTAATCCGTCGTTCGTAAAAGTTGTGTTAGCAATAGTCCAAACTGCTATGAATATTTAATTTTTCAGGCTTTATTAATATATTCCTCTTTGAAACTTTACAATACCTCGTTTTGTAGGACTATTCGGTATGAGCCCTCGGGAGACTAACTTTTCTTATCAGGTGGACCTATCGGAATACTCAATAATAACTACCTTTGCACACCTTTTACTAACCACAAACTTCCTTTCAACCGGAGTAAAATAGATCAATAGTCATGACAACAAAAATCCGGATGGTACTGATACTCGCCTTAGCTGCAGCCGCTGTCTTCATTGCCTCCGACGACCGGAATGAATCAAACGATCAAGTATTTCATGAAATCTTCAGAAATTTCAACCGTGCTACTGCTGTAATCATCCCCGAAAGCCTTGAGTTTGCCGGTGAGAAAGTACCACTTGACCAGGTCAGCATATATGAAGCCCTTGAGCGAGAGTTTCTGGCCAATACTTATTGGCACTCAAATACCCTTCTGACACTGAAACGTACCGCACGTTTCTTCCCGACCATTGAACCCATTCTGGCGCGAAATGGGATTCCGGCCGATTTCAAATACCTTGCTGTGGCCGAGAGCGGCCTGACCAATGTGGTGTCGCCAGCCGGTGCAGCAGGCTTCTGGCAGTTTCTTGACAGGACAGCCAAAGAGTATGGTCTTGAGGTAAATGCAGATGTGGACGAAAGGTATCACCTGGCAAAAGCCACCGAGGCGGCATGTCGATATCTGCGTAAGAGTTATGCAAAGTATGGCAGCTGGTATCTTGCAGCTGCCGCCTTTAATGCCGGCAACGATCGCATCGATCGTGCGCTGGCCGATCAGAAGGCCGACAATTATTTTGATCTTTACCTGATCGAAGAAACAGCGCGCTATGTCCATCGTTTATTGGCTATAAAAGTGATTTTTGAATCCCCCTCCACATATGGATTTTACCTGCGGTCTAAAGACTACTATACGCGAATTCCCACACATGAGGTCACCATTGACAGTGCCGTTAGCAGCCTTCCGGTGCTGGCAAAATCCATGGGCTTATCCTATAAAACGCTTCGCGATTTTAACCCCTGGATACGTTCGTACAAGCTACCCAATCCCAACCGTAAGCCGTATCAATTTGCCATACCTGAAAAAAAATACCTGCTGCGGTCGAACCTCATGCGGTGGAGCGCATCGCCAAACGGCAAAGACACCATACAATAACTCCCTGAACACTTCTTTGCCCTGACTATCCGATGAGTGAGAAAAAACTACCGGCGCAAGTGAACGAAGCCCATGATCGTATAGAAGTTTACGGAGCCCGGGTTCATAACCTGCGTAATGCAGATGTGATGATCCCGCGCAACAAGCTGGTGGTCGTCACGGGGCTCAGCGGAAGCGGTAAGTCATCGCTTGCCTTTGATACGATCTATGCCGAAGGTCAGCGAAGGTATCTCGAGACATTTTCGGCCTATGCCCGCCAGTTCATCGGTAACCTCGAAAGGCCAGAAGTGGATAAGATCACAGGCCTCAGCCCGGTTGTGGCAATCGAACAGAAAACCTCGAGCCGGAATCCAAGGTCAACTGTTGGTACCATTACCGAAATCTACGACTATCTCCGCCTGTTGTTTGCCCGTGTGGCCACTGCCTATTCCCACATTTCGGGAAAGCCCATGGAGCGGTACAAAGAATCCCAGATCATTGCACTGATTCTAGAAAAATATGCCAGCCATGATGTGATGATCCTTTCTCCGCTCGTGAGAGGACGCAAAGGGCACTACCGCGAACTGTTCGAGTCGTTGCGTAAGCAGGGATTTCTGAAGGTGAGGCTAGACGGAGAGGTAAGAGAGATAAGCTTCGGCATGCAGGCAGACAGGTACAGGATTCACGACATCGAACTGGTAGTGGACCGAATTAGGGTCAGCGAAAAAAATCATCAGAGGTTGATGCTGTCCATACAAACCGCCATGAAATTTGGAAAAGGCTCACTTATGTTGCTCGAAGAACCTTCAGGCAAGGTGCAGTACTTCAGCCGTCTGTTGATGGACCCTGAATCGGGAATAAGTTATGATGAACCGGAGCCCAATACTTTCTCGTTTAACTCACCGTACGGAGCCTGCGTCAAGTGCAACGGGCTTGGCCAGATATCGAAGATCGATATGGAGAAGGTCATCCCCAACCCTTCACAGTCGATCCGTAAAGGGGGCCTGGCGCCATTGGGCGAGTTCAAGCCAAACTGGATATTTAAACAGGTAGAAGGCATTGTAGCCAAATTTGGCTATACAATAGATACCCCTCTCGAAGAACTGCCGGAAGAAGCCGTCGATATGCTGCTGAACGGTTCTAACGAACTGATCAGGGTAAAGAACGATTACCTCGGCGTGACCACCACCTACAATCTGAATTTCGAAGGCATCATCAACTTTATTGTCAACCAAGAGCAAGAATCAAACACGGTCGGCATCAAGAAATGGGCCTCGAATTTCATGAATAAGGTTGACTGCCCCGAATGCCGCGGCACCCGGCTGAAAAAAGAAAGCCTTCACTACAGGATAGGGGGTAAAAACATCGGCGATCTGGTAAATCTCGACCTGCTCAGCCTTTCTGCCTGGGTACACGAGATCGGCCAACAACTCGAGGAGCGCAAACGTGTGGTGGCTTTTGAAATACTGCGCGAAATTCAGAACCGGTTGAACTTCCTTCTTGAAGTAGGCTTGGATTATCTCACACTGAACCGTACTTCAGCCAGCCTGAGCGGCGGTGAATCACAGCGCATCCGTCTTGCCACGCAGATCGGGTCGCAGTTGGTGGGGGTTTTGTATATCCTTGACGAACCAAGTATAGGGCTGCACCAGCGCGATAACAACCGACTCATAAAATCGCTGAAAGACCTGAGAGATCTCGGCAACACCGTTATTGTAGTCGAACACGACAAAGATATGATCCTCCATGCCGATCATGTAATCGATATCGGGCCCGGAGCCGGCATCATGGGCGGACAGGTGGTGGCACAAGGCCCACCATCTGCCATGGCCGAATGCCATACACTTACCTGCGATTACATCAGTGGCAGGAAAGCCATCCAAATACCTGCGAACCGTCGTACCCCCAACGGAGCCTATCTAACCCTGTCAGGGGCATCTGGAAACAACCTCAAACAAATTGATGTCAGCATCCCCCTTGGGGTATTTATCTGTGTAACCGGTGTATCAGGGAGCGGGAAATCTTCGCTCATCAACGAAACTCTTTATCCTATACTGAGCAGACATTTTTACCGCAGCGATCAGCAGCCCCTTCCCTACAAGAATTTCGAAGGGCTGGACCTGATCGACAAGATAGTAGAAGTTGATCAATCTCCGATCGGGAAAACCCCACGCTCAAATCCGGCCACCTACACCGGAGTATTTGATGAGATACGAAAACTCTATCAGCAATTGCCCGAATCGAAGGTTCGCGGATATAAGGCCGGGCGGTTTTCCTTCAACGTAAGTGGGGGGCGCTGTGAAACCTGCAAAGGTGCCGGGGTAAAAGTGATTGAGATGAATTTCCTTCCCAACGTGTATGTGTTGTGTGACGAATGCCATGGCAAACGATATAACCGCGAAACGCTTGAGGTTCGTTACAAAGGGAAGTCGATCAGCGATGTGCTCGATATGACCATAGACCAGGCTGTTGAATTTTTTGAGAACATTCCAGCAATCATACAAAAACTCAAATCACTTCGCGAAGTTGGCCTAGGCTATATTGCCCTCGGGCAGCAATCGACTACTCTGTCGGGAGGTGAATCGCAACGGATTAAGCTCGCTACCGAGCTGTCGCGCAAGGACACAGGCAAAACATTCTATATTCTCGATGAGCCCACCACAGGATTGCATTTCGAGGATGTAAAGGTGCTGCTTGACGTGCTGATGAGGCTGGTTGATAAAGGAAATACCGTGCTGGTCATTGAACACAATTTGGAAGTGATAAAAACCGCCGACCATATTATCGATCTTGGCCCAGAAGGGGGCGATCGCGGCGGGCTGATAGTCGCACAGGGGGCGCCCGAAGAGGTTGCCCGCGTCAGGGAAAGCCACACTGCAATTTACCTGCGCAGTGAGTTGAAATTAACTGTTTAATGTATATTTGACTTCAATATTTAAACCCGGATTATGAATAACCTCGAACCTAGGAAACTCACTGACGAAGAGAGAATTAGACTTGCCTTCAAACCTAAGACCTGGAATCAGATTAAGACCCAGGACTCGTGGTCGGTGTTTAAGATAATGGCCGAACTGGTGGACGGATATGAGACCTTGTCACGTATAGGGCCCTGTGTATCCATTTTTGGTTCAGCCCGGACCAAGCCGACCCATAGGTACTACAAACTAGCCGAAGAGATTGCCTACCTGCTTACAAAGAAAGGGTTCGGCATCATCACCGGCGGAGGTCCAGGCATTATGGAAGCAGCCAATAAAGGTGCGCATTTTGGCGGAGGAAAATCCGTGGGGCTGAATATCTCCATCCCTACTGAGCAGTATGCCAATCCCTTTATCGATCCCGACAAGCTGCTCACTTTCGACTATTTTTTTGTCAGGAAAGTCATGTTTATGCGATACGCGCAAGGGTACATAGTATTGCCGGGCGGATTTGGTACTTTGGACGAACTGTTCGAAGCCATCACACTGATACAGACGCACAAACTCGTCAGCTTCCCCATTGTAATGGTAGGCAAGGATTACTGGAAAGGGCTCATCGACTGGATACATGAAACGATGCTTGCCGAAAACAATATCAGCGCCAATGACCTGAATATTTTTACGTTGGTCGATACAGCCGAAGAAGCAGTAAACGTAATCGAAGAGTTCTATAGCCGGTATTCACTTAAACCCAACTTCTAACTTTTTCTATCGCAACATCAGCTTGCTTCGGTACATTTCAACTTTTCCAACCGGAAGAACAAGTTCCAGCTCCGCCAGATATAGGCCTCGCGGCCACTGGCGGCAGTTGATGTGCAATGAACCGGACTGCCCGGGATCAGTTGCAAATTGAACTCGACCCGTGGTGTCATACACTCGAAGGATTCTTTTACCGGTAAGTTCCTGATATGGTTGCAGATCAAAAGAAAAAGATTGGTTCGCAGGGTTTGGATAGACCTTAAGGGGCCTGTCATGATCTTCAGGCATTGAACCGATGCCAGTCGGTTTGGGTTTGACTCCCTGAAAGTAAACCAAGCCACCTGAGTAATTGCCGACCACCAAGGTAGGATAATTTGCACTGCCCATGTATTGCAGTGCAGGCGCTGTCCGTATGCCTTCGGTAATGTCTGAGAGGCGATCTTCGACTAGGGTAAAGCTCCCTGTCAGATTTCCTTCGATGTTTCGAAATAAAAACAATTTCCCCGATTCAGAGCCAACTACCAGCCGGCGAGTGCCGTCAGAAGCCATATAGAATGCAGGTATGCTATAACCAAAATAGGAAACCTCCTGATCTGTCACATTCACTCTGCCAAGGTTATCAGTCACTTTCACAAAATTGGGTGAGGAAGCTATTCCACGGTTTTCATAATAGGTCAGTTTGCCGTTGCGCTGACCAATGATGACATCAGACAGCCCGTCACCGTTCAGGTCAAATAGCTGAGGTGCACTGAACGCCTCGACTTTCATATTCTGATAATTTGCATCAGCCAAACGGAAATCGGGGCTCTGGCTGCTGCCGAAATTCCTGAAAAGAAGAACCGTTCCAGTGGAATTACCCACCAGCATCTCAGAAATGCCATCTCCGTCAAGATCACCAAAGGAAGGATGTAAGGCAAGCATCTTCAGGCCCGAAAGACTTGCAAAGTCGTCGGTCGCTATCCTGAATGCCGGAAGATCGCGTGTGCCTATATTCTGTAACCAAGCCACCCTTGAATAATAACGGCAGGTGAGTACCGAAAATGCATTGTACCAGCATGAATCGTTATATCCAAAATTACCCACTAGCAGGTCGGGCAAACCATCCTGGTTGACATCGGCAAACACCGGAATCGAACCGGCACCAAGATCGATCATCTGGTCCTGCAAAAATGATTTTGTGATGAACCGGAAATCCGGTTTCAGACTGGTGCCTACATTTTTGTATTGCCAAATGCTCTGGTGATGATTCGATCTGGTGAGGCTTTGATCGAATGCCGAAACAAGCAGGTCTTTCTTCCCATCCATATCCACATCGATGAATGTGGCAGCTGGAAAAGAAAACAGCCTGACCGGCAGGTTCCTATCGGGAAATAGAGTATCGACCTTTGTGATCCGGGCTTGCTCGTTGGTGCCTCCATTTTCCAGTAACAACAAGGATGCATAATCGATATCGCCCAGCACGAGATCATTGACACCGTTTCCGTTCATGTCGAGCATCAGGAGTGTAGAGCCGGTATGTCTGTCCGAACCGGTTTTCGTCAATCCGGGCACGCCCTGCAGGCAGGTATCCAGGGTGAGTCTATTCGATTCCTGACTCTCTGCAAATTTTCCCCAGCAATAATGTGTCTTGACGTAAGACAGTGAATCGGTATGGCCGTATCGTTCGACGCTTTGATTTTTATGCATCTCCACAAAACTGCCTAGACCCCAGAATGTGAGAATATCAAGGTCGCCGTCTCCGTCCATGTCAGTGATTGCCGGGTAATCCACGGTGGTTACCAGGATATTTGTTTCCACAGAACCATACAACGAAAGCAGAAAAGGTTTGGTGACCTGTACAAATTTCAGGGTATTGCCCGGGAAGTTCCTGAAAACCTTAATACCACCGATGGTATAGGTGAAAATGTCTTTTTTTCCGTCGCGATCGTAGTCGTGGAGTTGAAACCAGTGCGACAGCAGAGGGAATTGCTTTGCATACTCAGGCTCATACCTGTAACTGACGCCTTGTGTTGTTCTGAAGGTTATGAATGTAAGCAGGCGACTTCCGTGACGATCAAAAACCACCAGGTCTTCGAGGCCGTCGGCATTCAAATCTATGGTTTGAATCTGCACATTATTTAGCCCTCCTGTCCAGGCATTTGAAAATGGAGTGTCCTGCCGCCCTCTAACGATGATTTCCTGGTTTCTGATGAATGAAATATCCGTATTTGTCTGACCTGTAACTACCGCCGGCAATGTCCAAAAAACAATGAACCAAATGATGGCAAAGGGCAGTCTTTTAATAAGCTTATGGCTAATTGAAAGGCAGAACATTTTTCAGGTAACTGATTAACAATATTTTGAACATTCAGGCAAGATAACTGTGCCGCTGAAAATTAGGATGATCTACTGCTTGGTAATTCAAACCCTAAATTCTATCTTTGCACGCTCAAAAAACAAAGATAATTTTTATCCGTCTTTTTAAACAGAACTCACATGCAAAGTAAAGGAGCAATTAAGTTTTTTGCCATTGCGCTGGCACTTGTCTGCCTTTTCCAGTTATCATTCACCTTTTTCTCCACCAGAGTTGAGAAAAAAGCCAAAGCTTATGCAAGTAATGAGCAGGCCCTGAATCAGGCCGCCAGGCTGGCAGCCGGAAATGAGATTCTCAAGGACTATCTCTTCGATTCAATCTCGAAGGCTCGTGAAAGATACTATCTGGATTCAATGTCAAACGTGGTGGTTTACAACCTGGGCATTCGGAAATATACCTATCTCGAAACCAAGGAAAGAGAAATCAACCTGGGTCTTGACCTGAAGGGCGGTATGAACGTCACGCTGGAGATCAGTGTGGCAGATATTCTGAACGCCTTATCTGGCTACAGCACAAACCCGACCTATCAGGAAGCCATAAAGCGCGCGCTGGTTAAACAGAAAACCAGTCAAACCGACTTCATCACACTCTTTGCCCAGTCGTTTGAAGAAGTTGACCGTAACGCCAGCCTTGCTTCGATTTTTATCAACTCGCCTGAGTTTAAGGATAGGATCACTTACGGATCATCAAATGCCGATGTAATCAGCCTGATCAGAACCGAAACCAACGACGCCATCGACCGTGCTTTCAATATTCTGCGCACCCGTATCGACCGTTTTGGAGTTGCTCAGCCAAATATACAGAAGCTCGCCACATCAGGGCGCATACTCGTCGAATTACCCGGAATCAAAGAACCTGAGCGTGTCCGCAAACTTTTACAAGGAAGCGCCCGGCTCGAGTTCTGGGAAACATACAATTTCAATGAGGTAGTGCAGTATTTCACTGAGGCCAACAAGCGGTTAGCTGTCATTGAAAGTGCGATGGAATTGACCGATGTAACAAAAGAAGCACCAGCAGAAACTCAGCCCACACCTGCTGAACAGAATGCCGACACCACTTCCAATCTTGAGGACATCCTCAAGAGCGACACCTCTGCCGTTGCCAAGGAAAATGATAAGAACCGCGAGGAATGGGCCAGGGAAAACCCCTTATTTAACAAACTTCAGCCTGCTTTCTTCCAGGGCAACGATGGACAGCTTTATCCCGGTGAGGGTGCGACGGTTGGCTATTCTGCCATCAAGGACACTGCTGCTGTAAATGCGCTGGTTCGAAAATCCTTTGAAAGAAATCTCTTTCCGCGAAATCTGAAACTTGCCTGGAACGTAAAACCAAATGTTGATCAGAAAGATGTGCTTGAACTGGTTGCCCTAAAAGTAACTACCCGCGAGGGTATCGCCCCCCTGGGTGGTGAGGTGATCATCGATGCACGTCAGGACTACGGACAAACGGGCAAGGTCGAAGTTACCATGAACATGAATTCTGAAGGTGCCCGGGTATGGCGCCGGCTGACAGGTGAAAACATCGGGCGACAAGTAGCGATCGTGCTCGACGGTTATGTATATTCTGCTCCTCGCGTGAACGACGAAATTCCAAGTGGACGTTCATCCATCAGCGGAAACTTCACCATAGAAGAAGCCAAGGACCTTGCCAACATTCTTAAATCGGGCAAGATGCCGGCCCCGGCACATATTGTTCAGGAAGAAATTGTCGGACCTTCGCTTGGTCGCGAAGCCATCTCCTCGGGATTGACCTCCTTCCTGATTGCCTTCCTGCTTGTGCTCATTTATATGTTCTTCTATTACGGCAAAGCCGGTTATGTGGCCGACCTTGCGTTGATCACCAATATCTTCTTTATTTTCGGTGTGCTGGCATCACTCGGTGCAGTGCTCACGCTGCCGGGTATCGCAGGTATCGTGCTGACGCTGGGTATGGCTGTCGACTCCAACGTAATCATCTACGAGAGAGTGCGCGAGGAATTGCGACAGGGCAAAGGACTACGTCTGGCAATAGAAGACGGATACAAGAATGCCTACTCAGCCATCATCGACGGCAACGTCACCACGCTACTTACCGGTATCGTATTATACATTTTCGGATCCGGACCCATTCAGGGATTTGCCACCACACTGATCATCGGTATCCTTTCTTCGCTGTTTACCTCAATCTTTATCTCAAGGATGATTTTCCTTTGGCAGCTAGATCATAACCGCAGTATAACCTTCGATAACCGATTTACCCGCTCCTTGTTCGTTGGATCGAAATTCGATTTCATCAAGGTCCGCCGTGTGACCTACATAATATCCGTTTCGGTGATTACGATAGGACTTGCATCACTCGTATTTAAAGGTTTGAACTACGGGGTTGATTTCACCGGAGGCCGCACCTACGTGGTAAGATTTGACCAGAACGTGAGAACGGTTGATGTGCGTGCCTCGTTGGCGACCGCCTTGGGCGAATCGGCCGAGGTAAAAACCTTCGGACCGTCGAACCAGGTAAAAATTACTACCAAATACAAAATCGGCGATGATTCAGCCGAAGCCGACTCACTTGTAGAAGCAAAGATTTATGAAGGTGTGAAGCCTTTCTTTTCGAATCAGCTCTCCTACGACGATTTCACTTCCGACGACGAAACCAAACTGCTCGGCAGATTAAGCTCCCATAAGGTGGGACCGACCATCGCACGCGACATTAAACAGGCAGCTGTAATTGCAGTTATCATTGCGCTATTCATCATCTTTGCTTATATCTATGTGCGGTTCAAGAAATGGCAATTCGGACTGGGAGCCGTCACTGCCCTATTCCACGACTCACTGATCACCATTTCCATGTACTCCATTTTCTATGGTATACTGCCATTCAGCCTCGAGGTTGACCAGGCATTTATCGCAGCTATTCTGACAATTATCGGGTACTCGGTAAATGACACGGTGATCATTTTTGACCGTATCCGCGAGAACCTCGGGCTGCATCCGAAGCGTCATCTCGGGCAAAATATCAATGATGCCATCAACAGTACCTTGGGCCGTACTATCAATACGGCCGGCACCACGATCATAGTACTTATCGCCATCTTTATCTTCGGCGGTGAGGTGATCCGGGGCTTCTCCTTCGCCTTGCTTGTGGGCATCATAGTAGGAACCTACTCCTCATGGTTCGTTGCTACCCCGATTGCCTACGACCTGATTACCCGCAGAAAGCATAAGGAAGCTGCCCTGGCAAAAAAAGCCTGATAATTCTGAAAATTAAATCCCAGGCGGGGCTGGCAGTCGACTGCCAGCCCCGCCTGTTTTTTAGTCGCCGTATTTGCAGAAATATTACTTTTGCAGAGTTAGATCCTTATGCTATGAGTATCTGCCTCATTCCTTTGTTTTTAAACATCAGCGGCGGTGAAATGCTGGTGATCTTCCTTGTGCTGATGGTGGTTCTCGGTCCTTCGAAGATCCCCGAAGTGGCCCGTCAGATAGGGCGGGCCCTGAATGAGCTTAAAAAAGCCACAAGCGACGTTTCGCGCGAGCTGCGAAAAGAGACAGGCGATCTTCAGCAAACTATACGTCGCGAAGCATACAAAATACGCGAGGAGGTGGAAAAGGTTACTGACCCTAAACAACAGACCAGAATCAACCTCCCGGAAATCGATACCGAAATTCCTGATGTGTACACGACCAATGATCCAAAAACTCTTGACCCCGAGAAAAGCCCGCCCTGATGCCATACTATAACAGGTTCTAATTTCGTTGTATGGTACAGAGTTTTATGATTTCCAATCAAAGCCGAATGAAGCACGTCTTAAGCACCACCATAACTATTATCATTCTTTCACTGCTTTCTTTGTTGGCTACGGCACAGGAAAGGGTGCCTAAAAGGTTGGCTTTAGCGGACGAGGCTTTTAAAAGCTATCAGTACAATACCGCACTGGCCAGGTACAAAAAGGCTTACTCAAGGGCCCGAAGCAAGATCAACAAAGACCGCATCCTTTACCAGATAGCCGAATGTTACCGGCTCACCAACGATGTGAAACGGGCTGAAATTACCTACCGCCGCCTGACGCGATCAAAGTTTGAACGCCAGGAACCTTTGCTGATGCTGCACTACGGAGATATGCTCAGAGCGAATCAGAAATATGACGAAGCCGAAGCCGCCTACCTCCAGTTTCAGGTTCTTTCGTCTAAGGACAGCCGAGTCGATATTGGACTGGAATCTGTCAGACAGGCACGAACCTGGATGGCCAACCCGACCAAATATGAAGTGAAAAACGAGCGTAAGCTCAACTCCCGCGAGGATGACTATGCTCCTGCCTGGGCAGACAAAAACTACACCTCACTGTTTTTCACCTCTAATCGCGACGGTGTGGTAGGTAAAGGCAGGGATGACTGGACTAACATGAACTATACGGATTTCGTTTACGCCCGCCGCGATCCCAAAGGCGATTGGGGCACACCGGTACTTGCCGATAACCAGCAGCAGCTTAATACCGGTTCGCACGAAGGTGTAGGCACTCTGCAGCAACGATTTAGCCTTCTGTATTTTACGCGATGCTACAGCCAACGTACAGACCAGGAAAGGGGACATGGATGCCAGGTCTACACCACAAGGCGCGAAGCCAATGGATGGGCGGAACCGAAGAAGCTTGACCTGGGAGGGGATACTACCAACGTGGTCGGTCATCCCACCCTGTCAAACGATGAACTTATTATCATTTTCTCAGCCGACTTCGAAGGAGGTTATGGGGGAAAAGACCTGTACAAAGCCACCCGAAAAACTTCAGCTGATATTTTTGGGAGACCGGTCAATCTGGGCCCGGCTATCAACTCCTCAGGGGATGAAATGTATCCATTCCTTCGCAGCGATACAGTGTTGTATTTTGCTTCAAACGGACACGCCGGGCTGGGTGGATTGGATATTTTCAAATCATCGATGGCAGATGGGAAATGGCAGAAACCCGTCAACATGCAGTATCCTGTCAACAGCCCCAGTGACGATTTCGCCATCATTTTTCATCCTGACGACGAACAGGGCTATTTTTCATCCAATCGCAAAGGTGGAAGAGGTGGCGATGACCTGTGGTCGTTCGTTAAACCGCCCCTCGTTTTTGCTTTGCAAGGTGTAGTAAAAGACGCCTCGAACCTGCAGTTTGTTCAGGCTGCTTCCATCCGATTTATCGGCTCAGACGGATCAAATGTGGAAGCAAAAACAGACCCTAAGGGATTTTACAGCTTTGCCCGGTCGCAAATCAAACCGAATACAACTTACGACCTTACCGTAAACAAGGAAAATTACTTCGTGGCAAAAGGCCGCATCACAACGGTGGATGTGTTTGCAAACCGCGATTTTGTGCTCGACTTTGACCTGGAACCCATACCGCAAAAGCCGATACCCCTGCCCGAAATTCGTTATGAGCTAGCCAAATGGGACTTGCTTCCACAGTATCAGGACTCGTTGCAGGGTCTGATCCGGGTGCTTGACCAGAATGAAACCCTGGTCATCGAGCTGGGCGCACATACCGACTCCCGTAATACGTTCGAGTACAATGATATTCTTTCACAAAAAAGGGCAGAGTCGGTAGTTAATTACCTGATTCAGCGAGGGATAGCCAGTGACAGGCTTGTGGCAAAGGGATATGGCGAGCGCGTACCCCGAACACTCGAAAAAGACATTGCCGTGGATGGATTCCTTTTCAAAGAAGGCAGCTTGCTTGACGACGTCTTTATCAACGCACTGCCTACCATGGCCCAGCGTGAAGCCGCCCACCAGCTTAACCGCCGTACAGAATTCAGAATACTCAGCAAGGATTATGTTCCGAAACCCAAGCCGTTAACTGCAGCCACTCCGATCCAGATTGTTGTTAATCCAGAGGAGAATATTGTGAACTACCGGAGCGGAGCAAATGGCGAAGTCTATGTGCCATGCATTCTCAACGGGTACAATATGATACTCACCCTGAGCGGAACTGATAAAATCCAGGTAACCGTATCGCTCGACCAGGCAATGAAACTGTTGCTTGAAGGAGCCATCAACCGAAACGATTTTGAAGGCAACGCTGAGCAGGTACTTAGAGCGGGTAGTATCAGCGATGGGGCAGTTTTCACAATCAAAGAACTACGTATCGGCAAAAATACCGTGAAAAACCTGAAGGCTAAGGTGGCTCACCTCCAGATCGACCCCCTGGTATTGGGTGAGGAAGTTCTGCATCAGTTTGGCACCTATTCGATCGACAAGGATAAAAAGCAAATATCATTCAAATAGTTGTCATGCAAAGCACCTCGCTTTATGGACTCAGGGGTGTATCATCAGCTAAGGAGGATGTGCACAAGGCAATTCAGCATACCGGCAAGGGAATCTTTCCGGGAGCATTCTGCAAAGTGATTCCTGACATCCTGAATGGCAGCCTGGAGCATTGTCTGGTTATGCATGCCGACGGCGCCGGCACCAAATCATCGTTGGCCTACATGTACTGGCGGGAAACCGGTGATATGAGCGTCTGGAAAGGAATTGCCCAGGATGCCATCGTTATGAATCTGGACGATCTTCTATGCGTAGGAGTGACCGACAACATCGTGCTGTCCTCCACCATCGGGCGAAATAAGAACCTCATTCCCGGCGAGGTCATCAGCGCAATCATTTCCGGAACAGAGGAGTTTCTAGATAAGATGCGCGGCCTTGGCATAGGGATTTGGTCAGCGGGCGGCGAGACTGCCGATGTGGGCGATCTCGTCCGCACAATCATAGTTGATTCGACAGTGGTGGCCTGTGCCAGAAGAGATGAGATAATCAGCAATGCCAATATCAGACCGGGACATGTAATAGTAGGTCTTGCGTCTTTTGGTAAGGCGAGCTATGAGGATTTCTACAACAGCGGCATCGGAAGTAACGGGCTTACCTCAGCCCGGCACGACATTTTTTCGAAGAATTACGCGACACAGTTCCCTGAGACGTATGACCCGTTGCTGCCCTCAGACCTAGTTTACAGTGGCAGTATAAACCTGACAGATCCTTCAGATGTGGAAGGGTGCACCGCCGGTCAGCTGGTACTGTCGCCCACACGCACCTATGCTCCGTTGGTCAGGCAGGTTCTGAAGGAATTGCCTCAGCACATCAAAGGCATGGTACATTGCAGCGGAGGCGGACAGACCAAAATTCTCCATTTCGTTGATGACATGCATATCATAAAGGACAACCTCTTCTCTCCTCCATCGGTGTTCGGCCTGATACGGCAGGAGTCGGGCGCTTCGTGGCACGAAATGTACCAGGTGTTTAACATGGGGCACCGGTTCGAGTTTTATGCTGAAAATGATATTGCTGACGAAATTATCGCCATCGCCAATGGGTTCAACATCGGTGCACAAATCATTGGCCAGTGCCTCCCGGCGAAGGGTAAAAAGTTGACAATCAAACATCCCGATGGCGAGCTCACCTTTCCGTGAGGTATACCGGCTGACCTGATTATTGCCGGCTTGCAGTACTAGCCTCTGAGGCCCGAAGGCAATACCAAAGCTATTTATTTCTATTTTTGCAACCGAATCAGGAGATGTAAGAATTATGCTGGATAAACTGGAAGCCATCTACAATAAATGGCTCACTGTGCAGGAAGAACTCAATAACCCGACCGTGATGAGCGACATGAAGCGCTACGTGAAGCTCAACCGCGATTATAAGGAGTTGCAGGCTATTGTTGACGCATATTTCCGCTATAAAAAGATCATTGAAGATATAGACTCTGCCAAAGCTGTGCTTTATTATGAAAAGGATGAAGAATTCAGGCTAATGGCGAGGGAAGAGCTGGCACAACTGACTTCCGATAAGGAAAACCTCGATGAAGAAATTCGCATACTGCTGTTGCCTTCCGATCCGCAAGACAGTAAAAACGCCATTCTTGAAATACGCGCCGGAACGGGAGGTGATGAAGCTAGCATTTTTGCCGGTGACCTGTTCCGTATGTATTCCAAATTCTGTGAAAAGAAAAACTGGAGGATGGAACTTGTTGACAGTACCGAAGGAACGGTGGGTGGCTTCAAAGAAATCATTGTCAACGTGATAGGAGACAATGTGTACGGCCAGCTCAAATACGAGTCGGGGGTGCACCGGGTACAGCGAGTTCCTCAAACCGAAACCCAGGGAAGAGTACACACTTCAGCCGCCACGGTAGCAGTGTTGCCCGAAGCCGATGAATTTGACGTGGAACTAAAAAATGAAGATATCCGGAAAGACACATTCTGTTCGTCGGGGCCCGGCGGACAATCAGTAAATACTACCTATTCGGCTGTGCGTCTCACCCATGTTCCCACCGGTATCGTTGTGCAATGTCAGGATCAGAAGTCGCAGATTAAAAACCTCGAAAAAGCCATGAGCGTGCTGCGCACTCGCATCTATGAGCTGGAGTACCAGAAATACCTCGATGAGATTACCTCAAAGCGCAGGACTATGGTAAGCACCGGCGATCGCTCGGCAAAGATTCGTACCTACAACTATCCGCAGGGCCGTGTCACCGATCATCGTATTAATGTGTCGGTCTACAACCTGCCAGTGTTCATGGATGGGGAAATCGGAGAGATGATCGATGCGTTACAGCTCGCAGAAAATGCTGAACGAATGAAAGAAGCCGTAGCCTAAAATTTTACGGTTAACATGAATAAATCCGAACTAATCAGCCAAATCCGCAGAAAAAAGTCTTTTCTCTGCATCGGGTTGGACACGGAGGTAGGAAAACTTCCCGCCCATATTGCAATATCCGATGATCCAGTCTTTGATTTTAACAGACAGATCATAGATGCCACACACGATCTGGCCGTAGCTTACAAACCCAACCTTGCTTTTTACGAAAGTCAGAAGTCGAACGGGTGGAGGAGCCTAGAAAAAACCATTGACTACATACGCCGCAATTATCCCGGCATTTTCATCATAGCCGATGCCAAACGAGGCGATATCGGCAACACGTCGCTTCAATACGCCAAAGCGTTTCTCGATGATGAGGAAGGACTTGGTTTTGACGCCATTACCGTGGCGCCCTACATGGGGCAAGACTCCGTATCGCCCTACCTGAATTATGCCTCGAAATGGGCCATTGTGCTGATACTTACCTCAAACAAAGGAGCTGCCGATTTTCAATACAAAACGATGGACGGTGGAAGAAGTCTTTGGGAACACACTCTCGAAACTGCGGCATCGTGGGGAAGCCCTGATAATATGATGTTTGTTATAGGGGCTACGCAGGCAAGCATGCTCAGTAGAGTGCGGCAGATCGTACCTGACCATTTTCTTCTTGTACCTGGTGTAGGTGCACAGGGAGGGAACCTGCAGGAAGTCGTTCGGTTTGGATTGAACAAAGAGGTAGGCTTACTAATAAATGTATCACGCAGCGTAATTTTTGCTTCCTCAGGCAGCGATTTTGCACATAGGGCCAGAGAGGAGGCCTTCAAGCTTCAGCAGCAGATGCAGGCATACATACGCTAATACTGTTACCTCATCAATTTTTGTCCCAAAATAAAATCACAGAATGCTGAGTGGGGCTTCAGGCCATTCCTGTTGATGGAATTATGTCGGGCTCGTCATATACCGTATCAGACTGCCTTGATGAGCGGAAGTACCCGGAAGTGAGGTCGAAAGGAAAAGAAACAAGCCCCCTGACCTGCCTGGAACAGAGGGCTTGATATTATTTTTTCTCTCCTGGTTTAATCAACGTAAGTTATCCACCCGAATTTGTCGGGTTCGTCGCCGTGCTGAATACCCCGAAGCCTGTTGTAGAGTTTGGTTGATACAGGCCCGGCTTTGCCATCCTTGCAGAAACTGAAAGTTCGCCCGGTTTCCCTGTCGATAATGCTGCAAATGGGACTGATCACCGCCGCTGTGCCGCATGCTCCGGCCTCGTCAAATTCAGCCAGCTCATCGACGCAGATGGGGCGGCGTTCTACCTTCATTCCCATATCGGCTGCCAGCTCCATCAGGCTCTTATTCGTGATGGAGGGCAAGATTGTATCACTTAACGGGGTTAGGTAACTGTTTCCTTTAATGCCGAAGAAGTTGGCAGGCCCAGCCTCGTCGATAAACTTCCTTTCTTTGGAGTCGAGAAACAACACACTGGCAAAACCTTCATTATGGGCGCGCTCACTGGCCCTCAGGCTGGCCGCATAGTTTCCTCCTACTTTATACTGTCCGGTACCTTTGGGAGCCGTGCGGTCGTAATCGCGGGCAATCTGAATCCTGACGGGGTTGAACCCTTCTTTGAAATAAGGTCCCACCGGGGTTACAAAAACTACAAACATGTACTCATCCGCCGGCTTGACACCAACCTTTGGGCCCGAACCGAAAAGTAGTGGCCTGATATACAGCGAGGCGCCGGTTCCATAAGGGGGAACAAAACGCTTGTTCATCGCAACCACCTTGAAAATGGCCTCCTTAAACAAAGTAATGGGTGGTTCGGCCATCATGATGCCGTAGGCAGAAAACTGCATTCTTTTGGCATTTTCTTCCCAGCGGAAAAGACGTATGCGCCCGTCTTTTCCCATGTAGGCCTTCATGCCTTCAAAGGCTTCCTGGCCATAGTGCAATGCCGTGGCGGCAATGTGGACACTCAGAAACTCTGAAGAAGAGATCTCAAGTGCGCCCCATGCGCCGTTACGATAGTAACAACGGACATTGTAATCGGTTTTCTGATACCCGAAGGGAAGACCTCCCCAGTCAAGATTAGTCATATTGATATAGTTGTAGGTTAAATTTGATTGTAACACGACGAAATTAAAAAGAAATCCAATATGTACCTAATACATAGGTAACATTTCTCACAAATTGCCATATCGATATTACACTGGTAATATGATAGTTAACTAAATGATTTTTGTCCTCATTTGACTAATGTCGTCTGAGGCAGTTGAATAACCTAGAATTTCGATTCGCACAGGCTACAACACATTAATCGGCCGAGCAAGACCCTGTGCACTCAAGTCACTTCATCCCTAGGCCGAAATGGTTTCGCAATAAGATTCAGCAGTCTGGACAATTTGTCAGTCACCCTTGAGGTGGCATATTGTTTGTTCACCCATGCCCAAACAAACAAAATGCAGTCATGACAAAGGAAAAAGGAACAATCAACGTAAAGACTGAGAACATTTTCCCGATTATTAAGAAATTTCTTTATTCGGACCACGAAATTTTTCTTCGGGAAATCATTTCGAATGCCATTGATGCAACACTCAAACTAAAAACTCTGGCCTCGGTCGGCGAATTCAGCCAGGATCTGGGCGACCTTACCATAGAGGTGCTTCTGGATGAAAAGAAAAAGACCTTAACAGTGAGAGATAAAGGCATTGGAATGACAGCCGCCGAAATTAATCAGTATATCAATCAGATAGCATTTTCGGGAGCTGAAGAGTTTCTTGAGAAATACAAAGGCAAGGGCGAGACAGAAGTTCTGATCGGGCATTTTGGCCTTGGATTTTATTCTTCCTTCATGGTCAGCGATAAGGTCGAAATAATAACACGCTCATACAAAACCGACGACGATGCCTACCCGGTGAAATGGTCATGCGATGGCAGCCCTGAATTTACGTTGACCAAGGCAAAAAAAACCGGGCGTGGTACTGATATCGTGATGCACATCAACGACGATTCCAAGGAATTTCTGGATCAATTCAGGATCCGGGAGCTATTGCGCAAATATTGCAAGTTCCTGCCCATCCCTATCCAGTTTGGTACGGAAAAAGTGACCGAAACTATCGAGGGAGAAACCGATGAAAATGGCAAACCTAAAACACGGGAAACAGAAAAACCACGTTTAATTAACAACACAAACCCTCTATGGAAAAGAAAGCCTGCCGAGCTCAAAGATGAGGATTATAAGGCTTTCTATCGCGAGCTTTATCCTACCACATTTGATGAGCCATTGTTCAGCATCCATCTGAACGTGGATTACCCCTTTAACCTTACCGGAATTCTTTACTTCCCGAAAGTTAAAAACAACTATGAGCTCCAAAAAAATAAAATTCAGCTATACAGCAACCAGGTATATGTCACCGATTCGGTGGAGGGAATAGTACCTGATTTTCTGACTCTGCTGCATGGGGTACTTGACTCACCCGATATACCCCTGAACGTATCTCGAAGCTACCTTCAGAACGATACCAACGTACGTAAGATATCCAATCATATCATGAAGAAAGTGGCTGACAAGCTTGAAAACTTGTTTAAGACCGACCGCGAAGCGTTTGAAAAGAAGTGGAATGATATCAGAATATTCATTGAATACGGTATAGTTTCGGAACCCAGCTTCTATGAACGAGCCGAAAAATTCACACTGCTTCGAAATACCGGGGGCAAATATTTCACCATTGATGAATATCAAAACCACACCAAAGAAAACCAGACCGATAAGAATAAGCGCCAGGTGTATCTCTATACATCCAGCCCTGAAGAACAGCATGCTTACATACAGGCTGCGACAGACCGCGGCTATGATGTACTTGTTATGGACGGCCCCATCGATGTGCACTTTATGAGCCACCTGGAGCAGAAGCTGAAAGATACCGGTTTCGTCCGCATTGACAGTGACCTGATCACTAAACTCATTCAAAAGGAAGAAGCTCCGGATCCACTGCTGAACGAAGAACAGACCTCAACACTGAAATCGCTTGTGGAAAATTATGTAGAGAAGGAAAAGTTCGAGATTTCAGCCGAGGGAATCAGCCCCGACGATCCTCCCATTCTGATTGTCAGGCCCGAATTTATGCGCCGGATGAAAGATATGGCAGCGTTGGGCGGGGGATACTCATTTATGGGCGACATGCCCGACCACTACAAACTGGTCATCAACACCAACCATCGACTGGTGGTTCAGTTGCTCGACGAAACCAGCGACGAGAGGAAACAGCAACTGATGCGCCAGATGATTGATCTTGCTCTGCTCTCGCAAAACATGCTTAAAGGCCAGGCAATGACCGATTTTGTAAAGCGAAGTATCGATCTGATGAATTAGTGGTTTTAAGATGTAACTTCGCAGCAAATTCAATGTCAAATTTTTAATCATAAAACCTACCAGACATGAAAAAATTCACCGGTATTCTGGTTATTCTGGCTGCAATCGTTCTGCTTGTGATTTGGACCGCTGGCATTTACAACGGATTGGTCACTTCGCAGGAAAAAGTCGACGGACAGTGGGCACAGGTTGAAAATGCCTACCAGCGAAGGGCTGACCTCATCCCCAACCTCGTAGCTACTGTAAAAGGCTATGCCGAATTTGAGCGCGAAACTCTTGAAGCTGTGATTAATGCCCGTTCAAAAGCGACTCAGGTGACCATCGACCCTACCAACCTCAACGAGCAGACCATGGCTAAATTTCAGGAAGCACAGGGCCAGCTGAGTTCGACACTGTCGCGTCTTATGGTGGTGATCGAACGCTATCCCGACCTGAAGGCAAACCAAAATTTCCTGGAACTTCAGTCGCAGCTCGAAGGTACCGAAAACCGCATTGCTGTTGAGCGCGGGCGTTTTAACGACATGGCGAGGGAGTACAATACTTTCATCCGTCGGTTTCCGCGTAATATGATTGCCGGAATGTTCGGGTTCGACCGCAAGCCCTATTTCGAAGCAAAAGAAGGTGCTGACACCGCCCCTAAAGTTGAATTCTGACCATGCCTTCAGCCAGCAGCTTTTTCACATCAGGGCAGCAAGCAGAAATAATCAGCGCGATCAGGAGCGCAGAGCATGACACGGCGGGTGAGATACGTGTGCATATCGAAACCAGCTGTAAAGGGAATGTGTTGGATCGTGCCGCGTACATCTTTGAGAAACTCGGGATGCATAAAACAAAACAGCGCAACGGTGTGCTTTTCTACCTGGCCGTCGAAAAAAAACAGTTTGCCGTACTTGGCGACGCAGGTATCAACGCGGTGGTTCCCGACCTGTTTTGGGAGGAGTTGAAAGATGGCATAGCGTCAAAATTCAGGGAAGGCCTTTTCGTAGAAGGACTCTGCGAAGCTGTCGCAGCCACCGGAAAGTACCTTCATATTGCTTATCCCTATGCATCAGATGATGTGAATGAACTGCCCGACGAAATCTCCTTTGGAACTGAATAATCCGCGATGAAAAAAATCCTAGGGACAACCCTTTTGCTTTTCATGTTTGTGAGATCAGGCTTTGCTCAGGATATTCCACCCAGGCCTGATCCTCCGCGACTGGTTAATGACTACGCGGGCATTCTTTCGCCGGTGCAGCGCGACCAACTTGAGCATATGCTGGTAGCATTTAACGACAGCACATCCACACAGATCGTTGTGGTTCTGGTAAATACCTTCAACTATCTCGACAAGGCGGAATTTGCCACCCGCATTGGTCACACATGGGGCGTGGGTAAGCAAGGGTTCGACAACGGCCTGGTGTTCTTGATCAAACCGAAACAGGGCAATGAACGCGGAGAGGCTTTCATTGCGGTGGGATATGGCCTGGAACCGGTGATTACGGATGCCATAGCCAGGCGAATAATCGAACTGGAGATGATCCCTTATTTCCGCCAGGACGACTATTATTCAGGCATTTATCAAGGGCTAAAAACGGCAATGTCGCTTGCTAATAAAGAGTTTTCGGCGAATGATTACGCCCGCAAAGAGAACGGGAATCTCTGGCCGATCATCATCGTATTCATCCTTGTCGGCATTCTTATGACCATCATGGGCGGACGATCAAGAAATCAGAAAACTATGGCAAGCCAAACCTCCCTCTGGCAGTTGCTGGCGCTTATGAGTATGATGAGGCAATCGCACCCCGGGGGCTTCGGGAAATTCACCGGAGGCCGGGGTGGATTCGGCGGCGGAGGATTTGGTGGCGGTGGTTTCGGCGGGTTCGGTGGCGGTGGTTTCGGCGGCGGTGGCGCTGGCGGTAGCTGGTAGCCTATTGCTAATTGAATCCCAGTTCAACATTTATCTGCTTTCCCAAACCTTAGGGATGGTGTTTTCCTAAACGCTGGGTGCCCGGCACACCTGAAGCCGGTTGGCAAGGTCCGGTACGCACATACTCAAACTACCAAAGCTGTAGAACGCTTCCCCCATTTTGTTAAATTTGCAAAATTATTAATCACGAATCATCATGCCTCTGCACTGTGGGATAGTAGGGCTGGCCAACTGCGGAAAAACCACCCTTTTCAACTGCATTTCAAAAACCAAAGCGCAAACCAGCAGTTTTGCCTACACCACCAATAAATCAAATTTGGGAACCGTACAGGTCCCCGATAATCGTTTGCTCGATATCGACCGACTGGTTAAATCAGCAAAAGTAGTACCAACCACAATCGAAGTGGTTGATATCCCAGGTCTTGCTCGAGGATCGAGCAGAGGCGAGGGTGTGGGTAACAGTTTCCTTTCGGATATCCGCAATGCCGATGCTTTGTTACACGTGGTGCGTTGTTTCGATGATCCCAACCTTCCCCACCTGGATGGTTCGGTTGATCCGGTGCGAGATAAAGAAAACCTGGAACTTGAACTGCAGGTCAAGGACCTTGAATCGGTCGAAAAGAAAATTCATCGTATAGAGAAGCAAGCCAAATCGGGCGACAAGATCTATAAGCACCAGCTTGATGTGCTTCATACCCTGAAGTCACATCTAGAAAACTTCGGTATGGCCCATACAGCTCCCCTGGATAAAAACGACCGGGCTGTGATGGAAGACCTGTATTTAATTACCGATAAGCCTGTGATATATGTGTGCAACGTTGATTCTGCATCTGCCGTCAGCGGAAATGCTTACACCGAGGCGTTTAAGAAATCCGTAGCAGGAGAGAGCACCCAGGTGCTTGTCATTGCAGCGCAGGCAGAAGCCGAAATTGCCGAGCTCGACGACCCCGATGAACAACTCATCTTCCTGAACGACATGGGCCTCGATGAACCCGGTGTCAACAAACTCGTAAGAGCCGCATATGACCTCCTTCAGCTTGAGACGTTTTTCACTGCCGGTCCCAAGGAAGTAAGGGCATGGACCATACGTAAAGGTACGCTTGCGCCACAGGCTGCCGGTGTCATCCATAGCGACCTGGAACGAGGCTTTATCCGTGCCGAGGTGATGAAATACCACGATTTCATCACCCTGGGATCAGAGCATGCATGCCGCGAAGCGGGTAAATTATCAGTGGAAGGGAAAAGCTATCTGGTCGAAGACGGCGACATCCTTCACATCAGGTTCAATGTATAGTAAGATTCTTGAAAATCCTGCGCTGAGTCATGTCTGGAATATGGAATTGCCTGAGCCGCCCCACAGTAACCCGCAATTGATACCGTTAATGTTAATGAAATACTTCCAGTACTTTTCTTACCTCGGCAAGTTTGTGTGCCAGGAGTTCTTTATTGCTGGCTTCGGCCAAAAAGCGCAGGTAGGGTTCTGTGTTTGAAGGCCTTACGTTGAACCACCAATCTTTGAACTCAATACGGTAGCCATCGAAATCCATAAAAACAAGATATGACTCAGTGCTGGTGAAATGGAATTTGAGCAATTCCATAGCCTCCTTTTTTTGCTCAATCCTGAAATTAATTTCCCCTGAGTTAGCAGCCGGGCCCTGAATCTGACCAACGAGTTGAGACAGGCTGATGCCTCTTTTGTGGAAGGTGTGGATTACCCGGAGCATCATCATCACGGCAAGAAAAGCCGAATCGCTGAAGTAAAAATCCCTGAGGTAATAATGACCGGCAAGTTCTCCGCCAAAGGGCGCATTAAGGGTACGAAGCTTGGGCACGGCAAAGGCGCGGCCAACGCGCCATAGGTGGCACTCAAAACCCAGAGAGGTAAGATAACTCTCTACCGCCTTTGACGACCGTATATCCAATACCACGTTTCCTTTGATACTCATGTCGCGGAAGTAATGACCCAATACACCTATCATGATATCAGGCCTTATAAACTGACCTTTTTCATCCACAAACATGACACGGTCGGCATCGCCGTCGAAGATGATCCCAAGATCGCACCTTTCAGACACGACCAGTTTCTTCAGGTCCTCCACATTTTCTTCCTCGAGTGGGTTTGGCTCATGATTGGGAAAGGTTCCATCTAGGGTGTCGTACAGATACAAAGGCTCCATTCCAAAAAAATCTTTTACCAGCAGAGCAGCCATTCCATTTGAACAATCAATGGCAATTTTAAGCCCTTCGATTTCGGGCTGATATTGCCTGATGAAGTGGATATACGGGGAGCGGACATCAAGATTCTCCACGGAGCCTTTCGTTTTGACGAGGGTAATGGTACCATGCTTCACCAGTTCTTCCAGATCTTTAAGTCCGGTATCATAGCCCACCGGAAGTGCATCTTCCCTTGAAATTTTAAATCCGTTGTATTCGGCCGGATTATGGGATGCGGTGATTTGTACGGAGGCCTTAAAACCATAATTCGCGGTTGCCCAGTACACCATAGGTGTAGTGGCTAGCCCAGCATCAAACACAACTGCCCCTGCATCGGTAATACCGGCGGTGAGCGCCTGAAAAAGAGCGTCAGAACTAGTCCGCACGTCGCGTCCTACCAATACCTTGTCCGCACCGAGCAGTCCGGGAAGGAAATAACCTATGCGATAGGCAACCACGGTGGTGAGGTCTTTACCGAAAATACCGCGTATGTCGTATGCTTTAAATGCTCCCATGATATTTAGTTTCGGATTTTGAGTTTGTTTAGTGCCATCTGGTAGCGCCGGGCGTTAGACAGGTGCTCGGCATAGGTGTGAGCAAAGGAATGATATCCTGAAAAGTCTTCCTTGGCGCAAAAATACAGGTAATCGTGTGCCTCGGCATTGAGCACGGCATCAATGGAGGCAACCGAAGGAATACAAATAGGCCCGGGCGGTAACCCTGCATACCTATATGTGTTGTAAGGCGAATCTATTATTTTATGTTTGTTCAGCACTCTTCGAAGCGTAAAGTCGCCACTGGCGAACACCAGTGTAGGATCGGCCTGCAACAGCATGCCCCGGTGTAGCCGGTTGAGGTACACGCCCGCCATCCTTGGCTTCTCGCTGTTTTGCTGTGTTTCCATCTCCACAATCGAGGCAAGGGTAACAGCCTGTTTCCTGGTAAGCTCTATCTTACTCAAGGCATTCATGCGCTGCTCGTTCCAGAACTTTTCAGCCTCGCGTTGCATGCGCCTGATAAATTTATCAGCGTCGGTGTTCCAGTATAGCTCATAAGTATTGGGGATGAATAAATTGGCTATCTCGTGCGGCTGCACATTCAGGGCGGAAAGATAAACCGAATCGGTAAGTAAATGATATAATGAGGCTGAATCGGCTTCGATTTGCCGAGCGATGCGTCCGGCCAGTTGTGCAGCGGTTCTGACATTGTTAAATACCACGTCCACAGGAGTTTGCCTGCCCGAGCGAAGCAGGTTTACCAGGCTGTTAATACTCATGCCTTCCGTTAATTTATACCGGCCGGCCTTTACCGCTTTGTCGTATCCTTTGTAGGTGGCTATTTTTGTAAATACCGAATACCTGGCTATGATTCCCATTTCCCTAACGATGGCAGCCACATCCTCATACGAGGAACCGGTAGGAATATACAAAAAAGTGGTTTGCGAATCATACAGGCGTACTGCCGGCCCAAATACCTGACGATACAGCCTGAACGCTGCCCCAGAAAGAACAATGAGTAATGCCGCCAGTGCAATCAGTGCAATTCTGTGTGACTTTTTCATATAGATTGCCATAGGTTATCGTAAACAGGCAAGCGGCGTCCCTCCTGCACTGTTAGCTGTGCAAACATAAGAAATTACCGGGGTTGAATAGAAATGAAGTAAGCTGGCAAAGCAATGACATCAGAATACCATATCGATAAAGTTTACACTAATCCAATCTATTGTTGCCATCGATTGAAACGTACATAACATAATTTTTCACATCCTAAAAGTTGACGAGCTGCATTACTACCACATCTTCCCAGCCCTCGGCGGTGCGTATCCAATCTGTAAGCCTGCCGCTCTGTGTAAAGCCCATTCGATCGAATAACCTTTTGCTGGCTAGATTGCCTGCCCCTATATGACAATAAAGTTGCCTGAGATGTAAGGTACCGAAGGCATAATCAATCATCAGCCTGAGGGCATCAGATCCAAATCCTTTTTGTCGATGGCGGTCATCGAGCAGAATGCCAATGCCTGCTCTGAGGTGCTGGGGATCGAAATCGAACAGATCAACCATTCCAATTGGTACAGCACCCTGGCGCCCTTTCTTTTCGAGAATCATACGTATCTGGCGGGTGGCATAAATATCCTGAGAGGCGCTCAGGATATACTGTTCGATTGCGAATCGCGAAACGGGAGCCTGGGTATTGCTTAATACCCAGATGCGTTGGTCATTCTCCAGCCGATAGATGAAATCAATGTCTTCTGCCTCCGGTGCCCTTAAGCGCAATGATTGATTACGTTTTGGTTTCATAAGGTGATCTGTCCTTTAAAAATCCGGGTGGCTTCGCCGGCAAGCAGGATATTGTGGTAGGACTCCTTGTACCGTTCAGCGTACATCTTGAGTACCCCGCCCCTGGCGTGCACGGTGATCCATCCCTTGTCACAATTCAATAAATGCATGGCAATCAGCGCAGATGCGGTGATGCCTGTGCCGCACGACAAGGTCTCTGCCTCCACCCCTTTTTCATATGTTCTGACGTTGATATCATCTCCGTCCATGGCCATAAAATTGGCATTGGTTCCGTGCGGGGCAAACCTGCTGTCGTAGCGGATTTTTCGACCTTCGCCAAGGATATCCAGCTGACTGATTTCGTCAACTAAACGGACAAAATGGGGCGTCCCTGTATTCATGTAAAAACCATCCGGATAGCTTTGAATGTTATGAACGTCATTCAGGCTGAGAACGACGTTGAACCGGTCACCGGATACACGGACAACGGACGCCCGGTGAATGCCGTCAGCAGCCTCAAACTGCATTTCAGCCCCGGCAATTGCATGATCGAATGACCACGCCGCGACGCAACGACCGCCATTGCCGCAAAAAGTTGCCTCATTGCCGTCGGAGTTGTAATAGCGCATCCGAAAATCAAAACGGTCTGAGTGTTCGATCACCAGGAGGCCATCGGCGCCGATACCGAAGTGCCTGTCGCATAGGTGCGAAATATTTTCGGCAGGGAGCGACTTTGCCTGCTTCCGGTTGTCGATGACCACAAAATCGTTACCGGCACCATGAAATTTTTCGAATTGGATTCTTTGTGGCATCTGGGTAAAGTTATTTTTCGTCAAATGACCGTTCAAAGATAAATAATCCACGTTAATCGGTATGACAGCCAGGGTGGCCCACTGACAGGCACATGCATACCTTTTCTGTCAATTTTTCATAAAAAACAGGCTTAACGTTTTTTAACAAATATCCGGATAATAGCAAAATGCCCACCACGTTTGCAAAGTAATCCGTTAAAAATAAATTAATTGAATTTTCTTTCTTAAAACCGGAACACATTTTGCAGTTTTTACGTCTAAATACTAATAGTCCCGTCAACTGACCAAAATGATCAATTACACCCGGAAAAACGAAAACGTACAGAACAAATTTCTTAATCAAATGTTAACTAAAATGATATGACTATGAAAAGGCTTTTTCCATACCTGTTGGTTGCGATAATTGGAGGGTTGGTATCTCTTCTGATCTACCGGGCCTTTACCACTACCACCGTGGTTCACCCTGTTTCGGGCCACGATTCTGTGTCGGTGCCTTCACAGCTTGCTAATTATGTCCCGACCGCCGTACCGCAACTCGGTCCTGATTTTGTGAGGGCCGCTGAACTCACAGTTAACGCAGTGGTGCACATAAAAACCGAGTACACGCGGAAAAGCAGCGTGTATGACCTGTTCTTCTACGACTTTTTCGGCGACAGGCGCGGAAATCAATCGCCACGCGGTAACCCAATCATTGCCACAGGAAGCGGTGTTATCATCTCGGCGGATGGATTTATTGTGACGAACAACCATGTGGTGCAGGACGCGGAAAAAATAGAGGTAACGCTAAACGACCGGCGCACTTATACTGCAAAACTCATAGGTAACGACCCTTCCACCGACCTTGCAGTCATAAAGATTGAATCGACGCAATTGCCTTACCTCAATTACGGAAATTCGGATGAAGTGCGAGTTGGCGAATGGGTGCTGGCCGTCGGCAACCCATTTAACCTCACCAGTACCGTTACAGCTGGCATCGTGAGCGCCAAAGCACGCAATATCAACATCCTCGAAACGCCTGACGGCACGGCCATTGAATCGTTTATACAAACAGATGCTGCCGTCAATAGGGGCAATTCAGGCGGAGCTCTGGTTAACACCAGGGGCGAACTTGTGGGAATAAATGCAGCCATTGCCAGCGGAACCGGATACTACACAGGTTACTCGTTTGCCATACCCGGTAATATTGTCAGAAAAGTAGTCAACGATCTAATCAATACTGGTGCGGTGCAGAGGGCTTTTTTGGGTATCAGCATTCGCGAAGTGGATGCAAAGCTTGCTGCAGACGAAAATTTGAAAGAAATCAAAGGTGTGTATGTGGCTGGCGTTACTGAAAACAGCGCTGCCAAAGAGGCAGGTATCAAGGAGGGCGATGTCATTATCGCCATACAGGGAACCCATGTTAATACCACCAGCGAATTGCTCGAGGTGATAGGGCAGCACAGGCCTGGAGATAAAGTTGTGGTGGAGTATCGCCGAAAAAACAAAGACAACACCGTAGAAGTCACCCTGCGCAACCGCGAAGGAACCACCAATGTGGTAAAGCGGGAAGAGCGATCCATGAATGAGCTTTTGGGCGCCTCGTTTTCTGAAGTTCCGGCCGAAACACTTAACAGGCTTGGCATCTCAAACGGAATCCAGGTTACAAGGCTGTCGGACGGTGTGCTGAAGAACGCTGGCGTAAAGGAGGGGTTCATCATTATGAAAATTGATAACAAGAATGTTACGTCCATCGTCGACCTTGAATCTGTGGTAAAAACCAAGCGGGGCGGCGTGTTGATAGAAGGCATCTATCCAAACCGGATGCGCGCATATTATGGGTTTGGGCTATAAACCAAAATGAACCAGAAGGAATAAATTTTGTAGCATAACGTTGTTAACATAGGTAATGCCTAAAACGCAGCGATTGTATCGTATGCGCTTTAGCTATTTGCACAGGTAACAGAAAAATTTATTTAAAAATACTATGAGGCAACTTAAGATAACAAAATCAATTACCAACCGCGAAACGGCGTCTCTTGACAAATATCTTCAGGAGATTGGGCGCGAGGAATTGATTACAGCGGAGGAGGAAGTTCAGCTCGCCCAACGCATAAAAGCAGGCGACCAGCATTCACTTGAGAAACTGGTGAAGGCAAACCTGAGGTTCGTGGTTTCGGTTGCCAAGCAATACCAGAACCAGGGCCTCAGCCTTCCCGACCTTATCAACGAGGGGAATGTAGGGCTTATCAAAGCCGCGCAACGATTCGACGAAACGCGTGGATTTAAGTTCATATCTTATGCGGTGTGGTGGATCAGGCAATCGATACTTCAAGCCCTTGCAGAACAGGCCAGGATCGTAAGACTTCCCCTCAACCAGGTGGGGTCGCTAAATAAAATCAAAAAAGAAACCAGTAAGCTTGAGCAGCGTTTTGAACGTCAGCCGTCGGCCAACGAAATCGCCGAAGCGCTCGACGTTCCCGAACACAAGATAGAATCAGCGCTCAAGATCACCACACGCTACGTATCGATGGATGCCCCTCTGGCCGAGGATGAAGACACAAAATACATTGACGTATTTGTAAACGAAGATGCTGCAGGTACTGATGACAACCTCATCAAAGAGTCGCTGTCCCTCGAAATTGAGCGTTCATTGTCCACTCTTTCCGACCGCGAACGTGAAGTGCTCTACTTGTTTTTTGGCATAGGCATGAACCATGGCTTTACCCTTGAAGAAATAGGTGCAAAATTTGACCTCACACGAGAGCGCGTGCGTCAGATCAAGGAAAGAGCTATCCGCCGCTTGAAGCAGTCCTCCCGTAACAGGTTGCTGAAAACCTACCTGGGTCAGTAGAACCCTGCGTATCTAATACAAAAAGCCATCCGCCACAGGGTGGCTTTTTGTTTTTTTATGAAAAGCACCCCCTGCTGAAAAAATTTTGGATATTTTAGCATCATGGCCCTACATTCATTCATCCCACTCTTTCAGGTAAAAAATCTCCTAAAACATCCCCATTATGAACCATCATACACACGGACTCGTGCCGCACTCCATCAGCCACGATCAAGCTCTTGCACAATGGATCGATGACCAGAAAGCCGCAAGCGCTTTTATCGACGTCATCGGAAAACTTTGGTATGACAAAGACATCGAACTGATTCTGCTCAGAAGACAGGTTCTCGACCGCGGCGCAAACTCCATCCTGCACAAGCATTCGTATGCCGAAAATATCATCAAAAGGAAACTCACCATCCAGGACTCACTACTTTTAGCCCGTGGAATGCTTGATCTGGACATAGCTCCTGCCCGCATCGACATAGGCCGTTTGAATAAGGAATGGACCGAAGAAAAAGAAGCCTTCGGCTCGGATGTGCATGATTTCCTGAAAAGCAAACTAGGTCATCTCATCGGCGTTGCTCCACGCAGCGGCATCAAAAAAGATGTCATCCTATACGGCTTTGGCCGCATTGGGCGGTTGCTTGCCAGAGAATTAATTCACGGTGCAGGACGTGGATCACAGCTCAGGCTGCGTGCCATTGTCACCCGTGGCAATTCGGATGAGGAAATCCGTAAACGTGCCTCCCTGCTCCGCAAAGATTCGGTGCATGGTGTATTTACCGGCGTGGCAGTAGAAGACGTGGAAGCAAAAACACTGGTACTAAACGGCCATACCGTACACATGATTTCGGCCTCTAGCCCCGAAGAGGTGAATTATGAAGCCTACGGAATAAAAGACGCACTTCTGATTGACAATACAGGCGTGGTTCGCGATCGTGCCAGCCTGAGCCGCCACCTTAGGGCACCTGGCGTGGACATGGTATTGCTGACAGCACCCGGCAAAGGAGATATTCCGAATATTGTGTACGGGGTAAACCAGGAAACATGCAGGCTTGGGACCGACGGGGAGAAAATCTTTTCTGCCGCATCATGCACAACAAACGCTGTGGTGCCTGTGCTCAAGGTAATTGAAGAGAAGCTTGGTATTGTAAAAGGCCATATCGAGACCATCCACTCTTACACCAACGATCAGAACCTGCTGGATAACTACCACAAAAAAAGTCGTCGCGGGAGGGCAGCTCCTCTCAACATGGTGATCACTGAAACAGGGGCAGCCAGCGCAGCGTTCAAAGCCATCCCGTCACTTAAAGGCAAGCTCACAGCCAACGCTGTCAGGGTTCCCACACCCAACATCTCATTGGCCATCCTGCTGCTGGAGGTTACGAGAAACACCACCCGTGATGAAGTGAACGAGATCATGCGAAGTGCATCACTCAAGGGCACCCTGATTGAGCAGATACGCTTTTCGGCTTCACACGAGCTGGTTTCTACCGACTGTATCGGCGATTCATGTGCATGTATCTTTGATAGTCAGGCTACCATTGTTTCTGAAGATGGCAAAAGCATCACCCTCTACGCCTGGTACGACAATGAGTTTGGATATACCTGCCAGGTGGTGCGGCTGGCCAAACATATCTCGCAGGTGAAGAGTTACCGATATTATTAGAATTCAGGGGACAGGGTCAGCATGCGCTTATTGCAACACACTGATTTGCTGCAGGAGCGGTGGGGTTGTGACGATAAAATATTTTTATCGTTAATTCATAACTTGTTAACGGGATTGGTTTTACTTTGCACTTTTTTAGCTAGAGCGAATGAAACGGACCAAATACATATTTGTGACAGGCGGGGTAACCTCCTCGCTCGGCAAAGGGATCATTTCGGCATCGTTGGCCAAATTGCTGCAGGCCCGTGGCTACACAGTCACCATCCAGAAGCTCGATCCCTATATTAATGTTGACCCCGGCACGCTCAACCCCTATGAGCATGGCGAGTGCTACGTTACGGTAGATGGCGCCGAAACTGACCTTGACCTAGGCCACTACGAACGGTTTCTCAATGTGCACACCACCCAGGCAAACAACGTCACCACCGGACGTATTTATCAAGCCGTGATTGATAAAGAGCGACGGGGCGACTATCTGGGCGAAACGGTGCAGGTGATCCCGCATATCACCGATGAAATTAAGCACCGTATCCAGATTTTAGGCAAGGAAGGCCGTTTCGATTTTGTCATTACGGAGATAGGCGGAACGGTCGGCGACATCGAATCACTGCCCTATATCGAAGCTGTCAGGCAGATGCGCTGGGAGATGGGCAACAACTGCCTTGTGGTACACCTTACCCTCATTCCGTTTCTGCCTGCCACAGGCGAGCTAAAAACCAAACCCACCCAGCATTCGGTAAAAACATTGCTTGAATCGGGAGTGCAGCCCGACGTGATTGTGTGCCGCACCACACTACCGCTTACTCAGGCTATCAGGAACAAAATTGCCTTGTTCTGCAATGTCATCCCCGAAGCGGTGATTGAAGCCCGCGATGCTGAAACGATCTACGAGGTGCCCCTGCTGATGCGCAGCGAAAAACTCGACAGGGTGGTACTGCAAAAAATGGGCTGTAAACCCGGCAACGAACCTTTGATGACAGACTGGGAAAATTTCATTTACCGACTGAAGAATCCTACTGTAACGCTCAATATCGGATTGATAGGGAAATACGTTGAACTGAAAGACTCCTACAAATCCATTGTCGAGTCGCTTATACACGCCGGCTCAGCCAGCCAGGTCAAGGTCCAGCTAAAGTTGATCAAAGCCGAAGATATCAGCGATGAGAGTGCTTCCTCCGTGCTTGCAGGGTTGGACGGCGTCCTGGTAGCCCCCGGCTTCGGTGAAAGGGGGTTTGAAGGAAAAGTGAATGCCATCCGATATGCACGCGAAAACCACGTGCCGTTTTTGGGTATCTGCCTTGGTATGCAGTGCGCTGCCGTAGAGTTTGCCCGCCATGTGCTCGGTTTTACCGACGCCAGCAGCACCGAGATGAATCCGGCAACACCCAATCCTATTATCGACCTGATGGAAGAACAGAAAAAAATCTTTACCAAGGGGGGTACCATGCGTCTGGGTGCCTATGCCTGCCAGGTGTCAGCAGGTACGCATGCCTACAAAGCCTATCAGCGTAACGAAATCACAGAACGGCACCGGCATCGGTATGAGTTCAATAACTATTACCTCGAGGCGTTCAATCAAGCCGGCATGATTGCCAGCGGAATCAACTTGAAGGGAAATCTGGTTGAAATCATTGAACTAACTGGGCATCCATGGTTTGTAGCAGTACAGTTTCACCCGGAGTACCAGAGCACGGTTGAACAGCCTCATCCGCTGTTTGTGAGTTTTATCGAAGCCGCCCTCAGGCGCATGCAAGGGAGCGCGTAATCCGGTTGTGGTATAAATATCCTTGCTTTTCTGCTCGTATTCATTGCAAAATCCTATCTTTGCAGCCCTGATTCTTTATCACCCGTAAAAGATTGTAGATGAACAAAGAGAACATCATAGGGCTGGTTTTGATATTTGCCCTGCTTATCGCCTATAGCATTTTCATGACGCCCTCGAAAGAAGAGATTGAAAAGCAAAAGACCAGGCAGGATTCCATCGCAGCACTGCAACAAAAACAAGTCGATTCCATCAGGCAGGCAGCCAAAGTTGCCGCCGTACTGCAGGAACAATCGGCCCCCTCTCGGCAGGCATTGACAGATACAGCCAACATGGCGGCTTTTTATTCAGACAAATATGGTGCGTTTGCAAAAGCCGTTGAAGGTGAGGAAAAAGTTTTTACCATCGAGAGCGACGTACTAAGGCTGGGCATTTCCGCCAAGGGCGGGCGCCTGGTATCAGCTGAGCTGAAAAACTATAAAACGTTTGACACGCTGCCACTCAACCTGATCTCGATTGACTCGTCGGCATTTAACCTGGCATTTTTCTCGAATAACCGTATCATTCGCACACAGGATTTGTTTTTCACTCCGTATTGGTACGCTACAGAAAATAACGGTGAAGAAAAGATGAGCGTCAGTGGCGACCAGGAACTGGTGTTCGCGATGAGGCTTTATACCAGCAACGGCGACGGCTATATCGAATACAAATACACGATTCCGGGCAACCAGTACATGACAGGGTTAAGCCTTGCATTTTCGGGTATGAGCAAGTATGTGGACGCCAACCTGAGCAGCTTGAACCTCGAATGGTACAATGAACTTCGCCAGCAGGAAAAACACCTGGAAACTGAAAAGAACGCCTCTACCATCCTCTACAGATACCTCAACGATGAAACAGGCCAGCTCTCGGAAACAAAGGATGGAAGTGAATCGTTAAAAACCAAAGTGAAATGGATCGCCTTCAAACAACAGTTTTTCACTACTACACTGATTGCCGATGAGGCTTTTATGAGCAGTGATATCAGCACGAAAACCAACCCCGATCCTCCGAGCAACAGATACCTGAAGTCGATGTTAGCCAACATCAGTCTTCCATTTCAGTCCTCCGAGCAATTTACGATTCCGATGAAGCTCTACATAGGGCCTAACAAGTACAGCATCCTGAATAAATATGATCTGAACCTCGAAAGACAGGTGCCGCTCGGTTGGAGCTTTTTCCTCCTGCACGGCATCAACCGGTACGCGGTGATTCCTGTATTTAACTTTCTTGAGGGTTTCAACCTGAACTATGGCATCATCATACTGATCCTCACCATACTTCTGAAAATCGTACTTGCGCCTCTTACATACAAAACCTATACATCCTCGGCAAAAATGAGGGTGCTAAAGCCTGAAATTGAAGAGCTTAATCAGAAGTACCCCAAGAAAGAAGATGCCATGAAAAAGCAGCAGGCCATGATGGACCTGTACCGCAAGGCTGGTGTCAACCCCATGTCGGGATGCCTGCCGGTGCTTTTCCAGATGCCCATCCTTATCGCCTTATTCAGGTTTTTCCCCTCATCCATCGAGCTAAGACAACAATCCTTTTTGTGGGCGCACGACCTGAGCACCTACGACTCCATCCTCGACCTCCCCTTCAATATCCCCTTTTACGGCGATCACGTAAGCCTGTTTACCCTGTTGATGACCGTTTCCACAGTAGCATACACCTTTGTCCAGAACAAAATGATGGATACCGGTCAGAATCAGATGCCTGGGATGAAACTGATGATGTACCTGATGCCGATCATGTTCCTTGGGTTCTTTAACAACTATTCGGCCGGATTGAGCTACTATTATTTCCTTGCAAACATCCTCACCTTCGCCCAAATGTGGCTTATCAGGCGCTTCATAAATGAAGACAAGATCAGGGCGCAGATTGCGGCAAATAAAAAGAAACCCACCAAGGTTTCCGGATTTCAGAAACGGCTGGAAGAGATGGCAAAACAACGCGGATACAAAACCCCTAAGAGGTAATCTGCAATATTTCCGCAAGAAAGGGTTTCCATTGTGCGAGTCATTATTTTTAGTACCTTTGCCCCCCTGTTTGCAGTGTGCGGTTTTTCGGTCAAATAACGGCACCTTAAAAGCAAGCTTGGAGTAATTAACCTAGTATTAACCCGGTCGCCTGCGGCGGCCACAAAGCAAATTTGAATGACAAATGATTTGAACGTCGGAGAAGAAATGAAAACCGACGAATTGTTAAACCCGGAGGTAACATCCGGAAGCCCTTCTGAAATTGACGAAGCTACTGCTGAAACTGTAGCTGAATCAGTTTCAGAAAACGCAACGGAAGAAGTTGCCATAACCCAGCCCGTTGAACCCGCTCAACCCATCGAAATACTTGCAGAGGCAGCTACCGATCTTCCTGTGGCACCTGTGCCGGTGCCCAAACCCTTTGACTGGAGCGGTATTGGCAAGAAACAGGAAAACTATTCTAAAACTGAGCGCGACAACCTCGAACAGCTCTATGCAAAAACCCTCAGCTCCATCACCGAACACGAAGTAATTGACGGTACTGTTGTAGCAATCAACAATCGCGAAGTGGTTGTGAACATTGGATTCAAGAGCGATGGTGTTATCCCTGTTAACGAAGTAAGATATAACCCCGATCTAAAAATTGGAGACAAAATTGAAGTATATGTTGAAAGCCAGGAAGACCTCACTGGCCAGCTGGTACTCTCGCACAAAAAAGCAAGAATCCTGCGCTCGTGGGAACGCGTGAACGCTGCCTACGAAGCCGACGAAATCATCAAAGGTTATGTGAAGTGCCGTACCAAAGGTGGTCTCATCGTTGACGTATTTGGTATCGAAGCCTTCCTGCCCGGATCGCAGATCGATGTGAAACCCATCCGCGATTACGACATCTATGTAGATAAGGTAATGGAATTCAAGGTGGTGAAGATCAACCACGAATACAAAAACGTTGTCGTATCGCACAAGGCGCTGATCGAAGATGAGCTCGAGCAGCAACGTAGCGATATCATAGCCAAGCTCGAAAAAGGACAGGTACTCGAAGGAATGGTGAAAAATATCACCACCTACGGAGTGTTTGTTGACCTCGGCGGCGTAGACGGCCTGATCCATATCACCGACCTCTCGTGGGGCCGCATTAATCATCCGAACGAAATAGTGGAGCTTGATCAGAAGATCAAGGTCGTTATCCTCGACTTCGACGAGAACAAGAAACGTATTGCCCTTGGGCTCAAACAGCTGACACCTCATCCATGGGATTCCCTTGATGCCGATCTGAAGATAGGTGACAAGGTGAAAGGACGCGTGGTGGTATTAGCTGACTACGGTGCTTTTGTTGAAATAGCCGTCGGTGTGGAAGGGTTGATTCACGTGTCCGAAATGTCGTGGAGTCAGCACCTGCGTACCGCACAGGATTTCATGAAGGTAGGCGACGAAGTGGAAGCCGTGATTCTGACACTGGATCGCGACGAACGCAAAATGTCGCTGGGTATCAAACAGCTCATCCCCGATCCCTGGACAAATATCCAGAAAAAGTATCCTATCAACTCACGCCACAAAGCCATTGTCCGCAATTTCACCAATTTCGGCATTTTTGTGGAACTGGAAGAAGGTGTGGATGGCCTGATTCACATTAGCGACCTGTCGTGGTCGAAGAAAATCAAGCATCCGGCCGAATTTACCAAAATAGGTGAAGAAATGGATGTGGTAGTGCTTGATGTGGATGCCGAGAACCGCCGTTTGAGCCTCGGTCATAAACAGCTCGAAGAAAATCCATGGGATGTGTTTGAATCCATTTTCACGCTTGGAACAGTACATAAAGGTACCATCGTTGGCCAGGCCGACAAAGGTATGATCGTCACGCTTCCATACGGTGTAGAAGGCTTTGCACCTTCCCGCCATCTGGTTAAGGATGACAATACACAGGCCAGGGTTGATGAGACCCTTGACTTCAAGGTAATTGAATTCTCGAAAGAAAACAAGAAAATCATCCTCTCACACTCCAGAATATCGCAGGATCAGGCTGCTGCTGAAAAAGTGAAAGAGCATACAGAAGCGCGTAATCAGGAAGAATCGACCAAGCAGACCGTGCGCAGGATGAAAGAAAACCTCGAGAAAACTACTCTTGGCGATATCGAGGCGCTTGCAGCGCTAAAATCCGGAATGGAAGAATCGGAAAAGGCACGCAAGAAAGCCAAAACCAAAGAGAAGACTGCAGATCAGGAATAATCAAAAAATATTCCGCATACATGAAGCCATCCCTTACCGGATGGCTTCAATTTTTTACTCATGATCACTACCTTTGTGTAAAACCTGACACCACCAGATGAATTTCAGTGTAACCATACTTGGCAGCAACTCGGCCACACCCTTGCTTGACCGCCATCCCACCTCCCAGATCGTAAACCACCTGAACAGGTATTTTATGGTCGATTGCGGCGAAGGCACACAGGTGCAGCTTGCACGGTTTAAGGTAAAGATGAACCGCATCAATCATATCTTTATAACTCACCTGCATGGTGATCATTATTTCGGGCTTACAGGGCTGCTGATGACCTATCATTTGTTTGGCCGCCAGGTACCTGTGACCGTATACGGTCCCAGAATGCTCGAAGAAATCACCCTCCTGCAGTTGAAAGCCTCTAAAACCACCCTGGCTTATCCTCTTCATTTTGTCACATACGACCCAGACTTACATCAAATGATCTATGAGGATGATTTCCTTGAGGTACTTACCATTCCGATGAATCACAGCATACCCACCTGCGGCTTTCTGTTTCGCGAGAAACTCAGGGAACAGAACATGATTGACGGCGTGATAGAGAAATACGGAATACCCTGGGACGCCGTTTCGGCCATCAAAAAGGGAGATGGTTATTTATCCCCCTCAGGTATCTATTACCCAAACAGGGACCTTGCCCACCCTCCTGCCCCACCGAGAATGTATGCCTGTTGCTCGGATACCGCCTTGCATGAGCCGGTAACTGACATCATCAGGGGAGCTGATCTCCTGTATCATGAAGCCACATTTACGCACGATAGGGTTGCGGTAGCACACGAAAAACTGCACAGTACGGCATTTGAAGCAGCACTGTTGGCCAGGCAGGCACGGGTTAGCAAGCTTATCATAGGGCATTATTCAGCTCGATACGACAAGCTTGAGCCACTGCTGCACGAAGCACGGATCACCTTTCCAGAGACTTACCTGGCAACTGAGGGATCAGTGTTTGAAGTGGGACGATGAAAATCTTACAGAGAGTAAACTCCTCAAGGCTTGGCTCTTAATGCCTTATACATTACCTGTATGGGGTGCAGAGCGTTGCGTCCGGTACCGTCACTGATCTGCTGCCTGCAGCTGGTTCCGGGGGCGGCAATAATGACATCATCAGCGCTTTGCCTCACGGCAGGAAACAAAGACAATTCGCCTATGTCCATTGATAGACGGTAGTTTTTTCGCTCATACCCGAACGATCCAGCCATACCGCAACAACCGGTTTTAAGTTCTACGACTCGGTAGTTGACCGGAAGCCCCAGAAATTCCACGGATGCACGTGTGGTTATCAGAGATTTCTGATGGCAGTGTCCATGCAGCCGGACCTCCCTGGCATCATCCACAAAGTCGGCTGGGCTGACATTGCCCTTTCCAACCTCGCGCATGATGAATTCATCGAACATAAACGTATTGTCTGAAAGATGTCTTGCTTTTTCCGCTTCCTCTCCCCTCAAAAGATCAAGGTACTCATCCTTAAATGTCAGTATGGCGGACGGTTCGATTCCTACCAGCGGTACCTCATCGCTGACCAGGTCTGCCAGCATATTCACATTTATGCTGGCCAGTCTCTTTGCCTGTCTTAGCAGTCCTTTGCTCAGATAACTGCGTCCGCTTGGCCTATGCAAAGGAAGAATTGCTTCATAGCCTAGTGCATTGAGCAAATTAATGGCTGCTATCCCAACCTCGGCGTCCTGGTAATTGGTGAATTCATCCACAAAGAGTACAATAGTCCCTTTCTTTGAGTGCACATGCCGCACGTCACGATTGGCCCAATCTCTTAGCGAAATGCCCGGTAGCACAGGAAGGGGGCGCCGATGGGTAAAACCCATGATTTTTTTTATGAGTGTGCCGGTAATCCTTGATCTTACCAGAGTATTATACAAATCAGGTGCGATCATTCCCAGCCTGGTTATCAATGAGATGTTGGCTACTGTCCATGCCCGGAATGGAATAGGGTGTGTTCGGTAAAACTGCTGAAGACATTCCGCTTTCACTTTGGCCATATCCACATTCGATGGGCATTCCGACTTGCAGGCCTTACATGACAGGCATCGGTGGAGTACTTCCTGGATTTCGCGCTGCGAAAATGGATTCCGCTTATATGGCCGGGTAAGAAACTCCCGGATAATATTGGCCCTTGCGCGGGTACTGTCGGCCTCATCGAGGGTGGCCATATAGCTTGGGCACATAGTTCCGCCGGCTTCGAGGCGTTTGCGGCAGTCTGCCGAGCCATTGCATTGCTCAACCGAACCGAGTATGCCTCCGCTTTTGCTGAAATTAAAGTAAGTCGCCGGCAGTACAGTTTGTTTACCGGTGATATAACGGTGCGATTCGTGCATCGGTGGCGCATCCACGATCTTTCCAGGATTGAGAAGATGGAGCGGATCCCAGCAATGTTTGACTTGCCGGAGCAGTGCATAATTTTTCTCACCAAGCATCAGTGGCAGAAATTCTCCCCTCAGGCGTCCGTCGCCATGCTCACCGCTGAGTGAGCCCCGATATTTTTTTACCAGCAACGCCATTCGGGAGCCCAATTCTCTGAAAAGCTTTACCTGCTCAGGCAGTTTCAGGTTAAGAATCGGGCGCAGGTGCAACTCGCCGGTTGCCACATGTGCAAAATACACACTGTTCAGTTGGAGACTCTGAAGCATTTGCTGAAACTCGGCAATAAAACCGGGAAGAAACTGAGGACATATGGCAGCGTCCTCGATCACCGCCACGGGTTTGGCATCGCCCGGCATATTCGATAGCACACCTAGGCCGGCTTTGCGTAGTTCCCAAACTCTTGCAATATCATCGCCGTTGACAACAGGGTAAGCGAATCCGATAGCTTGTTCGCGTAAGGCTGTGATGGCACCTGAAACGGCTTCGTTGAGCTGTGCTGGGGTATCCTTAGCAAATTCTGCAATAAGGATGGCAGCAGGCTGGCCATGTATGAAGAAACGGTTGCGGCGTTGAGCAATGTTTTGTTCGGTTTGTGCAAGGATGATTTCATCCATCAGCTCGATCGCCACTGTGTGATGCCTCAGTAGCACTAGGTTTCCTTGCAGAGCTTCCTGCAGCGAACTGCAATGGACGCAAAGCAAGGCTTTGTGTTGAGGGGGAAGCGGAACAAGGTTAAGTTTAATTTCGGTAAAAAAAGCCAGTGTACCTTCTGAACCCGCCAACATCCTGCAAAAATTGAAGTTTGGCCCGTCTGGATCGAAGGGCTGGCAGTCGAGCAGTAGGTCGAGAGCATAGCCCATGTTGCGGCGTTTAACACCACGGTCAGGGTAGTGGGTTCTGATTGCATGCTGATTTTCGGTATCCGACAGGATACTGCGGATATTCCGGTACAGGTCGCTCTCCAGGGTGCTGCCCTGACACTTGTGGGCAAATTCCTCCGGACTGAGGGCAGAAAATTCCACCTCGCTCCCATCACTTAGCAGCGCCCTGACAGCTAAAGTATGATCGCGGGTGCTTCCGTATATGAGCGAATGAGCTCCGCAGGCATTATTTCCGACCATACCACCGATCATACAACGGTTTGAGCTGGAGGTTTCGGGACCGAAAAACAAACCGTATGGCTTAAGAAACCGGTTCAGGTCATCGAGAATTACACCCGGTTGCACCGTAACCCACCGCTCATCCGTGTTTAATTCCATAATCCGGTTCATGTGCTTCGATACGTCAACAACCAAGCCATAACCAACTACCTGACCTGCCAGCGAAGTGCCTGCCGCACGTGGAATCAGCGGGAGCCGATGCTTTCGCGCAAATCCGATAATCCGGAGCAGATCATCACTGTGATGAGGCCTTGCCACGGCAACGGGCACTTCACGATACACAGAGGCATCCGTTGCATACATTATCCGCGAGGCATAATCGTACCGCAGTTCGCCTTTCATGTGTCCGGCCAGTCGTTGCAGCTCTTTTTGAGCTATCATATGTTTTGAAGTGGTTTAGCCATCGTTGGTCTGTGAAACAGAAAGTGTAAATTAAAATAGATATTCCGCCAGATCAGCCACTGCACTGGTGAACAGGTGACCTATGGGGCTGCTGTTCAATGCCATCTTTAGATCTTCTTCTCGGTGTTGAATGCCTTTTAGTATTTCTTCTGTTAGGTCGAGGGCTTCACGATCGATAAAATCGGATTCAAGGTCTGCCTGCTGAATTATTCCATTTTTAACCTCCAACGTGAATCGTATATGCCCATCTGTGAATAGTAGTTTCTTATTCATGACGTAAGGAGGCGAGTATCCGAAGTTCCATTTCCAGGTTGAATATTTTGTATCAACCAGTTCCTGTATCTTTTCATAGTCATTTCTGTCGAACTCAACCTGCACTGCATCAGGATACAACTCGCCCATGTAGGCGACTACCTTATCCATAAAGCCCTGTATTGTAAGGTCCTGCGTCAGCAACGGTGCAATATTGGTCACCTGACTCCTTTTTGATTTGATAGCTTTATCAGTGAATGCCTGTTCATCTGCCCTGAGCACACCATCAAGTTCCGTCAGCTTTGAATCAAACAGTATGGTTCCGTGATGAAGTACCCGATTTTTGTAGACATGTTCCGCATTTCCTGAAAATTTCATTGAACCGGCCAGCAGGTCATTCCTTCCGCCAAAGGTTCCTTCCAGTCCAAGAATTTTAAGGATTTCAAGGATTGGTTGCGTAAACTTCCTGAAATCAATCAGTGTACCTTGCTCTCCGTTCATGACGAAACTAAAGTTCACATTCCCCAGGTCATGAAAAACCGTTCCTCCCCCGCTGATTCTCCTGACTACTTTTATGTTATTTTGCCTGACAAACCTGTAGTCTATCTCGGCAAGTGTGTTCTGGTGCTTTCCCACGATCACCGACGGCTCGTTTCGCCACAACATGAAGCAGTCGTCCTTCAATGATTTAAGCACATATTCCTCGGCTGCCACATTGAAATATGGCTCCGTTTCGGTTCGCCTGACTATCAGCATAGGAAAAATATATTGGTCAAAATTAGTATAAAGCCTCTAGCTAAGGCTGCAACAAACCCAACTAAAGAACGTTTCTAAAAAAAGGGCATAGTTAAAAAATTTTAAAGCCCCTAGGCACTAGAATTGTTATTTTTGTACAAGTATTGTTATTCACCCCACAATGCCAATGCCATGATTTCCCTGCGCTCCAGGCTCTTCTACATTTCTCTCCTGATTCTTCACACATCCCTTTTACTGGCTCAGGACACCCTGCTGCTGAGGGTTTTTGCCACAACGGATGTTCACGGCGTGCTAATGCCTTTTGATTTAATCGAGAATAAACCCCGAACAAATTCTCTCGCACACGTACATGCCTTTGTGGAGCAGGAGCGTGCTAAAAATCTATATCAGGTAGTTTTACTCGACAACGGTGATATCCTGCAAGGAGATCCATTCATTTATTACTACAATTTCATCGACACCACCGGCAGCCATGCCCTGGCCCGCATCATGAATTTCATGCAATACGATGCAGCAACCATGGGTAATCACGACATTGAGGCAGGGCCGGCGGTGTACAACAAATTGATGCGCCAGGCCAAGTTCCCGTTATTAGGTGCCAACATTATCGACAGCACGTTTAATCTACCCTATTTCAAACCTTATACTATAATCAACCGAAAAGGGAAGAAAATCGCAGTGCTGGGTATGATTACTCCCCATGTGCCCAAATGGCTGCCTCGAAGTTTGTATATCGGAATGCGGTTTGAGGATATGATTACTTCCGCACAAGGCTGGGTCAATCATATCCGGCGGGTGGAAAAGCCCG
>JBBIKG010000006.1:0-138126 GCA_037445555.1 Lentimicrobiaceae bacterium
TACTGAGCACACTCACACTATACAACACCCGACACTACTCTGGGTTGTGAATTGCTTTTGAATTGTATCTTTGATCTACTGAGCACACTATACCAGGCCACAAGTTGTTGTTTAGCATGATATTAGCTCAAAAATCAGAAAGAAAAAACGTGCTTGGTCTTGTTCGGAATCTAAACAGCTTCCGAACTTTTTTATTTATGGTTTCAGAATAGTTCCAATTGTTGGGGTGTACTAGGGCGCTCTGCCATTTCCCGTTTTCTAAAAAACTCCATCATGCCGAATTGCTTATCTGTGAGCGTAAATAGTATGATTTCTCCTTTGGGGGCCAGAAACGACCTCACACGTTTCAGGTGGACATCGGCATTTTCGCGGCTACTGCAATGGCGGACATAAATTGAATACTGCAACATGGCAAATCCATCTTTCTGAAGGTTTTTCCTGAATTGCGCATAGTTCTTCCGGTCAAGTTTTGTTTCGGACGGCAAATCAAAAAAAACGAACACCCACAAAATTTGGTAATGGTTTAGTCGGTTTAATGAAACAGCTTTCAAATGATTAAATCAATGGGTAAAGGATTCGCCTGGACGATCCCTCGAAGCATGCTGCCAGCGAGGCGGTTGTGCGTTGGGCTGCAACCAACAAAGGACTGCGTTTGTCATCAATAACTACATCGATTGCAGGTATCTGTAGGATACTCTTTTTGATCTCGGGTCTCAACTTCTCATCTTCCGGAAACTCTTCCATGATATTCAAAATCACTTGATCGACCAGTGGACGGTAGGGCTCCATGATATCCGATGCCAGGCACCAGGGATTGTACTTATTTCGATGGTGGATGCCAAAGGCAGGTAGCAATCCGCTGCCAACCAAGGCGCGAGCCATGATAGCGAGAAGCACCGCATAGCCATAATTAAGAAAGGCATTTGGATAACCACCATCCCGATTACGGGTGAATGATACTCTATTTTCAAAGAACTGTTCCCAGTAGTAGACAGCTGCCCGGCCTTCGACATTGCCAATGTCACCGCTCTTTACCTGACGAAGCAAATATTGCAATTTGCTGTCATCTTTTCCGAGCAACCTGAGCAAGGCAGCCTGGTTGCTGATTTTTGCTATGACGGTTTGTTGCCATAGGTTTTTACGAAGAGGTAGTGAAGAATCAATTTGATGGTACAGCTTTTCAGTGAATGCATGATGGGCATGTATTGGGAGCATCAGGCTATTGGGCAGATGTTTCTCATCGCAACCAATAACAGCTGTGCAATTTTGTTGTAGCGCGGAAAGCAGTGCATTCGAAAGAGTTAATTGTGCATTATCGAGTATAACTATGCCTATGTCTTCTATGGGGACAGATACAGGATCTTTATGATCCTTACCAGGGAACTCAATCAGCATCTGATTATCTTTTTTGCTCAGGCAAACTGGGTTTCCGAAATACAATGTGCGCTTGATCAATGGTTCGACTCTGAAGTAATAATTGTTTATAATAGGGCTAATTTTACTTCCCCAAGATTGCCAACGGTAATCTTAATAGGATTGAGGGCGCTCAAAGCGGGAATGCTTGTCACTCTTACACACTTTTTAAGTTTGGCGTCTTCACCCGATTTTACAACCTGGGACACTATGTGGTGTCTGAATGAATAATCCAAAACAGTGATCTTTTGAACCCGGTAAAGGTGGTTGCTCAAATTTATCTTGTCATTCGCAATCAATGCTTTATGCAAATCTTCCTGCTCCATTCCAAGAATAAACATTTCATTTTGCTGCATGCTTTCGACAAAGGTACTTCCATCAGGGGGGAGCTTCTCGAGAAAGGACTGCGGCAAATTAGGATTTTGGGGAAAGATGTGGTTCCAAACCTTATATGGATTCTTAATGATAACCGGTAACCCATAGCGTTTGCGCTCAACGGCATGCCAAAAGGTGCATACGCGCTCCAGCATATTGCCATCGTTATCCTTGTAAAAAGCGACATGATGGTTGTTACCAGGCATAACAAAACCGATTGCTTTGCCGCTTTCATCTCTTTTTAAAGGTTCCACAGAACTCAGGCATGTAAAGCAACGGATAGATCTAATGGCAATCCGTTTTTCAATATCATACCACAACGGTTCCTTAAAAGCCTCTTTTTCCCTGCCTTTGTATTGCTCGAAGCGTCGTTGGACGATGCGCTGTATCTGTTTGTCGACGATGTACCGGACATCGGTAGGCTTTATATCTTCAATGGGATATTTCTTGACATACTCATCAGAATAACAGGTGGCAAAACTCAATTCGGTTTCATTCTTTTCATCAAGAAAGATCGGATGCTTTCTCACCGAGGCCAGAGCGAGTTTTGCGTCTCCACCAAATTCGGCCAAACGATTATCGACCAGTCGTTTGATGTAAGGTTTAACGATGAGGTGTGGGTTGTAAAATAAAAATTTCAGAGGGTGTTTCACCAGGTGTCCATCTTTGAAATCGATTTTTGCTGTTTTGATCTTTCCATAAACGCTTTCATCGCTTAGTGGGCCCCGTGGTACAATAATACCATCTTGGGCCAGAATGAATTGGCCACTTTTTCTAACTATCCGTTTACCAACAGTGGCAACCTTTTTGCCCGCCTTGAATGAAATCAGTATTTCAGCGGCTTTTTGCTCAACTTCTGCTGTAGTGAATGGTCGGTGAATAATCAGATACTTTTCGAGCAAGCTTAGGTTTTCCCTTAGGTCAAAGGGAACGTTTGCGACCAATTCGAACATCTCATCCCTATTTCCCTGACTACTCAGGTTGTTGATGCGATGAATGAACCCCTGGCGGGTGCAGGCAATAACCAGGGCATCGATGGCATGGTGCCTGTGATCGTTGCGCTTTGACCAACCACGAATAACCTCACGAATGTGGCTTTGACCGTTGCTTTCCCATTGAACGGTTTCGGTTAGCCCATGATGCTTGTACAATGGGAATTGCAGGTTATGCAAAACATCATCCCAGCCCCAGATTCTTCGAAGGTATTCAGTTACGCTACCGCTTGTGCTCCAGACATTCCGGCAAGCCTGAAATAATATCTCTCTTGATTTTCTTGAGATATATTGCGTTTCACGCATTTGTCGATCAATAAAATCCTTCGGGATTTTTGCCTGAGGCATTAGCAGCTTATCGCGTTTAACCTTTCCAATCAGCCTGGTCTTGAATAACCTATCGACCCGATGCAGGTATGCATCGAATTCAACGGGACCTTTGGATAACATATAATCGTATGCGGTTAGTTTTCCTTTTTTTTCGTTGCAATGACGATGCGAGAGGGTCTTGTTACTCTGAGAGTCGTCGAATAACGAAGCTTTAGGGATAATGTGTTCCACATCAATACTATCACCACTTAAAGCATCAGTGATTCCGAAGTGCTGACCACAATAAATACAAATGGCGTTTATTCTGCTATCCTCGTTATCTATTTCTTTGAACAACCGATATTTAATGACGTTGTTACGGGTTGCACGAATACCAAAGTCCTGTTCGAGAATTTTCCTGATTTGTTCGTTTTCTCTTTCCCTCTGTTTTAATGATTTGAATGTATCGTTTCTTTCTTCCTTGCTCTGTTTCAATTCCCGCGTAAGCTCAACTCTGATCTCATCGGGTTTGCCAAATGAGTCGATTACAGAATTGACCAGGTTTATCATTTGGTTCAAAATTTTTTCGACTACCGGTTGCCGTAGGCTATTCTTAGGCAAATTGGGCAATTTATCAAGCAACAGTCTTTGCAAATTTTCTTCTTTGGTAAGGCTGTTCGAATGATTGTATCCGGCGAAGGCGCATGCATCACTATACACATACCCCTCCATCAGATAGGGAAGTATTTTTCGAACGGCTTTTACAGACTTGTTTCCAAAACCATTTTTTTTGAAATCGATGGCTGCCAATTTTCTTGCGGTTTCGCTATCAAATCCAAATCGTTTTACTAATGCCTTTTCGCACTGATCTAGATCACTTATTGAATAGATCGTATGCCAAAGCTGGTAGAGCGGCTGTTTTTCGACCAGGGGGCTTATTACCTTTCCTTTTCTCACTTCAATAACTTCACCAGTATTTTGGTCAATTAAGCCAACCTCATCGTTTGTTTCATCAATTTCCAAATGAAAATCCAACCAGGCACCAATCTTATCATCATGTTCCATCAGAACGCTTCGGGTGAGGTTGCCCTGAATTCCTCTTTCGATTTGCTTATTATGGTACCAGCCATCATTTTTGCTTAAGCCCAATAGGTTGTATAGCTCTGAAGCAGTGATTTTTTTATGGTCATTTAAATAGTTAAAAATCCTTTTTTTATCTTCAATACTGAAATTATAAGAACCGCCATTTTTGTTCTTTAAGTTAAGATTATTAATGGATTCCCAAAGTTTACAAACCTGGAAAAGTGGGGAACTGCGGGGTGCAACACGAGGTCCGGCATGTACTTTCTTACCCCCCTTGTTTATAACATAGAAGCTCTCCAGTTCACAAGTATTTATTAGACTTTTTTGAAATTTTAATGGACGCTGATGATAAATAATATCGTTTTTGAGCTTGTGAATGAGTTCATCTGTTAAAATGCCCGGATAGTGCTTTTGCTGTTCTGAGCATATTGCATCAAACTCTTCAATGTAGGCTTCTCTTGGAAAAACCTGTTGCTTAATTCTGAAATTAGAGTCGTTAACGAGTTCTGCATAGAATTTTTGCGCAATGGTAAGCCCCAAATTTTTAATTTCTTGATGCCTGCCTTTAACTTCGGCAACACATTCAGTGTCCTTTTTGTCAAGATTTGCTTCACTCCGGCTGCTCTTATAACCTCGTTTTTGGTTTAAGTGATAAAGGATTCTACCAAATTCATTCAATTCAACTCGTCTTATTGTTGCCTCTGCTCTTATCTTCCACAGTCCTAATTTATCCAATTTGAAAAGATTCTCATCTGGCAGAAAACCATGTTCAATGAGTACCCTGGTTAAGGCTCTTCGCCTAAGTTGATACCTGTCATAACCTTTCCTTAGCGTGCGTCTGTCTGTTCTTTTCTGGTTTTTCGAGATTTGATTTCCGGATGAGAATTCATCCTTTTCTTCTGTGCTTAAGGGAATAATTCGACATCCCATGCCTATAATTTCTTTGCATCCATTCTTTTCAGCGATGAGTGCCCAACCAATCGAAGCAGTTCCTAAATCGAGACCTAAAATTTTTTTCATTGGGTGCTGTTTTGGGGGGTTTATGCCATATATTTGCATCACAATTCAAAGCAATTCACAATAAGGATTTTTTCCGTTGTGAAAACATTTAAGGCGGTTCTGTGAAAGCGGGATCGCCTTTTCGTTTTCATCTGAAACCATGTTGCAGATTAGCGGAATATGACCACATTTTTTGAATCGATCAAAAATTACAATCAAAGTTATATATTTTAGGAAGCCACAGCAAGCCTGCTATTATATACTAAAATAGTTATTGTTGAATAATGCAACTATTTGGAATTGAAATGTCAGCTTTCCCGGTTGTATTAAATTAAAAAATAAACGCTTCTCATCTCTCCCGGAAGTCCCAGGGGGGTGTGGGGTTGGGATCGGACCAGAGACCGCGCTTGGATTGGCGGGCTTGCCCGATCGTTATCGGAATTGCTCGGGATCTCGCTGTGCTCGATTTGCTTTCCTGACGCTATTTCGATAGTCATCGGGGTCGGTCGGGATCTCGCTGCGCTCGATATGCTTTGTTGGCATGCTTGCTGTTGGGGGCTTTGGCGGTCGCGCTCAACAGTGATGTTCGATTAATTAGGAAGTAAGCCAAACCCGGTGGAATCAAAAAGACAAATCAACTTGGAGGTCACTACCTTAGAAGTGCCCTGAATAGGGGAGCAACTCACTATTTCAGAGCAATCTGTCAGTTTGAAACAAGCGTAGTGATGCTGGAGGCGGGCACATCGGCCACCAGTACGCCCTTATTGCTCGCTATGGAGGAGCCTTTCTCGAGGCTCTTCGCTGCCGAGGTTACGTAGGGCGTAAATGAGGCAGCCGGAGTTTCGCCGGTAATAGAAAACTGCAGCGTTCTTGGCGAAATACCATAGTTGAGAATCACAATTATCTGTTTGTTGCCTCCTTTATATGCGCTTATGTACATGTCGGCATCACCCGTGGGGCTGGCTGTTACCCTCTGGTAGCCATTGCGGATAAACTTGGAAAACTGTGCCATTACAAAGCCGCGTTTGGTTGGCTGGCTGCTTTCGTCTATAGGTCCGTAGCTGCGCCTGAGGTACCACCACACATAAGCACTGTAGTTAGCCACGGTCATGCAGTCGTGAATATCCTTACCGGTTTTTAATGCGCCTTCCCAGGAAGTGTTATTCTCAAGGTGTTCGGTCATCCACACTTCTTTTCCCTTGTTGAGGGCATTTTGGTACCTTGCAAGGCCACTGCCGTAGATATGCCCGGCTATGATGGAGATGCGTGCGGCGGCCGCCGGATCGTTGAGCATGGGGTCGGTGAACGCCTGGTTGAAATTGAATGATTCCGCCACCATGAGACGGGTACTGCCTATTTCGGCGGAGTTGTTTTTAACAAAATTCAACATTTCCTCCGAGGTCCAGTCGCATGATTCGTAGGACACCTTGATATCCGGCTCGTTTTGTACCGAGATACCGTACAGGTCAACACCTCCGCTTTTCAGGAAATCGGCGAAACTTTTCAAATGCAGTGCATATGCTGAATAGGATGTGGGCTTAAGGCTGCCACCGATAATATTCCCATTGCTCTTAAGGGCTACGGGCGGCGACCAGGGAGCTGCAATGACAAGGGCACCAAGCGCAGATGCCTTTTGGGCATTGGCCAATTCATCGCCCCAACGGCTGCTGCCTTCAGGTGCAATGCGCAAACGAAGGATGGAAAGCCCGAGCTGGGTTTCGTTGGCATTGCCAAACAAGGTGGTGGCTTCAGTCTGAGTGAGCGGGCTGATCCATGCGGTAGTTCCTCCAAAACCACGAATGGTCTGATGCGTTTTCGAAAAATCTACATAGGATGTAGGCAGCGTTGGGTTGAGCACGGGGTCATCGCCGGGGCGGTCTTTCTTTCGGCAGCCTGTGAGTATCATAACAGCGGCAATGGTGAGGAATACTATTTTTCTCATGGCAGGTAGTTTGTTGAGGTTTGTAAAAGTATAAGCATCATGAAGCTGGTTTTAACTCAGTGCAAAATGTATTATCAGAGCAACACTCCAGCATCGACTCAATTCCGGCCATCAATCCGTCAATTTCTGCCAGTCCTTTCAGCCTGCCTATCAGCGGATAGCCCGGGTTGTATTTGGTGTTAAAATCATGCAGAATTTTCAATCCGTGGTCAGGCCTGAAAGGCATGCGGACATCTTTACGCCCTTCCGAGATTCTTCGTCGCTGCTCGAGTAGCAGCTCAGTAACTAAGATGGCCATATTCTGCGATCCCCTCAGGTGTCCCGATTCGTAAAAGCTTCCGTCTGCGAGTAACTGCGTATTGCGCAAGTGAACGAAGTGGATGCGGTGGCCGAGGAGACGGGCAATGGCCGTCAGGTCATTATCTTTCCGGGCCGAAAGTGAGCCCACACAATACGTAATGCCGTTGTGCACAGATGGGTATGCTTCCGTAATCCATTCCAGGTCAGATAATGTGCTCACAATGCGTGGCAAACCCAAAATCGAAAATGGTGGATCGTCCGGATGTATAGCAAGCATCACCCCAAATTCTTCAGCTACGGGTACTATGTGTTGAAGAAAAAAAGCAAGATTTTCGCGAAGCTCATTTTTACCCACATTGTTGTATAATGCCAGCAGTTCCCTGAACCGTAACCTGGGATCGGGTTCCGCAGAAGAGACGAGGCTGTTGTCGATAAAACCTTGGGTAAGAACGATGATTTTATAAATCAGGTCATCTGCCTCGGCTTTTGAAATGCCTCTGGAAATTTTTTCAGCTTTTTCGAGGATCTCGGTACTGTAATCCTTTTCAGCCCCGGGGCGTTCAAGCATATAGATATCAAATGCGGCAAACGTGGCAAAATCAAACAGCAACGATTCGGCACCTCCGGGCAGTGTATAAGCCAGATTGGTTCGCGACCAGTCGAGCAGTGGCATGAAATTATAGCATACAGTATCGATTCCGCACTCCCCAAGGTTGCGCAGGGATGTCTTATAATTTTCAATAAACTGAGGGGAAGCCTCTGAACGAAGTTTGATGCTCTCAGACACAGGCAGACTTTCCACCACGCTCCACCTGAGACCTGCAGCTTCAATTGTTTTTTTTGTTTTCAGAATTTCTTCCTTATCCCACACCTGCCCTTTGGGAATATAATGTAGTGAGGTAACCACCCCTTCTACGCCCATCTGAACCAGGTCGTCCAGAGTAACCGGATCGGAAGGCCCAAACCAACGCCATGTTTTTTCAAGTGCCATATCAGGTGTAATAGATATTCATGCAAGCTATTGGTCCCTTTGTCAAATCCGAGTTAACCTAAATGCCGCTAAAACTGCTAAAACCTCCGTCAACAGGCAAAATGACACCGGTGATGAAGGAGGCCGCATCCGAGCAAAGAAAATGTACTGCCCCGTTGAGCTCATCCACATTGCCAAAACGGCTCATGGGTGTATGGGAAAGTATCTTCAGACTTCTTTCGGTGTAAGACCCATCAGGATTCAGAAGAATGTTTCGATTCTGATCCCCGACGAAAAATCCGGGAGCAATGGCATTCACACGAATTTTTTCACCATACTTTCGGGCCATTTCCATCGCCATCCATTTGGTAAACATATTGATACCCGATTTAGCCACCGAATACCCCATCACCTTGGTAATGGCCGAATAAGTTGCCATAGACGAAATGTTGATAATGCTTCCAGCCCCGGTTCCTGCCATGGCCTCGCCAAAAACAAGGGTAGGATAGACAGTGCCTTGCAGATTAAGGTCGGTTACCTTTTCAAAGTCGTCCATATTCATGTCAAAAACACTCTGGTCGGCAGCCAGAGTGGCCCCGGGAATGTTGCCCCCGGCTGCATTGATCAGGATATCAACTCTGCCCCATTGCGAAAGAATTTGTTGCCTTATGTCCTTTAGCTGTTCTAGATCCAGCACACTGGCAACATAACCGATTGCATGCCCGCCGGCATTTATTATTTCATCTGCTCTTTGTGCGATCTGCTCCTGGCGTATATCGATAATGGCAACCTTAACACCCGACCTGGCAAGATGCAATGCGAAGCTTCCGCCCAAAACTCCGGCACCACCTGTTACCACTGCAATTTTATCAGAAATATCAAACATCTTGTGTGTATTGTCCTGGTTCTCTCTTCAAACGTTTGGGCATTGAATAAGTTGACCAATGAGCAAAATTATTGCAAAAATGTACATAAAACCTGCAATTGAAAGCTCCAACTGATTGCGACACTCACCACGAGTCGGTTCTGAAAGGCGATGCCGGCAGATTATTTTGATTACACAGGTTGGCACCTTCGGGGTTATCGGCCCAGGCGTATCTCACGGCCACAGGATTGCGGACAGAATCGTTCCAAACAACAACCCGGTTATTCCTGATCGCTGCCTCAGCCCAGTAAAACTTTTTGTCCTCCCCGGCAATTGCAATTTGTCGCAAGGGTTTTCCATCGTTTGTCTTGAGGCCATCCCTGGGATGATCGAAGGTTAGAATTACCCTTCTCCCTCTGATTTTTAGGGTTGCCGGTACCGGCCCGGAATACACCGTAGCTTTATCGCCGTAGGCAACATTCCTGGCGGCCAATGCCAAACGATGGCCCACATCCTTCTTGTTAAGGGGGTGAATATCGTTCCACTCGCCAATATCAATCGTCACCACCATTGCGGTGTTCGGTACCTCGAGAGTTTTACTCTGTGCTTCACGGAGCATTGCCCAGTTGCTTTCTGCAGGTTCTTTTGGAGGATCCATGAAGCTGGCCAACTGTACAAAGAGAAAAGGGAAATCTCCCTGCCTGAAGTCCTCTCTCCAGTTGCTGATCAGGGCGGGAAAAAGCCTTCGGTATTCTATGGGCCGGCCGGTGTTTGACTCGCCCTGATACCATATAACTCCTTTAATTTTATAGTTTATCAAAGGGTGCAACAGGGCATTGTACAGTCCTCCCGGTTTCCAGCGCACAAAGGTTTGGCTCTGTAACGGAGGCTGAACACAACCTGTAAGGTAGTGCCACCGTCCTTGTAGATCTATCACTTCCTTTCCCAAATGCAGTGTATATTCTTTATCAGGCACAAAACCGCCGACCCCCAGGCTGCTTATTATTCGTATCGTGAGGGTATTGTTACCCGGCCTAAGGGTTCCGGCGGGAATCTTATATCTCCTTGGCGGATATTTGTAAGTGGTATTGCCCACAAATTTTCCGTTTATGAATACTGAATCTGCATCTACAATACAACCGAGAATCAGCTCAGCAGGCTGATTGGCTTGTTCAGCACTCAATAAGACTTCTTTGAAAAACCAGAACGAACCGTTGACTTCGGCCAGAGGTGTGCCTGTCCAGTAACCCGGGACATTCATTTCGTTCAGCTGATACCCTGTCTTGATCTGATCAAAGGTTTTGATTCTGACTTCATTGGCAAGCTTGTCGCCGGCCAGCAGCTTTGAATACCAGCTGTTTATTCTCTGGTTGTCTGAACGTATAATCCGGTTCACGTAAGCGGTATCCTTAAATTTTTGCATCTCGTTATAATGTGCAGGGAAACTTCTCAAGGCCTCCTCGCTCATCCAGGCTTCGGCAGGAGAACCGCCAAGTGCATTGTTGATTAAACCCACAGGCACTTTGGTATACCGGTAGATCTCACTGGCAAAAAAGTAACCCACAGCTGTAAACGCTGCGATATTCTCCCTCGTGGCGGGCTTCCACACACCACCATTAAAGTCATCTTTAGGCTGGTTAAAATCATATGTCTGCGGTACTACAAACTGCCGGATGTGGTGGTTATTTGCATCGGCGATCTCCTGAGGATATACCCAGCTCACGCGGCTCATCGGAAGTTCCATATTTGACTGTCCGGAACAGATCCACACATCCCCAACCAGGATATCATTAATGATAATGTGGTTGGTTGCCTGTACGGTCATTATGTAAGGTCCGCCGGCCTGTAGCAGCCCCAGATTCACCTTCCAGCGGCCTGCATCATCGGCAGAGGTAAAATAATCCCGATGGTCAAACCGCACAGTGACCGACTCTCCAGGCGTGGCCCAGCCCCAGATCAGCACATCTGTGTCGCGCTGCAAGACCATTCCATCGCCAAACAATCTGGGTAACCTGACCTCGGCAAATAATTGAGAGGCGAAGACAAATAAGGCTAATAGAACAAACATTCTCCGCGGACAAGTGCTGGTTTTCATCTCTTAACGTTTAATCAATCACAAAGGTAACCAAGGAATCAATCCTCTGAAGAGGCATACATGGCCAGAATGGTTCCAATGAACCCACCTGCCTTCTCGGTACTCAGATAAGTGGCATCGATGGAATCGGCCAGCGAAACCCAGTCGTGCTTTGATGTTTTATACCAGAACGCCAACATATCATTGTCTGCAACCACTCTGAGTTCGATCCGCCCATCATACTTCTTTGGCAGGGTCACGCTGGCCAGGATAGTTTTTTGCGGCTCATTGTTCACAGGTAACGATTTCTGAAGTACGAGAACAAAATTTTCCGTTTGTTTGGTAACTCCAAACACATAATGATTGGCTTCATTTTGGAACAGGCTAAGACCGGCAATAGATTTTTCACCGCCGGGCAGGAAATGAAGCACAGTTTCAACTGTCATGATATGGTGGCGCTGACGTGTTCCTATGAAAGAGGGATGTTTTCGCTGCCGGAGGTTTACCGGCCTTGCGGCTATCCATATGCCTCCATTTTTTTTATCGGTTTCGTACCATTTTTCAGTGATTGTTCGGAGAAAAAACCATTCCAGTGGCAGACTATCGGCCTGAAAGAATTCCGTGTATTCAAAATTTCCTCTTTTCATGTAACCCGGTTCATTGTCCTTAATGATTACCTCGTCGGGCGGTTCAACAATCAGAGGTACTGTTTTTCCACTTTCCAGGATCACGGGCCATTTGTCGCTAGTCCATCTTACCGGAAGAATAAACGTTTCGCGTCCGATATTGAACATGTTGGCCGAATTGTATGGCCTGCAGGCCAGAAAAATAGCCCACCAGTTTCCCTGCTGGTCTTTTACAAGATCGGCGTGGCCTGTGTTAGTCACCGGAAAAGGTCTGTTTTTATCGAGTGTGCGCTGAGTAAGAATAGGATTATTTCTATATGTTTCATAAGGCCCCCAGAGGTTTTTGCTTCGGAAGATTACCTGCCTGTGGTCAATCGAAGTGCCTCCCTCGGCGGTCATCAGGTAATAATAACCGTGCAGTTTATAGATATGCGGGCCTTCAATCCAAATAGGTTTTTCTGCAATATTGTGTCCTGCATCTCTGATGACTTTGCGAGGACCGACCATTTTATTGCCCACCACATCAAATTCCTGCATCCAAACCGCTTTATGGCCTCGGTATAGGGGAGGATAGTCCGGGTCGCCGTTGTTAACAATGAACGCACGGCCATCTTCATCAAAAAAGAGCGAAGGGTCTATGCCTACAACCTCTGGAAGCCATATGGGGTCGCTCCAGGGTCCTGCCGGGTCAAGGGCCGTTACTACAAAGTTTCCGCCGCCTCCCACATACGTTGTGGTAAGGTAAAACAAGTCGTTATGCGGATTATACTCAATGGCCGGCGCGAAAATACCATATGACACCGGCTGATCATTATTTATGAACTGTGACGGACGGTTAAGCACGTGGCCTATCTGTTTCCAGTTGATCAGATCGGTACTGTGAAACATAGGTATGCCCGGAAAAAAGGAGAAAGTTGAAGTAACTAGATAGTAGTCTCCTCCTTTGTTGCAAATACTCGGATCGGGGAAAAAACCTGAAAGGATGGGATTATAGAATTCGCCATATTTCAATGGAAATTCCCTGAAGTACGTATCGTTACCCCTGTAGCTGAAATACTGAAAATAAGCCTTACCCTCTTTGAGTCTCGCTTTCTGGTTTCCGGAACATCCTGTCACGGAAAGCATAAGTATAATCCATATATATTTTTTCATGAATTGGTATTGATTAAACACATTCAGAGCATGCCATCTATGGTTTTTATTGTGCCATCAGCATTGTATTCCAGCTCTATAACCTTGGTGCTGCGAAGCCAGGTTTTCCCTCCCGAAGGAACGCTGTCGTGATAGAACAGATACCACTTCCCCTTAAACTCGCATATGGAATGGTGAGTGGTCCATCCCACCACGGGGGTTAGAATCACACCTTTATGGGTAAAAGGACCGTAGGGCTTATCCCCTGTGGCATAGCACAACAGGTGAGTATTTCCGGTGGAATATGAGAAATAATATTTCCCATTGTATTTGTGCATCCAGGGTGCTTCAAAATAGCGGCGTTCATGATCTCCTGCTTTCAGAGGTTGGCCATGCTCGTCAAGAATAACCAGGGGTTTGGGTTCCTCGGCAAATTCAAGCATGTCATCTGAAAGCTTAACCACTCCTGCACATAGCGCTGGCTCATGGTCGGCGGGTTCATGTCCGCATTCGATTGCTTTATTGTTTCGGTAGCGTTGAAGCTGGCCACCCCATAGCCCGCCAAAGCACATATAAAAGTTGCCGTCGCCATCGTCAAGCACGCAGGGATCGATGCTATAGCTGCCTTTAACAGGATTATCCTGAGGAGTAAACGGTCCTTCAGGCGTGTTGCTGACTGCCACGCCAATCCTGAAGATGTCATTCTTGTCTTTCATGGGAAAATACAGGTAATATTTCCCTTTTTTATATGCTACATCAGGCGCCCAGAGTTGACGACCAGCCCATGGAATATCTCTTATGTCCATGGCTATTCCATGGTCAACCACTTCTTCATCCATGCTTTCCATCGAAAGAACATGGTAATCGCGCATGTCAAAATGGTCGCCCAGGTCATTTTCCGCAATTCCGGCATCGATATCGTGTGAGGGGTAAATATAGATCCTCCCGTTAAACACATGAGCCGAAGGATCGGCTGTGTACATGTGGTTGACTAGGTACCTTGGTTTCTTCATAAATGATCACATTTTAATGGTTATTGTTTTTTCATTTTGTTTGCTTCGTCAATGATGGCCTGTACCACTGGCTTGGCTTTATGATTACGGTCGAAAAGCAGGGGATAGTTGGTGCGGCCATGTATTGGCCAATTGTTGAGCCACGACTGCCCATCTGTCACCCCCCATAATGTAACTCGGGTTACAAAAGAGCGGTGCTTCAGAAAAAGTTTGAAAAAGTCGAGGTAGCGGTTATGAAGTTGTTGATACGCTGAATCGGGAAGCCCCTCCGGATAAGGATTGAAGACGGGATCATACTGAGCTCTATAGCCAACATCCGCCCCCTCGGCAAAATTCGGAAACGGCAGCATGTTGATGTCCATTTCGGTAATCATCACCTTAACTCCCAGCTCAGAAAAAGCTATCATGCTTTTCTCAAATTCGTTGATGTCGGGATAGCCCAGGTGTATATGCCCCTGCATGCCAATGCCGTCAATGCGCAATCCTTTGTTTTGGATTTCCCTAACCATTTCGATCACTCCCTGCCGCCTGCCCGGACTTGCCATATTGAAATCGTTATAGTATAGCTCAGCGTCTGGGTCAGCTTGCTGAGCAAAATGAAAAGCCTGGCTCACGTATTCCCTGCCCAGAATCTCGAAGAATTTGCTTTTTCGCCATGAACCGTCCTCCTCGATGGCTTCGTTCACTACGTCCCATCCGTGTATCCTGCCTTTATACCGCTCCATTACCGTGAAAATATGTTTTCGGATGCGCTCAATGAGCACCTCGCGGCTGACATCTTTCCCGTGAGCATCCTTAAAAAACCATTCCGGTGTTTGGGAGTGCCAGATGAGGGTATGTCCGATAGCAGCAAGGTTGTTTTTTTGGGCAAAGTCAACGAACTTGTCGGAAAGCGAAAAATCAAACTGTCCCTCTGCCGGCTGTATAACCTCGCTTTTCATACAATTTTCAGCTGTCACCGCATTAAAATGTGTCAGGATGATGTTGTTGCCCAGGCTGTCCATTTCGAGTATCTGTGGGGTATTCATAGCTGTTCCGATCAGAAAATATTGTGACAGGGCTTCTCGCAGCGTATCATTCTTTTGCTGATTGGTGCAAGCGTTCAATGATAAGGAAATGGTTACAGCTATAAAAAATTTAAATAGGTTTGTTTTCATTTTCAGTTATTGTTGTTAAATGGGTGCTTGAATCGATTCCCGAATTAATGGCTCTGACGTTTGAGACTTAGTGCATCTTCAATCTTAACTTCCATCTTTTTGTTTATCTCGTAAAATATGAGGCACAAAACGCAGATGGTAAATGTGATAAAGGGAATGACGCTTACTGAGAGCTTGATCCCCTGTATGGCGCTGGCTGGTTGAGCAGCAAGCTGCTCGTCATATCCAAAAGCTGCAAGTATGCCTGCCACCAAAGCTCCTCCTATGCTCAGTCCGGCTTTCAGGCCAAAAATCATGGCGGAAAATATAATACCTGTTGCCCTTCTATTGTTTTTCCACTCTGAATAGTCGGCAACATCTGCAATCATTGCCCACAGCAGGGGGATAGTCAGCCCATAAAAGAACCCGTGAAGCAGCTGGAAGATGAATACCAACCCGATGGACTCCGGGGCAAAAAAGAAAAAGACCAGTACGCATAAAGCCGACAGGAATAAAGCTGTGCGGAAGACATCTCTTTTACCGAACCGGTCGGCAAGGCCTTTTGAGAATGCGATACCAATAATCATCATGATGATTCCACCGGCATTGAACACACTAAATCCCGATGTCGATGGATCTTCTGGCCATTGAAAACCCACCAGCCCAATGCTTGTAAGGGTGGTGTTAAGGTTTCGGATAAAGGCGTTGAATCCTATGTTGTCAAGGAACGAAGCGATATGAGCCTCGCTCAGGAAGTTTTCAAAATAGTAAACCATAGTACCCCCCCTGAGCGACAAAGTGACAAAAAGGAACACGGTGGTGGCAAGCATGGCTATCCAGGGTTTGTTTTGTATCAGGTCGCTGAAATCATCTTTAATCTTTGTTTTTTGCTCAGCAGGAGGCTGAATCCGCTCACGGGTTGTGAGGAAGGTAATGATAAAAAACACGATACCTACCACCGCAAATATTCCCATAGTACGCTCGAATCCCAGGGTGCGGTCTCCACCGCCCATGATCAAAACCAAAGGCATTAATAATACCTGAACCACAAATTGAGCTACCATTACCGCAGTAAAACGGTAAGAGGAAATACTGTTGCGCTCAGCCATATTGCCGGTCATAACTCCACTCAGGGCAGCATAGGGGAGGTTGTTGGCTGAATAAACCAATACCAGCAAAATGTAGGTGATGAGCGCATAGGTTATTTTCCATCCGAGCCCGAAATCAGGTGTTGTGAAGGCCAGCAGGGCCATTACTCCAAAAGGAATTGAAGTCCATAAAATCCAAGGCCTGAATTTTCCCCAACGGGTGTGTGTTCGGTCGGCAATGACACCCATGACGGGATTAAAGAAAGCACCAATCATGCCACCGGTGAAAATGATAGCCGAGGCGGCAGCAGGAGGAATTTTATAGATGTCGGTATAAAAAAAGGCCAGAAAGGTCATCAGAGTTTGAAAAATGAGGTTAGCAGAAAGATCGCCCAGGCTGTAACCGATTTTTTCCAGGGTTGAAATTTTGGTTGATTGAATATTCATAGTCGTAAGATTGAGTTTTGTTGCGGTTAATTGTGATGCTTCAGGTCCAACTTTATTTTCTTTAACGAATCAAGTTCATGGATAGGTCTTTCAAGTTCGTATGGTATGGGAAGCCTGGAGTAGGTCTGAAAGTAAAGTACGCATGCATCACGCCACCAAATGGCATCTTTTGTTTGAATTTTCAGACGCGATTGCACGTGAGCAAATCTTTCTTTGTCAATAATGGCTTCCTGCCGATCCCAGACCTTTTGATAATTTCTGACGGCATCAACGCCTTCCTGGTATTTGTAGCATAGTTCATCCCAAAGCATTCTGCCATTTGCTAAACGGTGTGTCCATGGCAGAAAGTGAAACCATAGCAGATACTTTTCAGGGCAGGATGACGGGCTGTCATAAATATCATTTAATGGCGGGTTATATTGATCCACTCCACCGCTTCCATTTCGGGAACGATTAAACCCAATACCGTTTTCAGAAGCATTATGGTAATATCGCGGAAGCCAGTCGATCCTGGCACCGGGTACATCGCACCAGGGCTCAGGACCATAATGATGTCCCCATGCAAAAAGATGATGCAATCCCAGTGGCATCATGTAGTTTACCACTGCTTCGTGTGATTGAAGCATCATTGTCTTGACGTCAGCCACAAACTGAGTATTGTCTGAAAAGGTCATTCGTATCCATTCATCAGCTGCCTGGTCGGCGGTGATCGCGTTATTCCATGCCATTCGGCCAATTGTGTACCAGTTTGCCTGAGCAAAATGATGTCCGCACCAGTTTGTGTCTTCACCTATATTTGACACACCGGCGATCGCAGTCAGACCATTTGGTCTATGGGTACGATCGGTCATCTTTGCTACTGTCGATCCGGGTCCGCGAACGAAAGTATCGCTATTGAACGTTTCTTGAAATAACGACCCAAGAAATACCAGATGGTTGGAGAAGCCCAGATATTCTTGGGTGATCTGGAATTCTATCATGGCAGGAGTCTTAATCAGCGAGCCGAATAAAGGACTAAATGGCTCGCGTGGCTGAAAATCAACCGGGCCGTTTTTTACCTGAATAATGACATTTTCGGCAAAATGTCCGTCATAGGGCATGAATTCATTATAGGCCTGCATGGCCCGATCTGACGAGGCAGGTTTATACACAAACGCCCGCCAGATGATAATGCCGCCGTAAGGTTTAACGGCTTCGGCAAGCATATTGGCCCCATCCACATGTGTGCGGCCGTAATCCATTGGCCCCGGCTGGCCTTCAGAATTTGCTTTTACCAGAAAGCCCCCGAAATCGGGTATGGCTTTATAGATCTCAGCCACCTTGGCGGTCCACCATTTGCGCACATCAGGATTCAGCGGGTCAGCATTCTGAAGGTTGGACAACACGACTGGCGAGGCAAAATTGATGGAAAGAAATATTCGGATTCCGTAAGGACGAAAAACATCAGCCAGGGTGCGCACCTTCTGTATATACCCCGTGCTTAGTATCTGCGGATTTGCATTTACATTGTTCGGCACCATTGCATTGATGCCGACGGAAGCATTGGCTCTTGCATATTCAGCATATCGGGGTGAAATGACGCCGGGAAGATCGTTCCATTTCCATAAGGAATACCCTGCATAGCCACGCTCGATGGTCCCATCGAGGTTGTCCCAGTGGTTGAGCATGCGTAAATCATATGACGGTTGGCTCTGTTCAGCATAGGTTGCAGAGAACTTCCCGGTCTGGATAAGTCTGATCAAGTGAAATGTACCATAAAGTACTCCCTGTTGGGTAGGCGATGCGATCACGACACATTGCCGGTTGAATACATTCATCGTCCTGATTATAAACCCATCCCGATGCATGGTCAGAAGCTCTTTATCAATGTTGAAACGCCTTGCTGTTTTGCTACCGGCAGTGACTAGGATGACAACTTTATTTTTAATTACCTTATCGATTTGTAATGTTTGTCCTGTGAATCCGTTGTATGCGCAGGCTAACTCATTCACTGCCAGCCGGATGCTTTGATGCGAATCTTCAGCGAACACAGACGTCACTGCCTCAATAAGCTGCAGCCGCTGGGGCAGGGGTAAAGGCTCGTAACGAAGCCAGAGCCTGCTACCATCTTCAGCGCTGAGCCGGAAAACAAGAATAAGAATAATAGCCAAAAGGCCACATCTGGCCGGCAGTATAATGTTCTCACGCTTAAACCACCTCGCCGGTAATCCAGGTGCCGATAGATCTCCTGAATGCATACTCTTACGAAATTACTGCTTTTAAATGTGTCCGATGAAAAAGAGGATCAGAACATTTACCTGAATAAATGGCTGACCCTCTTTACCAAACCAACCAAAATTCAAACCAGAATCCATCGCAGGTCAATTACTGAAACCGACTGATCTCTCAGCCATTCGTTGAAAGCTTTAGTGCATTTTGTCGTTCGAAATAACAAAAAGAGTGTGTTCATGTCATAACTTAACAATACTTGCCCTTTCCACCCTGGCGCTTTCGGGCGGGCCCAGATATGAAGGCTTAAGGCCTCCGGTATTGATGATGATTTTCTGTAAAACTATCCCGGGATCCAAAGCCCTGAATTTAACGGTGCTGAATCCGGGCGTGCTGATCAAGTGCTTTGTTATCGTCTTATTTATGCTGTTTGCCTGCCATTTCTCCATTAGCTTTATATCGTAAGTTTGATTGAAATTGACAACCTGTTCGGGTTGGCCATCCAGCGAAATAGCATACCGCAGCCCTTTGTTCTCGTTGAAATTAAGTGTCGGGGATAGCAGCACCATCACGTCCACCTCGCCTGATGATTCAAAATACACATCGTATTCAAGTGATACATTTTCATTTGGGTCTTGATAGGCATTAGCCGGCATTGTTGTGATGCCTGACGAAGTTTTGCCGAGATCGGGTATGATCTGCCAGAATATTTTTTCAGTATTGTTTTTTCGGGAATAATGAGGCGCCTCGATGGAGATGTACCCATCTTTTTCTACAAAAACTAACTGGCTATTAGGTGTAGGATTTCCTGCCACCCTTGTCACTGCAGGCATGACTCTTTGGCGTGGTTGCTGCCAGTAGGTATAACCGATGCGAATCTGGTCCATCATATGCGGCCATTTTCCTCCGGCTATGACATTGTTGTATCTGTGGGTAAGCAACGAATCCTTAATGAAACATTCTTTGGCCACATCTGCCCATTCGTTGGCAGCCAGGTCATTTCTAGAGGCCAGGGCTCTGTTTTTCGCCACTGCAAAGTACATCTGATAGAGATTAGCCATCCCGTGAACAGGCCAGAGCACAAGTTGCTCGTAGGCGTCATGATACTGCGCGGGTAAAAGATAGTATACCTTAAATGCTTCGAGCAAGAGGTTTTGATAGTCGTTTGTGACGGTTTCAAATTCGTCGTAATTTTCGAGACTGTAGGTTGAGGCATCAAGCAGCTCTGGCGTAACCCGGCGGTTATATTTCGTGTATGTGTTGATAATATGAGCAATCTTTTCTGAATGCGTTCCTCCAAACTGCTCATCACAGAATGCCACGGTATGATCGAACAGGTTATTCGGATTAAAATAATCCGGATTCCAGGCCATATCCAGGAAGAAGGTAATAGGATACTCCATGGGTTTAATATCCCCCACATTCACCACCCATATCTTATCTACTCCATGTTGCCAGGTTAGGTTCATCTGCTCCCATATACGTGATACCTGGCTAACATTGAGCCATTTGTAGTTTCTTGGCCCACCCACGTAATCAAAATGGTAGTACATTCCATATCCACCTTTTCGCTTCGGTGCAGTCAGCAGCGGGAGTTTTCTCACATTGCCCCAATTGTCATCGCATAACAGCAATGTGACATCATCAGGCACACGCATTCCTTTATCATAGTAGTCCTGCACCTCTTTATACAAGGCCCAGACCTGAGGCACCATGTCACTTTTCTTATCGGCAACCTTGCTCATGATGGTGCGTTGCTCTTTAATGACCTTTTCAAGAAGCTTGATGTTTGCCTGTTCAGTCATAGGTTCATCTCCGTCGCCACGCATGCCCACTGTGACAATTGTTTCAAAATCTTTCATTCTTTCAAATCCTGTTTTCCAAAACTCGTTGAGGATTTTCGGATTTTTTGAATAATCCCATGGGCCGCTTCCATAACGCCTCCATTCGTCATGTGCGCGCCCCATCGGTTCGTGGTGTGAGGTCCCGATAACAATGCCCATTTCGTTGGCCAGGGGGCCATTTAACGGATCGTCGTCAAAAAAGGCACTTCCCCACATAGCAGGCCATAGAAAGTTGCCATTGAGCCTTAAAATCAGCTCAAACACCCTTTCGTAGAATTTATGATTAAACCCACCAAAGGTTACTCTACTCCATCCGGTCAGGGCAGGCGCTTCATCGTTAATAAAGATTCCTCTGTAGGTGACCTTCGGTTGGGTGCTGACATATCTTCCCGGTTCAACAGAAAGATTCTTGTTTTTCTTGACAGGCACATCAGCCCACCAATACCAGGGTGAAACGCCACACTGCCGCGACAGGTCAAAGAGTCCGTAAATCGTTCCGCGCTTATCGCTTCCTACGATGACCAGAGCTTGCTTGATGCCGGGTAAGGGATTGGTAATGACTTCGGTAATTGAGCTTTCTTTTTTTCCGATTAGCTCCCTGACATCAATCTTTCCGGCTTTTACCATCTCTTTAATAAGTTCACTCCTGTCCAGACTGCCAATGATGATTACGCTGCCCAGCTCTTTACGGGCAGTCAGTAGTACTGGCTCCTGGGATGTGACATTTTTCATGTCGGCCTGCAGGAATTTGACCGCGCGAACCACCCCTGGATCTTCATTTGCATCTATCAGTATTGGTGCGATATGCTCAGGGGTGGAGACAGTAAAGCGCTGCGGGCTATTTGAAAAATACACAAATTGATTCGGACTCCTCAGATTAAATGGGGCGGCAACAACAGAATAACACAATAACCCCCATAAAACGAGAGTAGCCGTAACTGTTCGGTCTATCATGTTCATTTGCTTCATTTCATTCTATAATCAATGCAAGGCGTAGAATAAAAATCCTCTATTGAAGGTTACAGTTCATACAACAGCCATTATCGGCTGTGTTTATCTGACAAACAGAAAACTATTGTCTTACGCGTCCGGTATCGACGTTCCGAAAACCGGTCAGAAGTTAATTACCCCGAAATATGCCCTTTTGGGATTGTTGCTACGATCGAATAACAAAGGATAATTTTGCCGTCCGGCCACAGGCCAGTTATTGAGCCAGGAAACCCTGTCGGTAATACCCCAGAAGGTAACATTGGTAATTTTTTGTTTATGTAGTCTGAAAAGGTTGAAGTATCTGATATAGGCAGTATTGAGCTTCGATTCAATGTCTGCATTGTAGTCAGTCTGAGGCGCAGAGTTGCTTGTATACACAGAAACATCCATCTCGGTGACATGCAGTTCAACTCCGAGGGAAGCATAGCGGTTGATGGCATCAACAATCAGGTCGCTTGACGGGTATTCGATATTCCAGTGCCCCTGCATGCCGAAACCATCCACCAGGCCCTGTGCTTTGAGCCGACTGACTAACGAATATATCTTTTCGCGTTTTGTAGGATCAACTTCGTTGTAATCATTATAAAATAGCCTTGCCTGCGGGTCGGCCTGTCTGGCAGCCTTGAAGGCTTCGAAAATGAAATCTTCGCCACAGATATTATACCATTTACTTGTCCTGTAGGTTCCGCTTCCGTCATCGATGGCTTCGTTCACAACATCCCAGGCATATACCTTACCCTTGTATCGGGTTACTATCGTGTTGATGTGTTTGCGCATGCGGTTCAGCACTGTATCTTTTGTAGCAGTGACACCGTTTTTCTCAAACACCCAGTCAGGACATTGCGAATGCCATACCAAGGTATGACCACGCACTTTCATCCCGTTGGCCTGTGCGAAATTCACAATCTTGTCAGGATTGTCGAACCGAAAATTTCCCTGCGTAGGCTGGATTGACGACCATTTCATGACATTCTCGGCGGTAAGACAGCTAAAGTGTCTTTTCATTAACGCCGCTTCAGACGAAATATCTATCGATCCCGGTTCGATGGCGGTTCCGATTTCAAAATAACCATCCTTGGTAAAGTAATCTTTCAAACCCTCGGCAACCTTGTTGTATTCGTCAAGTGATTTCGGCCGGACAGGCTTGGGAGTCGGATTATCCGGAGTATCGTCATCACAGGATAGAAGAGAAATGAGAATAAAAGTCAATATGAGTCGTGCGAGATTCATCAGATATTATCTAGGATGGTTTATAGACTATTTAAAGTTTCAAGTTGGAAAAGAGGCTGTCTCATATGCCAAGCAATATTCCGGCATTAAGCCAGTCGAAGCGCATAATAATTTGCTAATCAATTGTCGTTCCGACTAGCAAAGCGACCAGTAAAGTCATATGAGACAGCCTCAAAGAACAAGTTAGTTTATAACAAACCTTACGTTGTCAAAATTGACCACCATGTTTTTGCCCGGAATCTGTGTTCCGCCCGACTGATATGCCCCTGAAAACATGACACAAATAATGCGGCAGTTGTTGGGTGCAAACCTCGCGGAGCTTGCGGCAGGAAATGAGTTATTGTACATGAATGAATCATTACCGACTCGAGTGGTGTTGGTGTTAATGGTCACCTTTTGCCAGATGCCCGGTCCGTCATATTTGACCTTAAACAGGTCGGTATAATATCCGTATCCACCTCCCGCAGTTTGGTCGGCGTTGAAGAACAACACTTTTAAGGTTACAAAATTATTGGCATCGAGCAATTCGGTAGGCAGAACATCCCAAGAAATATCAAACTCAAAATTCACCCCCACCGAGCTGTTGGTATACAGCAGGAACCTGTCAGGAGCCGGGTTGGCGGATCCTCCCTGGTCGCCTCTGAAATACATACGTGGTGATCCGGAGGTTGTAAAGGAAACATCCCATCTGCGATAATTCCCTCTTGCCAGCCCACTAGATACTATGGTTTTTGAATTTACAGCAAAATCGACAAACTGCTCGCTGTTTGCTGCACCGGTATACATAGGTTCATTAAACAGTCGCACCGGGGTGTACATATTGTCGTAATCGGCCAACCAGAAATTGCCTGTGATAATAAATGGCGATGTAGTGCTAACAACCCCATTGGCTGTAACAAGGTTGATTACACCGCTTTGAGCACCTGAAATACGTATGGTGATGTTGGTTGGTGTCTGCGCCATGATGGTGGCTGCATTCGTACCAATGCGTGCAGTGGTAACCAGGTCAAATCTTGTACCTGTCAGCGTGATATCTCTGACACCGCCAGCAATTTCTGCACCTTTGAAGGGGAAGAAACTGGTAATGGTGGGCAGGTAAACCTGGAAATTGCCGGTCGATTCGGTTGTGCCATCGGGCACGGTAAGTACTATCTTTCCGGTGGTTGCACCGGCTGGTACCGTGGCCCTCAGGACCGAAGCACTCACTGCTGTGAAAGTGGCATTCAAGGTTCCAAACTGTACTCGTGTAACTACGTTCATCATGGTGCCGTTAATGGTAATTTCATCGCCGATATTCAGCGCACTGATATCAGGAGTGATGCTTGAGATAATCGGCAACTGAAGAGACAGTTGCGACGAGCTCGTAACCACACCTTTCTTGGGAATCCCATAGCTTGTGGGAAACATGTAGTACATCTGAATAAAGCCGGTTTTCAGTCCTGTTGGTGCAGCAAACCTGATTTGGGTAGCGGTTTTTTGCTGAATGGTTGCTCTCAGTGCACCGACATACAACGAATCGACCCTGTCAAGCAATGTGCCGGTAATTGTAATCACGTCACCGCTGCTGGCAATTTGGGGGGCAAAGCTGGTGATGGTTGGAACAGGTGTAAGATCCACCGTGAAATTTTCGATGGAAGTTATCACACTGTTCGCTTTAACGAGCTTGATCTTGCCCGATATGGCTCCTACAGGAACTTTGACCATGATCTGAGTGGCCGTTTTGGACTGAATGGTAGCTTCGCTGTTCACGAATGAAACCTTGGTAACATCATTCAATCCTTCACCGGTTATCTTAACATCCTGTCCGGAAAACCCAGTTTTAGGTTCGAAGCTGAAAGGGGCAACCTGCTCTATAGGGTCGATGCTCAGGGGAGCCGACTTTTTGCAACTGACTGCCACAATGCATAAAGCAAGTACCAGTAGGGCTGCTTTTGCTGTATGAATCATCATTTTCATATGCGTGTGATTTTAATTTGCAATGATAAATTTGATGTTGTCGATGGAGAAAGTTTCTCCGAAATTGTTGCTGGCAGTCTGAGCAGGTGGCTGGATTTTTACTACTCCCAATTCGGCAAACGGAGCCACAACAGGGCTGGGCGGAATCGTGCTTCCATAGCCTGAACCCATGGTACTGAACGGTATTACGATGGTTTGCCAGCTGGTTGTTACAGGCCGGGTCAATCCCCACACATCCGATCCCTTGGCTACCATGATATTGATATTCATGGCCTTAGAAGCTTTAATATCAATTGATAGAGATACTTTTGCATTATCGGCTGCCGGATGACCGCTGAAATAAAAGTCGACATTGCCACCCCAGCTTGTTGCCAGGTCCTGAATGGTAAGGAAACAAACCTTGTTCCTTGGGAATTCCTCAGCTGGATAGGTAACAGTTTTGCTGATATTCCCGTTAGGGCTGATGCTTGTATAAAAGGTGCTCGGGTTGTCGAAGTCGTTAATCAGGATTTCTCTGCCTAAGATCAATGATGCCGAACTGAGCGATTCGCCTCCGGTAGCAGTAACGATCTTGATGACCCCGCCAGTAGAGCCGGCCGGCATGGCAAATCTGACCATTCTGTCATCAATTACCTCAAATGAAGCGGCCCTGACGGTTCCTACCCATATTTGCTGAGCCAGGTAAAGCTCGCGACCCAAAAGGGTAATGAGGGTTCCCGGGGTACCTGCGCCTGGGCTAAACGCCTGAATAACAGGCGGAGAAATGATCTTCAGAGCTCTTTGCGCCAGTCCTTTGCCTGAAAAGAAGAGGTTGACTGTGATTACATCGCCCAGCGGTGTGGCCGCAGGGACAGTCATTTTTAACTCAGTGGCTGTGGCTGTGTAGGCAACCATGGTGTTCTCGGTATTCAACATGATCTTATATACCTTGTCCAGATCGGTTCCTTTGAAGGTTACCACATCCCCTGGTTGAGCAATACTTTTGTCGACACTGGTAATTTTACTGTTGAAGTCGACAATTTTCGATTCCATATACGTCTCCTTGTCAACGCAGCCCGCGAAGAACAATGGAATCAGCAATGTCACCAGAAATATTTTTTTCATAATTATTTTCGTTTTTGTTATTGTTCCATAAACAGAGCTTAGTAACCCGGATTCTGTGAAATCTTGTTGGTTGTTAAGTCAATCTGCGACTGAGGAATCGGCCTGAGGATATGGTGATCCTGGATGGTTGACTTGCAGGGAATATCCGGTGTAAGGGTCCGTATGCGGCTCATTAGAAGAGGCGTCCCATTTGAAAGCCTGGTGCGTGCCAGGTCAAACCAGCGCATATACTCTCCGCAAAGCTCACGGCTACGCTCTTCAAGTATGAAGTTGATGCCTGCATCCTTATCCGTAAGGCTCGGAGTGCTTTCCGTAAGCCTCTTAACAGCCATGGCATTCATCCCATCGCTTCGGGTAGACAGATAGCCTGCACGGGCTCTGATCACGTTAATGAGGCTTCTTGCCTGTGTTGGATTATTCAGGTACATAGCAGCCTCGGCGGCAATCAGATACGTTTCGGCAAAGCGCCAGATGACGAATGGCCTCACTGAGGCATCGGCTATGGTTGGCCTGTCGATATCATCATATTTCCGCATCGACGGATACATGGATAGACCTGCACTGCTTGGATTACCCCAGTATTGCGAAGGGGGGAAGATCCGGAGGGCTTTGGCGTTGCGGAAGGTTTCATACCCCGGCAACCACACGGCGGTATCACCGTTTTTAAAACCCGGTTTTTCAGCATTGGCCTCATCATTTACCAGCCAAACGGTTTGAAAAGTTTTATCATAGCGTGTGTCATCCGTTCTGTCCTGAAAAACCACTTCGAGCAGGTAGTTTGTCGGTCTGATACGATGCCAGGGGCGCCCGTTGGGAATGTCACGTATCAATCCCTTGACAATGGCTGAATAATTTGGCCTGAAGAAAAAACTGCTTCGGTTATTCTTATTTCCTGACACATTAGGGTCCAGGTCATTGAAAGTATTATCCTTGTTTCTTTCGGCAGTGAAGATTATCTCCGGGCTTCCTTCGTTACGTGGTTTATGCACATCGGCAAAATCTTTATGGAGTGCCAGACCATAGGTGCCTGCATTATTGATTAGTACCATGGCGTTGTCATAGGCGCTTTGATAGTCGGTGGCTTTCTTGGCAGTTGGATGTGCTGCCCTTGTAAGGTAGACCTTCGCCAAAAGATAATGAACCGACCCTGCCCAAACCCGTCCTTGCTGAGGCGGTCTCGAGGGAACATCAGGTTTGGCTTCTTCAAGATCTTTGATGATAGCTTCGTAGATCTGGGCAGCCGGAGTTCTCACAGCCTCGGTAGTCGGAGCATCAATGAATTGAAGGTTAAGCACCAAATCGCCGTACAACTGCACCATATTGAAATACCATAAAGCTCTCAAAAATTTGGCCTGTGCCACTGCATATTTGGCATCTGCTGCTGACATGCCCGATGTAGGAGCAAATTTGATCACTGCATTGGCAGTATTTATTGCTATGTACCCCCAATTCCAGGTAGTACCAACCTGTCCGTTGGTCAACAGTTCGCTATTGCTGTACATATTTAATCCCTGGCTACCATCAGGACCTCTTTGAAATTCGTCTGTGCCGGCACAGGTCATGCTCATGGCGCTTTCACCGCCATAAAAATAGCGGAGATCAGAATAGCAGGAATATAGCGCTGAAAGCACCCCGCTGGGCGATTCCAGGTATTTTGCTGTCAGCAATGATTTTGGTTCTTCTTCGAGTACCTTCGAACAAGAGGATATGACCACAAGAACCAAAACAAGTATGAGATTTTTTATAATCTTACTCATAGCTTTTATATTTTAGAATTTGTAATTGATACCAATAATATATCTCCTTGTTGGAGGCGTATTTAGGCCGATTTTCAAGGCACGCGCAGGTACGCCTTCGCCGCCCGAAATAGTAGCTCCTGTTCTGTTAGGTTCGGGATCAACCCCTCCGGCATCCACATAAGGCGAATAGAGCAGGAACGGATCGGCCACAGAAGCAAAAATTCTCAACGAAGATGTTGGGCCCAATACTCTTAGCAATCTTTTGTCGACCTCGTATCCAAAATTTATACTTCTGATTTTAATGAACGAACCGTCAAAATATCCCAGAACCCCTGTTCTGGCAGCATCAAATGCAGCGTTGGGACGTGGCATTTCATTGGTGGGATTGGTAGGTGTCCAGTAATCCACTTTTATCTGATTGCGCCTTCCATCCAGACGGTTAACATAGTCGGCTGGCATATGCAGGGTGCTGATAATCATACCTCCCATACGATAATAACCGACCACGGAAAAGTCAAAGCCCTTAAACCTGAATGTGGATGTTAAGCCACCCTGGTAGTCGGGTTGACCTGCGCCAAGAATACGCCTGTCGGCATCCGAAATTCTTCCGTCAGGCTCATCGAGGTTTGCACCACCGCCGGCAAAATCAAGCAGCTTGATATCACCAGGTTTTGCACCAAATTTTGCAGCTTCTTCGGCCTCACTCAGCTGCCAAATTCCTACTTTCACATAATCGTAAATAGCGCTGGTTGGCTGTCCTACAAACCATCCGTTTCCTACATCCTTTGTTACCGTCGGATCAGCCAGAGCTACAATTTTTTCGCGGTTCAGGAAGAGGTTGGCATTGACCTCCCACAAGAAGCCACCCTGAACTTTAGGGCTTAGAATAATGCCGTTTAACACGAATTCAAGTCCTCTGTTTTCGGTCTTACCCACATTCGTCAACACTGTTCCCGGAACACCGGTCGATGCTGGCAATTGCTTGCCCAGAAGCAGGTCAAAGGTCTGTTGCATGTAAGCATCAACCGATCCGGAAATCCGACCTTCGAGGAAACCAAAATCCAGACCAATGTTAGTGGTTGTTGTATATTCCCAACTAAGCTTTGAGTTTGGCAGGGTGCTGACAAAGTAACCTTTCACACCAGTATCGCCAAAGCTGTAAAATGTTCCACTCAGTCCTCCAAGCGTACTGTAGGGGTTGACTGATGTATTTGAGGTTTGGCCATATCCGGCACGTAACTTCAGGTTGGAAACAAACCGAAGGTTTTGCATGAATTTTTCTTTACTGATAATCCAGCCTAAGGCAGCCGCGGGATAATAATGCCATTTATTTCCTGGGGCCAGCCTCGACGAACCGTCAGCGCGCCCTGTGATGGTCAGAAGGTATTTATCGTCGAATGCATAATTGGCGCGCGCCATATAAGATACAATCCCCCATTTTGAGTAGAAATTGTTGCCGCTGGGTGCACTGATGCTGCCGGCAAGGAACAGGTTATTATACTGGAGGTAGTTAACAGGGATATTTAATGCATCCACCCTTGATCCTGTAGTTTCTGACTCCTGTACACTGAACATGCCTGTAATGCCAAGACGGTGCTTCTCGCCGAATTGCCTGTCAAAATTGAGCAAGTGTTCCATAGTGTAGGCAAAATTATCCGTGCCCTGCACTGTGGCCTGGTTCTGCAGGCCATTGCGGAAAGGAGTGTCAGAACCATAGAAATTATTGTATTTTCCATCGCTCACATCCAACCCGAGATTGAGTCGGTATTTCAGGCCGGTAAGGATCTGCAACTCGCCGTAAAGCGTGTTGAATGAAGCAAATCTCCTGTTTTGTTCCTTCCAGCGCGCCTTGTCCTGCAATGTGAGCGGGCTGTAGTAATCATCCGTATCAAACATGGGTTGCTCACGGATAGTCCCATTCAGATTATATGCTGTGGTCAGGGGCGACAAGCACACCAGCTGGAACATTGGGTTGGCTGATTGGCCGTCGGTAATACCGGCCGAACTCATGGTGGTCAGCCCTATCTTGATTCGCTTGCCACCTCGGCGATCTACTGCAGCACGCAGACTGTAACGTGTGAATGCAATATGAGGCAGCACGCCGGTTTCACGGTAATAGCCACCCGAAATTGCATACTTGGTTTTACTTGTGCCGGCAGACAATGTAAGTTCATGATTCGATGTCAATCCGGTTTGGTAAACCAGGTCCTGCCAGTCTGTTTCGCGACCCAGCAGCATCGATTCTTTCTCCACCGGAAGGTAATTTGTGTACCCGGCAGCCGTTCTCAAGTTGATGAATTCTTCGGCGCTGAATACATTATATTTACGCGCCACTGTCGAAAGTCCCTGATACCCGTTGTAGGAAACTTTCAGATCGCCCTCTGTACCTCGTTTGGTAGTAATCAGGATAACTCCATTTGAACCGCGAGATCCGTAAATTACCGTTGCTGATGCATCTTTCAGCACTTCGATGGATGCAATGTCATCAGAACTGATGTCATTAAGGCTTCCACCGAACGGAATTCCGTCAACAACAAGGAGGGGATCGTTTGAGGCAGCCAGTGATCGGTTTCCTCTGATCCGGATCTGGGTGCTGCCTCCCGGGCGTGTTGAAGTGCTTTGGATTTCAACACCGGCAATTTTACCCTGCAGGGCTCGCGAAATGTTGGCGGCGGGAACATCCCGGATTTTTGCCACATCCACGCTGGCGATCGACCCTGTGATGTCGCTTTTTCGCTGTGTACCGTAACCGACTACGACAAATTCATCGAGGCCAAGCACGTCAGGTTCAAGCACTACGTTGATGATCTGCTGGTTTCTGATAGGAATATTCTTGCTTTTGTAACCAATGTATGAGAAAACCAGCGTGCCATTGGCAGGTACCTGGAAATTGAAGTTCCCGTCTGTTCCTGTCACTGTTCCGGTAAGCGTTCCTTGAAGCACGACGTTTACCCCTGGCAGATTCTCACCTTTTTGATCTTTTACACTTCCTCTAACGGTAATGGTTTGTGCCATTAGGCCTAAAGCAGAGAAAATGAGCGCAAAGAATGTCAATCCTATCGCCTTTCTTAGGTGTAGTAATTTCATTTGTGCATTGTTTTGGTTAGACAATTGGTTGATTAAGACTTTGATAGTATAAAATTACGCAATCGCGATACAGAAATCCAGAAAATACGTTTCATTGGCTACATCATTCGTTACACAGGTAGTCTGTCTGTTACCTAAATTTTTTTCCCTGTTACATTAGTTAAATATATGTGAAGATATTAATATTGCAAAGCCATATAAGATACCCGTGAGTGTAACATATAGACAATAATGTATATGAAAAAATTTTTATTGATTGCATACTTGATTCTTGAAGGTCACTTTATTGTAGCTCAACCCATCAGATATTTTTCATCAGACAGGGACCTTTCGAGCAGCATGATTACTAAAATTATTCAAGACAGCCGAGGATTTATGTGGATAGCAACCGAGGACGGGCTCAACAGGTTTGACGGTCTCCGGTTTACCAAATACCGCAATATCCCCAACGACTCCACCACCTTGCTAAGCAATTTTGTCCGGACCCTATTTTTTGACAGCCGTAGGCGCCTATGGGTTGGGTGTATCAACGGTCTGATGCTCTATGATGATGATAAGGAGTCGTTTCAAGAGGTGATGCTTTTTCGGGATACCATGCGGTTGAGGCCACATGTGACTTCCATCATCGAATCAGCGAATGGCGACATACTTGTGGGAACCTCTGGTCAGGGCGTGGCAGTGATTAAACAAGGTTTGAAGACTGGATACACCGATCTTACATTAAGCCGGAAACTCAGCAGCGAGTTTCTTGAATGCCTCTTTGAAGATTATAAAGGCCGGCTTTGGATCGGAACTGAGAATGAGGGGCTTAACCTTTTTAACCCCGCTACAAACTCAGTAACTGTATTCAGGCACCAGCCCGAAACTTCCAGTTCGCTTAGTAGCAACTATATAACTGTAATCTGTGAGGACGATCGCCGCAATATTCTGATCGGCACACTTAACGCAGGTATAAACCTATACGATGAAAATGATAGGTCGTTTAGGCTCCTTCCTATAGTTGAAGGCTTCAAAACAAGCCTTCCTGTCCGGAGTATATATACGGACAGGAAATTCAATATCTGGGTTGGTACTGACGGATTAGGACTTTGGTCCTTTAACACTTCAAGCAGGCAACTTGAGCCAAAAAATGTGTCTCTGTCGAGATTCAATGTGAACAAGGCAAAGGTTCATACCATCACTGAAGATCATGAAGGAAATATGTGGATGGGTGTTTTTCATAAAGGAGTTGTTCTAATTCCGGGAAAGCCAAACCGATTCAACACAATCACATACCAGCAATTCGGTCAGAAGGACCTCGGGTCAGGCTGTATCACTGCAATCAGTGAAAGCACTAATGGGAATATCTGGATTGGTACGGATACCGATGGTATCTATAACTACAATTTAATTACAGGTAAAATCACCCGGCATCTTGCTGAATTAACTTCAGGATCAGTTTTTTCAAATTCAATAACATCAATTTATTCAGACAGGAGCGATAACCTTTGGGTAGGCACATCACTCGAAGGTTTTTTCAGATTAAGCGCAAAAACCAATGCAGTGAAGCATTACAAACATAAATTGCTCGACAAAAACAGCCTTTCAAACGATAAGGTGCAGTGCATTACAATGGACAAAAAAGGCGATTTATGGATTGGCACCAGTGGGGGAGGGCTTAACCGATATAATCCTTCCACGGGCAGATTCTGCTGTTATCTGAATGATGCACAGCAACCCGAGAAAAGCATATGCAATAACTGGATCAACGTAGTGTTCTGCGATAGCGATGGACTAATCTGGATTGGTACCTATAACAGGCTTAGTATCTATGACCCGGTGAAAAACAGTTTTAAAATGCTAAGCACCGCAAACGGTAAGCTTCCCAATAACATAGTATATCACATCACCGAAGACACGGACAAGAAAATCTGGATAGGAACCAACGAGGGCTTGGTTTGTTATGATAAACACCTTGATAAATCAACATTTTATACCACAACTCAAGGACTGAGCAATAATGTGGTATGCGCCATACTCGAAGATTCTGACAAACAGCTCTGGATTTCGACGCACCTTGGAATATCGTGCCTCTCACTGACCGACAGCACTTTTCAGAATTATTATGTGCATGACGGTTTACAGGCCAATGAGTTCAGGCGCAATTCAGCCCTTAAGTCCCAACAAGGCGATTTATTTTTCGGGGGAATTAATGGCATCACTTGGTTCGCCCCAGAAACAATTCTACGCGATCACCACCTTCCTGAAGTCTATCTGACCAACCTAGTGCTATACAACAAAGAGGTTCAGATAGGTGAAACCATTGATAACAGAAAACTGCTCAAAAAAATACTTGATCAAACTGATACCCTGTTTTTGGCCTGGCACCAGAAAAACTTTAGCATCGAGTTCTCGACTATTGGCTTCAATAACCCTGAACGAATAGCCTACCAATATCGACTTAATGGATTTGAAAAAAACTGGAACACTACGGGTGTGCTTAACCGCAGGGCTACTTATACCAACCTTGAGCCCGGAAAGTATACCTTCGAAATTCGGGCAACGGATAAAGGGATGTACTCACAACCACGTCAACTTACCATAATTATCCGATCGCCCTGGTGGTCTTCAACCTGGTTCAAGGCATTGTATACATTGGCTTTTCTCTTGGTTCTATATCTTGTCTATATGTACCTTCGAGGAAGGATCAGGCATCGAACCGAATTATTCAAACTCGAACAGCACGAAAAAATTAATGAAGCCAAGCTGCAATTCTTTACAAATATTTCTCACGAAATCCGAACTCCGCTCACGTTAATTGCAGGCCCGCTTGAAAAGCTCATCATGGATAATAAGGACCCCAAGCTATCGCGAACCTATAACCTTATGCAGCGAAACCTGGGACGTCTGCTGCGGCTGGTGAACCAGATGCTCGATGTACGCAAACTTGATCAGGGTACTATGATAATTAACTATTCCAAAACAGATCTGATCAGGTTTGTCACAGACATCATGCAGTCATTTAATTACTTGGCAGAAAAGAAGAATATCTCCTATACCTGTGAATCGGCAACAGGTGAGCTGCCTGTATGGATAGACCCTGATAATTTTGACAAAGTAATATATAATGTATTATCAAACGCATTTAAGTTCACCCCTGAAAATGGCGAAATAAGGATCGAGATTACAAAAGAAGTGATAGCTGGTGAGCCTGAGAAAAAATTTGCCGCAATAACAGTTACTGACAGCGGCCCCGGAATTCCCGAATATGACCTGGAACAGATTTTTGAACGTTTCTATAAAATTGAGAATGACCAGACCAATAATCCTGGCACGGGTATTGGCCTGCACTTATCGCGTTCTTTGATTGAACTGCAGGGAGGTAAAATTTATGCTGAAAACCGAAAGGATCGATCCGGCTCCGTTTTTCATATTCTTATCCCTCTGGTCAAGCATCATGTGATTCCAAATTCTCAGATCGTCGAAAGAAAGGTTGAGTTGTCTATGATAACAGACTTCACCGGGACGGCTGAGAAGACTCCTAGTTTGGTTGATCCGGAATCTGTTGAGCATAAGGGACCAAAACCTCAACGCCGAAGCGGTGGCACGATACTCATTGCCGACGATGATCTATCAATGCAGGATTACCTGTATGATGAACTGAAGGAATATTTCAATATTGTAGTCTGTTCGAACGGTCGCGAAGCGCTGGAATGTGTGCTGCAGCACAAGCCCGACCTTATAATAACCGATATAATGATGCCTGTGATGGATGGCATGAGTTTATGCAAAAAGCTCAAGTCAAACCCAAACACACGTCATCTTCCGGTATTGCTACTTACCGCCATGTCGCGCGATGAAGACAAGATAGCCAGCCTTGAAATCGGTGCCGACGCCTATATGGTGAAACCTTTCAACTCGCAGCTATTAAGGAAGAACATCGATAACCTGCTGAACAATCGGGAACGTATTCGCATAACATATAGTGCAGGCGGGAACTTGAACGCCGCCGACTCGGCATATTCATCCGCCGATAGTAAACTGATGGATAAGGTTATGATGGTTATCGAAAACCACCTTGCCGATCCAAAGCTTAATGCCGAATTTTTAAGCTTTGAAGTTGGGATGAGCAGGGTGCACCTGTATCGGCGAATGAAGAAAATAACCGGACAATCGCCAAGCGATTTTATCAAGAAAATACGGTTGCAGCGTGCAGCATATCTCTTAAGAGGTCAGGCCGGTTTCATCAAAGAGATCGCTTACGAAACAGGCTTTGTTTCGCTATCCCACTTTTCGCGCTGCTTTCATGATTATTACGGAATTAATCCCAGCGATTATCAAAAGAAAGCGCAACAGGGTGTATTGGCCGAGGTCTAATTGATACTTGAAACTTATTCTTCTAAAATAAAATACTAAAAGAATTTTGTTTTATAGATTTGCATAACCTAACAGAACAGAACACACCAGAACGGTATCCTATAAATGGAATTTATCTTTAATATTGATCCGGCGTCAACTGAATACAGGTTTCAGCAACTTGCAGGCGCGATCATTGATGCCATCAACCGCAATCTCCTGACCGAAGGAGATCTGCTGCCATCTGTAAACCAAATGTGTCGCGAGTATCGCCTGTCGCGCGATACAGTATTTAAGGCATATAACGTGCTAAAAACAGGAGGTTTTGTAGAATCTGTTCCCAACCGCGGTTATTATGTAGCTAAAACCAATAAGCGGGTATTGCTCTTCCTTGACACCTTCAAGGCCTATAAAGAAGTTCTTTATGCAGCGTTTACAGAGCACAAGCCCGATAGTGTGTCACTTGACCTTCATTTTCACCATTACAACATTGAAGTGTTTGAACGAACTATAGCTAACTGCCTGGGCAAATACAGCTATTACGTAGTTATGAGTTTCGATCACCCCAGGGTTGAGGGAGTTCTGAATCGAATTCCCCCGGACCGGTTACTGCTTATCGACTGGGAAATTCATGGAAGAGATGATCACTCGTATGTTCGTCAGGATTTCGGAGCGCCGGTGTATGATAATCTTGCTCTGCACATCGACCTGATCAGGAAATACGATCGCTTCATTTACTTGTATCCTGAGTTTACATACCACCCAAAAGTCTCAGTCGTCTATTTTATGCAGTTCATCACTGACTTTAAGGTCAATGGATTTGTGATAGACAGATTTCGTAACTTCGATGTTCGTAAAGGCGATCTGTATCTGTTAGTGAGCGACAGAACACTTGCCAGTTTTTTTGATCAATGTACTTCGAAAGGACTTGAACCCGGGATAGACGCGGGAGTCATTTCGTATAACGAGACTCCCATGAAAAGGTACATCAAGAACGGAGTTACGGTTATATCTACCGATTTTAATCTGTTGGGCAGGGAAGCAGCTATGTTCATTGCAAGTGGCAACCCAGTGAAAGTGACAGTACCAACAGATCTGATACGCAGGTCGTCAGCTTAATGCCTAACAATTAATAAATAAGCAATGTATCTTCTAGGTTTTGATATTGGAAGCAGCTCGGTGAAGGCTGCTATCGTCGCCGGAGACAGCGGTCGGTGTCTGGCTACATCTTTCAGCCCTGATACGGAAATGCAAATCACAGCACCGGTCGTTGGCTGGGCTGAACAGGATCCAAACGAATGGTGGGCTAACCTTAAGCTAGCATTGGGAAAGGTCATTGCCAAGGCTGGGATCAATCCCTCGCTCATTAGTTCCATCGGTATTTCTTACCAAATGCATGGATTGGTTGCTGTTGACAAAGAGTTAAAACCGGTTAGGCCATCAATTATCTGGTGTGACAGTCGTGCCACCCAAATTGGCGAGGAGGCATTCGAGTTGTTAGGAAAAGAGAAATGCCTTTCCCATCTGCTGAACGGACCAGGAAATTTTACTGCCAGCAAGCTGAAATGGGTTCGGGAAAATGAGCCGGAAACTTACTCCAAGATATACAAAATCATGTTACCCGGCGATTATATTGCAATGAGACTGACTGGTGAAGTTTCGACTACAGTAGGAGGTCTTTCAGAAGGGATAATGTGGGATTTTTCTCGCAATGAACTTGCAGGGTTTCTGCTGGATCATTACAATATAAATCCGGAGCAGATTCCCTATATTGTACCAACCTTTTCGGCTCAGGGTGCTCTGAGCAAGACTGCTGCTGAAGAACTTGGCCTTCCCCACGGAACTATAATTGGTTATCGGTCCGGAGACCAACCAAATAATGCTTTTTCGCTTAACGTATTAAACCCAGGCGAAGTAGCCACAACTGCAGGTACTTCCGGAGTAGTATATGGTGTTAGCGAGATTATGAAATATGACCGGCAGAATAGAGTGAACACCTTTGCACATGTCAACCATTCCTCCGCAAAGAATAGATTGGGTGTTTTGTTATGTATAAACGGCACCGGTATTTTAAATGCATGGATAAGGCGTTTAACAGGAAATATTTTGACGAGTTATGAAAAAATGAATGAAACTGCAGCAAGCGCACCCATCGGATCTGAAGGGCTTCGCGTCCTCCCTTTCGGTAACGGGGCCGAACGAATGCTGGGCAATCATAACCTGGGGGCCCATATATGCGGAGTTAATTTCAACACACACGACGTCAGGCATCTGGCACGGGCTACCCAGGAAGGAATAGCTTTCTCATTCAAATATGGCATGGACATTTTGCACGAAGTTGGTATCAGTACACGGTTGATTCGGGCAGCCCGCGCCAACATGTTTTTAAGCCCACTATTCCGGAATACCCTAGCCGGGGTAACCGGAGCCACCATTGAGCTATATGAAACCGACGGAGCTATCGGGGCGGCCCTTGCCGGAGGGTATGGTGCAGGTTTTTTTGCTGACCTCAGCGAAGCTTTGGCCGGGTTGAACAAAATTGAATGCATTGAACCTGTCGCTTCAGACTGTGACCGCTATGCCACTGCGTATCAATCCTGGCTTAAAGAACTCGAAAACAAATTACAGCAATATCTTCCAAAATAATAATCACATCATTTTCAACCAAAATGTCAGACGTATGAAAATTACAACAGGAAACAAAGAGTATTTCAAAGGAATTGGCAAAATCCGCTTTGACGGGCCAAAGTCTAAAAATCCGCTAGCCTTCAAATATTACGACGAACACCAGGTTGTTGGAAACAAAACCATGGTGGAACACCTGAGGTTCGCTGTTGCTTACTGGCATACACTCTGTGGTCATGGAGGAGATCCCTTCGGCCCGGGAACAAAGAATTTTCCCTGGGACGAACCCAGGGATATCATGGAAGCTAACAAGGCTAGAATGGATGCCGCTTTTGAATTTATCACCAAACTGGGGGTTCCTTTTTACTGCTTCCACGATACGGATGTGGCAGGCGATGGGTCAGTATTTGAAATTGAAAAACGCCTCGCTGTTATGGTTGATTATGCCAAGGCCAAACAAAAAGAATCAGGAGTGAAGCTGCTTTGGGGTACTGCCAATGTATTCAGCCATCCGAGATACATGAACGGGGCAGCCACCAATCCTGATTTCAACGTGCTGGCAAATGCAGCTGTTCAGGTAAAGAACGCAATTGATGCTACTATTGAACTTGGTGGCACAGGATATGTTTTCTGGGGGGGGCGCGAAGGCTACGGAAGCCTCCACAATACAAATACCAAGCGTGAACTGGATCATTTGGGTGCCTTTCTGCGAATGGCACGTGACTACGGAAGAGCCCAAGGATTTAAAGGCACCTTCTTTATCGAGCCTAAACCTATGGAGCCATCGAAACATCAGTATGACTTTGACGTTCAGACCGTACTTGGTTTTCTACGAAACAATGACCTGATCAATGATTTCAAATTGAACGTGGAAGTTAATCATGCCACCCTCGCAGGCCATTCCTTTGCCCATGAGCTGAGAATGGCTGCCGATGCCGGAAAACTTGGGTCAATTGATGCAAATAAGGGCGATTACCAGAATGGCTGGGATACGGATGAGTTTCCCACCAATATCTATGAAATCACAGAAGCGATGCTCGAAATCATTCAGGCAGGTGGTTTTGTGGACGGAGGCATAAATTTTGATGCCAGAACCCGGAGAAATTCAACTGACCTTGAAGATATCTTCATTGCGCACATTGGCGGAATGGATGTTTTTGCCCGAGCACTTCTCATTGCCGAAAAGATCCTCAACGAGACAGATTATCTCGAACGACGCCGCCAGCGTTACGAATCCTTTGACAGCGGACCCGGTAACCTTTTTGAGCAGGGAAAGCTGACAATCAACGATCTGTATGCCCACGCAAAAGCTGCCGGCGAACCGGTTTTGATCAGTGGCAAGCAGGAATTGATTGAACAAATGATAAATCTGTATTTCTAATCATTTTCAGGACTGGTACTGAATAATCTGTTTTAAATCCAACATTACCATACATGTCCAACAATAAAGGAAGCTTATCATATGTGATATCTTTGACTCTGGTAGCAACTCTTGGCGGTCTGCTTTTTGGATACGATACGGCCGTCATATCGGGTACAGTTGGATCGCTCGAGAAATTTTTTATTGAGCCTTATGGATATGCCGAAATGGCTTCAAACTCGATGCTTGGAAGAGTGGTATCCAGCGCATTGATAGGTTGCGTGATTGGTGGGCTTATTGGAGGTTGGATAAGTATTCGGCTTGGACGCAGGAACGGACTCAGGCTGGCGGCGGTGTTATTTCTTCTTTCAGCCATCGGCTCAGCATTACCGGAAATGTTTGTTGGCCCTGTCGGAAAAGGAGATCATTCGTATGTGAACTATTTTGTTTTTTATCGTATCCTGGGCGGGGTTGGGGTGGGGCTGGCGTCCATGCTTTCACCCATGTATATCGCTGAGATATCTCCACCAAACATACGTGGCAAGCTGGTTTCATGGAACCAGTTTGCCATTATATTTGGTATGTTGTTGGTTTACTTCATAAACTATTATATAGCAAGACAAGGCGAAGGCACTTGGCTTAACACCACAGGCTGGCGATGGATGTTTGCCTCTGAAATTGTCCCTGCTTTTGCCTTCCTGATCCTTCTGTTTTTTGTCCCGGAAAGCCCAAGATACCTGGTTATTAAAAACCAGCCAGAAAAAGCTTTTTCTATCCTTGCCCGCATCAATGGTTCACTAAAGGCCGGGGTTGTGCTTAAGGAAATTACGGAAACCATTAGACACAAATCGGGAAAACTATTTTCCTTCGGCTTCATGATCATCATAATCGGGATTTTATTATCCGCTTTTCAGCAATTGGTTGGAATCAATGTAGTATTGTATTATGCCCCGGAGATATTCAAAAATATGGGAGCAGGGACTGACACGGCCCTGCTTCAAACGATCATTGTCGGTGTAATCAATTTGTCATTCACGGTGGTGGCCATTTTCACTGTGGATCGTATCGGCAGAAAACCTCTGCAAATAATCGGAGCAGCTGGTATGGCATTGTTTATGTTTGCACTGGGGTTTTCGTTCTATTTCAACCGGCTCGGGCTGGCAGCCCTTGTTTTTATGCTTGGATATGTTGCGTGTTTTGCAGTCAGCTGGGGTCCGGTGGTGTGGGTTTTACTTTCCGAGATTTTTCCCAACCGAATCCGGGGTAAGGCAATGGCGGTAGCAGTGGCTGCGCAATGGATCAGTAATTACCTGATTTCATTTACATTTCCGATCATGGATAAAAGCACCTTCCTGACTCACCATTTCAATCACGGGTTTTCATACTGGATATACGGCGTCATGGGAATCCTTGCCGCATTATTTATGTGGAAGTTTGTTCCTGAAACCAAAAATAAGACTCTGGAGGAAATGGAGAAACTTTTCCCGCCGAAAGATTAAGGCGGAGTTTTCTAAAAAGTTTCACGGTCCATTCATAGCCAGCGAAAAGCGAAAGATCCGGATGACAAGCGCAAGGTGAACTGGAAGATAGGAATATTTATCCCCAAAAAACTGGGTGAATAAGGTGTGATCAGAAACGATGATGAGTTGTTCAAATCCGGTCCGAATGCTTATTCCTGCATCTTACAACTCTGAATCCAAAGCTATTGGCAATATTTTAAACCAGTCAATATCAGCGTAGCCACGCTTTTTTGATTCACGATGTTTGGTTGAGAATAATCCGGCTTTGGCACCCACCCAAAGTCCTTCTCGGGCGACAAAAACCTCTCCCAGATCATGATAGAGGATGGCATCTGTGCTGAAACTGAAGGTGCAGAGAACTTTTGGTATTATATCCTTCGAGTTTTCAGGTGTAACCACAATTTTCAGATAAAGATGCCCGCCATTGGCCGGGGCACTTGCGTCAACTACCTCTGGGGTTCCTTTGCGAGCATCCTTACAGGTGACCCGGATTATCCTGTAACCTTTGCTTTGTTTTTCCAGGGCGATGTAGGAATAGTCAAGCCCAAAAATTATCAGTCCGGATTTTTCACCGTTTGCAAGGCCTTTACCCTCCAACTTAGTAATTGCCGCAAATGATTCGGCCGGGAATTTTTGAAGTAACAGTGAACCAGTATTCCAGAGATTTTGCTCTCCCATAAATGTAGGCTGTGAAAAAAGCCTCAGAAACCCAGGCCTCACTGACAGGGAATACCAGTAGCTTCTATAATTTGCCTGCCACTGCCATTGCAATCCGAGCTGAGAAGACATAAATTCATCATTGGTCTGAGGAACCATTATTTCCACATCTCCCCCAACATTAGGTTTTCGATGTTCTGATACAGGCTGGCCTATCCCATTGCCATCATAATCGATACCCATAATCGGCCAGTCATTATCCCAGCGCATGGGCTGCAGGTGAACAATTCGACCATAGGCATACCTATCCTGGAAGTGAATAAACCAATCCTCTCCCGATTGTGTGGTAACCCACGCTCCCTGATGTGGACCATTTATATTAGAAGATCCTTGCTCAAGGGTCACTTTCTCTTCGTATGGGCCAAAAATATTTTTTGACCGTAGTACTGTTTGCCAACCATATTTTACCCCACCAGCCGGAGCAAAAATGTAATAGTAGCCATTACGCTTATAAAGCTTAGGCCCTTCAATGGTAGGGTGATTCATCTGGCCATTGAAAACCAAAACCCCGTCGTCATAAATCTCAGTGCCATCGGCACTCATCTTGTTAATTGCCAGAATACTCTTTATACCCACCCGGCTGTTGGCATAGGCACGGATAATATAAGCCGACCCATCTTCATCCCAAAACGGGCAGCAGTCAATCCAGCCTGTCACTTTACGTACCAGCCTGAGTGGTTGCCATGGGCCGCGAGGATCCTTAGTTTTGGTCATGAACACTCCTCGGTCCGGGTCACCAAAATAAATGTAATACTCACCATTATGGTAACGTATGCTCGGCGCCCAGATGGCGTTTCCGTGTTGAGGCCTTTCAAATTCGGGAAAAGGATAAGATATGGCTGCATGACCAATAATGGTCCAGTTAACCAGATCCTTTGATTGCAGCACCGGCAATCCCGGAAAATGGCTGAGACTGGAAGAGACCATATAGAAGTCGTCACCTACCCGAATAACGTCCGGGTCAGAATAATCGGCATAAATAACAGGGTTTTTATAGAAGCCATTTCCCAGATCGGGGCACCACAGTTTTTCATCCTTAATGAATTCCGGTGAACTTGATGCACTAATAAACGTAAGTGCTAGTATTACAGATATCCTGCGCATTTGCGTGTATGATTGAATTAGTTCGACATGATGATATTAACTGCAGAAACGATATCGAGAACACTAATTATACCATCTCCATTGATGTCAGCATTCGGGAAACAAAACTGCTGGGGCGGATTACCCATAATGAAGTTTACCATGTTTATCAAATCGCTCACATTCACAATCGCGTCGCAGTTGGCATCCCCAAATATCGGATTTGATCTGTATGCAAGGGTATAATCTCCTGATGAATTGCTGCTTCCGCTTACTTTCAGGTAGGCATACCCCGCATAACTCGATTTCCAGTCAATGGATGACCGATTGTTTTCGCAAGCATTATCGTTGGACACAAGCAGCTCACAATCGGCATTGTAAAGGTCGAACTTGGTGTCAAAGGTGGCCATAGCTCCGTTTCCGCAGCCTGTTTTAAAGCTATATTGCTGAGCAGCAACCACATTGACTCTATAAATACGGCAACCTGATGCAGCCACAGAAGAAGTATGCCCTTGCCAGGTTACTACGGGTGTAATTGTGAAGTCGAAACCCGGGCAGTTATTACAATGTGCTGTAACAGTCACACTTTTTTCAAGTTTGCCTGATTCTCCCTTAAATGGTTTTTCGTAGAGAGCGCTGATACTGTACTTGTAGTTTCCGGGGCTTAATGGATTATCGGCAAAGGAAGTGCCATTAGCAGGCACGTTTTTGTACAAAACATCATTCCTATAAAGTGCGTAGCCACTCAAAAGAATGTTGGCAGGCAGGCTGGTGCTTGTGCCGTAGATGTTGAAAGGTATGCCTTGTTGTGTGTTGGTTCCAGCATCTTGGAGCGTATTCCAGGTTGTTCGATATTGTAGGGCATTGCCAGTCACGGTGAGCCCGTTAATGGTTATCGGCGGAACCCAGGGCCCTGAAGCTAGCGATCCCGTGAAAGTGACATGCACCCAATAGGTTCCGGGGGTGAGCAGCAAACCTGAGGTTTCTGCTACCACTCGCATTACAGGCCGGTTTTTTGAACCATTGGGACCGTCAGTATTCCTGTAGATATATGCCCAGGAAGTGGCCAGCAGCCGGTTGGTAGTATGATTTCCCCATACAATAGTGCCGCCGCTATTGGGGGCACCCCTCCATATTTGCACATAAACGGCAGTGATGGTGGATGAAAGAGAGGAACCGGTTTGGTATGCAAAAAACTCTATATTATTAATATCCCAGGTTGCATTCACTACAAAGTCATCAGCCAGACTGAAATTATCGGCTTTATTGGCGCTGAAGCCCGTATTTGCCATCAGAAAGTATTGACTCTGTACGATGCTTTCATCTGCTTTTCCGGCATCACCCGTGCCCTGGCTGTTTACGATACTCCCATTGGTATGCAAGGTATTACCTGGCAAGAATAAAGATTTTATTTGCGTTGTTGAAGAAAAGGTGCCCTCTGTTGACGGAGAAAAAGGACCCTCCCCGACATCTTCGGCAGAATATGGAGGCAATTCCGGTACGACAATCCTTTCAAATGATGCTGACCTTGTACCGGAGCTTGAACGAACCTGCTCTTCCTCGGCCTTAAATAAGCTTGTTGATTTCGGAGGCCCAACATATATATTATCCATATATATAATGCATCCTTCATCGAAATTGTTTGCCGCAACCTCCCTGAACGCTATATAAATTTTTGATCCGGCAGGAGCATAGTCTGTTAATGTGTAACTGAAACTTCTCCAGGTTTCGCTGCTTCCTTTATTGATTTGTATGACACCGATCGTAGTTGAAAAGGCCGAGGTGGAAAAAGGATGGGAAGTGGAGAGCAGAACTTCAACCTTATCGGCAAATATGGAGGCGGCATCAGCTCTGAGATGAAACATCAGTCTTAACTCAGGCCTGACGATTATTTGAGGAGATATCAACCATTGGTCGTTTTTATAAGTGCCTCCGGTAGTATAAGTGCAATAAACCATCCGGGATCCTCCATCCGGAGCCGCTGTGGAAACCCTATCTAGCCAACCATTTATGGCTGAACCCTTTGCAATGGATTGCCAGCCAGGGCCTCCGTCCGGATTAAGTTTGATCCAGCCGGCAGGAGGGAAGAGGTCGTCTTCAAATCCTTGATTAATTTGTACTGAACTGAATTGGGTGAGGTCGGGAGCTTCCCACGATAGTGAAGCTCCATCACCAACATTCGAAACCGTAAATGAAGACGGTGCAGGAAGGTTGGCCGATTCGAGCTCAATTACTCCAACAGCCTCAAGTTGCCTGTTATCATATTTTCCCGCCCAGGGCATCTCGTGAAGTTTGTAGTCCCATGTGTCATAAAGATAAATTAACCTGGAGCTGTCATTGTAGCCAATTCCTAGCATTATGTGGCCGGTAATGAAAAGCAGAACGGGCCTGCCTGCATCAATCTGCTCCTTCAGATTATTAAAAGTGAAACCTAGCGTATTACCTGATAAACCCGAAATGTGCTGTGTAAAAGAAGTAACCACTTTATATCCTCTGGCTTCGAAAAAGTTGCGCAACCCTAGCACACAATCATTCGTATTGATTGTTCCAAAGTTTCTCTCCCCACTTAAATAGTACCAAAAGCTGCTTGAACCGTCCTCGTTGTTGTAGGCAGATTGACTGGTTTTCATGTAATCGCCCACACAGTCGCCCCAGGCATGTTGAGGCCATCCGTTGGTAATATACGGATCAGGTGCCGTACTGTTGGATTTAACCCAATAATTATCCACATGTCCACGTTCAGTCCTGCCATCAAGGCCAAGCCTCGTTGCACTCAGGGGGCATTGTTTTCTGGTTTCTCCGTTGATAACTACTGAGCCCCAAACACTATTATCAAGGGGAGCTATACCAGAATTTGTCGGACCGATATAAACATTCGGGTAACCGTTCCGGTCATAATAGCCGGCCAGCATGGCGCCAGAGGTGGCTCCACAGCCAAAACTCCAGTCATAGGCAGGTACATTTTGAATGATTATCGATCCAGCTTTAACTGTAGCGGCAGGCAAACGATAAGAGGGTGGGGGATTTCCGGGAATCCTTATCCCTACCAGGATATCACCCGAGGGCTCAGTTATTTCTTCAATGACGTAGTCCCTCCGGTCTGTTATTTGTTGTGCTAACACCGTTGAACTAGAAATCAAAAAGAACATGATAGGTGCAAACAATCTTGCAGCAGCAGAATTGCTGACCGTTCTTGAATTCTTTACCATTTTATTAATTAAATGTTCGGAACACAAATTCGATAATTGAAAGCTACGAGAACCTTTGATCGTTCAGTAAGTTCTTGAATGAATACGCTGTAATCAGAAATCAGGGGTCTATGAATTTATCTTTCGTATCATTACAGATCCATACTCTGGCTGTGGAGTTTAAGGCTCTGATGTATCATGAAAAATACTTTGTAAGTCCTTAGGTTTTAAAAAAGTAGTTGTTTTGCCTGGCGGCCTGCACCTTGCGAAAAACCCTCATAAAATTTCCTGCCCAGATTTTTTCAATATCCTTTTTTGAATATCCTCTTCTTACAAGCTCAACAGTAATGTTAGCCATCTGGCTCACATCGAAACAATCGCTCAGGCCGCCACCCCCATCAAAATCGCTGCCTATACCCACAAAATCAACCCCTATTACCTTAACTATATGATCAAGGTGATCAATCAGATTCGAAACAGTAGCAAGTTTTTCAGGAAATTGTGTACTGATAGCCTGCCACTCGGCCCTGGCCTGTTCACGTTTATCTTCAGGTAATTGATCAAACCCTCCGTATTTTTCAGTCCATGCTTCACGGGCAGCGGTGCGTGCCGGGTTAGGTTCCGGTTCTTTCACGTAGGCGCTGAGGAGACAAAGCTGAACAACACCGCCGTTTTTCTTTAGAGCAAGCAACATATCATCAGTAAGGTTTCGCGGGTTATTACAAACAAACCTTGCATTTGAATGAGAGGCGATGACAGGAAATTTACTAACCTGCAACACGTCAAAAAAAGCCTTGTCAGATATATGGCTTACATCTATCATCATACCCACCCGGTTCATTTCTTTCACCACTTCTCTTCCAAACGCTGACAAACCGTTATGCTCAGGCCCCTTAGGATCGGTTGATGAGTCGCAAATATCATTATTGCGGGTGTGGGAAAGTGTAATATAACGGGCACCCAGGTTGTAGTAGGCCTCGATAAGTGAGAGATCGCGACCTATGGCATACCCGTTTTCAACCCCAAGATAAACCGCAAGTTTTTCTGCTTTCTTTAATCGGTAAGCATCGGGGGGGCTCAGTGCAATTTCGGCCTGTTGGTGTGCTAATGCCATTGTTTTGCTAATAGTTTCAAAAATTGATTTAGCTCTGGCAGTTGCCCGCTGATTTCCCTGTTCGTTACGGTCGCCCTGGCTTACAAATACCGCAAAGAAAACCGCATCCAGACCACCTTCTTTCATTCGCGGAAAATCAATTTTTCCTCCCCGGTTCGTAGGGTCATTTTTCAGGCGTACATCATAATTGCTCCTGCCAATCTGCAATGGGGTGTCGGAGTGACTGTCGAGTGTAAGCACTGATTTATGAATGGCTAATGCCCGATTGACCAATGAATTATCCGGTTTGGCTTTTGGCTGAAATCCGACACTCATGATGAGCAGAATTGGTAGCAGTAGTGAGTGGGTCATAGCTGAGTAGTATTGATGGTATAGAATAGTAGTTGCATTACAAATTTAGGATTTTCAATATTAAATCATTACCAATTAAGGGAAAAATGGCGGGTATAAATTATTCTAAATGCTTTATTTTTTTTGAGATAGATCTATTAATCTGATAATGTGTCTATTGCTGGTCTGATCGAGCATATAGTACTTGCCTTATTGTCTATCCGTTTTAATATCTTTGCCTTCGCCATTAAAATCAGTATAATAAACCAAAGCATCATGGGTTCACGGCGCAGTCTTTTGTGTGTTTCATCACGCATTAAGCACCTGGCAATGGTTTTCAGCCTGCTGTTGTGGCCATTACTTATCTGCTGCCAGCCTACGGCCAAATCTGATTCAGTTATATCTGATGGAAAGAAAACATTGATTCTGAAAACATCGCCCCAAGGAGCCGAAATTTACCTTGACGGAAAATTTCTTGGTCTATCGCCCGCTATATTTCAGATTCAACCCGGAACCCACAAGATTCGTTTGGTATTAGAAGGCTTTGCAAATGAAGAACATCTTGTGATAAATGAAGCGGCGGGTTGCAACCAGGAAGAAAAACATTTTTTGTTGAAAAAGCTATTCCCATTAACTATCCGAAGCGAAAAAAGGAATTTATTGATTGAGGTAAGGGGTTTGGGCGACCTGGCAAACGTACTCGCAGATTCAGGAGCCTTCACACCGGGTCAATTACTTTTGCCACATGGCCAGTATCAGATAACTCTATCTAATAATCACCGTGTACACTATAGGGGCAGGTTGGCACATCAGGCAGACAGAAAGCCTGTCGTCAGGTTACCCAGCTACTCCATGATGTCATACAGGTTGGCCTCGATAGCGTACGATGGAGCAGGTATAGGAGAAATTTCTTTGGGCCAGGTTGAAATCCTGCCCTGGAGTGGTATTACCACGTCGATACTCAATATTCAATATCATGAGTTTGACATCAAAATGCATGATGGCTTTTTTTATCAAGCTAAAGCCCTGATGCCATCTGTTTTATTGCTTAATCTCGATTGGAGAATGGGCGGGTCAGTAATCAGGCAACTTGATATAAATGCGCTGGGCCAGTTCAGATGGGTCCCTGGTTTAAAGACCTTCTCTAAGCATATTGATGGTTATGACGATGTATCATTATTCAATTACTTTTTAGGTGCTGAAGTTTCCACCCGTTTACCCTATTTCAACATTTTCGCCAGAGCGGGGCACCAGGTGTATGATGGTGATGTTAATTTCTGGGATCCGGTTACGAAAAAATACGTAGAAGACAAAAACTTTATTTCGGTCAACAAATTACTCATGGTCGGCATAAGCCTCCATGGGCCGGTCAGAAGTTCAAACCACCTGTTGCGTATCTGGAAAAAGCCCCTGCTCAATCAGTTTCGGGATATTTTCTAAGGTCTATCCCACCTGCTCTTTCAAGTTCCTTATGCAGACCAGACCATTCGGGTGTCAAGGCAATTTCAAAAAAGCCACAGCCTTAAACTTTGATTATGTCATCTTCCTCGTAGCAATTACTAAGAAGTAAACAATCACCACCACGGTAACTGCGGCCGTGGTGAGAAAGGCAGCCGTTGGGCCGAAGACAAACCAAATAGCACCTGCCAGAGAACTGGCTATCATTGTACAGATACTTTGAAACGCAGTAAAAGTTCCTATGGCGGTGGCGGTGTCTTTTTTTTCGATGACCATTGAAATCCACGCCTTTGAAATGCCCTCTGTCGATGCTGCATAGATCCCGTATATAAAGAAAAGAATCAGGTAAAACCAAAGGCCATTTCCAAGTGCCATGCCTGTATAGACAAAAGCAAACAATATCAGGCCCAGAATAAAAACAACCTTCAATCCAATTCTATCGGCCAAGGCGCCCATCGGAAACGAAAACAGCGCATAAATCAGGTTATAAAAAATATAGACCCCTATCACTGTGGAGTCACCCAACCCCGCCTCTTTGATTTTGAGCAGTAGAAAAACATCGCTGCTGTTGAATAGTGTGAAAAGAAGCAAGCCTAACACAATTCTTTTATATGCAGTTGGACTCTGCTTCCAGTACCTTAAAAATGAAAAGAAAGAAACTTTTTTTAATGAGAAAGATACCTGCAATCTCTTTTCTTTAAGAAGACCTGAAACAGCAATAGCCAATATCCCAGGGGCAAAGGCTATGAAGAAAAGGGAACGGTAGTCCTCGGGTCGAAAATGAAGATACAGGAGTGCCAGAGATGGGCCGAGAACTGCTCCCAAAGTATCGAATGAACGGTGAAAACCAAATACTTTGGCTTTGTTGCCCTGACTTGATACATCAGAGAGCATAGCATCACGTGCGCCGGTGCGTATACCTTTCCCCACTCTCTCGGCTGTGCGTGAAAAAAATATCCACCATGGGCAGGTAAACAAGCCAAGCATAGGCTTGGCCATCGCACTGAGGGCATACCCGGCTTGTATAAACGGAACGCGCCTTGCCGATAAGTCGCTCAATTTCCCGAAATAGCCTTTGCTAAGGCCGGCTGTAGCTTCGGTCAGCCCTTCAAGAATTCCGATCAACAGGATCGAAAACCCGATTTGCCTGAGATATATCGGCATCACGGGATATAGCATCTCACTGGCAACATCGGTAAGCAGGCTTACTATGGACAAGATCCAAACCGTGCGGGTGATGTATCGCATTTATTGGCAAATTGGCAATATAAATGTAGTTTGTTTTAAAATACAGATGCTTGGCCAAATCTAAGATTTGAACCGGATGACCGAATTCAGCATCCGTTTCATTCTTGGCATTAAAAAATGGCAGTGAAAGTCAATTTGAGTACATTAACTTTTTTTAACAAGCCTGTAAACCTGGAAGCTGTAGCCATAAGTTATTTTTGCGAAAAAATCATTTGTTATGTCAGACATTGATATTAAAGAACTAAACGAGAAAATTAAGCAAGAAAGCGCCATTGTTGAGTTGATCAATATGGAGATGCAGAAGGTGATTGTCGGCCAAAAACATATGACCGAACGCCTGCTAATTGGTTTGTTATCCAATGGCCATATATTGCTCGAGGGTGTTCCGGGATTAGCGAAAACACTGGCCATCACTTCACTGGCCAATACCATCAATGCCAAATTCAGCCGCATCCAGTTCACTCCCGATCTCCTGCCAGCCGACCTCATCGGCACAATGATCTATAGTCAGAAAAAGGAAGAGTTTGTGGTGCGAAAGGGCCCTTTATTCGCCAATTTCATCCTTGCCGACGAGATAAACAGGGCGCCTGCAAAAGTGCAAAGTGCACTGCTCGAGGCCATGCAGGAACGGCAGGTAACCATTGGCGGCCACACGTATCCACTGGATGAGCCTTTTTTGGTGCTTGCCACTCAAAACCCGATCGAACAGGAGGGAACCTATCCGCTTCCCGAAGCACAAGTTGACAGATTTATGCTGAAGGTAGTGATCACCTACCCGACCAAGGAAGAAGAAAAGAGCATACTGCGTCAGCGAATTACCAACCAGTTACCAACGAATAAAACAGTACTAACCCCTGCCGATATACTCAGAGCCCGCTTGCTTGTCAGGGAGGTATATCTTGACGAAAAAATAGAAAACTATATTGCCGACATAGTCTTTGCCACGCGTTATCCATCTGAATACAAACTTGGTAAATATTCGCTTATGATAAGCTACGGTGCCTCGCCAAGGGCAAGCATTTTTTTGGCACTGGCATCAAAAGCATTTGCGTTTATCAAACGGCGGGGATATGTTATTCCGGAGGATGTTCGAAGTGTAGCTCATGATGTGTTGCGTCATCGTATAGGCCTTACTTACGAAGCCGAAGCCGAAAATATTAAGACCACCGACATTATAAATGATGTGTTGAATACAATAGAGGTTCCCTGATAGTCAGCCATGCAACTCGAGACCACCGATATAATCAAAAGGGTCAGGCAAATCGAAATCAAGACTCGTGGACTGAGCAGGCAAATCTTCTCTGGTCAGTATCACAGTGCTTTCAAGGGAAAGGGTATGGCCTTCAGCGAAGTGCGCGAGTACCAGTATGGTGATGATATACGATCAATTGACTGGAACGTTACTGCCAGATTTAATCATCCCTTCATTAAAATTTTTGATGAAGAGCGTGAGTTGACCGTAATGCTTCTTATCGATATGAGTGGATCGAATGAATTCGGAACCGTTGGCAGATTCAAAGAAGAGCTGATGACTGAAATAGCAGCAGTACTGGCTTTTTCCGCAATTCAGAACAACGATAAGGTTGGAGTTATTTTTTTCAGCGACCGGATCGAAAAGTTCATCCCTCCCAAGAAAGGAACCACACATATTCTTCGCATCATTCGTGAATTGATAGATTTCAAACCGCAAAGCCAGAAAACAAATATTACCGAGGCATTAAAGTTTTTAAATAATGCGCTCAAAAAAAGGTCTATCGCTTTTCTGCTTTCCGACTTTTTAGACACCAATTTCGAGGAAGCTTTACGCATTTCGGCCCGAAAGCACGATCTGGTAGCTTTGCGCATATACGACCAGCGTGAAAAAGAACTGCCTGATATCGGGATGGCTTATCTTGTGAGTAAAGAAACTGGCAATCCACTGTGGGTGGACACATCTTCACGAAAAGTTCGTGAAGATTATCAAACCTGGTGGCAAAATAACGAAATACAGACGGTTACCATTTTTAAAAAAGCCGGAGTAGATGCCGCTCATATCAGTACAAATCAGGACTATGTTAAAGCAATCACCTATTTGTTCAAGACCAGGGAGATGAGGCGATAAAGTTATTGCGAGGTAGATATGGTGCACAAAATCAATAATTTTTTACGCAAGTTTGTTCTGACCTTTTGTTTTCTGACAGGAGGGGCAGTGATTCTGGCTCAAAGCCCTGTGGCTACCTTATCGGCTGAAACAGATACGCTATCACTCGGTGCGCAGACTACTCTCACTTTAAAAGTTGAAGCCGCTTCCGGGAGCAGGATTACTCTTCCTGTATTTGCTGACACACTCACTCGAAGCATTGAGATAATCAGCCAGTCCGAAACCGATTCGAGTCTACACAAAAGTCAGGGAATTGTGACTTTCATTAAAACTTTTGTAATTACATCATTCGATACGGGTTTTCAGATTGTACCGCCTATCATTATCAGCGCTGCTAAACCCCGCCAATTTGCCATAGAAAGGATAGAAAGCAATCCATTACTTCTATATGTTAAGGGCGTTTCTATCGATTCGGATAAAGATATTATGGATATCAAAGCCCCGTTAAAAGCTCCGCCCACACTGGGCGAGGTCTTGTCATGGGTTATTCCTATTCTGGTGCTTGTAGCCATCGCCATTGGGCTTTGGTACCGTTTCAAAGGCAGAAAACGACCTGTACCTGTATCTATACTTCCACAGAAGCCCAAAATACCACCTCACCAGAGGGCACTTGAAGATCTGCAGGTTCTGCAAGCAAAACAGTTATGGGAAAAAGGCTTCATAAAAGAATATCACAGCGAACTGACTGAAATAGTGCGCAGATATATTGAAGACAGGTTTGGATTCCTCGCCCTCGAGATGACTTCAGGCGAAATCATGCTGAATCTGGCTCATGAGGCAGTTCCAACCATCTCTTACCGAAACATGGACGACTTGTTAGCCCGTGCCGACCTGGTGAAATTTGCCAAGAGTCAGCCACTGCCTGATGAGCACGAGCGGAGCATGCTTCAGGCAGGCCAGTTCGTTAAAGATACCATACCCGCGCCCATAGCCCCGGCAGAAAAGGAACAGCCTGCGATAAATGAACAGGCAGGAAAGGAGGAACATAGATGAGATCGCTGTTGACCGGCTTTGACCAAATCGTTTTCGCCAATCCTGAGTATTTTTATTTACTTCTTTTAATACCGATACTGGTAGTCTGGTACTTGCTCTCAAGAGGGAAAATACATCCTACCTTACAGGTCAGCACTACGGCTCCCTTTGGTGCTCCCCCCCGTTGGAGGCTACTCCTTTATCATAGCCTATTTGCATTGCGTTTGCTGGCCCTGACTATGATCATACTGGCATTGGCCCGACCTCAATCAAGCTTCAGGCGTAGGGATACCACCATCGAGGGTGTCGAAATTATGCTTGCGCTTGATATCTCGGGCAGTATGCTTGCCGAAGATTTCAAGCCTAACCGTATCGAGGCAGCCAAGGAGATCGGCATTGATTTTATCAAAGGCAGAATCAACGATCGAATTGGGCTTGTGGCATTCAGTGGTGAGAGTTACACTCAGTGCCCGCTTACCACTGATCACCCGGTACTCATTAATCTATTCAGGCAAATAAAAAGCGGACTGATCACAGACGGAACGGCTATCGGCGACGGACTGGCCACTGCGGTAAATCGATTGCGCGAAAGCCAGGCCGTGAGCAAGGTCATCATTCTTCTCACAGATGGCGTTAACAATATGGGGTCCGTTGACCCGCTGACGGCAGCCGAAATGGCTAAACTTTACGGTATTCGTATCTACACCATCGGTATCGGAACTATTGGCATGGCTCCCTATCCGGTGCAAACTATCTTTGGTGTGCGTTATCAACAAGTTGAAGTCAAGATAGATGAACCACTCCTGTCGAAAATCGCATCCATGACAGACGGTAAATACTTCCGTGCCACAAATAATGAAAAACTCAAGGCTATTTATGCTGAGATAGATGCTCTGGAGCGCTCAAAACTCGATGTGAAGGAATACAGCCGGAAGGTGGATGAGTATAGGTGGCTGGCATTCATGGCGCTCGCTCTGATCTTTGCTGAAGTGGGGTTACGCTTTTTGTTTTTTCGAAATATTCCATAATCAGTAATATTAAGATGCTTAGGTTTCAGCATATTGCAGATTTAAATTTCCTGTGGGTCCTGCCTATAATTGTTGTATTGTTTTTATTCCTTAAATACCGGAAAAACAGATCACTTAGGCAATTAGGGGACAAACACCTTATATCCAGGCTAATGCCGCAGTCCTCAAACCGCAAATTATGGTTTAAACTCTCCTTAATCCTTCTAGCCATCACTGCTTTGGTGATAGGATTGGCCAATCCACAGGTTGGTTCGAAACTCGAAAAGGTTGAGAAAAAAGGCATTGATATTATGATAGCTGTTGATGTGTCGAACAGCATGCTGGCTGAAGATGTAAAGCCAAACCGGCTCGAGCGATCCTTACAGCATCTGAACAGGTTTGTCGATAAGCTCGAGAATGACCGCCTGGGATTAGTGCTCTTTGCAGGAAAGGCAATCCCATTTTTGCCGATGACGCATGATTATGCCGCGGCTAAAATGTTTGTTTCCAATATCAAGTCCGATCTCGTTGCCACTCAAGGTACCTCAATTGCTGATGCCATCGATCTCTGCGTACGCTCCTTCCAGGAAGGTGACTATGGCAAAGCTATCATTATAATTACAGATGGCGAAGATCACGAAGGGAGCGTTAATGAGCTGGTTAAGACTGCGGTTGAGAAAGGTATAACCATTTACACAATTGGTGTGGGCTCGCCGCAAGGCGCTCCGATTCCCCACTACGAAGGTAAAATACAGGTCGGCTTCAAAAAATCAAGGGATGGACAAACCGTAATTTCAAAACTCAACGAATCTATGCTAATGCAGATTGCTGCGGATGGAAAAGGGATATTCGTGCGCACCACCAATAACCAATCAGGACTACAACGTATTCAGGAGGAGTTGCAAAAGATGAAGAAAACCGGTTTTGAAACTCAGCAATTTGCTGAATATGACAGCAGGTATTATTATTTCTTGTTATTAGCCTTACTGCTTCTTATTGTTGAACTGATAACCAGCGAGCGGAGAAGTAAATTTTTTACAAGACTGTTAAAATGGGTTCCAGTCGTGGTGTTAGCACTTATTCCAGGAATGCTGTCTGCCCAGAGCGAATCTGCATCCATCCGGAAAGGAAATCGCCAGTATGAAGACAAGAAGTTTAAAGAGGCTGAAATCGAATACCGGAAAGCCCTTGAAAAAAAACCTCAATCCCACAGGGGTAGTTTCAACCTCGGTAATACAGAATACAGGCAGGATAAATTTGATGAGGCAGCTGATAATTTCCTTCGTTCGGCTTCAGGAAACCCAAATAAGTCAGTTGCTGCAAAAGCATACCATAACATGGGAAACGCCTTACTGAAAGCCCAAAAACTTGAAGAAAGCATTAACGCCTATAAACATGCGCTTCGTCTGAATCCACAAGATGAAGACACCCGTTATAACCTGGCCTATGCAATGCGTTACCTCCAACAACAGCAAAACCAGCAACAAAGCAATAATCAGGATAATAAGAAGGACGAAAAACAGGACGAGAAAAATCAGCAGAATCAGCAACAAAATGACCAGAAGGAGCAAAATCCGAAAGCGCAGCAGCAAAAGGAACAGCAGCAACAAAGGCAGCTTTCAAAACAGGAAGCCGAACGTATGCTGCAGGCTCTGAAAGAGCAGGAACAAAAAACCCTTGACAAAGTGCAGCAAAAACAGGTGGCGGTTTCAAAAATAGCCATCGAAAAGGATTGGTGATAATTAATACATCCGTGTCTAAATGAGCATTTTCCATTAATATTGCGTCGGCAATGAGTCATTATAGAAACCATACTAAAGTATCACCGGCATAGTTATATAGGTAGTAGTTATGATAAAAGCTCTATTACTCATCCATATATACTTGATCTGCCTGAGCCCTCTGGCTTACGCTCAGGAGGTATCGCTAACTGTTTCGGCACCGTCGCAGGTCGCTGGTGGTCAGCAATTCATGGTAACTTTTTCGGTAAATGCTGAAGCAGAAAGTTTTTCAGGCCCTTCTTTTAAGGATTTCAATGTTCTGGGTGGTCCAAATTCTTCAACCAGTTCCAATATTCAGATATTTAACAACCAGGTTATTCGGTCGGTGACCTATGCATATACCTATTACCTGTCAGCCGGCAAAGAAGGTAGTTTTGCCATCGGGGAAGCAAAAGTCAGAACAGGAGGCAAGACCTACTCCTCACAACCTTTCACCATTCAGGTGGTGCCCTCAACCCAGCAAGGGGCGGGGCAAGCCCAACCAAGAAGCCCACAACCGCAGCAGGGGCAAAGACGAACACTAAGCGACAAAGATATTCTTCTTCGGGTGTCTGCCAACAAGTCAAATCCTTACCAGGGTGAAGAAGTTATTATTACATACAGGATCTTTACCCGGGTTCCGATTGTCAATTACACCATTAACCAGGCACCTGCACATACCGGGTTCTGGTCTGAAGATCTGATAAAGAACAACCAGGAGATCAAACAATACAAAGAAATGATTGATGGTGAAGAGTACCTTGTGGCTGAGATCCGAAAAGTGGCCTTATATGCTCAGCGATCTGGCAGTTTACGGCTAGAGCCTCTCAAACTCGATGTGGTTGCCCAGGTCGTGCAATCGCGAAGTAGGTTTGGCGACCCCTTTTTTGACAATTTTTTCAATGATCCCTTTTTCAATAGCGGCCCTGAAAATGTTCCATATTCTGTGACATCGAATGCTTTGACGCTCGAAGTGAGGCCTCTGCCAATTGCCAATAAACCGGCCAGTTTCAAAGGAGCTGTGGGCGACTTCACGATGCAAACGACCATAGACCGCAAAGAGCTTAATGCCAATGAGAGTATCACACTGAAAATTGCAATTAAAGGAAAGGGCAACGTCAAGCTGATTCAGGAACCTGATGCCGGTTTCCCCGCTTCATTCGAGTCGTTTGATCCAAAAACCAGCACCGATGTCAACGCCAATGCTTCGGGTGTCAGCGGAACCCGCACGTTTGAGTATCTTGCCATCCCACGCTCATCTGGAGAATACACTTTGAGTCCGCAAAGTTTTACCTATTTCAACCCATCAGCCGGACAATACATAACACTGACCAATCCGGTTTTTAGCATTAAGGTGAAAAGGGGAGAGGGCAATGCTCAGGCCCAAACCTTCGATCCCGCTGACAGGCAATCAATACAATACGTAGGCAGTGACATCAGGTATATCAAACAAGGTCCATTCAGGCTCTTCCCTGTGCAAAATCATTTCTTTGGATCAACACTCTTCTGGATCCTTTTACTTCTGCCTTTTGTTTTGTTTGTAGCCTTTGTTGCTGGATTGCGCCAACATATCAGCAGAAACAGCGATATTTCAAAAGTCAGGTATCGCCGAGCCACGCGATTGGCCCGTAAAAGATTAAACAGTGCGCATGTATATCTCACTCAGGGCCAGAACGAAAAATTCGTTAATGAAATCGCCCACGCACTTTGGGGTTTCATCAGCGATAAATTTAACATCCCACTGGCCGACCTTTCCATGGAAAATGTTAAGGATCGGCTTACCCAACAAGGAGTTGATGAGTCTATCATCCTCGGATTTGAAAGGATACTCAATAATTGCGAATTTGCCCGTTTTGCTCCAGGTAACGCCGATTCCATCATGGAAACACTATTTGCCGAAGCATTTGATCTTTTGACACGCCTCGAAAAAGACCTAAAATAGTTATTGGAATTATGACAGGAAGAATAATTGTTTTTCTGCTGATCCTGACCTTCACTCATCTGCCCGGCGCAATTGCCGATGAGTCTGTGGATTTAATCAAACAGGCCAATCATCAATATGCCGAGGGCTTTTATGATCAGGCCCTCGAACTCTATACAAAAGTTTTGGAAAAGGGTCTAACCTCTGCCGAACTGTATTACAATATCGGGAATACCAATTATAAGCTAAACCGCATCCCCCAGGCAATTATCAATTATGAAAGAGCCCAGCGACTTGCTCCGTCCGATGACAATATTGCCTTCAACCTTCAGTTGGCCGAATCAAGAATCACAGATCGCATTCAGGCTTTGCCCGAATTATTTTATATGCGATGGTTTAAATCAGTAGTAACGCTGATGCCCGCAAATAGCTGGGCTATTTTGGCCATAGTCATCCTTGCACTGGCGTTCACCATGCTGGCCGCTTTTCTTATATCAAAACGGCATTTGCTTCGCCGGATAATGTTTTACACTGCTGTATCGGCCTTCGTGATTGCTGCAGCTGCCGTGACCATTGCTTATGGCTCACATCGTATGTTTTCAGGCCAAAAAGATGTAATAATCATAGAACCCTCGGTCGCCATAAAAAGTGCTCCATCAATCAGCAGTACGGATATTTTTCTTCTTCACGAAGGCACAAAAGCCCGCATTACTGACCAGGTGGGAGACTGGGCTGAAATAAGGATTGCCAGCGGTAGCAAAGGGTGGGTAAGAACCGAGGTTTACGAAATTATTTAACCTGCGTATCGACCCAGCTGCCAGGTTTTCTGATTATACCTTGGGTTGGTAGTAACAGACTTTGGGCGACCAAACCTTTTCTTCCTTCTTCAACTTTTTAATCACGTTGTCGACATCTTTTTTGTCGATGCCTGCTTTTTCGGCTATTTCGCCTGATTTCATGGGCTTGCCTGCACTGGCAAGGGTGGCCAAAACAATTTCTTCGATATTCATAGTACCTTATATAATTAGATTAAATAGCATCAAGCAAATGTACTACCAAACCGCTGCGCAATTTCGGTTCAAACCAGGTTGTTTTGGGTGGCATTATATTTCCGGTATCCGCAATATCTATCAGTTGCTTCATCGTAACCGGATAAAGCGCAAAAGCAGCTTTCATTTCACCACTGTCAACTCTTTTCTTCAGCTCATTCAGTCCGCGTATTCCGCCCACGAAATCAACTCGAGTGCTGGTGCGAAGATCTTTGATATCAAGTATCTCATCCAGCACCTTTTTGGAGAGGATGGTCACATCAAGAACACCTATGGGGTCGGCGTTGTCATAGGTGCCCTCACGGGCGGTTAATGAGTGCCACTGTCCTGAAAGGTACATCCCAAAATTGTGCAGGCTTTTCGGTTTATAAGCTTCATGTCCTTTGGGCTCGATCACAAACACTCTTTCCAGCTTTTTGATAAACTCCTCATCGCTCAGGCCATTCAGGTCTTTAACTACGCGATTGTAATCGATGATAGTTAGTTGATTGTCGGGAAACAACACTGCAAGAAAGAAATTATATTCTTCTTCTCCTGTATGGTTTGGATTATTGTTTTTCTTTTCATTTCCGACAAGTGCAGCAGCGGCTGTTCGGTGGTGGCCATCTGCCACATAAAAATATGGGACTTCAGCAAAATGACGATGCAGTTCAGCAATTACCTCATGATTGTCAACCACCCAGAAATGATGGCCAACACCGTCAACGGCAACAAAGTCGTACACAGGAGGTTTTGAGGTGACAACTTTTGCCACTATATCATCTATTTGTTTTACTGCAGGATAAGAAAAAAATACTGGTTCCATATTGGCATTTGTGATCCGCACATGTTTCATCCTATCCTCCTCCTTATCCCTTCGTGTAAGCTCATGTTTTTTGATAATGTTTTTCATGTAATCTTCCACCGAGGCGCATCCCACTATTCCGAATTGTGTTTTACCATGCATCGTTTGAGCGTAGATATAATAACAGGACTCGGCATCAGGAACCAGGTAGCCTCTTTGCCTGAAAAGATCAAAATTCTCTTTTGCCTTATCGTACACATCCTGGGAATGGATATCTACATTCTCAGGAAGGTCAATCTCAGGTTTAATTATATGCAAAAGCGAAAACTCATTATCATAAGCTTCTTCGCGTGCCTCATCACTGTTCAATACATCGTAAGGCCTTGAAGCTAACTCCTTTGCAATGCCTTTAGGTGGTCGCAAACCTTTAAACGGTCTAAGTACTGCCATAATGCTACTGTATTACTCTGTTTTTTATTAGTGTAAGAATATTAATCATCACCTGCCTTAGGTGCAGATTTTGGTAACGAAATTTCTGATCTAGAATGTTTGGACATCAGGTCAATCATAATCATCACCTGAAATGCCGGCGGCTTTCTGTAGTGAACCAATCAACGCTCCAAGCATTTTGGTCATTTCCATTAGTTGCTCACGCGAATGGTGCTCGTCGGTGGAGGAAAGGTAACCTTGCCTATAGGCCAGTGTGTTGCAGACCAGGCAATCCCGGATCGCGCTCTTGGACATTTTCAGGTAATACACAAATTGACTTTTGTTTCGTGCAGATCCTTCGGCAATGTTGGTAACGATGGCCTGGGCAGATTGTATATATTTCAACGAAATAGCCCCAAAATCTTTGTTTCTGAAGCTGTTGGCTTTATCAATAACCCAAAGGTTGTAATCAAGCGCTTTGTGATAGATCCTAAGGTCTTCAAATCTGAAGAATGAAATGTTTTTTTCAAGTTCCTGGTCCATAGTAGGTTAGCTTTAAAAGTAAAAAACATCTGAAGATTAATCTATCATTTTGGAACAATAAAGACTATTACCCTTAAGCTCCGTGCATTTTAGTTCACCTTGAAAGTAGTATCGCCCTCTTTGATAAAGGCTACTATTTGCCTTGCTGCAGCCAACCCGGCATTGATATTGGCTTCGGCAGTTTGCGCCCCCATCTTTTTCGGTGTACTGTAATATCTTCCTGCAAATTTTTCAGCCAATACCGCCAGGCAGTCCGGTTCTACATCCGTCACATATCCAAAGTCCGGACGCTCGGTCAGCATAGTTACCAGAGCTTCTTCATCAACCACCTCTTTGCGGGCAGTATTTACGAGGGTGGCGCCTTTTGGCATTTTCGATAACAACTCAAAATTTATCGACTTTTTTGTTTTTGCGTTGGCCGGGATATTCAGCGACACATATTGGCATTTGGAATAAAGTTCCTCAACTGAATCCATACATATGACACCATCTTCCATCATTACTTTACCATCGACGAAGGGATCATAAGCATATACCTTCATTCCGAAACCTTTAGCAATTCTTGCCACGTTTCTGCCAACATTTCCATACGCATGTATACCAAGAGATTTATCCTTCAATTCAGTGCCTGAAGAGCCATTAAACTGTTTGCGGGCGAAATACACCATCATTCCGAGCGCAAGTTCGGCTACAGCATTTGAATTCTGACCGGGAGTGTTCATCGCTACAACATTATGTTCTGTTGCAGCGGCCAAATCAATATTGTCATAACCAGCCCCGGCTCTGACGATAATTTTAAGCCTTCGGGCTGCCTCAATCACCTCACGCGTGGCCAGGTCGCTGCGGATGATGATGGCATCCACATCGGCTACAGCATCAATAAACTCTTGCTGGCTCGTGTATTTTTCAAGAAGAATAAGCTCAAATCCCGCATCCTCAACAATCTTACGGATACCATTTACCGCAACCGAAGCGAAGGGTTTGTCTGTAGCAACTAAAACTTTTGTCATGGGTATGTTTCGTTAAGATGAATTATTCAAAGTTTCAAATATAGTTAATTTCAAGCGATTATGCAAATTTAATGTTCATAAACCTCCAGAGTAAGGTTGTAACCGGCACTCATAGGCAAGAATCAGAAGAAATCTCACTTAGTTTTCGTGGCAATTTACCTCGAACGAACAAAAACATGCCTGTTCGCGGTTTTAGGCGTTCATATTCTCAAATTCGTGCATTACTTCAATTAAAGCCTGTACGCTCTCAATTGGCAAGGCATTGTAAGTAGAAGCCCTGAATCCGCCTACCGAACGGTGACCTTTGAGTCCAATCATACCTTTTGACTGGGCGAAAGATATAAACTCAGCCTCTTTTTCGGTGTATTGCTCCTTCATTACAAAACAAATGTTCATGAGTGAGCGGGAGTATTTCTCAGCCGTACCAACAAACATTTTGCTGTTATCTATGGCATCATACAGCAGGTTGGCCTTAGCAATATTCATTTTCTGAATCTCGGCAAGCCCACCAAGTTCTTTCAACCATTTTAATGTCTCTTTCATCGTGAAAATCGGGAGGCAAGGTGGTGTATTAAACATTGAACCTTCTTTAATATGCGTCCGGTAATCAAGCATGGTTGGTATCAGCCGTTCGACCTTCCCGAGTATTTCTTCTTTCACGATTACAAAAGTGACTCCGGCAGGACCAACATTTTTCTGGGCGCCCCCATAAATCAGTGCATATTTCGATACATCGATCGGACGACTCAGAATATCTGACGACATGTCAGCGACCAGGGGGACAGGGCTGTCAATGTCTTCATGAATTTCAGTTCCGTAAATGGTGTTATTTGTTGTAATGTGGAAATAATCCGCATCAGCAGGAATCACAAAGCCTTTTGGGACATAGTTGAAATTCTTATCAGCCGATGAAGCTACTACATTCACCTCTCCGAAGAGTTTTCCTTCTTTAATGGCTTTTTTGGCCCAAACCCCAGTTTCGAGGTAGGCAGCCTTTTTGTTAAGCAGATTGAAGGGAACCATGCAAAACTGCATGCTTGCACCGCCGCCGAGAAAGAGAACCTGGTAACCCTCAGGAATTCCCATAAGTTCTTTGAACAGTGCGACGGTTTCGTCGATTACGGCTTGAAAGTCTTTGCTGCGGTGCGAAATTTCAAGGATAGAAAGGCCGATGCCATTCAAGTCAAGAACAGCTTTGGCAGTGTTTTCGATAGCCACACGCGGAAGAATGGATGGGCCGGCATTAAAATTGTGCTTTTTCATATTAAAATAAGTTAATGATGATTGGTAATATTCGCTGGCTTGCCAATTAACCAGATAACAAAGATAGCGTTTAATCTTATCTGGCAAGCACATTATATATCGCTCGGCTACATTTATTTTTGTTGCCTGCCAAGCCGGAGTATATTATAAATTACTCTTAACATACGAGGCTTCAGCCTGAGAAAACATAAAGGATTCACGTCAACAGACCGGCAAAAAAATAGTACGCCATCACCAGCGAAACGATTACCTTCATCAGTGTGCCAGCGATGAAGCCAAGAAATGAACCGAAGGCTGCTCTCAGCGCCTCATTTGATTGTTTCCCTGCTATAAACTCACCAATCAGTGCGCCTAAGAGCGGCCCAAGGATAATACCAACCGGAGGGAAAAAAAAAATACCTACCAGCAAGCCGAAGGTCGCGCCCCATACCCCTTTCCTGCTCCCACCAAATTTCCTGGTACCATATATTGGCACCCAATAATCGAGCAAAGTTACGGCCAAGGTGATGAGAAGCCAGACGATAAGAAATTTGTCGCTAAAAGGAGATTTAGAGGATAACTGCAGAATAATGAGCGAGGCATAAGCCAGTGGTGGTCCCGGTAACATGGGCACTACGCAACCTGCTATGCCTGCAAGCAGAATGACCGTAGCGGTTATAAACAAAAAAGTGTCCATACTGATAACCTTTCGAACTCAATGAAACATGCTGGAAAAAACAAATACAAACATACGCTTTTAGAAGATCTGGATTTGTGAAAATAAGAATAGCAGCCAAAATCGTTAAAGATTTGGAAACAAATCCTGTCCATGCATGTTGATATTTCAAATAACAGAAAATTTCATGGTACTCAGATACTCGATGGTCATTTTGACAGCGTTTACTTTTGTTGGCATTTCATGCCAATTGAGATCCGGTATCAGAAAAAACGAACCCTCTATGATTGCGATAAAACTCAACGTCAGCCGAAGCGACGATGAATGGAAAACCATACTTACCCCCATGCAATACTATGTTTTGCGTGAGAAGGGCACCGAAAAGCCTTTTTCCGGCGAATACTTCAATCATTTCGATGATGGTTGGTATCACTGCTCCGGTTGCAATGCCAGACTGTTCAGGTCTGATGCCAAATTTGAATCGGGATGCGGGTGGCCAAGCTTTTTTATGCCTGCTACTGATACAGCAATCGCATATATTGACGATTTCTCTTTTGGAATGAAACGAACAGAAACCATTTGCCATAATTGCGGAGGGCATCTTGGCCATGTGTTTAACGACGGCCCTGAACCCACCGGTCTTCGATATTGTATTAATTCAGCAGCAATTAAGTTCGTTCCTGATAATTAGTCAGATGGTATTGTAGAAGGTAGTCGATAGGCTGCTGAATGACTTTTTGCAGGCGAATTCCGAACTTATCCGCCAAGGTCTCGATCATATCTTTGAAAGCGAAAGCAACCGAACCACTAAGATATAGGACGTAGCTCTGATAGTTTTGATATATTGTTACCATGTGAATGAAGAACTCTTCAAAATGCTGCAGCAATAAGGTTTGAATCCATGGATGGTTTGTATGAAGTGAGGCAAAAGGAGCAAATGAGCTGAGGAAGCGGTTCGGGAAGGGTTCGCGATAAATCCTTGTAAGGGCCTTATCTAGACTCAAGGGATACCGGTGTGTGAAATCATCCGAAAGCTCCTTTGGCATTTTATATTCAAAGTAATGCTTGAGTAACTGTTTCCCTAATACCGCACCACTTCCCTCATCGCCGAGGATAAATCCCAATGAATTAATGTGGGCCGGAAAGCTGGCTCCGTCATAGATGCTGGAATTTGAACCTGTTCCGAGAATTCCAACCAAGCCTTCATGATTTCCGCAAAGCGCTCTGGCGGTGCCTAGAAGATCCGATTCAACTGTCACATCAGCTCCCCTGAAAATATCCCGAAGCGGATACTCAATGGTTCGGATCTTATCACTGTCACAACATCCGGAACCATAGAAATATACCTCTTTAACATCCCGTGGGTCAAGGTAGGGAAGCAGGTCTTTGTCTATCACTTTGGTCACACCTGCTGCATCCACGAAATAGGGGTTCAATCCAAAGGTTTGTACCGACCTGATCCCGTGTTTATTATCAAAAAGCCTCCAATTAGTTTTTGACGATCCGCTATCTGCTACTAAAATCATCTGGGCGAAAAATAGATACATGAATACCGTGCAAAGATAGCTCAGCATGGCTTAGGGTCATAAGAGTATGAAAAGATTATCCGTAGTTTTACAATACCGTATGATCAATCCGTCATCTGCATTGGAAATTCTGATTTCAAGGTTTATAAAGTTTGCTCTTGTTGGTCTATCAGGCGTGGTAATCGACTATGGAGTCACCATATTGTGCAAAGAGAAATTTAAGATTCATAAATATATTTCCAATGCTCTGGGATTCAGTTTTGCGGCATCTTCAAACTATATACTCAACCGTGTTTGGACTTTTGCCAGTCATGATCCGCAAATTGTGAGCGAATACGGGCGATTTATACTAGTATCGCTATTTGGTCTGCTTATAAACAGCGGAGTTCTTTGGGTTTTTCACGGTAAGTTGAAGATGGACTTTTACTTTTCGAAATTAATAGCTATTGCATTTACCACAATCTGGAACTTCTTCGCAAATGTTACCTTCACCTTTCACGCGGCTTAGGTTGTGGCTCTATTTCAATTCTGAATAGTCTCCAATATTGGTCCGGTAAAGCAGCAAAGGAACATGGTAATTGACAGGATTGATCCTGAATAAAATATTATCTACGAAACCTGGGTCGAAACGGGTTTCGTACTCAAGATCAGGAAAAAGAATTTTGACCTTCGATATTCTTTCATTGAGGTTATTTTCGCCGCAAAACAATACAAACTGGGGTAAATCTGTTTCAGGCTTATTACGAAAAAAATCGAGGGAATATATTTCCTTATGAATGCGGCCAAGCGGGCTTATCTCATCCGGTCGAAAGGAGTCCGCGTCAGGGCGATTACCCAGAAGATAAGCGGTAAACCAATGATTGGCATAGGAAATTGGAATCATCTGAGCGCTGCTCTTTCGATCCTCCTGAATTAGAATAGAATTAAGGTTCTTATACCTCCCCAGATATAGTGCTGATTCAACCCTCGCTTTCTTTGAGTATGCCGTAGTTACGGGCACTAAAAGTAAGGTGTTCAGTATAATAAAAAGAATCACAGTCAATTTCATCCATGCCTGATGCCGATTCCAGAAAACCGAACGGCTGCTATATTCACTCCAACCGATAACGCCAAGCATAACAAACATCGGAATCACGGTGAAAATGAATCGTTCCTGTTTGTTTGGGAAAATGGTATGAAAAAGCAGGAAAAGCATTGTCGGAATAAAAAGTAGTAATCGACTTTTCCAATGTATAAATGCTCCGGCAAAAAGAAATAATCCCAGAGGTGGCACGAGCATCATGGGTATCATTTCGAGATACATCAGCACATTCCGCGTACCGTAATCTCCGGAATGACTCAGGTTGTAACGGATATACTCCGTGAGCTCGGCAAATGGCCGTTGCCAGATAATCATATCAACAACACCCTGTATTGCTGAGATACTTAGTAATATTCCGGCGAAAAAAATAAATGCTGGCTTCCACTTCTTCAAGAAAAGGATTACCAGCCCTATGCCGCCGGCAAAGATGATGGTTTGAAATCTTACCGAAAAAGCCAGCCCGACAATAACTCCGGCCCACAGCCAATCGAGAGTAGAAGAGTGATCTTTTCTGATTAATATCCAAAGGCCCCATAGCAGAAGTGGTGTGGCAACCACTTCCACCAGATTCCGGACACTCAGAAAGGGCATGAACCATAGAGCAGCCAATAACAATCCGGCATAGCCTGCCAAACGGACATTGCTGTATCTCTCAACAATTCTGAAGCCAAGGATTACTGTCACCATTGAGAGTATCGCATGTAAAAACCTGTTGATGAGCATCTGGGTCTCTGGCGACGAAATACCTGTATGTTTGAATGCGATGAACAGCAGATAATGCAATCCGACATAGAAAAAACTGTGCCCTTCAGGCCGGGGTATCTTCTGATTCCAGGGAAGCCAATTGCCATAATCTGTTCCATCAGCCCATGATTTTGCTGCTTCAATCACACTGAAGTGATCGTCGTGCATTCCATAGCCTTTGGAAAAAAATACAGCAAGTAATCTAATAAATAGAGCAATAAATATGATTGCCCATAGCGGATGGCGGTAATAAAATGCCAACAAGTTTCTTATCATGGCTGACAATTTATTCTAACATTTTTCGTACAAAAAGTTGTGTTGCTTCATGCCTGACTACCTGCACAAACTCACCTTTTTCAATAAATCCACTTTCCGCTGTGGCATCATATAATTCATTGTCTATCATAACTTTACCTGATGGGCGTAGTAGGGTGTACGCCACACCTGTATGACCTATCATGGAAGAATAGACGGCATTGGCTGCAGTATAACCCTTACTGGCATCCTGAGTCGTTTCCAGAGCCAACTCACCTAAAATGTGTGTCGTGAATACCTTTCGGCCAAAGTAGAATGAGAGGGCAAGCCCCATGAACGACCCTATAGACACAATGAAAAAAGCCTGTAGTATTTTGCCAGCATATTGTGCTCCAAAACTGAACCCCATATTATCGACCAAGCCCAGGATAAGCCCCGCGCCCATAAAGGCGATGCCGAGGATTCCCGTGATGCCAAAACCGGGTATGGCAAATATTTCAATAGCAAGCAGAATCAATCCTACAACAAACAGCAGGATTTCCCAATTGGCCGCTATGCCTTCGAGATATAATGGCGCAAAATATAGCAGTGCAGCTATTACGGCTGCTGCTGAAGGGAAACCAACTCCGGGGGTCTGAAGTTCAAAGTAGATGCCTCCGATAATGATCATGATAAGAAGGCCACTGATAATAGGACTGATCAAAAATCCTATTACTTTATCCAATGGAGTTAGCTTCTGTTCCGAAATTTCATACTCACTGACTCCGGAAATCTTAAGTACTTCAATTATATCTTCGGCTTTCCCCTGGCAATATCCGTGCTTGATGGCTTCGCTGGCTGTAAAGCTAAGTACCTGTCCTGTATCGCTAATGTTCTTGATGTAGATCCTCGGATCGACCATAGCCTGAGCAATATCAGGGTCGCGGCCGGTTGCTTCCGCTGTTGCCCTCATCATAGCCCGCATGTACGACTGGTATTTGTCAGGAAGAGGACTCCCTGCCTGATCTACGACAGTGGCAGCACCAATCAGGGCTCCCGAGCGCATATAGATGCTATCGCAGGCAATTGAAATCAGCGCACCAGCTGAAGCAGCATTATTATCAATAAATACATACACCGGTATCTTTGATTGCAAAATTATGGTACGGATGCTATCAGCGGCATCCAACATACCTCCGTATGTGTTAAGATGAATAAGAATAATATCGACCTGTTTCTCCCCGGCTTCTTTCATTGCTTTCTTGGTCGATCGCCACACAGGTGGAGCAATTTGTTCCATAATCTCAAACACATACACCTTTGTGATTTTTTTCTCTTCAGCCTGCGGGACCTCCTGCAATGGGGCAGAAACAGAAACAAGGCCTATAGCTAGTGTCACCGTTATCAAGAGTAAAACATAGGGCAAATTAGCAGTCTTCATAATTATATTCATTAAAACATTCCTTGATTATGGCCATTAACGGTACATGTACCCGGCCGTTTGTGGCCACTAACTCCTTGCCGTAAATATAGTCATTTCCTTCCTTAAAATCGCACACTCTTCCACCGGCTTGTTGAACCAAGAATGCTCCCGCAGCAACATCCCATGGCTGCAGCCCGTATTCATAAAACCCCTCGAAACGACCACAGGCCACATAGGCCAGATCGACAGCTGCCGAGCCCAATCTGCGCAGCCCGCTGCTTTCTCTGAGTAATCGGTCAAAAACACGCATATACTGATCGAGTTTGCTATAGTCGTAGTATGGAAAACCGGTAGCAAATAGCGATCTGCCTAGATCCGACACTTCAGACACCTTTATAACACTCTCGTTCAGCACCACCGGGCCACCCTCCCAGGAATAGAAGCATTCATCCAGATTTACTTCATAAACTATCCCGGCTACTACCCGGTTGTTGTTGAACAAGGCTACGCTGATTGCATAGAGAGGTACTCCGTGGATGAAGTTAGTGGTGCCATCCAGCGGATCAATAATCCAGAAAAGCGAATGGGTGCTATGGTTTTTTACTTCTTCTTCGGCCAAAAATCCCGACGAGGGGAGAAGAGCAGAAAGACCTTCCACGAGTAATCGCTCCGATTGGCGATCGACTCTGGTAACAAAATCGTGTCGCCCTTTTTCCTGAATATCTCCGATATGGAGCTGCGAAATCTCATTATGAAGAAACCGGCCAACCTGCCTCACAAGTGAGCATGCTTTTACCGTAAGCTCTCCAAGAGCCAATCCGTGATAGTCTGTGGCATTGGTCATACGATCAGTAGGCTTTTAATTTCCTTCTACGAACCATGTAGAAATAAACAATACCGGTCAAGCCAAGCATGATAAGCAGAACGGATATGATTTCAGCCTGGCTAAGTTTGACACCCCATAGATTGATCTTTGGATTGACTCGAATCTTTTCAATTAGAAAACGTTCGATTCCGTTCATGACAAGATAGATTGAAAACACCCACCCTGTAACTTTTATCCAGTTTCGGGTCAACCATAATACCCCGAACAATAATATACTCATGAAGCTTTCGTATAATGATGTCGGATAAACAGGCTGGTCAAGCACAAAACAGTGTCTTCCTGCACAATCCGTAATCCTTACCCCCTCATTGATGACATTGTGCGGAAAATTGTAGGCCCATATCCAGTCTGGCAGAAATGCCAGCCATTCAGGTTTTGGGTTCAGATTAACCACCCCCCAGCATCCGTCTCCCGAAAAATGACACCCAAGTCTTCCAACTCCATAGGCCAAAAGCAAAGCAGGGGCAACCGCATCAGCCAATATAATCCACGGGATATTGTTCTTTCTGGCATACCAAATTACAGCAAGCGTGGCTACAATCAGTCCGCCATAGAAGGTCAATCCCTGAAATGAAAAAATGCTACCAATGGGATCCGCAAAAAAGGTTTCCAGGTTCTCTAGGATATCAAAGAGCTTGGCTCCTAAAATGCCGGCAATTCCGGCAAGAACTACCAAATTGGCCGTGAGTTGGTAGGGATGCACCTCTAAGACCTCAGTAAGAGGCTTTGCCAATCGTTGTTTCTGAGCACTGCGCCAACTTAGGTAAACCCACAGGGCAGCCAATGCCAGTCCACCCAAAAGGCTGCCCTCGGCGGATAGAATAAAGTCCTGTGGATTATCTACAAATGCGCTGTAATTCGCTACCATGCCAACACCTTTGAAACCTATCAGGAAGCCAAGTATACCGTTTGATATCAGCTCTTTAAGACTTGCTGGCAGGCCTTTCGTGACGCTTTTTTTCATAGCTGAAAGCATTCCGGCCCTTTCTTTTCGCTTCAGCTCATAGCTGAGCAGGAGGGCGGCCACAATAAAAGCAAGGGCTACGAAAAAACCATAGGTCTGAATAGGAAGATTGACTGAAGTACCCAATAGGTAATTGATCATGTCGCTGATTCGTGGGAACATATGTACAAGATTTAATGATTTGTTGCTAAAGAATTTGTTAAAAAACCTTCACGTAGCTTCATTTCAAGTTTTACTTCAATAATTTGATTAACCAGGCGTGCGTCGAATGGCGCATACACCCTGATATAATTTTTCGTAAAGCCTTCAATCCGGCCTTGCCGATTAGTTGACTCAAACAGAACGGATTCAGTTCTACCTGTGTTGTCAGTCAGAAACTGTTGATGTTTCGTATCCGAAATGGATAATAACTGGGCTGTCCGGTTCTGCTTAATAATGGGATTAATCTTATCGGTGTACAGATATGCTCTCGTTCCAGGACGATCGGAATACGGAAACACATGCAGATAGGAGAGAGGTAGATTTTGCAGCAGGTTGCAGGTAGTTTCAAAGTCATTCTCCGTTTCTCCCGGAAAACCTGCAATCACATCCACGGCGATACATGCATGAGGTATCAGTGATTTAATCAGCTGCACCTTTTTCGAAAAAAGATCTGTGACATATCGCCTGTTCATTCGCTCAAGAACCCTGTCTGAACCTGATTGCAGCGGAATATGAAAATGAGGCATGATACGGTTCGACTGGCTCGCAAAGTGTATGGTTTCATCAGCCAACAAATCAGGTTCAATCGACGAAAGTCTGATTCGGTCAACATCCAGATTTTCAAGTTCACGTATCAGCTCAAGAAATGATTTTTGATGATTCCGGCCAAAATCACCGATATTAACCCCGGTAAGAACAATTTCTTTTGGCCGGTTGATGGAAATGGCCTTTTTTATATTGGCGACCGTTTCTGCCAATGTATCGCTTCTGCTCCTTCCGCGAGCATAAGGAACGGCACAATAGGAGCAATAGTAATCACAACCATCCTGTACCTTCACAAACATGCGGGTACGGTCTTCGAAAGAGTACGCAAACTCAAAATGATTGTATGTGTTTATATCGGAACGTTTCAAAATCGGTGCCTTTTTTTTGTTATTGCTCAGGTACTGCTTCAATGAATGTTTATCGGCATTCCCGATCACCATATTCACTTCAGGCATAGATGCCAACTCCTGAGTGCGTAGCTCCGACATACAACCGATTACTACGACTTTAGCATCGGGATTGCGCCGATGAGCCTGCCGGATGTATGAGCGGCACTTTTTTTCGGCAGCTGCTGTTACTACGCAGCTGTGAACAACATAGATATCGGCTTCACTTTTGAAGCTAACAGCCTTAAAACCAGCTCCTAGCTGATGTAAAATAAAGGAACTTTCGGCAAAGTTAAGTTTGCAGCCTAAGGTAAGGAAAGCTATGCGTGTGTCACATTGCATCAGGCAAAAATACTTCTTTTTGATCAGTCAGCCTACCGGTAAACATTCACTAATCTGTATATGTAGGCGGTCAGGAGGGCAGGGTAGGAGAGGGGTTGGGCTTAGATGCAGAGAAGTGCTGAAGCAAAACACCTGCTATGATTAGAAACAATCCGATTATTGTTGATGCAATGATTTTTTCTCCTACAAAAAGGTGAATGAAGATGAGCGAAAGAAAAGGCGACAGAAAAATAAGATTTGAGATTCTTGCCGTCGTATCTGCATATTTCAGCGCTGTCAGCCACATCAGAAAAGTAAATCCCATTTCAAACAATCCAACATAAACTGCGCCCGCCAGCCCGATTTGCTTTTGTGGAAATGGATCTGAGATGATTATTGTTAGGATTAGGATATACAACGTTCCGAAGGCAAAATTTATGACAAGTTTCTCGATAGGCTGACGGGAGTCTTTCATATTAAAAATCCAGTAAAGTGCCCACACCATTGAGCTGCCAGCAGCAAGTGCAAAGCCCAGAGGATCGGCTATCCGGAAGAACTGAAAATCACCCCTGAAGGCAATAAGTATGGTGCCGGCAAAGCTTAATAAAATTGCTAGTATCGAGAGTCCTCGAATTCTTTGCTTAAGAATAGGAATAGATAATAGAACCAACACTACCGGCCAGGTGTAATTCAGAACCATAGCTTCTTGAGCTGGCAGCAGGCTATACGCCCAAAATAGGATCACGTAATAAAGAAAAGGGTTTAGGAAACCTAATAATGCAGAATTAAGGAGATTTCTGGTAGTTATGATCTTACTTCCCTTAAATTGGCCTGAAATGATAAACGTGAGCAGTAAAGCCATAAAAGAAACCGCGCTGGCAAATAGAAGCAACTGATATGGGTTCAGGTATCGGAGGGAGATCGCAAAAACGGAACCTGCAGTGGACCAAAACAAAACCGATATTAATGCATAACTGTATGCTTTGTTTCGGTTTTTAGGCATAAAACTAATACTATCAGCTAGTTAAATTCTTCTTTCGAATCTTCTTTCTGTTCGACTGATGTATCTTCACCTTCATCAATGTCTTTTGCGTCAATGTTATTAAATAACTCCTCTTCAAGTTTATCGACTTTATCAAGCTTAACTTTAACTTTCACCAGATAACTGGTGTCTTCGGTATCAATGGTTATGGCATGAAAGAAGTTATTATTGGGCAAGGAAACTTTAAACACATGGTTCATGTAGCCTGTTGGATATTTCTTTTTGATTGCCTCAACGACGTCCTCACTCAGATTTTCATAATTGACAACAATTTTCTTCCTTGTGCTCATAGTAATTGACCGGATCTGTTTCTTCAGGCAATAATACATAACAAATTTAAATCCCGAAGCAATCCTATGAAAAATTATAAGTTTTTAACAAATTTCATTTTAGACTGGTTATCAATCACTTGCAAATTATTACATATGTAATTCGGGAGTGTTGCAAAAGTGCATATTATTTCTACCTTTACACCGGAATTTTATTCGATGATAGGATTTCCTAGGGTCAACAGATTGTTAATAAGTAATTAATCACCAAAAAAGATACACATTATGAAGAAACAGGTCTTTTTTATAAGCATCTTAACACTCATATCAGCTATCATTTGCGCAAAAAACTCTGGAGATACTTTATATTTCGACAACCGCGTTTCTCAGGCTATGACAAACTCCCAAGAGATGCTTGTTGGATCACATCAGTTTGGCGAAACTTTTGCTATTAAGATGGCCTTGATATCTGATATCTATACATTTACGGTAGCTGGAGACCCAACCTCGCCTGGACCTAAAACGACCATCCAGAAACCTGTGATCTACAACGGCGTCAAAAAGTTGAACACCTATTACAGGCAGTCAGCCAAAAAGAAACTTATGGATGAGGCGACGGCTAAAAAACTTCTAAACCATGTGCTTGACGTAGCTTTATCGGTTTATCCTCAGCCAACTGCAACACTCGAAAGCGAATTAAGAAAGCATAAATCTGCGGAACAGATTGCCGAAGTGTTTAAAAGAGTCGTTCTTCGGTAACTTCGAGTATCAATTTTTACCTACTACAGAATATAATGCCAATTTGCTATTCCTAATACAATTGGCATTTTTTGTTACCATAATATGTTATATAATTAATATTATGTTAAATACAAGAGTTTATAACTTGCGGGGAAGCAATGTTATTACTCCCCCGCCAGCATTATTGAGCGCTAGTTAATTGCCTGAGTTATATTTCTGAATCTTATAGTTGATCACTTTTAGTTGATCGAGCTTGTTCAAACGTGTGTAAATCTCTTTCAATGAATTCATGGTTCCAATGTTGTTTGGTTCGAGTTCATGTGCTTTCTCGAGATACGGCAGCGATTTTGAAAGCAATACATCGGCCTCTGTCTTCATTTCATCATATTTCTTGACTTCGCTGAGGGGCAACAGGTTGGCTTTGTCAAGTATTGCGGCTGCTTCATTCACGTATAGTGCACCCAGGTTGTAGATGGCGTCAAAATAATCGGCTTTAATGTCAATAGCCTTCTTATAGGATTCTTCAGCTTTGCCGAACATTTCTTTGGCTTTGGTCGGGTTTGTATTCTTGAGCTGATCGTATATTGTGCCTACAGCAAAATAGATTGATGGGTTTTTGTCATCTATGGTAACGGCTTTTTCAAGATTTTTAAGGGCCTTGTCGGTTTTCTTGGTGGCAAGAAAAATGTTTGTTTCATTCACCAGCAAACCAAAATCTTCCGGAAAGAGTCCCCTACCCTTGTTGATATATTCAATGGCTTTTAATGTATCTTTCTCACGCAGCGAAATATTGCTGAGAGAAGTGTACAGATCAGCTTTGGCGTAATTCATCCCAACAAGGTCGGCATAGATCTTTTTGGCTCTCGGAAAGTCTTCAGCCAGTTCGGCAGTCATTCCAGCGTAATAATATGTTGAAGTATCGATGCTGCCCATGTGTTTGGTTACCAGAGTACTGTTCGAGAACATCTTGGTGGCCAGCTTGAAATCCTGCACCTTATATGCCTCAGCACCAGCATTAAACATCTGCTCGCTCAACATATACAGATTAGTGAAAACATCAGCATATATCTCCTTCTTTTTATCAAGTTCCTGTGCTTTCACATAGGAGTTGAACGCCGTAAGCAAGGGGTCGGCATCAAGCGCTTTGTACGCCGGATTTGTGCTGGCAAATATCTGCATATAGATATTTCCGCGATAAAACCAAGTTTTGGCGTCATTGATGGTCTGAGGATGCGTGATCGCCTGGTCAATCAATGTCTTGGCCTTATCCAGAGCGCCTTTTTTCAAGCTGCTTAAGGCAGCAGACCGGTTTTTGGTTTGCGCACCGGCTATATTGATTGCCAATGCGAGAACGAAAAAGAGAACGATTTTTTTCATTTTAAGATGTTTTTGTTAAAAAAACTGGATTATTCATTATTTTCAATTGGTGTACCTGTTTGGTTTATCTCCAGGGCTTCATCGGAAGTTAATCCTTCTATGGCATTTTCTTCTTCATCAATTTCAACCTTTGTAACAGCAGCTATTGCATCGTCGGCCTGGATGTTTATCAACTTAACGCCCTGGGTAGCCCTGCCAATAACCGGAAGCGATTTCACCGGTAATCGTATTAAGAGCCCTGCCCTACTCATAATCATTAAGTGATTCTCGTCCATCACATTCTTAATAGCAATAAGCTTGCCAGTTTTATCGGTCACATTTAAGGTCTTTATTCCTTTTCCGCCCCGGCCTGTAATCCGATAATCGTCGAGTGGGGAACGTTTTCCGAACCCGTTCTCTGAAACTACCAATATATCCTCTTTTCCGTTCTCCAGGCAAATCATTCCGATAGTTTCGTCCTGTTCGTCCGACAAGGTTATTCCTTTTACACCGGCCGCATTACGTCCCATTGGCCTGACCGTCTGTTCATTAAATCGTATAGCCCTACCAATCCTGGATGCTAAGATAATCTCATTGTTTCCGTTTGTTAAACGGGCTTCAATCAATTCATCGTTCTCTCTTACCGTGATGGCATTGATACCACTCATCCTTGGCCTTGAGTAAGCCTCGAGCGAAGTCTTTTTTATGATACCGCCCTTAGTGCAGAGAATTATGTAGTTATTGTTGATATACTCGCTGTCTTTCAGATCCTTAACATTTATGAAGGCTTTGATTTTATCGCCGGGATCAATGCTTAAGAGGTTTTGTATGGCCCGGCCTTTGGAGGTTTTGGCTCCTTCCGGAATTTCGAAAGCCCTCAGCCAGTAGCATTTGCCTTTTTCGCTGAATAGAAGCAGGTAATTATGATTTGTGGCCACAAACAAGTGCTCAACAAAGTCTTCATCGCGCACCTCGCTGCCTTTTGCGCCTTTGCCACCTCTGTGCTGTAAACGGTATTCGGACAGGGGCGTCCGTTTTATGTATCCCAGATGCGAGATGGTTATTACAACGCTTTCGTCGGCAATAGTGTCTTCGATTCGGAAATCTTTGGCTGAATATTCGATCTGGGTTTTAGGTTCATCACCATATTTTTCCTTGATCTCCACTAGCTCATTTTTGATTATTTCCATTCTCAGGCCTTCATCGGCAAGCACATGGTTGAAATATTCAATCTGTTTATTCAGTTCAGCATATTCTTCCTTGATTTTGTCACGTTCAAGCCCAGTAAGCCGCTGAAGGCGCATGTCAAGGATGGCTTTGGCCTGAATCTCCGAAAGACTGTACTGTTCGATCAACCCGGCTTTGGCTTCTTCAGGAGTTTGGGATGCCCTGATGAGGGCAATTATTTCGTCGAGGTGGTCGAGGGCTATTAATAATCCTTCAAGGATATGCGCTCTTTTCAGAGCTTCGTTGAGCTCAAACCTGGTGCGCCTGACTACCACTTCGTGGCGATGATCAACAAAATGCGAAATGATTTGCTTGAGATTGAGCGTAATAGGCCGCCCTTTGACCAATGCAACATTATTTACGCTAAAAGATGACTGCAAAGGTGTAAGTTGGTAGAGCTTATTCAGCACCACGCTTGATATGGCATCGCGTTTCAGTTCGTATACAATGCGCAAGCCCTGCCTGTCGCTTTCATCGCGAATATCTGATATGCCTTCGATTTTCTTTTCCTCAACCAGATCGGCGGTGCGGCGGATCATATCGGCCTTGTTCACCTGGTATGGAATGGAAGTAACAATTATATTTTCGCGTCCGTTTTCATCAGGCTCAATGGTGGCTTCTCCGCGGATGATAATTCTGCCTCTGCCGGTTTCGTATGCTTCGCGAACTCCATCGTAGCCATATATGATGCCACCCGTTGGGAAATCGGGGGCTTCGATGAATTTCATCAATTCTGCAATTGTGATCTCACGGTTGTTGATATAGGCGACGATGCCGTCAATTACCTCGCCTAGGTTATGCGGAGGCATATTGGTAGCCATGCCTACAGCAATTCCCGATGTACCGTTAATAAGCAGATTGGGAATGCGGGTGGGCAGAACGGTGGGTTCTTCAAGGGTATCGTCGAAGTTGAGCCGAAAATCAACGGTGTCCTTATTGATGTCAGACAACATTTCTTCGGCAATTCGCCTGAGTCGTGCTTCCGTATATCGCATGGCAGCCGGACTGTCGCCGTCAATAGATCCAAAATTACCCTGTCCATCCACCAGCGGATATCGTAGTGACCAATCCTGGGCCATACGCACCATGGCATCGTAAACGGATGTATCGCCGTGCGGGTGATACTTACCCAGCACCTCCCCCACTATCCTGGCCGATTTCTTATAAGCCCGGTTAGCCAAAAGACCAAGATCAAGCATGCCAAATAGCACCCTTCTGTGTACAGGTTTCAAACCATCCCGCACATCAGGTAAAGCACGCGACACGATCACCGACATCGAATAATCGATGTAGGCCGATTTCATCTGATTTTCAATATTTACCGGAATAATTTTCTCGCCTGGGCCCTGCAAATCGTTTTTATTATCCAAATCTTTTTCCTGCATATTACCTTAATGTGACTAAAATTGAAGATGCTTTCTGATTGGCAGTCATATAAAACGCAAATAATTGTATATGAGCCTATTAAAAAATGTCTATACAAGTTACGAAGATAGAAATATTTATTTAACCAGCAACCTGATTTGGCAGGTATGTTTTGAACAATTTACTGTTGATAATAAATAGCTAATTCGCATTATATGAGCTCATTGCGTCATATCTTTGCGCTACGTGAAATTTGTATTTTATTGGCAAAGGCTTTTGCACTAAACAGTTGCCAGTCCTGATTGTTATATGTAAACAATAAAGCTAGAAATACCTCGTAATGTATCTCAGACTTCGGCATTATTTTTGACACCTTATTATGGGTTACTGAGATCGTAAAAGAAATTATCATTGTAACTCAAATCATATCAAAGACTTAATTATACGACATATAGATGGAAGCCAAATTTTCGCAAAGAGTTAAGGACGTTTTGTCATACAGCAGGGAGGAAGCTATCCGGTTGGGTAACGAATACATTGGGGTAGAACACCTGCTGCTTGGGATGATACGTGAAGGAGAAGGTAAAGCGATACAGGTTCTTAATTATCTTGGAGTGAATATTCCTGAATTAAGAAGAATGATAGAGTCAGCGGTTGCCACAGGCAGCAATAAGGTGAAAGATGTCGAAAATCTGCCTTTGGTCAAGCAGACCGAAAGGGCCTTAAAGCTGACCTACCTCGAAGCAAAGCTATTCAAAAGCGAGCTGATTGGCACGGAACATTTGCTTCTGGCTATTCTAAAAGATGAAGACAATGTGGTTACGCGAAGTTGTAGTCAGTTCAATGTGGACTATGACTCTGTAAGAGCTGAGTTAGAAAATATAATCAATAAACCTGAAAAACAAAGAGATACGCGTTCGGAATTTCCGGGCGGAACCTCAGAGGACGAACCCGAGGAAAGCAAGGAATTTGGCGGAGGTGCGAAAAAAATGGCTGAGTCGAAATCGAAAACTCCTGTTTTGGATAATTTCGGTCGCGACCTGACACGAGCGGCTGAGGAAGGCCGATTGGATCCCATCGTGGGACGGGAGAAAGAGCTGGAACGTATAGCACAGATTCTGAGCCGGCGTAAGAAAAACAACCCTGTGCTGATCGGGGAACCGGGTGTTGGCAAATCAGCCATTGCCGAAGGCCTGGCCTTACGTATTGTTAACCGGAAAGTTTCCCGCGCCCTTTTCAATAAACGTGTGTACACCCTTGATCTGGCATCGCTGGTTGCTGGAACAAAATACCGCGGTCAGTTTGAGGAGCGCATGAAAGCCGTACTAAGTGAGCTAGAGAAAAACCAGGATATTATCATCTTCATCGACGAGATACATACCATTGTAGGCGCCGGCAATGCTTCAGGAGCGCTGGATGCCTCGAATATGTTTAAGCCAGCGCTGGCCCGTGGTGAAATTCAGTGTATCGGAGCCACCACTCTAGACGAGTACAGGCAGTACATAGAAAAAGACGGAGCACTCGAGCGTCGTTTTCAAAAGATTATGGTCGATCCGACCACTCCTGAAGAAACCCTGGAGATATTAAAGAATATTAAAGAGAAATACGAAGACCATCACCTAGTTGAATACAACAACGCGGCTCTCGAGGCCTGTGTGCATCTAACGCAGCGTTACATCACAGACAGGTACCTCCCTGACAAGGCCATCGACGCGCTTGACGAGGCAGGATCAAGAGTGCATATCAAGAATATCCGAGTGCCGGTAGAGATTGTAAACATTGAAGATCGTATAGAAGAAATAAAAATCAAGAAGACAAAGGCTATTTCAAGCCAAAAATTTGAAGAAGCTGCTGAATACCGTGACGTGGAGCGCCGTTTGCTTCAGGAACTCGACAAGGCTAAACGCAAATGGGAGGAAGAATCAAAGATACATCGCGAAGAAGTGACTGAGGACAATGTGGCCGAAGTGGTTGCCATGATGACAGGAATTCCTGTACAGCGTATTGCGCAGAACGAAAGTAACCGGCTCGTATCAATGGAAGCAGAACTTGAAAATTCGGTTATAGGGCAGCATGAGGCTATAAAAAAAGTCGTTAAAGCTATCAGGCGCAACCGAGCAGGGTTGAAAGACCCAAACAAACCCATTGGTACGTTTATCTTTTTGGGACCCACCGGAGTTGGCAAGACGCATCTAGCCAAGGTGCTTGCACAGTATCTTTTCGACAGCGCAGATGCTCTCATACGCATAGATATGAGTGAATATATGGAGAAGTTTGCAGTGTCAAGACTTGTGGGGGCTCCTCCGGGATACGTAGGCTATGAAGAAGGTGGACAGCTGACCGAAAAAGTAAGGAGAAAACCTTACAGTATTGTGTTGCTCGACGAGATTGAAAAGGCCCATCCCGATATATTCCACCTACTCCTGCAGGTGCTAGATGATGGCCAGCTAACCGACAGCCTCGGCCGTAAGGTAGACTTTAAAAACTCCATCATCATCATGACATCAAATATTGGGTCCAGGCAGCTGAAAGACTTCGGACAGGGTGTCGGTTTCTCGACTGCAGCCCGCCAACAGGCCAGTTCGGATATCTCAAGGGGTATAATCGAAAACGCATTAAAGAAGACCTTTGCTCCTGAATTCATCAACCGTATTGATGACATCGTGATTTTTGAGCCTCTTGAGCGCGATTCTATTCACAAGATCATTGACCTGGAGCTTCGCCAGCTGTTCAAGCGAGTTGCTGATATGGGGTATTCCATCAGTATAACCGAAGGAGCCAAAGATTTCATAGTCGAGAAAGGATGGGATGCCCAGTTTGGCGCAAGACCGCTCAAAAGAGCTATTCAGAAATATATTGAGGATGAATTGGCTGAGTTGATCATATCGTCAAAAATGCATGAAGGTGATATGATTACTATTGAACGAAATGGTGAGGAAGAAAAGCTCCTGATCATAAGTTCAACGCCTGAAACTTCGGAAAAAATCCCTTAAAGCTAGGCCTGAGGCATGAATATCTGAAAGATACAAAAGGCCTCTCTTTAACCAAGAGAGGCCTTTTGCCTTTTCACCCAACCAGTCTGTGATTGACTCTTAGATTCTAATATTTGTAGGAACCCAGATCTTTCGGATCCGAATTATTGATGAAGCTTACGGCAGCAGTATTCTCTGCACGGGCTTTGCGTATGAAGATCCCTGCAGATTTAAGGTAACTCCGGTCTCGCTCTGCGTCCAGCAATAGAAGAAATCCCATAATGGTATTTCCGGCCATTTCAACCAGTCGCCGCGCATGAAAGTCAAGGAATTCGTTGTCTTCGTGTTCATTGACTTTTTCAACAGTTTTGGCAAACTGTTCCGTCATCCGGATAAGATTTTTTTTCAGGTATTCAAGTTCGGGTTTTACATCCTTCTGAGCATATTCCTGTAGCATCTTAAGGTATGCTCCGTTACCAACTCCCCTTATTGCCGCCACCACCTGCAGTTGTGAGGTGCCTTCGTAAATGGTGGTGATGCGCGCATCGCGATACAATCGTTCGACAGGAAAGTCTTTCATGTATCCTGTGCCCCCGTGTATCTGGATGGCATCATAGGTGATGTGGTTGGAATATTCGCTGGCGAAAAGCTTTACCAGGGGTGTAAATACATCGGCACTTCTCTGATAATACCTCATGTCGTTCCGCTCTTCGCTGTCCAATTTGCGCTCCTCAGCTAAAAAGCTATATGCCTTGTATACATCTACGAAGCGGGCAGTTTCATATAACAGAGATCGGGCTGCATCGATTTTTGCCCGCATCGTGGCTAACATTTCGTACACAGCCGGATAGTGCATGATTGCCTTGCCAAACTGCTCTCGCTCATTGGCATATTTTAAAGCCTCGCGGTAGGCAGCCTCAGCAATACCGACAGACTGTGCCCCTACTCCCAGGCGTGCCGAATTCATGAGGGCCATCACATATTTAATCAATCCCATGCGTGTGTCGCCAATAAGTTTAGCGGGAGCATTAGTGAATACCATTTCGCAGGTGGGTGATCCTTTGATGCCCAATTTGTTTTCAATACGGCGTATTACAACTCCATGATGCCCTTTTTCATAAAGAAACAGCGATAATCCCCGTGCATCGGTAGTGTTTGGCTCGCTGCGCGCCAACACAAGAGAGATATCGGCATCGCCATTCGTGATAAATCGTTTCACGCCGTTAAGTAGCCAGGTGTCAGTAGCTGTATCATAAGATGCCCTGAGCTGCACAGCCTGTAAGTCGCTTCCGGCATCAGGTTCTGTCAGAATCATTGCAGCAGTAGCCCCTTGGTTGAAACGTGGAAGATATGCGTCCTTCAAAGTTTCAGACGCAAATTCGTGAATTGTTTCGGCGCAGTCCTGCAGACCCCATATGTTGGCAAATCCGGCATCAGCACGCGATACGATCTCGGCTGACATGACATAGGGGACAATCGGGAAATTCAAACCATTATATTTTCGTGGCAAAGACAATCCTACCAGGCCTGCTTTGGTGAGTACCTCATGGTTTTGCTGTGTACCCGGAGCATAAATAACCTCATTATTAATAAGCTGCGGCCCATCATGGTCAACTCTTTCAGCATTGGGCTGAATAATGTCGCCAGAGATTTCGCCGATGATTTCAAGGACTTTCTCGTAGCTATCCATGGCATCTTCGAAATCTAGCGGCGCAAAGTCGTAAAGGGTGACATCCCTGAAATTGTCTTCTTTAAGTCTAACGATTTTCTCCATCAAAGGATGATGGAGATGGAATTTCAAATTTGGATTATCTGAATAGTAATTAGCCATTTCTGTTTTGTTAGGAAAAAATGAAAAGGATTATTTCGAATTTTCGCGATAGCACTTAATGAGCTTAGGTATTACCTCGCTTACCTCACTGGTAATCACGTAATCGGCTATTGCGTTTATCGGTGCATGCGGGTCTGTGTTGATTGAAACTATTTGGGCTGATTGGTCCATTCCGGCCCTATGTTGCACGGCACCTGAGATGCCACAGGCTATATACAATTTTGGTCTGACAGTGATCCCGGTCTGTCCAATCTGTCTTTCGTGCCCAACAAAACCAGCATCGACTGCAGCGCGAGAAGCCCCAACCTCAGCAACCAGCACTTCGGCCAGCTGAAACAGGAGGTCGAAATTTTCTTTCGATCCCACACCGTAACCGCCAGCTACAATTATCTGTGCTCCTTTAAGGTTGACCTTGCTTTTTTCAATATGGCGTTCTAGTATCCGTATGATAAAATCCTCAGGTTTAAGCAAATTTTGGATGTCCAACAGATTGATCTGGCCTTTGCGATCAGGGGATATGACCTCTTTTTTCATTACTCCTTCCCTAACAGTGGCCATTTGGGGGCGGGTTTCGGGGTTGATAATGGTGGCAATGATGTTTCCTCCAAAAGCCGGCCTGATCTGGTACAACAGATCTTTATAAAGAATCTGGGAACGATTTTCGAGGTGGTCGCCAATCTCAAGACTAGTGCAGTCTGCTGTTAATCCGCATTTGAGTGCTGATGCGATTCGAGGCGCAAGGTCGCGGCCAATACTGGTGGCTCCAAACAATGCAATCTCAGGCTTACTGGTTTCAAAAATATATTTAACAATAGCTGTGTGAGGCAATGTCTGATACGGAAATAAGCTGTCATCGGCGGCCAGATGCACAATATCAGTTCCATAGCTAAACAAATCCTCAGCGATTTGTTGGGTACTTTTGTCGCCAATAAGTATCGCTTCGAGTTGGGTATGAAGGGTATCAGCCAGTTTTCGTCCTTTCGACAGTAGTTCGAGACTCACATCAGCTACCTGCCCCTCATCATTCATTTCGCAGTATACTGCAACGCTGTTTACTTTTCTCTGCATTTTATCTGTTATATTTATCCGATAATATGTGCATCCAGCAGCTCTTTTACCAGGCTCTCCAGTTCCTGATCTGTTCTAATAACCACCGGATCCTTGTGCTGTATAACCACATTTTCGATTTTCTTTACCTTGGTTGGGCTGCCTGACAGTCCCAGAAAAGTGGTGTCAGCACCGATGTCTTCGACACTCCATTCTTCGATCTGAAGATACGGTCTATTCTGATAGAGCTCTGTATAATCACGCACCTCATTTTGAAGCTCACTGACAGTACGTGCATGTTTGAATTTCATCAGCCTCTTACCAATGCGCGGCCTGCAGGAGGGTGCTGAGCCATGCACAGTAACAGCCAGCGGCAGCGGGGCTTCTACGATCTCGATGCCGCGTTCGAGCCTGCGTTTGATTGTCAGGGTGGAACCCGACATGGCAAGGATCTCTTCGGCATAGGTAACCTGCGGAAGGTTCAGTTTCTCTGCTGTTTGCGGACCAACCTGTGCTGTATCGCCGTCGATAGCTTGCCTCCCGCTGAAAACCGCACCTACAGGTGACAGTTTTTTGATGGCCATGGCAAGCGCGTAAGATGTGGCCAGAGTATCGCTTCCTGCAAATTTTCGGTCTGTCAGTAAAATGCCTCTATCCACGCCACGATAAAGCGCTTCGCGGATTATCTCTGCTGCCCGCGGTGGGCCCATCGTCAGCAAAATAACTTCAGCATCACCACCACGCATTTCCTTCAGCCGAAGTGCCATTTCGAGTGCATTCAGGTCTTCGGGATTAAAAATTGCTGGCAGTGCACTTCGGTTCACTGTTCCGTCCGCCTTCATCGCATCCCTACCCACGTTGCGCGTATCGGGAACCTGTTTTGCTAAACATACTATTCGAAAACTCATAGAACTTGATTAAGGGTAAACATCATTAAGAGCAAAAAAATCTGGTTTACGTAGAATCGCTGTGATCATTCAACGGATTAACATGGCAATCGCGGCATTCAAGGCTTTTGTTGTACATCTCCATAGCACGTGCACTCATACCCATACTGCTGAAACCTCCGTCATGATAAAGATTCTGCATGGTTACCTTTCGTGTCAGATCGCTGAACAGAGTGATGCAATAGTCAGCACATTCATCCCCAGTGGCATTGCCGAGCGGCGACATACGTTCCGTGAAATCCATCAGCCCACTGAATCCCTTGACCCCCAGACCCGCTGTGGTTGGAGTGGGCGACTGGGATATGGTATTAATACGAATCTTTTTCTCTCTCCCATAAATGTATCCAAAACTGCGGGCAATACTCTCGAGGGCAGCTTTGGCATCCGCCATGTCGTTGTATTCAAACAAGGTTCGTTGAGCAGCGATATAACTCAGTGCCACAATACTACCCCAATCGTTGATGGCATCGAGTTTTTTGGCTGCCTGGATCATTTTGTGAAAGGATATAGCTGAAATATCGAGTGTTTTAGAAAAATTGTCATAATTTGTCTGGTCATACGGGACCTTTTTTCTGACGTTTGGTGACATACCTATGCTGTGCAGCACAAAATCAACCTTGCTACCGAAATGTTCAAGTGCGGAAATAAAAACATGTTCCAGGTCTTTGACATTGGTAGCATCTGCCGGAACCATGAGGCTGGATGTCTTTAGGGCAAGATCGTGCAGAGTTCCCATCCTGACGGCAAGCAGAGTGTTGCTTAATACCAGTTGTGCGCCTTCTTCAAAGGCACGTTCTGCCACTTTCCATGCAATTGATTGCTCATTCAGCGCCCCGAAGATTACTCCATTTTTACCGGCTAATAAGTTGTATCCCATGAATTTACTGGATTTTCTATTTCGAAAATGTGGAAGAATATTTTTTATCAATCCTTTAGTGGCAAAATTATGTTTTTTTCACATATGCAGAATTCAGCATATTTAGTCTTTCATAAGCTCCTGCGCAGCACGTAATCCTGCTTCTGTAATTTGCTCATCACTAAGCATTCTGGCTATTTCATATGTTTTTTCTTCCTTAGTGAGAGGCCGGATATCCGAATGTGTCTGGCCGTCTGATGTTGATTTATACGCAAGCAGATGGTGATTTGCCCTTCCTGCAATCTGAGGCAGATGAGTTATAGTTATCACCTGCATGGCTTCAGCCATCTGACGCATCATAGCTCCCATCCTGCCTGCAATTTCTCCCGATATTCCACTGTCGATTTCATCAAAAATTACTGTCGGAAGTTTTTTCTTGTGAGCCAGTAAGTATTTCACAGCAAGCATTATCCTCGACAACTCGCCTCCGGAAGCCACCTGTGCCAGGGCTCTCATCTCACCTGCTCTGCGCGAACTGAATAAAAACTGAACAAGATCCTGCCCATAGGGACCGGGCTCATTGCCGGTGACCACCTCCACCTGAAAAGTAGCCTCGAGCATCCCAAGCTGATGGATGAGCTGCCTGATGGAATGACCAAATTCAGGAGCTGATTTCAACCTTGAATCAGACAATTTATCTGATAACCCGAGTACTCTCTCCTTTTGATTACTTAGGTTTTGTTCGGTGCTTGCAATTTCTTCCTCTAGAGACAGGTAGGAATTAAGTTTGATTTCAAGTTGCCTTTTTATTTCAAGCAATGCCTCCATGCTGCTCACTTTATGCTTATGCTGGAGCTGGTATATGAGGTGTAATCTCGATTGCATCTCTTCAATCCGCTGTGGATTTATTTCAATTCGATTGCCCGAACGTTCGAGTTCCGATGCTATATCTTTTAGATCGACATAGATCTCTTCAAGCCGTTCTTGGAGTTTCTTGAGTGCGGGGTGAAATTCGCCCGGCTTCCGAATTGAAACTATGATTTCATGAACTTTGCGGATCACGCTGTGGTCTTCTTCATTAGCAATAAACAGAGCGGTTTGAATGGCGCTCTTAAGCTCTTCAGCATGCGTCTGAATACTAAGTCCCTGTTCGAGCTGTTTCTGTTCGTCTGGTTGTAACGAGGCTTTATTCAATTCATCAAGGAGGAAGTTAAGGTAGTCAGCCTCCTGTTTTGCCTTGACATCTGCTGCCCTGAGTTTTTGCAAGACGGATTCTAAGCGGAGCATTTCGAAATATTCTTCGCGGTAAGCAGATAAAGCTCCCTGTAAAAGAGAAAAACCATCAAGCAAATCCCGCTGCATCGAAGTATCGGAAAGAGTGATGATGGCATGCTGTGAATGAATATCGACCAAAAGTCCTCCCAGATCTTTCAACTGCTGGAGTGATGCCGGAGTATCATTGATGAATGCTCGTGATTTGCCATTGGATGAAATCTCACGTCGAAGTATTGTTAAGTCATCATACTCCAGATCGTGGGTGCTGAAAAAGGCCTGGAGATCATAATTTACAATATTGAACTCCGCTTCAATGACGCATTTTTTTTCTTTATCGAGCAGAGATTGCGAATCAGCGCGCTGGCCTAATACCAACCCAAGAGCACCGAGCAGAATCGATTTTCCGGCTCCGGTTTCGCCAGTGATAGCAGTGAAACCTTTGCTGAAATCTATGCTAAGCTTTCGAATAAGAACAAAATTCTCAACGGTTAAGCGTTGTAGCATATCATGTGATAAGGTTATAATTCCCGCGAAAATAAGAAAAAGGTGATTGTGGATCAGACTCTTAGAAGGCTTGCTTTTCAACAATCTTCTGATAGGTAGCCGAATTTGATGGATCAATTTCCTTTAACAAATTGACAACCCGTGGCTTATCCAATTCACTGGCCTTTGAGTAGATGTTGACAATTTCCTCACGCTTGGCTTCAAGAATCAGTTGCAGAAAATATAGTCCCGGCCGTTGCCGATTGGCCTGGCGCATCAATTCGAGGCTCTCGGTCACGGCCAGCCGCCCAAGTTCTACATTTTCGGTCATCATGTCGAGGCCACGCCGGTGATACAGGTACATGCTTTCTCGTAGCGCCTGGTAGTTGCCATTCAGGATGTTTTCCATCAACCAGTAGCGATTGCGCTGACTTTCATAGGCTTTCCAACCTTTTTCTATGGCACTCTGGGCACTGTTGACTACCGCCATTGCTTTCTCAAAATACGGGGAACCTCCGAACTTGGAGAACGAATCGCCATCAAGCCCTAGCATCAGATAAGCATAAAATGCCATCAACGAAGTGAGATTTGAGGTAAAAGTGCCATCCGAATACTCCAGCACCTGCTGATCGATGTATCGAAACTGTACATCCCGGTCAATAAAATTCAGCAGTACCGAATGATAGCTGGATCTGTACACAGGTCGTCGTAATACTACATTTATCCGCCCGCGATATTCATCGCTCCCCAGGCGTTCAGAGAGAGTAATCATTATAGTCCCCTCGATGCGCTCGTTGGGCTTGTAATTGTAGTTGGTCCAGTTTCGGGAATTGAAAAACTCATTAAGAGAGTTCTGCAAGCTGTTAAAAATCTGTATATCGGTACCTTCAAGTTGTTGCGCGCTCACGGATACCGAGAGCATAAATTCCTGCGAGCGCAGTGACAGCGAGAACATTAACATGACAACAACAAGGAATCGCTTCATAGCTACAAGTTTACAACCAAAACTTTTAGAGGTTTTTAGCCTGAAATTCGAAAATATAGTCTGCAATGTCTCGGGCGACATCTGCCTTTGGCTTCATTTCGAATGTTCTAGATTGCTGGTTGCGGTCGTAGATGTTGATCTTGTTGGTACCGACACCAAACCCCGATCCTTCTTCAGAAGCCAGGTTAAGAACGATGATATCGGCATTTTTATTTTTCAGCTTGGCTAAAGCATTTTGTTCTCCGTCACCGGTTTCAAGCGCAAATCCGACTACTACCTGTCCGGGTAGCTTAGTACTGGCAATATCATATAATATGTCAGAAGTTTTTTCAAGCCCGATGTGCAAGGTATCCTCCTGTTTCTTAATCTTTCCGCTTGCGATGTGTGACGGCCGATAATCGGCAACCGCTGCTGCCTTTATGATGATATCCATATCCCTATAGAGCTGCATGCATTTTTCATGCATCTCCTTTGCAGTAACCACATCAACTCGTTTCACACCGGGGTGATGGATTGAAAGGGTAACCGGGCCGGTCACCAGAGTTACTGAAGCTCCACGTGCAGCAAATACCTGGGCTAATGCAAATCCCATTTTCCCGCTCGAATGATTGCCTATATACCGGACAGGGTCAATTGCTTCCTGAGTCGGACCTGCAGTTATGAGGACTTTTTTACCTGCAAAAGAATTTGATTGCTGAAAGTGTTCAATCAGAATGTTCAGAATTTTTTCAGGTTCTTCCATTCGACCTTCGCCGCAAAGTCCGCTGGCAAGCTCACCAACTTGCGGTTCGATTAACGTGTGACCAAACGATTGTAGAGTAGCAATATTTTGCTGTGTGGTGGGATGTTTGAACATATCCACATCCATAGCAGGAGCAAAAAACACCGGACAGCGCGCTGCCAGATAAGTAGCTGTCAGCAGGTTGTCGGTAATACCGGTAGCCATTTTGGCTAACGTGTTTGCACTTAGTGGTGCAAAGAGCATGACATCAGCCCAGTTGGCCAGGTCGACGTGGCTATGCCATTGCCCTGAGGCTTTGTCGAAAGGATCGATGCCGACTGGATTCATACTTAATGTAGCAAGGGTCAATGGCGTAACAAAATCACAGGCTGATGGTGTCATCAGTATCTTAACCTGAGCTTCCTGTTTGACCATCAGCCGTATAAGGAAAGGAATTTTGTATGCCGCAATACTTCCGGTAATTCCAATCAGTATCTTCCGACCTTGAAGCCCCATAGTGGATGAGTTAGTGATCTTTAAAAGGCATTCGGTTTGCCTGCCTTCTCCGGGTTCTCAAAATGAATTTCATCTTTCAGAAACTCATTTACTGCAATCAACGTAGGCTTAGGCAGGTTTTCGTAATATCGGGCAATTTCAATCTGCTCGCGGTTTTCAAACACCTCTTCCAGGTTATCGGAAGGTACAGCAAACTCATTGAGTTTACGGTCGAGTTCTTCTTTAAGTTCCTTCCCAACCTGGTTGGCTCTTTTTGAGATGATTGCAACAGTTTCGTATACGTTTCCCGTGGGTTTATGAAGAAGTGTCATGTCACGGGTAACGGTGGTTGGTTCAATTTTGAGTTTTTTCGGATCCATATTTCTGTGATATAAATTACAATTGTTTCATTTGTCGCAGGGCAGTCTGCTGGATACCGGATGCCTCGCGCGAGAAGCGGCTGGTTGGAAACTGTGCAGCAAAATTATCATAGCTTGCTATAGTTTCCTTCAGGCGTTCTGCTTTTTTCTGTTCGATGCTGTTTATAGCATAATAATAATTGGCCCGAAGAATATTCATCATCGCTTCCTCTCTGAAGCGGGTATCGGGGTAGTCTTTCAACACATTCTTGAAGGCAGTGACAGCAGCCACATAATTTTCCATCCTGAGATAAAGCCGGGCAATATCCATATCCTTCAGTTCCAGTTTTGCCCTCAGGTCATCGATCAATTTGTTACAACCAGCTACCCGGGTGCTTGAGGGATATGCGTTAATGAAAAGCTGCAATTCTTTGATTGCCTCCTTTGTATTTGACTGATCGAGTGATGAACGTGGAGAATCAAGGTACTGGCAGTAAGCACTCATGTAAGCACACTCCTCTGCTAACGCACTTCGAGGAAAGGTTTTAACAAAACGTTTGAAATAGAAACTGCCAAGCACGTAATCCCGGAGGTTGTAATGGGCATAGGCGTAGTAATATGAAAGCCTCTCGGCCCGGTCGGTTCCGCGTAGCAATGGCATCAACTGTTCGAATAATTCGAGTGCGCGCTGATAGTCCTTCTGCTCATAGTAAACCATAGCCATCTGGTATTTCTCTTCGTAATCCTGGCTTTTCAGCAGCCGCTGGTATTTGCTGCATGCAGAGCTAAGCACCAATAGGAAAAGGCTTAAATAGGTCAGTTTTCGAATCATGACGCAAAAGTAACAATTTAATGCTAAACGAGATAACCCGGTTTGTTAGTATTTGTTAAAAATGTTGATCTGAATTGCGTTCCTGCAGATTGAACCCTATGAGTGCATCACGATGATTCATTGGCAATCCGTAAAACTATGCTATCTGGACAGTGATTACCTTATTACCTGTATTTTCTTACAGAACTGCTGTTTGCCTGATCTGATTTCAATAATGTAGAGGCCTGCCGGCAGGTTAGAGGTAGGGATATTGAACTCATTACCAACCTCATAACTTGTATATACATTTTTTCCGGTGCTGTTGTACAATTTAATCATGCTGATTGCCGCCGGAACTTTAACCGTCAGGTTACCAAGTGCATTCGGGTTTGGAAATGCCTCAATAGCGGTAGTGAATGAGTTATTCCTCTCCCGCCCCACCGGTTTTGGAGTGCAATCAATTACCGCTGCCCATCCCGGCTGAGGTATTACCTCCGATGATGAAAATTGGAAAGTCAGGGACCCTGACGAATTTGCAGCTCTGACAACTCCGGGTGATTCGCTTCCGCACCACATTCCAATCAGAGGCGCCGAGGTATCCGTCCCATCAAAAATCTTCAATGCGACTTTGGAGCATTCGCTATTTTGCGAAAGTAAAAATGCCTTGAAATTGGCAGTAATTGTTTGGCCTGACTGGCCGGGCATAAAGGTCATGATATAGTTTTCATTCGACAGGAAGGCTCCCAAAGGGCCGCCGGAATCATAAAAAAGCGACTGACAGGTTGTAAGGGTAGCATTCGATATATTAACCGGATTGCCTACATGTATGAAAGCCGGGATTGAGGTAATATGACCCTGGCTGCCTCCGAGTGTAATACTTACATCGTATATGCCGGGCTGGGCGTATGTAACCCTGGGTTGCAGCGCACTTGAGGTGGATGGACTCCCGCCATCGAATCTCCAGTGTACGTCTGTGGTTGTGTCACAAGTTGCAAACAAGAAATTGACCGCCTCCCCAGTTCCAATTGCTGTTGATGAGGCCTTGATGGTAACCCTGGGACTAACAGGGTTCATTTGTACATCAACTATGACTGACGATCGCCGGCTCAAGCTGACTGTTTTTTTTATAGGCTGGAAGCAGGGTGCTTCAAATGTAAGCTCATAATCACCTGGAGCCAGATACCTTGAGTAGCCCCCATGATCCGGATGGGAATAGACAAAACTGTTGTCAGTATCGTGGCCTTCGATAGTAATACGTGCTTTCACAGGTTTCCCGGTAACAGCATCACTTACTATACCTTTTAAACCCAGAAGTGATCTTTCAAGATAATTGGTTAAAGAGCGGTAATTGTTTTCCCAAAGCACAGGCAGTAGTGACGAGGGATACAGCTTGGCAGTAGAAATTTCAATGGTCATTTCGCGACAATGATGAAAATAATTCATGTAATCCTGCCTGCCCCCTGAAATAACATACCATTCAGCTCCATTGGTCACCCCTCCCATGAAAGTAAAATAACCCTCAGGGCTGTAATACTGCGCAGTGTCTGCATATTCGCGGCAAACTTCAATCCACCAGTTTTGATCGGCCGTAGGTTCGCTCCACGTGTCCCATGGAAAATTGCATACTTCAGTTCCTCCGTGAAGGTTCGCCCCCATTGAAAAATGCTGCTCGTTAGCCACTGTCATGAATGCAAGTGTTTCGGGTTGCCAGGGTCCACCTGGGAACTGGCCAACCCTCGGATCAGGATAATTTCGGTTAAGGTCAACATTATTGGCATTAAATCGGGTGGCACCCGTAACAGTATGGTTGCCGGCCTTGTAGGTGCCGTCGGGGTTTGCTAATGGAAAAATCCAGGTTTCGATACTGTCAACCAGTCTACGTATGCGGGGGCTCCGGGCGTACTCTGAGAGCAGGTAGTTTATAAACCTGATACTCAATACATAGCCGCCTGTTTCATCGCCATGCATGCCCGAAGAATAGAGAAACTGAGGCTTGCGACCGGATTCGACCTGAGATGAGGTAATCCTTGCCCCCAGTAGTTTACGGCCGCTGGCAAGGGTACCAATGTTAACTATCTGGCAAAGCTGTGGATAATTTATGGCAAATTGGTTCATCAGGTCTTCAAAGGCATCATAAGTCGGATATGAGTTCCATTCCTGCGGAGCGTTAATATTTATTTTTTCGCTCATGGCAGCGGTAAAACCTTCGCCGGGTGATGGAAGCAACTCGAAAGGGATGCCGGATAAAATCAAACGCTCCAATGATTCACGATTGACTACGGCTATCACTCTTTCGCCATCAACAAAATCAATGGATGCAATCTGTCCGACAGCTATGAGTTGCGATTTGTCGGCGACCCGCAGCTGAACATAACGTTCGCCGTGATGTTCAAAAATTTTTTCAGGGATATTCTGCGATGGCGAAATGATTGGAAAAGCCAGTAAAATGCAGACCGCAAAAAGAGTACTTAACGAAATTGGTTTCATGGTACCAGAAGAGCGGGGCAACACGCTCTTATGAGCCTTTAATGGTTCTGATCTGGGTGGCCAACCGGTTATATATGTCTTTGTTAACTTTTACCAATGGCAATCGAACATTATTGGGGGCTAACTCCAGGATTTCAAGCGCTGCTTTTACTCCCGAGGGGCTTCCGTCGGCAAACAAAGTGTCTACAAAATCACAGAGCCGATAATGCCATGTGCGGGCTTTGCTGAAATCTCCTTTAAGACCAAGTCTGACCATTTCCGAAAATTCATGAGGAAAGGCGTTGGCCACAACCGAGATTACGCCATCGGCACCAAGCGAAAGTAGTGGTAATGTCATGTTGTCGTCGCCTGAGATCACAAGAAATCCTTTCGGTTTATTTTTGATGATCTGCATACATTGCTGCAAGTTGCCCGACGCCTCTTTAACGCCAATGATATTGCTGAAATCATTGGCAAGCTGTAACGTTGTCTGCGCACTGATGTTTGAACCGGTTCGCCCGGGGACGTTATAAATGATTACCGGAACAGGACTCGCGGTGGCAATATGCTTGAAATGATAATAAATCCCCTGCTGCTGGGGCTTGTTATAATAGGGCGAAACAGACAAGACAGCATCAATGTCTTCAAAATTAACAGACTTGATGGTATCCACAATTTCCATTGTATTATTTCCTCCGATGCCAACAACGAGCGGCACCCTGTGACTGATTGTCTCGATGGTAAAACCAAGTAGCGCGTTTTTCTCGTCCTTTGACAGTGTGACCGTTTCGCCAGTGGTTCCCATCAGAACGATGTATTCAACCTTGTTGTCGATTACATGGTTGATCAAACGCTCCATAGCGCTAAAATCTATGGTGCCGTGTTTGTGAAATGGGGTGATAACGGCAACTCCTGTGCCTTTAAACTGGTTACTCATTAGGTGAGGTATTAATCATTTTCAGGTAATGCATCATATACTGTGACAGAAGCTCGGCACTTTCGGTCTGCGTATTTATCATAAAATCGTAAAATCTCAATTTGATATCCGACTGTAATCCCATTCGCAGATGTGCTTTGGATGTAGCTACAAGATATATGAAAGGGAAGAAATCAGAAGTGGTCATATCAATAATAAAATCAAGATTCAGATCAGCTACTTTCTCAATTAAAAGTTCGTTAGGTTTTCTGAACCAGTTGAGATCCTTTTTTTGCAGTATGGATCTGTTGACAGCCGGAGGCACAAGAGCTTGTTTCTCGTTATTCACAACGTACACAAGTTCAAATACATTTTTCTGATCTGCTTTCAACGAGCGCGAAACATTTTTTAACAAATCAAGGTCATCTTTTTGACTCACATGAAACAGCAGAGCAAAAGTCCTTGCCTCTGAATAGCTGCGCATCGAGAGCTTTCTGATAGTATGCGAAGCATCCCGGTTGAGGATGTATTGACCATATTTCGACCTGATTGAATCTAAGAGTTTCAAAGCATTATGATTTAAAACATGAACCGGTAAATGTAGTAAACAATTCAATTCCAGGAATAAGGATTCCCATTTTTTTACTCATCGGGCTTTTTGTCAACATATTTCAGATGTAAAAGATTCATTGCGTTACCACTAAAGCCGGTAACTCCTTTTCGCGTAAAGCGCAAAACCTGATCATAGTAGAGTATGAGCACCGGAGCTTGTTCCATCACCATTGAATCCATTTTACGATAGGTCAGGTACCGAAGGCTATCATTGATAATTGACAGGGCTTGCTGGTATAAAAAATCGTAGTTCTTATCGGAAAAATGTGAATAATTGGGCCCGGCGGGAGCCCTGTTCGCGCTATAAAAGAGTGAAAGGAAATTTTCGGGGTCGGGATAATCTGCGATCCATGATGCCCTGAAAAACTCAATTTTCCCTTTTGCAATCATTTCGCGAAGGGTTGCCGGAGGGGTGACCTCAATGCTGATTTTTATACCCAGCTCTCCCAGGGCGTGCTGCAGATATTTTGTAAGATCGAGGTAACTGTGGTTTGTAAATAGTGTAATCTCAGGCAATCCTCTACCATTCGGGAAACCTGCCTTATTGAGCAGTTCTTTGGCTTTTTCCGGGTTGTAGTCGTACCCTCTGACAGGACTTTGTCCATAATCGGGCAGACCCGGAGGAATGAAACCGTTTACACCCGGATACCCTATATTATTTCTCAGAAAACGCATCATTTTTTGCCGGTCAATTCCATAGTTGATGGCTTGCCTTATTTCCTTTAACAGCAAAGGATTATTCTTTGATCTCCAAAGGTCGGGATTGATCTGGAAAGCGAGGTATTCGGTATTGAGGTAGGACTGGGTATTTAGTTCGATGCTCGCCTCATAGCGCGGATTAAGTTCACCGCTGCGGGTCAGAATCTCATCCTTGTAGCTGGCATCGATTCCTGAGATGAAATCCAGGTTACCTTTTACGAACTCCAAAAATGCTGTTTGTTTGTCTGCAAGAAAGGTTACAGCTACGGCATCAAGCAGGGGTAGCCCATGATCCTCCGATGATTCGAAATAGTTTTTATTCTTTACCAAAACCAACTTGACACCCTCTTTCCAATAGGCCAGCATGAAAGGACCGGTTCCAACCGGTATGCGCCTGAAATCGGGGCCATACATTGAAACAGCCTCGCGGGGGACCACGCAGCAGTACTGCATGCTTAACAATGCAAGGAAGGGTGGAAATGCTGTTTCAAGAGTGATTTGTAAGGTCGAATCATTAAGGGCTATAATGGCAGGTTCTCCTTCGATGAAGGCAACTTTTCGCAAAACCCAGGAACCAGGGGAAAGCGTTTTTGGGTCCAGGATTCTTTTAAGGCTAAACACAAAATCCTCAGCGACCACTTTTCTACCTGCACCTTGATTAAACACCTTGGAATCATGGAAAAAAACGTCATCTCTGAGATGAAAAACATACTGTTTACAATCCTCTGAAACAGACCATGATTTGGCGATACAGGGTCGTACGATCAAATCATGGTCGAGCTGCACCAACCCGTTGTAAAGCTGGCTTACCACCCATATATTCGCCTGATCGCGGGCAAAAGCCGGATCGAGCGAGGTTACGTTTGATGGTTCATTGTAGCGGAATATTTTCTTACCCGCAGTGCGGCTGTTCTTTGGAATGCACGAAACAACTCCGGTAGTGAGGGAAACGGCCAGGAACCCGAGAATAGTCCAAAAAGAAAAGACTGAGATACCCTTTGCATCACTCATTTGTCAAAGGTAGCAAAAGGAGATTGATCATAAAATATTCACGATCCTACGATATGATTCTTCATAGAGGGTTTATTTTTTGCCCCATAGCATGAACATTAAACGGGCAACTTCACTGTTCTGTGCAAAAGCTCCACGGATGGGGTCGAACTCATCCAGAAAGTTGAATATTAATCTGCTGCCAGCTCCTCTGAGATACAACGGAACCAAGCTATTGGTATGATCGGTATGGTGCCACTGCATACCTGGCAGGTTTCCTTTGCCCAGGTTTTGTATTGGGGTGAGCACCTTGTTATCAGTCATACTGCCCCATAACAACCCTGTTTCGTGATCTGCAGTGATTATGATCAGTGTTTCGTTCCAGTTGCTGTTTTTCTCAACCCACTTCACTGTCGCTTCGATGGAATTTGTAAAATCAATGGTTTCTTCAATCGCCCTACCGCTTTGATTGTCGTGTGCAGCCCAGTCTATGGCGCCACCCTCAACCATCAGGAAAAAGCCTTTACGGTTCTGGTTCAGGACATTCAAAGCCGCAAGCGTCATTTGCTCCAGATTGGGGATACCGGAAACCCTGGGTGTCTGGAAAGGCGCAGCTTTTTGGTCACCGCCCCTTGCCTGCTGCAATGTGCTGTGCACCTGCGGAACTCCCAATAAGCGTTTTGGCAAACTTTCTCCCCGCGCCATGGCAGCAAACCTAGTGCTATCGGTAACAAGGGTCCAGGCATCAGGTTTACCATCACCGTTAACATCACGCAAAGGGGTGATTTTTCCAGCAATGCTAACTGCAGAGGGGGCGGGATGGCTCTTAAGCTGGGTCCAAAGTTCGTTGCCACCGACATATTTGAAATCACTTGTGGTAGGTTTGCCGTCGTTGTCATAATCCGGATTTCCTGTTCCGGCGATGACGTCGAGCCTCCCGCGAATTATCATGCTTTGGCCAATCTGATCGTAATTATTTCTGAATTCATTGTGTGTGGCAAAACTCGCCGGGGTGGCATGACTGAACATCACTGTTGATACAACCCCTGCAGCTTTACCCAGCGATTTAGCATAATCGGAAATATGCAACAGCGTATCGCCCAGGATACCCATACCAATTGACCCGCGATATGTCTTAAAGCCAGTTGAGAGTGTAGTCCCACCGGCACCCGAATCTGTAGCATCTGATTTTAATGATAACGGATCATTCCACGCTGCATGCGGGTTGTATCCTGTGGCGAAGTCAAGTTTGTTGTCGCGTTTACGAGTCACCGCCGGATAGGTTGATTGGGCCGTTTGAATCCAGGAGTTCGACTGAAAGATAAACTTGTTCTTTTCACCAAACTTAAAATAGCTCGAAGCTTCGAGATGGTTAAATCCCATACCATCGCCAATGAAAATAATGATGTTTTTGGGTGCCGTATTGGCCTTATCTCTGGCCGTTGCGAATGGCATTGTGATGAAAAACAATCCAATAAGTGAGAGGTGCCTGAGGGATGCGAGAGGTTTCATGTGAATAGATTTTGCTTTGCAAAGAAACAATCTTTTTCGAATAAGGTTTGATAGCTTCGCACCGAATGGCTTAACGCTTACAAACCCGGATCAGAAGGAACCAAAAGTATCTTAAGTCTTGAAACAGGGTGCTCATTAATAGGTAATGTAGTACTTTTGTATGGATAATTATGACATCGAACCATGAAATTCACTCCCGAGAAATGCCGTATAAGGGATCAGCGGATGAAACCCTTCATCGACGCTGAAGAGATATGGGATATTCTGAATAAGACTATCTCAACCCCTGAGCGCGTGCAGTCGGTGATAGCCAAATCGCTTGATAAAAAGCGCCTTACTCTTGAAGAAACCGCAGTGCTGATCAACGCTAAGGATTATTCACTGATTGAAGAGATCAAGCAGGGGGCACGTTTGCTGAAACAGAAAGTTTACGGCAACCGTATTGTGCTGTTTGCCCCGCTATACATTGGCAACAAATGCACCAATAATTGCCAGTATTGCGGCTATCGGGTTTCTAACCGGAAAGTGAAGAGAACTACGCTCGACGATATGCAGTTGGTGCAGGAAGTTGAAGCACTCGAGGAAAATGGCCAGAAGAGGCTTATTCTGGTGTACGGGGAACATCCAGATTACTCAGCTGAGTATATAGCCCACACCGTACGTATTGTGTATAGTGTGAAGAAAGGTAACGGTGAGATCAGGCGGGTAAATATCAATGCCGCACCCCTAGATATTGATGGCTTCAGGCTTGTAAAAGATTCCGGCATCGGCACCTATCAGATTTTTCAGGAAACCTATCATCCCGAAATGTATTCGGTATATCACCTGGGTGGGGCTAAACGTAATTACGAGTGGCGGCTCACTGCTCTTGACCGCGCGCAAGAGGCCGGACTCGACGATGTTGGGATAGGTGCGCTTTTCGGGCTTTATGACTGGAGGTTTGAGGTGATGAGTCTGGTTAGGCATACCAACCACCTTGAGGCTTGTTATAATGTGGGACCACATACTATTTCATTTCCCCGCATACAGCATGCATCCGAACTGGATATCAACAAAAAATATCTGGTCAGCGATGAGGATTTTGTTAAGCTAGTTGCTATTCTGCGTCTGGCGGTACCATACACGGGTATGATACTCACAGCGCGGGAGCCTGCTCATATCCGAAAAGAGGTGATGCAGTTTGGAGTGTCGCAGATTGACGGAGGAACGAAAATTGAGATCGGCAGCTATGCTGATACAAAATCGGAGCAGGATATTGATCACGAACAGTTCCAGATTAACGATACTCGCTCGCTGAATGAAATCATTGATGAATTGTTAGCAAACGGATATCTGCCGTCGTTTTGCACAGCCTGCTACCGGCTTGGGCGCACCGGAGAGCATTTTATGGAATTCTCGGTTCCGGGATTCATTAAGCGCTTCTGTTCGCCGAATGCCATACTCACACTGGCCGAATATCTTACAGATTATGCTCCTGAGAATACCATAGTCAGAGGCTGGGCGGTTATCGAAGAAAATATTCGTGCTCTCGAACAAGAAAATGCGCAAACGACACGTGAACTTCGTAAACGCCTGGAAGCCATAAAGCTGGGGAAACGCGATATGTATTTCTGATTTTTTTCAGAAACCTAATAGAAAAAACACCATGAAACAAGCCATGATTGTCGGCCTACTGATAGCAGACAGAATAAAGGAAAGCGGCCGCACACAAAATATTCTAAGCAAGTATGCACACCTGATCCGCTCACGAATGGGCTTTCACGAAGTCACTTCAGAGGTATGTAGCCGGGTGGGTATCATCATGCTGCAATTAACAGGCCAGCCATCCGAATGGAAAAAAATGCTGGATGAGCTTAAGGCTGTCGGCGGCCTGGAGGTGAAAACAATGTCCTTTGAATTGTAACTGAAAATCATCCGTTTATGAAGGAACTGACAATCTTAGGTGTGTACCTTGAACAACGGCACAAGAATTCTGCTTCGGTTCAAAATGTGTTGACCAAGTTCGGCTGCAACATCAAAACTCGCGTTGGTCTCCATGATATACTATCTGAGGAAGGCGAAACGACCGGGCTAATTTTACTTGAGTTGACCGGTGATACGCAGGATCTGCAGAAGCTTGAGAATGAGCTTCTGAAAATCGATCATGTGCAGGTGAGAAAGATGAGATTTGCTGTCGGCTAACTTACACCATTTAACGAATAAGGTGCACCGCGCCTTTGTAAGTATCCGTCTTGAAAAGCCCCATGGCGTTAAGCGAATAGAAGTAAACGCCATCACTCAACGTTCCGCCGTCCCAGTCGTGGCGATAATCGCTGCTCAAGAACACCTTGCGGCCCCAGCGGTTAAAAATCAACAGCTCTAATTTGACGTACTCGGTAGTAATAACCTTATCTTTTTTGTCGTCGAGGGTGATTTTGAAATAGTCGTTGGCACCATCGCCATTGGGAGTAAACACATTGGGAATAAATATTTTAGCCTCACGTATCGGGATGGAATGTTTGATTGTGGTATCACAACCAAATTCGTTGGTAATGGTTAGAGTCACATCATACTTTTGCCCGCCTTTTTCTGCAAACTCCTTTACTTTGTCGTAGACATGGTAGGTTTTAACGGATGATGTGACCAGTGAATCGCCATCGCCGAAATTCCATCTATATCGAGTGATGAAAGGGGTGGATTTATTTTCGGCCTCAAATATTACTTGCGGGTTGGAGAGGAATACCGTGTCAGGGGTGGCTTTGATTTCAACCGTGTTTAACTTGCGCGTTTTTACGAAAAACACTGTGTCGGCGATGCAGGAATTGGCATCGGTGATGCGCAGGCGGTACTGGACACCGGTTCCGAGGTTGCGCGCAATACTATCGCTCAGTACCTGTAAAGGGCTGCCAATCCATTGATACGAATAGGGAGGAGTACCGCCGCTGATTGTAGCCCTTACACTTGCCTCGAAGCTGCCGGGACAAACTTCGGCTGGAAGCTGGCTGAGAACAATACGGGTCCGCGGAAAAAGGGTAATACCTCCATTGATGAAGCTGGCACTAATCGAACCTCCATCCAGCCAGAAACTGCTTCTTGCCAGATTCCAGGTAAGCGATGTGGGCTGTTTCTGAACCTTGAAGGTCATTTCAATCAGTCGCCCTGAGTGAAAATCAAGCGCTGCGCCTTTTCTAAACGTTAACCGGACAGAGCCGGTTTCCTGATCGATGTTGAACCGGAGGCCCAAGAGGTTTGGATGCAGATAGGTGTACCCAAGATATGTCAAGGCAGACGGATTGTAAGAAAACACAATCTGGAACGTATCAACCCTGGACAGGTTCTGATAGGATACCGGGATGCTTATGTTGGTTTCCTGGCATACACTGAAAGTAGGAAGACTGACGGAAGCTTGCCCGAACAACACAAGAGGTGCACCAGTTGAAAGCAAAAGGCCTAGAAAAATCAGGTAATTTTTCCGAAACATGAATGAGTGGAGTTTAGAATCAATATTAGCACTTCAAAATTGCCGGCGAAAGTAGTGATTATTTGTTGTTAGGTTTAATCAGGAAAACGTAATTTCACGGGCTTTGGTATGCAAAGCTTAATTATGCCTCGGGAAAAATCCAGTATGTTCTTGCCCTCAATACTTACTAAAAAGGACTCAACATACCTTTACCACGGAAAATATTCACAGTTTGAAGAATAAGCCAGGTAAGTACAACATTTGCCATCGACAGCAGGGTGGCAAACATAAAAAGTGCTATGGACACGCCCGTAAACCGCATAACCTGTTCCAACCAATGCCGTATGCCGGTTTTAGATATCACCCAGGTACCGATATCTGTATTCAACATATTGCCTGATAGAATAATGATTGCATTGATGATAAACAGGATGAGGAAAATAATCAAAAAACCATTTATGGTGATTTTTATATCACTGTAGCTCAATTCCATATGAGAGGAAATTGCTATTGAAAAATAAAGAAAAAGCCAAAACAGCCATGAGCCGTAATTTACGGGACTGACAATGGATTTAAATATAGTAAGAACACTGTTTTTAAGTATGTCTGAAATGAGATTAATATTAGTAAGATCGGCGCTGGCCAGTTGTGCTCCATAGAATTCAATCTGAGAAAACGACTGCCTTATGCCAGGTACCAGATAATACATCGCCAGATAGATGGTAACAGCGCCGAAAATGATCGGGCCAATACCAATAAAGAAATTTCCAATCCTATGGTAAGGATTTTTTGTGTTGTAGCTGTGCTTAACATACCCAAGGCTGCCGTCTTTAGGCCGGGGTTCATAGAGTTTTATTTTTTCGATTTTGTGAAAAAACAGAAGACAAAATATTGCATGACCCACTTCATGTACCGGGGTACCTATCCATCCGGTAGCCGCCATATCGAGCCACGACCCGGTCGTTTTGCTGTACATTCTACGGGTTGAGCGGGCAAACAAATGTAGCAGTGTACCAAAAACGAAATATAGACCAAATACACTAAGTAGCTGACTCACTGTCAGAAAAGATGCAGTTTTCAGAAATTCAAGGATAATGCCTAGGATTTTTTCCATATATTCAGGGGACTATTTGTATAGTGATGAATTTGTCGTATTTTTATGAATGCCCAATTCTGATAATTATGGAACAAAAATATAAAATCGGCATTGCCTTCAGCGGAGGTGGTGCCCGAGGCATTGCTCATCTGGGAGTATTAGATGCTATGCACGACCGGGGAATTGAACCACAGGTAATTGCCGGAACGAGTATGGGAGCTATTGTAGGATGCTTTTATGCGGCTGGGTATACACCCAAAGAAATACTAGAAGAAATTAAGAAAGAAAAAATAACCAAATTTCTCTCTTGGAAAGTACCTGGCGATGGGCTTCTTGATCTGGAGAATATGGAGCAACTACTGCGTTCAAAAATACCAACTGATGACTTTTCAGCTCTCAGGAAGCCTCTTTATGTGGCTGTTTCCAACTTAAACTCCGGCGAATACGAAATCATTCACTCAGGACCACTTTTTAAATTTATCATAGCTTCGGCTTCGATTCCCATCGTGTTTAAACCTATACTCATAGATGGCAATCTCTACGTGGACGGAGGCTTATTAAGAAACCTGCCAGCAAAAGAATTACGTGGCATATCCGAAAAGATTATCGGAGTCAACGTAAATCTTTCAGCGCCAATGAAACGCATCAGTGGAATAAAACAAATTGCCGAACGATGTCTCAGGCTTGGCATTGAAAGTAACATGCGCGAGGACCTGGAGGCTTGTGATTTGGTTATCAGGCCATTGACCGTACATAAATTCAATACCTTCGATTTTAGAAAGGCTGATGCCATATACCAGGTTGGATATGAGGCGATGGCCAAGACAATTGATGCTAACCAGCTTTCTTTTGCGTAATTCTCCAACCTAGAAATGCGTTAAAATGTTGGCGGCTTCGCACTCAATGAGCGAAGCCGCCAACAGCAAATGTATTTTTATAGTGAGGATTACCTCAGTTTAGGCAGTCTTCCGGGAGTGTATGGTGCATAGAGTTCATCAAGCTTGCTCTCGACCTTTTTAATTACATCTGCAATACTCTGGATCTCAGATATGATACCTGTCATCGATTCTTTTACTATGCTGTAGTTTGACTTCATCGTTTGTGTGGGATTGCTGGAAGATGTCCAGAGTGAAGCAGTGATGGCTCCCATGCGGTGACTGATTGAAGCCTGCTCGGGGGGTACTTCCTCAGCACTGGCCTGCGCTCGTGTGCCACTGAATTTGAACTCGATATCCAGAATATCGTTACCAAGTTTACGTGATTGGGTTATGAGTTCCGATGGTGCCTCAGTCATATTTTGTAACGTCTGCCGTATCGCTTCGTTCCTGCTTTTCAATTCGGCCAGGTAACGCTGCGATCCCTCGGTAACCCTGCGTAAATCGGCAACATTGCTAATGAAATCGGTGAGTTCCTCGCGGTTTTGCGCTGGCAACGTGGTGTTGTTAAGAACCACCGTCCTAAAGTTAACTTCGTCAGTAGAGGCTATCACCTTGTTGTTGTGCACCAATTCCATCTTCACCGAATAATTGCCGGGAAGTATCATGGCACCATCCGCATTGGCAGCTATACCCCTACCTGTGCCCCTTTCCGAAGGCATAAAAGCTGGGTTGTCATATCGCAAACGCCAGTTTATTCTATTCATGCCCTGCTTCGGAGTTTCATACAGTTTCCTGACCACTTCGCCTTTGTCATCACGGATAGTGAATAATAGATAGGGCGCTACCTCGCGTTCCTCAGCGTCGAGTATGTCTTTTGTAGGTTGCGGAATAGGCAGGCTCTTTTCAAAAAGATCCTTTTCTTTCCTTAAACGTTCCTGTTTCAGGGTACGAGGAATATCTTTCAGATAATATGTAAAGATGGCACCAAAAGGCGGGTTAGGTGCAGTGTAAAAAGTATGACCTGAACCGGTGCTACCACCAGCTTCCAAATACATTAGCGCATTTTTTACCGGGAAAAGAATGGCTTTGTTTTCCTTCAGTGCAGCGGTTGTAATCTTTCGCAGCGGGCTGTAATCATCAAGGATATAAAATCCGCGCCCAAACGTGGCAATCACCAGGTCATTTTCACCTTCATGAATAGTTATATCGCGAACTGCTATATCGGGCAAACCCGAATTTAACCTTACCCAGGTTTTTCCACCATCCACGCTCAGATAAAAGCTAAACTCTGTTCCCACAAACAGAAGGTCGGGGTTGACAAAGTCCTGTGCGATGGTATGAACTGTTTCGTTGGGCAGGTTGGCTGCAATGGTTGTCCAGGTGCGTCCCTTGTCAGCGCTTTTAAGGAGATAGGGTTTGAAATCATCACGTTTGATATTGTTAAATGAGGCATAAACAACATTTTCATCAAACCGCGATGGCAATATGTCACTCACATAGGTGTACTCAGGTACGCCGGCGAAGCTGCTGGCTTTAAACCAGGTATTACCGTCGTCTTCGGTAATTTGGATCAGCCCGTCATCGGTTCCCACAAAAAGCAATCCTTTCTTCAGTGGCGATTCGGCAAGTGAGACGATGGTACCCCATTGGGAGGTGGAAACATTCTTCATTACGGCATTCGACGGCCAGTACTTGTCCATGATCTTAAACTGATTCCGGTCTTCGCCACGCGTCAGATCGGGGCTGATCACATCCCAGCTATCACCTCGGTCGTCGCTTCTGAAAAGCCTTTCTGCACCCATATACAACCGTGTAGGCATATGGTGGCTCAAAATAAACGGGGCATCCCAGTTCCACTTATAGGTAAGTTCACCTTTTCGCGGCTCCGGCCTTATTCTGACTCTCTCAGCCGAGCGTTTGTCGTAGCGGGAGATATTTCCATACTGATATGCCGAATAAACAATGTCGGGGTTACCTTTTTCTATGGCCTGCCAAAAGCCATCGCCGCCCAGTGTCACTATCCATTCACAACTACTTACACCTTCGCGGGTGGTATTTCGGGAAGGTCCTCCCTGGCTGTTATTGTCCTGAGTACCACCATAAACCCAATAGAAGGGTTTGGTATCATCCACGTTTACTCTGTAGAATTGCGTAACAGGCAGGTTCGTTTTGTGAATGAAGGTTTGCCCGTCGTCCCAGGTTTCATAGATTCCACCGTCACCTCCTATCATCCAGTGCCGCGTGTTGCGGGGGTCAATCCAGAAAGCATGGTCGTCCACATGACGCTGGGAAGTGCTGAGGTTGTTCCAGGTTTTGCCTCCATCATAGGTTACCTTAGATACCACGTCCATTGAAAACACCTTGTCCGGATTAACCGGATCGCAGAAAATGACATTGTAGTATTGCCCGCTGGCATTGTAACTGCTCATCTTTTCGAAGGAAGCGCCCCTGTCGGTGCTTCGGAAAAAGCCGCCGTTGTCATCAGCAGCCTCTGCTATGATATAAATGATGTCGGGATTTACTGGCGAAACCGCGATTCCCATTCCACCCACGTGTCCTGAAGGCAGTCCCCTGGTGAGTTTCTGCCAGGATTTTCCGGCATCAATGCTTTTATAAACGGCTGATTCAGGTCCGCCTCCAATCTTTCCCCAGACATGTCTTCGGCGCTGCTCACTTGTTGCAAACAACACATCGGGATTACGCGGATCAAACACTACATTATTTATACCGGTATTTTCACTTACGTTGAGAATTTTTTCCCAAGTCTTCCCGCCGTCTGTTGTTTTGTAGAGGCCACGATCGCCTCCAGGGCCCCATGCACTTCCTTCGGCAGCCACATACACAATGTTCGAATTGCGGGGGTCAATAAGGATCTCGCCAATCTGGCGGGAGTTTTTTAGCCCCATGTTTTTCCAGCTTTTTCCACCATCGTCGGTTTTGTAAACGCCATTGCCGTAACCCAGCGCCCGTTGATGATTATTCTCACCCGTGCCTGCCCATACAACAAAGGGATTGTTAGGATCCATGGTAATGGCGCCAATCGCATACACCCCGTAGTTATCAAATATTGGAGTAAACGTGGTGCCGTTGTTTACGGTTTTCCAGATATGACCTGAGGCAACACCGACATAATATTCGCTGTAACTATTTGGGTTCACTGCAAAATCAGCGATTCGGCCCGAGGCGAAGGCCGGTCCTATTCCACGCCATTTCAGCCCGCTCAGCGAGGAGGACTTAAGAGTATCTACTGCGGTTGTTGTTTCTCTGGCCGGAGCCTTTTTCTGTGCATTTGAAATCATGCTTAAACCCACGACGACCGATAACAGAAAGATCAATCGCATCGTCTTACGATAGTGTGTAAAGTTCATAATTCAATGAGGTTAGGTGAGTGTAAAAATTATATCACAAATATAGTCTTTTCGATAAAAAGTTAAACTCATATACATATTCTGCTTCCGTCAGCTGAATTATTTAGTATTAACCACGGGTGCTGGCGTGACGAAATTTAAAGAATTCTTGCGATATGGCGCAATTTTTTTGAAGAACCTGTGTCTACTGTAATGAGTTATTAAAAGTATACCGGAACCCGAGATCAAACAACAATGACATAATTACTGTTGATTGACAACAAAAACCGTAACCATTGTTGAGTTAAAAACTGCGGTTTAACAAAATTTAACGTTAATTAACTGAATATCAAACCATAAAAATCAAAAAGGATAACTGTCATCACTATTTTTGTAGCGTAACCACCAAAACAATCGAATCAAATTATGAAGAAAGCAGTTCTGACATTCTTAGCCGTGGGCATGATTGCTCCGGTGTTTGCCCAAGAAAACACATCAGGGGTTGTAAAATATGAGAAGATCGTACAAATCGAAATAACCTTAAGAGGCGATGCAGCTCGCTACCAGGACATGGTACCTCGTGAACGCAAAATGCCCAAAGAACTCATTTTTAATGAAAAGGCATCATATTTCCGCAATGTGCCTCGTAGTAATGATGAAGCTATGATCGAAGAAAGCTCAGGGAGTGGCGGACATGGTCCGGGCGGAGGTATGCGTAGGATGGCTTTCATGATGGAGCCCGAAGATATTATCTACCATAACATCGACTCAAAGAAATTGACAGAGCAACGTGACTTCATGACACGGAAATTCCTTATTGAAGCGCAAACCGATACCATTAAATGGCGCCTGACAGGAAAGCAAAAAATGATTTTGAACTATATGTGTATGGAAGCGGAATTGGTTAACAGTCCCAAGAAAACCATCGCCTGGTTCACCCCTATAATTCCTGTTCAGAGCGGGCCGGATGGTTTTGCTGGCCTGCCGGGTCTCATTCTGTCCGTGGATATTGACAACGGCAAGACAATCCTCAATGCTACCTCGGTTGAGCTTAAACCTATCGCCTCTTCCGATCTGGTCGTCCCGAAAGAAGGGAAAAAGGTTACGCGCAGCGAATACGACAAGATGGTAGCCGATAAGATGAAAGAGATGCAGGAGAATAGTGGTGGGGCAATCAGAATACGCTTCTAAACACCATCTGACAACAACTAAAACATTAAAATTTCACCAGATACTTGGATCATGAAAAAACTTCTATCAGTCATCTTAATAAGCCTGCCCCTGCTTGCAGTCAGCCAATCACAAACCTATACAGGCGAGGTTAAAGATCCCAACGGAAATCCATTACTTTATGCAACAGTTGCGTTGCTGAAACCTGTTGATTCAACTCTGCAGCATTTTGCCATCACAAACGCCGAGGGAAAATTCCAACTGAATAAAATACCCGCCGGCGATTTTGTGATGCAAATTGCCTTTATGGGATACCAGACCTACTCCAAAGCAATCAAACTGTCGTCACAGACAGGACCAAATCTGGGAGTTCTTACACTGCAGCCTACCCCCATCAATTTGGGCGAAGTGCAGGTGACCGGCGAACGAGTACCGTTGATAATGAAAAAAGACACCATCGAGTTTAACGCAGCTGCTTTTAAAACAAACCCCGATGCCGTGGCCGAAGACTTGTTAAAGAAGCTTCCTGGTGTGGAAGTGGATCGCTCAGGCAATATAAAAGCCATGGGTGAAAATGTGACCAAAGTTTTGGTTGATGGAAAAGAATTTTTCAGTAACGACCCTAAAGTGGCTACCAAAAACCTGCCGGCCGAAAGCATCAATAAAGTTCAAGTATTCAACAAAAAATCCGATGAAGCTGAACTACTCGGTATTGACGACAGTGAGTATGAGAAAACAATAAACATTGTTCTGAAACCCGACATGAAGAAAGCAGTGTTTGGCGATGTAAGAGGTGGCGGGGGGTTGCCTGAATATTACCTGGGTAACGGTAAGGTGTATCGGTTCACCGAAAAGCAACAGTTGGCTGCCCTCGGACAATTAAACAATGTGAATCGGATTGGGTTCAGCTTTAGGGATTACATCGACTTCAACGGAGGAATTAGGAACGTGATGGGCGATCGTGGCTCGCTTGATGATATGAGCGTACCGGTTGATTTTGGACGGCCAGTAAACGGAAAGGTTACTGCCGGAGCTCTGGGCGTCAACTACTCGTATGAGATAGTAAAAGACAACCGGATCAATGTGAGCTATATGGGTAACGGCACAGACAATGCTATTGAACAGACTACCTACACCCGTAACTTCACTCCTACCCGCAACTTTGAGCAAAATTCTAACGAAAATGGATCAGGTGAGAACCGAAACCATTTGTTCAATCTGGGATGGAGAAATAAATCCAATCCCAAGCAGCATTTCATGCTGAATGGTATTGCAACCATAACCAACTCAAATTCCATTTCGGCAGCAATTACTGAAACCCTGTTGAGCAATGTCATGGTTAATCAGCTTAATAATATGACCACAAGCGATTCGAAGCAAATGAACACCTCACTCGATGGCTCTTTGCTCATCAGAGGAAATGAAAACTGGAGAATGCTAAAGCTTAGTGGTAATGTGCGATACAACCAGAGTCTGCGTGAAAACGACTGGAATAATATCACCAAGGTCTTCAATAATCCTCTGATTACAGTCCCTATCATCGAAAACCAGTTTTCGGATAACGACTCGAAACTGATGCAGGGAACCTTTACAGTTACCGGCCTCAGGCGTATGAGTACCACACTATACCTTGAACCTACATTGAGATCGGGGCTCACAAGCGATGTACTCGACCGTCAGCAGGGCTTTCAGATTGATGTGCCCACCATAGTGATCGATTCGCTCAGCCCCCGGATTGAAAGGGAATACCAATGGATCAGACCGCGGTTATTATTGAAAAAGTTCTCGAAAAAAACACGTTTCACTGTAGGACTCGAATACGAAATCGGAAGACAGATGAATACCTTGCGTGATAATTCTCAGGTCAGTCTCAATACCTCGCGCCTACTGCCACAGGCCATGTGGGAATATGAATACGCTACCGGCAAAAGGGTGTCGGCACGTTATTTCACCTCAACCAATCTTCCGGGTACGCTGCAACTCCTCCCGATCATTAGTACAAGCAACCCCTTGGCTCTCAGCTATGGAAACCGGAACCTCAAACCCGAATACAGCCATCGGGCCAACCTGTCATGGGTATATTTTGACCAGTTTTCGTTCACCTCGCTGTTTACCAACATAAGTGCAAGCTATACCAAGAATAAAATCAACCGGTCAATAACCGTGGGCGACAATCTGAAACAGGTGATCAGGCTGGTAAATGTGCCTGAAGATTATACCGCTTCGATGTTTTCCAACTTCTCCACACCGATCCGTCCCTTGGGCATTAATATCAGCCTAGGTCTGAACGAAAGCTGGAACCGGGGTATGAGCTATGTCAACAGCATTGCCAACATCAACACAAATCTATCGCACAGCCTGCAGCTGCGTTTCGACAACCGTAAAAAAGACAAGGTAGATGTTGAAATCGGAGGCCGGATCAGTTATACGGATGCCAAATATTCGATTCAAAGCCAGTTGAACCGCTCCTACTTCAGCTACTCTACGTTTGGCGATTTCCGCTACACTCCTTCAACAAAGTTGAACATGAGGATATCGGCCGATCTCACCAAATACAACGATCAGAGTTTTAACGCCTCGCTTACAGTTCCATTGATCAGTGGAGAAATAAGCTACTCATTCCTGGCCAACAACCGGGCTGTGATTACCCTCGAAGGTTACGATCTGCTGAATAAGAATACAGGCATCACACGCAGCAGCGAGCTCAATTACCTGCGTGAGGTTCGGTCAAGCACCATCGGCCGTTATATTTTGCTGTCTTTCAAATATCGCCTCAACAAATTCGGAGTTGAGCGCACAGGCGGCCCCGACCGGGTAATTGAAATAAGAGGCAGATAGCCCTATCAATTTGATATTGGTTTTTAGCTATCTTTATAGTCTGTACCTGAGACTATGTATGAAAGTTAAAATCAACTTCATGCGGCTTTTTACTACAATAATCGGCTGCATTATTCTCGCTGAAACCTACGGACAAACTTCCCTTGAGGGAAGTTTTGTCTTTGACGGGGAACTGCGATCCTACCGAGTGTACATTCCGGCCGTGTACAATCGAGGCGGCCCGGTACCCCTGCTTCTTAACTTACATGGATATGGGTCGAGCAATGTAGAGCAGCAGCTGTATAGCAATTTTACACCCATTGCCGACACCGCCGGATTCATCATGGTTTTACCCAATGGCACGACAGATCTGGCAGGTCGTCGGTTCTGGAATACATTCGGCGGGGCTACAGTGGATGATGTAGGTTTTATTGCAAGCCTCATTGATACCATCAGCAGCCGTTACAGCATCGATCGAAACCGGATTTACAGCACCGGAATGAGCAATGGCGGCTTTATGAGTTATGAGCTGGCCTGCTCGCTCAGCCATCGTATTGCAGCCATCGCCTCAGTTACTGGCAGCATGATCTGGTCGAAATATTATAATTGCCAGCCGCTGCGTCCGGTGCCTGTGATGCAGATTCATGGTACAGCCGATGGTACAGTGACTTATACAGGCAACATACTCTTTGTACATATTGACAGCCTGGTGGCAAAATGGGTTAGAATGAATAGTTGCAGCACTCCACCGACTGTCATCCCGATACCCGACATAAACAAAACCGATAATTGTACCGCAGAGAGACACATCTACACAGGAGGAAGAAATAGTAGTTCAGTTGAATTCTTCAAGGTCTTCGGAGGTGGGCATTCATGGCCGGGAGCACCCATCAATATCAATGTCACCTGCATGGATTTCAATGCAAGTGCCGAGATCTGGAGGTTTCTCAGGACATTCCGGCTCGACAGGCACACTACCAATAATGATTTTGACATTTCGCCGAAACAGCCGAAGGTGTTCCCAAATCCGTCGCAGGGAAGTGTAAGCATCAGACTCGCAGCTTCGGGTGCTGCGGCCGTATCGGTGTACAATCCCGTTGGCCAGCTAATTATGTCCTTGCAGACAAAAGAGCAGACAGTTGTCATTAACCTTGTTTCAAATGGATTACACCTTATTCAGGTGCATCAAAACGGGAAATCGTTCAACACCTTACTGTACAACTACTAAAATTGAGGTACCATAATTATAAAAAGGACATGGCTATCGATACCATTGCTGTTGGTTAGATCTTTCCTGTACGGTTATTCCATTCTGTTCGAACTCAAGAGCCCGGACAGCTTCCTGGTAGTTAGTATCGACAAACACAAGAATATCACCTGGAAAGCCATCCTGACCGGGCACTTCGCCATTGCACAGGCTGAGTTGCTATTATTCCTGAAGGACTCAGAGCTATCGGCGTCGATGCCAAGGTGAGGTATGCGAAAACCCAAACAGTAGCTACGCAAATCAAACCCGTTGTTCCACTCAAGAATGAGCTGATTACTGATCACTACAACGAGATAACCAAAGTGTTCAGCGATGGAAACTCGCTCATTTTCAGGGCATATAACAAGGGTATGGTCTTTCGCTGAGCGACAATCTAGCGCAATAATCTGAAGATAGAAAACGAAGTACTCAGGCTCACATTTCCGGGGCAAACCATCTCCTGGTTTTACCTCAAACGCAGTTACTATTTGTATTTTGAGCAACAATTCACCTTTTCAAGGATAGACACACTGAAGACGGACGTTTTCAGTGCCCTGCCGCTGTTGCTTAAAACCGGTGAGGTTGTAAAAATCAGGATTTCAAAAGTCTATCCGCGTGATTATCCAGCTATGTTTCTGAAAAACAACGGGGCCAATGCCCTTGAAGCTATCTTTCCTCCGGTCGTTCTCGAAGCTCTCCCCAACGCTACTCGGTGGCCAGACCGAAATGAGATTATCAGCAAAACGGCCCCCTATATCGCAGAAACCGTTATGAATCGATTGTTTCCATGGAGTGTTTTTAGTATAGCTGAAAATGATAAAGCATTTTTTCCCAGCTAGTTGAGTTATGAACTATCGCGTGATTGTTCCATTAAAAACACCGAATGGATACCACCGGGGATGTGGCATAGGATTGGTATTGTGCCGTCAACATAAAAGGAGTTGATTTTGCATCGGGGCTTAACACACATACTTACAAATATTACACCGACTTTACCTCTGCCTTTGGAATTGAATACATAATAATCGATGAGGGCTGCAGAAAATCATCTACCAACCTGTTCGAGTCGAATGCCAAACTTGACCTGCAGGCAATCCTACTATGCGGAAAAACCAAAAATGTAGGTGTGATAATGTGGGTGCTTAGGAAACCCCTTTTGGCCGACCCTGAAAACTGCTTCGAATCTAAAGCAGTTGGGGGGTGAAGGGTGTAAAGGTCGATTTCATGCAGATGGTGGATCAGGCAATGGTAAATATAGATAAGCAAATAGCACGGGAGGCTGCCAATTTTGATTTGCTGGTCGATTTTCATACTATATCTAAACCGAACGGTCTTCACCCTTAACATCCCGATGTAATTTCATTTGAGGTTGTAATGGGTGGCCAACATAATCAATGGAGCAGTACTATTACGCCTGACCACAACCTGATTTTACCATTTACCCATAAGCTAACCGGGCCCGTGGATTATACCCCAGATGAAATGAGTAACCGCAACAAGGATGATTTTCTGATCAGTTTTACCTGCCTATGAGCCAAGGTACACGAAGTCATGGGTCAGCCATATATGTCATATACGAGAGCCCTTTGCATATGCTTTTCGACGACCTACAGCCTGTAAACAGGATCCTGTGTTCACGATGTTCATCACACAACTCCCGGTAACATGGGATGAAACTAAAATTATCGAAGCCTCTGTGGGTACTCTACTTGTAGTTGCAAGGCGAAAGTGGGGAATCCGGTATCTTAGTGGAAGGCAGTTTGGAAAGGTGCTGATCTGAAGCTCGGATGCGGTTTCCGGCCCAACGCGCGATATGAAATGAAGTTGCTGACCGAAGGGAAAATGCCCACAGGCATGCTGAAGATTACAGACACGAAACTATAACGATCGTTGACCCAAGCAGACTCAATATCCGTACTGCCTCCGGTGTCGGACTCGTTGCTGAAATTCGCGATACATTGCATAAAGAATACTCTGAATAATTCTACCCGTTTAACATAAACTGCCTGACCATCAATAAAATAATTAAATTATTAATTTATGTTGAAATGCGGAAAATGAGCCTTATTTTTGTGATACTGATAATATTTTAATGAAAAGTTATGAAATATATAGGTAGGCGAAGAAGCCAGAATGTGGAAGACCGCCGCGGATTGAGTACCGGACGTATGGTTGCCGGAGGTGGATTAGGCACCATTGCCATCGTGATTATTGTCATGTTGCTTGGCGGTGATCCGACAGAAGTACTAAATCAGATAGGAGGTTCAGCAAATACTGAGCACATTAATACCACACCTGTAGAAGAGGAGATGGCAACATTTGTTTCTGTAGTGCTGGCTGATACAGAAGAAGTGTGGCATAAGCTGTTCAGGCAGATGGGTAAAACATACCGTGAGCCGACCCTGGTGTTGTTCAGGCAGCAAGTGCAATCAGCATGTGGATTTTCAAGTGCAGCCAGTGGTCCGTTTTACTGTTCCGGAGATGGTAAAATCTATATAGACCTCAGTTTTTGCGATGTGCTCCGCGAAAGATTCGGAGTGCATGGCGATTTTGCCATCGCTTACGTTATTGCCCATGAGGTGGGACATCATGTGCAGAATCTTCTTGGAATACTTGAACAAGTGCAGGAAACAAGGCAGCAGCTTGATCAGGTTGAAGGAAATCAGCTTGCTGTTAAACTCGAGCTTCAGGCCGACTTCCTGGCCGGTGTGTGGGCACATCACGCCCAAAAAATGCTTGATATTCTGGAAAGCGGAGATATTGAAGAAGCTACTAACGCCGCTTCAGCCGTGGGAGACGATGCCATACAGATGAAAACACAAGGACGCATTGTTCCGGATGCCTTTACACATGGCACCGCAAAACAACGAAAAACCTGGTTTCTCAAAGGTTTCCAAACCGGTGATCTAAACGACGGTAATACCTTCCGCCAGGGAGCCGTATAAGTCAGCAAGAATTACTTAATTATCCCAAAAGAGCTGACCACTTGTGTGGCCAGCTCTTTTGATTACTGCCAAGTTAGTCAAGCAACCTTGATCAACTAACTTCGGTTATTGTTTTATGGCCTCGAAGACTTTTTCTTTTGCAATGGGACGGGTACAGAAGAACCAGTCATAGCATTTCATGTTAGCTTCCTTACCGTCTACCCTATCCTTTGCCACGCCACACGAACCGGCCGGAGGTACGATGACATCATCACCCGGGCGCCAGTCGGCCGGAGTAGCAATTGCAAATTTATCAGCCGTTTGCAGTGCAATCAGTACACGCTTCAACTCGTCGAAGTTTCGACCAAGCGACAGCGGGTAATAAATAATTGTGCGAATCTTACCTACTGGATCAATGAAAAATACAGCCCTGACCGCTTTGGTGCTGCTTTCGCCCGGCTGAATCATACCATATTTCTTCGACACTTCCATCGTGATGTCTTCGATCAAAGGGAAAGTAACCTCGACGTTCTTCATTCCTTTGTATTCAATTTTTTCCTTGATTGTTCGCAACCAGGCAATGTGACTATACAAGCCATCGACCGAAAGGCCTACAAGGTCACAGTTCAGTTCCTTAAATTCCTGCTCCATCGAGGCAAAAGTCATAAACTCCGAGGTACACACCGGAGTAAAGTCGGCAGGATGACTGAAAAGGATAACCCAGCGGCCTTTGTAATCGGATGGGAAATTGATTTTGCCCTGCGTGGTAACGGCTTCAAAATATGGGGCATTGTCGCCAATACGAGGCATGGGAATAATCTGCTGTTCCATAATAATGACGTATTTGGTTAGTTAAAAAAATGAAATATTACAATGGTATATTTAACCTCATTTGACCCAACATGGTTTAATGTCGGCCAAAATATTTTTAGTGCTTCCGTCTTTAATGGGTCATAACTTCAGGCTAACCCTGCGGTGGGCCACGCGCCCTTGTTCATCAACTCCTTCCATGATGATGAGTAATTCGCGATCGGCCGGCGTAATCGGGAAAGTGATCTTTGCTTCTGCTTTTTCGTCAAATGAAACCTGAGGATTCCAGTAATACGTCTTGATATGCTTTGGGTCTTCAGTCGATATGGCCGGAATATTCAAAAAATGTGTCATGAAATCAGTTGGAACAGAGTATCCATGTATGATAAAATCAAATTTTCGCTGGATCTGCTGAACACCCTTCTTGGTATATGCAAGTATGGCCCCGTTTGACCCCATTACCCCAAAAGAAGCTGTGTTGGCGCCCTTAATCACTTCTACCCTATCCACTTCATACATATTAATGGTCAGAAAACTGTTTTTTCCGACTATTGCGTCATCCACCAGAAATAGAGGTTCATTACTCAGGTTAATGCTCGTTGGGCCGCGCATCATGATTCTGTCGCCTTCTATAATCAGGCCGGGAACACGGGCTCTGAGAAGATCTATCATATACTGAAACCTATCGCCCATTTCAGACATCCGTATTACCACATCGGCCCTGCCCCACCTCCCGGCTGGCTCTTCGATTTTTTGAATAGGCGCGGGTGTGATAAAAATATTGGGTTCTTTCCTCTTCACCCAATCCTTTGCGACAGCTTCGGTTCTGACAGGCAAGAAATATAGTCCTGGCTTTGGCGCGGGTAGTAAGGGAAAGTCATTATCGAGCTGAACCTGTAACTGTCTGCCTCGGTCATCAGATTGTATAGTAACTTCCGCCTTGGCCATGCCATTAAAATCCAGGCCGGTCAACCTGAATTTTCCGTCAGCCCGAGTCTTTGCAATTTTCTTAACGGGGCTTTCACCTGCGGTAATGGAGGTTTCGAGCATAACATCGCCCACTGGCATTTTGCTGCCACCCGGGGTTACGGATCCAATAAGCGACAATCCGGATTCCTGTGAATATGCTCTGAAGGGACTCTTCTGAAGCAGAATGTCCTGCAAATAAAATCGCGGATAGGTTGAAGCAATCATCACCATATCGAGAACAGGGGCGTTTTGTTCTGTAAGCAACGTGGCAACTCCACCAATATTGAGGTTGATGTCAGATGTCAGGAGCAGTGTCGACACTATATTGTCCCTGACCAGTTGCCTAAAATCAGGCACTGAAGTCACCGATATGGAAAAAGGTCCGTCGAAGGAGGTTGCCTTATTGTTTCGGACGGAGAGATTTACAAAGCCGCCGTTCTCATCCTGTCCAAATCCAGCCTGGGTTGAAAGCACTGCGGGTATGGCTGCGACATAAATAAGTCGTTCAGCCACAAGTAGGCCTTCGCTATTCACAAGACTTATCATGTTCACGCCAGGAGCACAGGATGCAATCGGGATGGAAAATTCACCTGAGCCGTCAGTCAGCTTGATCTCATTAAGGTAATTCAATTTTCCTCGGGTATGGGCCAGTAAAAACAAGGTTGACTGATTTGGGATAGCGGCATCCCTGATGTTGGAAGCCAGGCGAACCGAAATCTCATTACTCAAATTCATGACCTGCATCACATATCCTTCGGGGAAAATGCGAGGGAGGCTAAATTTGGCAGGGACAAAACCGTCCGAAATCAATTCAAGGTTGTAAGTAACGTTAGTTTTTGGGACCAGCTGAAAAGAAGCAAACCCGTGCTGATCGATGGTAATCGTCCTTAGCTGCTGCCCTGAATTATCTGTCAGCCTGACCGTAGCCGATACAGGTTGTCCACCCGGTCGGCTTGTACGTAAAACAATTTTATTCTCAATTTCGGCCACCAGTCTACCACCCTCTGGATGTATCGTGAGTAAAACATCAGGCGGTAAATCAGCGAATGACTTATTATTACGCTGATTGTTCTTGGCAACAGACTTCTTGATAAATGTTGGCTCCTGCGGGTTATAGATCGTCAGTTCGGTACTGAAAATAAGGGTAGGGCTGGTGGCCAGCATCCATGGTGTGTAAGCTCTGAGAAAATAAGTGTCGGCAGGTATAGAGTCCGGGATTGAAATATCTCCATGAGCCATTCCATCGATGCTCTTCAGAATTTGATAACTAACTTTCTTTCCATCTGTATTGGTGAGTTCAACCATAAGATTGGTTTCACCCTTCAGAGGGGTGGTCTTCAGGGCATCGACAAGATAGGCCTTGTACCAGATCTTTTCGCCGGCAAAGTAGGATCTTTTATCTGTTTGTACATACACTTTATGTTGCACCCATTTATCTTCAAGATTGGTAAAAATCTTCCTGATATCCGTGTCCGACTTAAAGATTGCCTGGCTGATAGCAGGGGAATGCGACACCATTGCGATCAGGCAACCGGCCAGCAAAGGCAGTTGTCGTAAAATTCTTAACCTCATAGCATTTGATTTTGAGAAGTATTTTATTTTAGCAAAGTTAACGATTATGCCGGTAGGGCAGGCAAATAATAAATGCGTGATAAAGGCTCATAAAATTAACCTTCAGCTTGCTAATTTGCATAAATTTGCAATACGCTGCCTGGCTTTGGTTTTCTACTCACAAACAGGCAAATAAAGCGATTTGTTCATTGTTGTCAGGATAACCGAAAGGGTCGTTTCACTGGAAACCTTTTTGATAAAAGTCAACTTGGAATTGAATTAAAATTTAAAAATCGAAACATTATGATGAAAAAGTCTTTTTTATTGATCGTTTTTATTCTAGCCGGTAAGCTCCTGATAGCCGCAGACCCTTTGTCAAAAGGCGAAAACCAGCTCAACATCGGTGTCGGATTGTCGAGTTGGGGCATACCCGTTTATATAGGATTCGATCATGGCATGTTAAGGAATCTGACTTTAGGAGGCGAGATTTCATTCAGATCGTACAACGAAAAAATCTCAAGTGCCCGCTATCGTCACAGTGTGGTAGGCATTGCAGGTAATGGGAACTATCATCTTGATGACCTTCTTAATCTTCCTGATGAGTGGAATGTGTATGCTGGCCTTAATCTGGGGTTCTATATCTATAATTCTCCAACCAACTATGTTGGTCCTCAAAACTCTGGATTAGGCTTTGGCGCCCAGGCGGGTGCCCGGTACTATTTTAGCAGAAGAATTGGGGCAAATTTGGAATTTGGCGGGGGAAATGCTTTTGGCGGGGGAAAGCTCGGAATTACCGTAAAACTATAATGCCCTCCGGAAGAATGGATTTACCCGCTGTGACACTCCATATAGCCCGCGCAGCATCCTGAAACTCTTTTACTGTAAAAACTTTGGCATACATCATACCATTTGCAGCCCTGGTCAGCGGATGCACCTTTTGATAAAAATGTACTTGCCGAAAATTAGTTGTACCTGCCTGAGCTGATTAACCCATATTTCCGATATGAGTTCACTGAACTTTCCGTCATATTCGGGACTCGGAAAGGAGGCGCTTACCCGACACAGCATTCGTTGGGATATGCACAGCACTGTCTCCGGTCTGTATCGGACGTATTTCAGACTTCAGGGAAACAGATACCAGGCTGATTTATGACCGGAATCCATTACAGATAGTTTGTGAGACGGTTTTTTATTTACCGGGTATCCTCTTATTTACTTCAGCGCCCACCAAAATCATCACTCCGAAATCGAACCGCCGACCAAGACCACAGTCAGGCTTGGCAAAGGTATAGAGGTGATTGACCTAATTAAAATTGCCTAAAAGCCCCTCGATCTGACATAGATATTTATTAATCAGAAATAAACTTGTGTGGGTAGCGATGACAGCCTGGGTGCCAAGACTCACGAGAAATACCTGCTTGGCATACATGACAGGTTCTACTAATTTTTGATGCAGCCTTAATCAGCCGGGCAGAATCTGCTAAACGAATCAAAAAAGGTCAGAGGCTTAACCTTCTGACCTTTAATGAAATGAAAAATTCAATCTAATCTGTATTCACAGGCATCATTGTATCAGGCAGGCGAGAAGCCCTACTGATCACATTTATTGGACATTAAACAGCCTGTATTATTTCCCAAACAAATGCCCTCACACCCACCTCGTGGTTTATGGCATCAAGTTTTTTGACCTTATTGAGCAGGGGTTGAACCTTTTCTTCCTCAAGTACAGCCATGGCAGCCGAATTCATTTCGGGCCATGTGTGGGTGCCCATACGTGGTTCACCATCCACGGATCCCCGGCCTCTTACATCGCTCCACCAGGTGTATCCCCTGATGCCAAGCTGGTCGAAAATATACTCCACCCTTTCGGTGTGTGATTGGTTAAATACGATAAATACTGCTTTCATAATTATTAAATCAATCGAGGTTGTGGAATTTTTTTCGCAACTTTCTCACCTTGTCACGTTCGCCTGTGCGAGCCAGCAAACCGTACATTACCGGGATGAGTACCATAGTGACCACGGTCGAGAACAACAGCCCTCCAATGACAGTGATACCCATGGGGCTCCAGAGCTCCGATCCTTCTCCCTTGCTGAGAGCCAGCGGTAACATACCCAAAATCGTGGTGAAGGCAGTCATCAACACCGGCCTCAGACGCGAGCGCCCAGCAGTGACTATGGCATCATACAAACGCATATCGCGATCACGCATCAGATTGGTAAAGTCCACCAACACGATACCATTCTTAACTACGATACCAATTAGTAATACCGCACCCAAAGCCGCAATCACGCTCAAAGTGGTTCCGGTAATGAGTAGCGCAAGTATGACACCTGTAAATGCAAACGGGATAGAAAACATGATTACGAATGGCATGGTGAACGATTCGAACTGTGAGGCCATCACTATAAACACGAGTATCAGGCTGATGAGCATTAAAAGTGCAAGGTCCATAAATGAATCCTGCTGGTCCTTGTAGGCCCCTCCTACCTGCAACATCACATCCTGTGGAAGTTCCACATTGGAAATCTCGGTGTTGATCTTAGTGGCCAGGTCTCCAAGAGATATTTGGCTGGGAGTCACCGAAACTGTAACTACACGCTCCTTGCGTTTGTGCTGGATGGAGGGAGGTCCCCAATATTCTTTAACGTCTCCTATCTCCTTAAGCTTTATTTTTTTACCTGTCGGTCCTACAATAGTCAATCCTTCCAGATCGCTGATAGAGCTGCGAAACTCCTCTGCCAATCGGATTCGGATATCGTATTCATCGCCTTCTTCACGAAATTTGGAAGCCAGCATTCCACTGATCCGATTGCGGATCATAGACGAGGTAGTAGCAGTATTTAATCCGTGCTGGGCCATTTTCTGCTTATCAAGAATTACCTGAAGCTCAGGCTTGTCGGCTTTGCGGCTAATGGCGATATCGGCTGCACCTTCGATACGAGTAAACCGGCTTCGAAGATCTTCGGCAATGGCATTGGTGATATTGAAATCGTACCCGTAAATCTCTACATCCACAGTATTGCCTGTGGTAGCGCCCATTCCCATTCCGCCTGTATTTACCGAGTAGGTAACTACCTCCGGAAAGGTAGCTATTTGCGCCCGGAGGTCGTCAGCAATTTCCCACACCGTTCGGGTTCTATTGTCCGGAAGTGACAACCTCATCATGAGATTCAGGACATTGCTACCGGCGGTCTGGAAAAGCGAAAACATGCTTCCTTCATCATCGGCACCCGATGAAGCAGCCATGACTTCTACCTCAGGGTAACGCTCGCGAATAATGCTTTCAAGCTTACGTGCAATTTTTGAGGTTTCTTCCACCCGGGTTCCCGATTGTAATTCGATGCTTGCCATCACGCGCGACTCATCTGACTGCGGCATAAAATCGGTCGAAATATACTTTGATAGCATCAGCGATAGGATGAAGATAGCGAGGGAAACAAGCAATACAACCGTCTTATGTCGTAATGCCCATTTAAGCGTGATTACATAAAAATCATCCACCCAGTCGAGCATCTTACCGATAGTTCCATCGTAAGAAAACCACCCCTGATCGGACTTAACGGGATGCAGCTTAAGTAATTTTGACGACAACATCGGGGTCAGCGTCAAAGCAGCTAAAGTGGAGGTAGTCACCGTAATAGAAACAATCCAGCCTAATTGTTTAAAAAGGACTCCTGTCATACCTCCAACAAGGGTAAGCGGCATAAACACCGCCACCACCACAAGCGTGGTGATGATGACCGAAAGCCATACTTCGTTCGTGGCGTAAATTGCTGACTCGCGTGGGCTGCCGCCTCTTTCGATATGACGGTTGATGTTTTCGAGTACGACGATGGCATCATCCACCACCATACCAATTGCTATCGAGAGCGAGGTTAAAGAAATGACATTTATTGAGTTTCCTGTGATAAACAAATACACGAATGCAACGATAAGTGAGATAGGAATGGTCAGCACAATGATGAACGTTGCACGCCAGCGCCCAATAAAGAAAAGTACTACCAGCACAACGAATAACAGGGCGTATAAGAGCGTTTCGCTGAGGTTCTTGATAGATCCCTTGATGAATTCCGATGTGTCCATTATAAGGTCTATCTTGATGTCAGGAGGTAAGGTAGTCTTAAGTTCCTCAAGCATTGCTCTAACTTCACGGGCTACTTTTACCGTGTTGGCACCAGACTGTTTCATGACAAAGAACCTTAAACCGGTCTGTCCCATGATTTTTTCATCAAGAGTGCGATCTTTCAGTGTGTCCTTCACCAGAGCAACATCACGCAGAAAGATTGGTTTTCCGTTCTGGTTTCCAACGATGAGATCATTAAGTTGAGCGCTTTCAGAAAATTCTCCCTGCACACGAAGTTGATAATCCATCATACCCATCTTGATATGGCCTGAAGGCATATTCAGGTTTTCGGCAGCAACCATATTGCCTATCTGCTCGAGGGTGAGATTGTATGCATCGAGCCTCCGCGGGTCAAGATCAATGTAAACAACGCGTTTTGGGGCTCCCATCATAGAAGCTGATCCGACACCGTCAATACGGTTGATGGGGTTGATGATCTTTTCATCCAGGATTTTTCCAAGGCTGAGGTAACTCTCTTTTGCAGTGACTGCAAAAAAGACGATGGGCATTGTGTTAGTATTGAACTTAAAAATAGACGGGCGGTCGATACCTGAAGGTAGGTTTCGGTAAATGCGGTCTATCACATCTCGAATATCATTGGTGGCTTCGTCAAGGTTGGCGTTCCAGGCAAATTGCAGGGTGATGACAGAAAGGTTGTCGCTCGTCACCGAGGTCACCTCTTTCACCTTGTCGATGGTATTCAAGGAGTTCTCGAGGGTGCGGGTAACATTCACCTCAATATCTGCAGCATTGGCCCCCGGATAACTGGTCATGACAGAGATAAATGGTGGGTTCAGTTCGGGGTACAAATCGATCGGGATTCGCGTAAGTGCGTATATTCCCATCACCACAATGGCCGTAAACACCATAAAAGTGGTAATAGGTTTGTTGACTGAACTTTTATAAATGCTCATACAATATTCTTTTAAAGATTGCTACACAATCATTAGTCATTTACCACGGTAATTGCAACGCCATCCAGCAGCCTAGCCTGCCCGCTAACGATAATTTGATCGCCCGGTTTGAGCCTGTCCGAAATCACCTCAAGCTGATCATCGTAGCGCTTGCCCACCTGAACCCCTATACGATGGGCAACGCCATCTTCTTCGATAAAGAGGTAGCGTTCGTTTGAACCCTGCATTTTGAGTACGGCAATGGCTGGCACCACAAGAGCTTCAACCTGATCGAGCTCAAGGTTAGCCCGACAAAACATTCCCGGCCTGAGCAATCCTTCGCGGTTGTCGATTACAATTTCAGCGTTGAATGTGCGGCTTCCGGGATCAACCGTTGGGTGAATGTTGAAAATCCTACCTTTAAAGATTTTGCCCGGATAGGTATCAGCGGTAATGTTGGCCTCCATTCCCTGCTTTATCTGCGGAAAAAATTTTTCTGAAATGGCCACCAGTGTTTTAAGCTTATTAATCTGTAACAGCGAAACAATTGCTGCTTTTCCGATAGCTGCTACCGGAGCACCTGAATACATTTCGCCTGCTTCAAAGTACTTGCCCGAAATGACACCGCTGAAGGGCGCTACCAATTGTATGTTCCTGCGAAGAAACTCAACATTCGCGCGGCTTATTTCGTATTGTGCCTTAAGCTGGTCATACTGTTGCTGGGCAATGCTACCGACCTTTCGCAATGTGTCGAGGCGCTTGTAGTCAGTTTCGAGCGTACGCAACTGTACCTCAGCCTGATGCAGCTGGGTTCTGTCCATCTGTACAAGCACAGTACCAGCTGCAACCCTGCTGCCTATTTCAACATTGACTCCTTCGATGCGGCCAGGCGAAGCCGGAGCCAGATGAATCTCTTCAAACGCCAGCAGCGTTGCGGTATAATCAACCGACCGAGCAATTTTCTTTTGTTCCAGGATCATGGTTTTAACGCGTTCCTGCAAAACCTTTGGCGCATTGTCTGAAGCGGCTTTATCGGTGCTGGTTGAAGTGCACGAGGCAAGGAAAGCGACAAAAATTGATAAAAATATTAGACGTTTCATTATGGTTGGGTTTTAATTCGTTATAGATCCATAAAGTTTCCGGAGCTGCAGGTTCGATGAAAGTAGCTGCATCATGGACGAGATATAATCGGTTTCGGAGCGCAGGTAATTATTATCGGCATTGATCAAGTCAAGACCTGAAAGCATGCCCTGATCAAATTTTCGCTTAAGGCTTTCATATACTCTGCGCGATACCTCAACATTCGTTTTTTGGTTTTGGTAGGTATCAAGTGCATTTCGGTAATTGAACTTTAGCTGCTTTTCCTGAACCCTGAGCTGTTCGCTGAGCAGGTCTATGTTGTTCTGGATGATCTTATGGTCCAGAGATGCCTGCTTAACCTGTGCAAACCGCACTCCGCTCGAGAGGATAGGCACATTGAGCTGCAGGCCTACAAGGTTTTTGGGAGACATGTCAAAATCAGGCTTGATGAGTTTGTATGTGTGCCTGTAGTAAGAAGAAATCGTAGGAAGGAAGGAAGCACGTTTCATATCCACCATCTTTCTGCTGATGAGTTCCTGCTGTCTCAGCAAACGATAATCGATCTGCTGTTGAAGGTTGAAAGACCCGATGACGGAACCATCTGTGCTGGCATTGGCTACCAGCTTATCAAGCGGATCTGTCAGCGAAATCTCCGATTCAATTCCAACCCCTAGCTGAAGACGGAGAAGGTTGGTAGCTAGTTCCAGCTGCCGTTCGGAGGAATTGACAGCGTTTTTAATCGTATTTACCTGAACCTGAAGCTGATCAATAGTGGTCTGCTCCATCATACCCACCTTGACAAGGGCAGAGGTTTTCTCATAGAGCTGTTGAAGGTTATCACGGTTCATTCGCAGCACCTTAAGTAGTTGCTCTGAAATAAGAACCAGATGGTAGCTGTCAGATACCTGCGTAAGAACCTCCAATTCCGTTTTTTCTTTGCTATCGAGACTGAGCTCATAGGCCAGCTTCGCGATTTGAATACCCACAAGGTAACTGCCACTGAAAAGTAACTGCCCGACACTCAGGTTCAGATTGCTCTGAGGTTTGATGGGAATCTTGCTGGGTGGCATATTTTCATTGAAACGTATAGTGATTTCAGCTCCCAGGGCATTCGAATAATCCATCGTTGCATTCACCTGTGGCAGCCCGTTACGTATTGCCTCCTTTATAGCCTGCTGCGATTTTTCGATGGAAAAGTTTGAATTGATCAACTGACGGTTGTGCTCAAGCGCATATTGCCTGGCCTCGGAGAGGCTTAGAGTAAGCCTGTTTTGAGCAGGAACCCGGTTAGCTGCAAGAGAGAGCAATGTGATCGTGACAACTATTAATTTCCTCATGGTCTATATTTTACATTTTTGACTTCATTTCAAGGTTGAAAAATTTATCGATGGATTGCCGTCCTTGGGGAGTGCAAATCCCTTTGAAATACGGCAAGATAATGTTAGTAAACACATCAACGGGTGCTGGGTTCAGCACATGCAGACGGTCGCTGTTATGCAGCATGCTGATCAATTCATGGATAAAAGTATCCACCAATTCAATCTTCAGGTTCGGGTCGAAAACCCCTTGTTGGATTCCCTTTTCAAGAAGCCGGAACGAAACCGAAAACTGTTCCAGGTTCTCTTTGCAAGAATAAAACCTGGCATTCACCGCCGGGAAATAGCGACGGACATCTTCAATAAAAACTTTCGGAAATTCTTCACGCCTGGAATGCTGTTTCCGCATAATCACGAACAGTGCCTCAACCACATCATCGGTATTTTCTACTACTCTCAGGTATTCCTGGTTTTCGGAAAGGATCATGAACCTAATGCTCTCGATTACCAATGAATCTTTGTCATGAAAGAGCTCATACAGAGTTCGTTTCGACATGCCCATATCTGCGGCAAGCGAGTCCATGGTCACATTCCTCACTCCATAGGTTAGGAACTTTTCTGAGGCCAGCTGCAGAATTTTTTCTTTTTGGTTCATGGAAATAAATTACTCGACAAAACTATAAAACTTTTTCGGTTTAATAGTTTTTTAACAAAAATTAACACCGCGAGGCGAAAGGGCAAAATGGTTGATATATTCAAGAAGTATCGGACGGCATACTGCTACCGGTTAAGATTGCCTCCACAACCTTTTATAATGCATCCCGCTCGAGCAGGAGTATATTGTGCTGAGATACAATGTAGTACTTTTCATCATTGTAAATAACTTCGATAGCACCTTTTTGAAGAAAGATTGCCAAATCGCCTTCCTTCACCTGCAATGGGATATACTTGATCTTTTCATCTGCCTGTTTCCAGGGTTCATCATCGTCAGGTGCCGACATCGGAATCGGGTAGCCCGGACCGACCTTAACCACATAGCCTGTTTGCACTTCTTCTTTTTCACTGTAACCCGGGGGAAGATACAGACCCCCTTTGGTTTTTGACGCCTCATTCCTTAATTTAATCAGTGCTTTGTCGCCAATCACAACCAGATTCTGTAAGCTATTGAAAGTCGGTGTGCTCATATCGAGGAGTTTTGAAATCAATCAAAAAACAAAATTACGCGATTCCCCGTTAACTATGTTGGATTCATAATGCGAAGCCATGCTTCGCTTTTAATATCTTTGCACCACGAATTCTCACGGTAACTACTAAGACCTGAACCTATGCGAATCAGTTTTTTTAAAACTTCAAAACCCAAGCAGTTTGGTTACCGGCCGCTCTACTTTGATGAACGGAAAGAAGAACTTGAACAGATAAAGCAATCGGCAAAAACGGAGCAAAGTGATGCTACAGTTCAAAGGATGAAAGTTAAGTTGCACAGGTCATGGCACCAGCGTCAGAGCCGTCACCGAAGCACTCGTTCTTCCTCTGTTAGGCTCCTGATATATCTGCTGCTCCTTTTCCTGATCGTTTACTTCATGTTTTTCGCCAAAATATTTTAAAGCCTCTGGCCGATGCCCGATATCATCAGACTGTTACCCGAATCTGTTGCCAATCAGATCGCAGCCGGGGAGGTGATTCAACGGCCTGCTTCAGCGGTCAAGGAATTGCTGGAAAACTCGATTGATGCAGGAGCAACCGAGATTAAACTGATCATCAAGGACAGTGGGCGAAACCTGATTCAGGTAATTGATAACGGATGCGGAATGTCGGCCACTGACGCCCGGATGTCATTTGAGCGGCATGCCACCTCAAAAATTAAAGAAGCCAACGACCTGTTTGCCATACGAACCTTTGGGTTTAGAGGTGAGGCTTTGGCAAGTATTGCAGCCATCGCAAAAGTTTCGATGAAAACCCGGCGCCATGAGGATGAACTGGGCACAATCATTGAGATCGAAGGTGCGCATTTCATTAGTCAGTCACCCTGCTCCAGCCCTGCCGGAACGTCCATCGCCATTAAAAACCTGTTTTACAACGTACCGGCCAGGCGTAACTTTCTTAAATCAAATCAAGCCGAACTAAGGCATGTGATCGAAGAATTTCAGCGGGTAGCCCTGGTGCACCATAACATCTCATTTTCTTTTTATCATCAGGAGAAGCCGGTCTTTGTGCTTCAACCTTCTGGGCTCAAACAACGTATCATAGCCCTGATGGGCAACCACTTCAATAACAGGCTGCTGACGGTTGAACAGGATACACCCGAATTGAACATAAACGGATATATTGGGAAGCCGGAATTTGCCCGCAGAGCCAGAGGCGAACAATTCTTTTTTGTCAACGGAAGATTTATCAGGAATCCATACCTCAACCATGCTGTCGAAACGGCATTCATGGAGTTGATTCCAGAGGGAGCATACCCCGTATACTTTTTATATCTGAAAGTTGACCCCGCTGCAATCGACGTGAACATTCATCCTACAAAGACAGAAATAAATTTTCAACACAGTCAGCTTATCTATGCTACGATTAAGGCGTCAGTTAGGCAGGCCCTAGGCAGGTTTTCGCTTTCCCCGCAGATCGATTTTGAAACCGAAAACAGTTTCAATGTTCCACCTCTTCTGGCAGGCCAGCTCCCTCAAGCTCCGACAATCACAATCAATCCCAGGTACAATCCTTTTGGAGAGGTCGCAAAGCCCGGCCCAGAAATCTGGCACGGTAAGACTGATAAGGCCTCGTGGAAAACATTGCTAGATTTTGATAGGCCCTTCGGCTCTACCCTATCTGAGAGTCAAGTGACTAACGATTCATCGGCGGATGAGCTGCCTTCGCATATCATGCATCTGGCAGGGGGATATATTCTTGCCAAGGTTAAATCTGGATTGATGATTATAGACCAGTACGCGGCTCACCAGCGCATTTTGTTTGATCAGCTCATGCAACGTTTCGAAGGGGAAAACCTCTCGTCACAACAAAGCCTATTCCCGCACCAGGTAAGTTTTTCGCCGGGTGACGCCGAAATCATTCGCGAAATTGAACCTTTATTGAAAGAATTTGGTTTTGTAATTGAACCTATGGGACTAAACACCTTTGTGGTAAACGGGATGCCCTCGGGCTTTGCCGACGAAGACCCTGCAGGGCTGCTCGAGAGCATCGTAGAAAACTACAGAAACGACGAACCTGATCTTTATTTCGGTCTGAAAAACTCGGTAGCCAGCGTCATCGCCCGCCGTATGGCCGTGAAACCGGATAAAATACTCCAACCTGAAGAGATGACAAACCTGATTAATGAGCTTTTTAGCTGCCAGGCTCCTGAAATTGCTCCTGATGGCAGTGCAACTCTCAGGATTTTTTCGCCGGGAGAACTGTTCAACAGAAGTTAATCCACACTCACACCCCACCAATGAACGACCAATACTATAGACCAATGGGTTTCAGGGTTCTGCCCCCTGTGGTTAAAAACCTGCTGATCATCAACGGGTTATTCTTCTTGGCAACTTTTGCCTTTGAAACAGCATTTAAGATCGACCTGATCGATCAGCTTGGTCTGCATTACATTGGGGCAGATAAATTCAACCCGGTTCAGTTCGTTACCTACATGTTCCTGCATGCCAATTTCACCCATATACTTTTTAACATGTTTGCCCTGTGGATGTTTGGGTATATGCTAGAAAATATATGGGGTGCCAAACGTTTTCTGGCCTACTATTTTGTGACAGGACTCGGAGCCGCGCTGATTCATTACATTACTATCTATATCAACATCAAACCGGCCTTGGATCTCATGAATGCCTTCCTGGCAAATCCGGAATGGGAAACGCTTAATCAACTGATTGAGGGGCACAGGTTCCAGATTAACCAGTACTCGGGAGACATTTACTTCGCCTTACAGAATCTAGACCAGAGTTTGAACCAGTTGTATTTAAACCCTAATAACTACGCTGCGTTGCAATCGGTCGTTGAATTTGTCGGTGAATATAAAGCCTACTTTCTCAATCAACCGAATGTGGTAGGGGCGTCAGGAGCCGTGTTCGGTATCTTGCTGGCTTTCGGAATGATGTTCCCCAACGCCGTCATCTATCTGTACTTTGCCATACCGATCAAAGCCAAATGGTTTGTCATCCTTTACGGAGGCCTTGAGCTTTACCTGGGCATATCTCGTTCGGGTGGAAACGTTGCTCACTTCGCCCATCTTGGTGGTATGATTTTCGGATATTTCCTGCTGATGTACTGGCGACACAAGGACAAACCGCGCTTTTTCTGATTTCCGTCATGAATTCATATTCCTCTACACCACTCAGGTCATTCTTTAGGCAGTCATCGGTATTACCGGCGCTGATTGGAATTAATATCGCCGTATGGGTGATTATTAAAATTCTGGCGGTTTTTGCCTTTCTGCTTTCTACAAACGGAACTGACAGGGTAGCATCACTGAATGCATTTTTGGTTGCCTGGCTTGCCGTACCGGCAAGCCTCCCTGAACTAATAGCCAGACCCTATACCCTTATAACATACATGTTTTTGCACTTCGATTTCCTGCACATCCTTTTCAACATGTTATGGCTGTTCTGGTTTGGTCAAATTTTTCTTCAATACCTCAATCAACGGCAGCTGGTATTTACATATATCACTGGGGGAGTTGCCGGAGCATCCCTCTACATTCTTTTCTATAACATCTTCCCTGCTTTTGCGCAGGATCTCGCCACCGCAGTCGCCCTGGGAGCATCCGCATCAGTACTTGCCGTAGTGGTGGCCATTTCATTTTGGGTGCCGAATTACACGATGCATCTGTTATTTATTGGCCCTGTACGTATCAAATACATTGCCTTAGCCACTGTAATTATTGATTTCTTCATGATTAGATCAGGCAATGCTGGTGGGCATATCGCTCATCTTGGCGGGGCCTTTTGGGGCTGGGTTTTCATCTTGCTCATGCGATCGAAGCAAATTGACCTTTCGGCTTATCTAAGCCTCCGCCCGCTTGCCCGCTTCAGGAATTTATTTACGTTGCGGAAAAAAGCAAAGTTCAGGAACATTTACTATTCTGACAGACCATTGACAGATGAAGAATATAACCAACAGAAAGCTGACCTGCAGAAGAAAACAGACAAAATACTTGATAAGATCAAACACTCAGGCTATGAAAGCCTGACCAGGGAAGAAAAGGAATTTCTGTTTGACAGAAGTCGCAAATAACTTCTTCTGCACAGTAGGAATAAACCTGATAGCACCTATGCCCCAAAAAAAGAAAAAAGCAAGCAGGGTATTCAAAGGTATGACGTTGATCCTTTTACTCAACACTGCCGTCATTGCGACTTTGTTGCTAAGCTATATTTCAGGCTTTCTCTCTCCTGCAAAATATCCCTACCTTACCTATTTCAGCCTGGCCTATCCGGCAATATTGGTGCTGAATATCACATTTGTTGTATTCTGGATCACGAAGCAACGGTGGTTATTTCTGATTTCGCTGATAGCCATTGCAGCCGGATGGAATCACGTGGAAGCACATTTTCGTCTGTTTCCGGATAATGACCTGGATTCCTCTAGAAAGAGCCTGAAAGTGATGACTTACAATGTCATGTTTTTTGACCGGTTTTACCGGATACAACCTGACAATGTAGCTACCCTCAACGAGATATGTTCAACCATCGCCAGTGAATCCCCTGATATACTGTGCATTCAGGAATTCTATTCGGATAATACCCCTGACTTCAATACATTAAAGATTTTCTCAGCAAGACTTAACTACCCTTATCATTACATTAACCCCCTGCTCGTTAAGCGTGGAACGCAGACTTACGGAATGGCCCTTTTCAGTAAGCATCCTATCCTAGGTAGCGGAAACATATCTTTTAGTGGCAGTCCCTATTACTCAGCTACCTATTCCGACGTGAAAGTGGGTATTGATACCTTCAGGGTGATTAATGCTCATCTTGAATCGTTGCGTCTTAGTAATGAAGATAGAATCTTTATAAATGAATTTGCCACACAGGATAATACTCTTTCGGCCCAGACTCCTATGAAAATCTTACGCAAATTACGTAAGGCATCCACCCTCAGGGCAGCCCAGGCCGAAGCCCTTCAGAAATCAATAGTTGAATCGCCGCATGCGGTGATCTTATGTGCAGATTTGAACGATATTCCGCTCTCTTATGCCTACAGAAAAATAAACTCCCGACTGAAGGATGCTTTTGTACAAAGCGGGCAGGGTTTTGGAAACACCTACCACGGGCTTGATCCATCGTTCAGGATCGATTATGTTTTTAGTGATCCGATTTTTGACAGCAAGTCCTATAAGGTTATCCGAAAGAAATTATCCGATCACTTTCCGGTCATTACGACACTGCAATACAAGTAAAGGGTATCAGTTCGGCAACTATGGAATTTACCCTACAAAGCGACTTCACAACTACAGGCGACCAGCCTGAGGCAATCCGGCAACTCACCGAAGGCATACTCAGGGGAGATCCTGCTCAGGTGCTGCTTGGAGTCACAGGGTCGGGAAAGACGTTTACTGTTGCCAACGTTATTCGGCAGGTGCAAAAACCTACTCTCGTTCTGAGCCATAACAAAACATTGGCCGCACAACTCTACGGTGAATTCAAACAATTCTTTCCGGAAAACGCTGTTGAGTATTTCGTATCCTATTACGACTACTACCAACCCGAAGCCTATATCCCTACCACCAACACCTATATCGAAAAGGACCTCTCTATTAATGATGAAATTGAAAAGCTGAGGCTCAGCGCCACCTCGGCTCTTTTAAGTGGTCGGCGAGATGTAATCGTGGTAAGTTCGGTATCATGTATTTATGGTATCGGAAATCCGGAAGACTTTTACAATAACGTAGTTGTTATCAATAAAGGCGAAGTTATTGATCGAAACATATTGCTTCATAAACTGGTAAACAGCCTTTATAGTCGGTCTGGAAGCGAGTTCCTCCGGGGGCAGTTCAGGGTCAAAGGCGATACCGTCGACATCTTTCCCGCATACGCCGACCATGCGTACCGTGTGGTTTTGTTTGGCGATGATGTCGAAGCACTAGAGTCGTTTGATCCAGAACACGGATTTCGAATCAGCAATCTTGATAGCATTACTCTTTTTCCGGCAAATATTTTTGTCACCTCTCAGGATAAAATGAAAAAGGCTTTTGCCGAAATTCAGCACGACCTGAGGTTACAAATTGACTATTTTGCAGAAAATTCCAGGCACTTCGAAGCCAAACGACTCGAAGACCGCGTGGGTTACGATCTGGAGATGATGCGTGAGCTGGGTTATTGTTCAGGCATCGAAAACTACAGCCGTTACTTCGACGGCCGGAGTCCGGGCGTCAGACCTTTCTGCCTGTTAGATTACTTTCCGGACGACTACCTTACGGTGATTGACGAGAGTCACGTAACAATTCCTCAGATCAGGGCTATGTTTGGTGGCGATCGCAGCCGCAAACAGGTTCTGGTAGAGTATGGCTTCAGGCTGCCCTCGGCTCTCGACAACCGGCCGCTTACTTTTGATGAGTTTGAGAGATTAACCAACCAAACCATCTATGTGAGTGCCACGCCTGCCGACTATGAACTGCAACGTTGCCAGGGTGTGGTTGTTGAGCAGCTTATCCGACCCACCGGTTTGCTCGATCCGGTAATCGAGGTTAGGCCCAGCCTCAACCAGATTGACGACCTGCTCGAAGAAATCAGGCAGCGCATTTATAAAAACGAACGGGTTTTAATCACTACCCTCACCAAGCGCATGGCTGAAGAACTCACAAAATACCTTACGCGGTTAAGCTTGAGGTGTATGTATATACACAGCGACGTAGACACGCTCGAACGGGTTGATATACTGCGAAAACTGCGACTAGGAGATGTAGATATTATTGTAGGCGTGAACCTTCTGCGCGAAGGCCTCGATCTTCCTGAAGTATCACTGGTTGCCATACTCGATGCGGATAAAGAAGGTTTCCTGCGTTCTGAACGCTCGCTCACCCAAACAGCTGGAAGGGCTGCCCGCAACCTAAACAGTAAAGTGATCATGTATGCCGAAAAGATTACCGATTCGATGCGACGAACCATCGACGAAACACAGCGTCGCCGGGAGAAACAATTGCACTACAATCAGCAAAACAACATTACACCAACGCAGATTATCAAGAACATTGATTCAATCATGGGACAAACTGCGATTGCCGGTTCTGCGTTGAAAAACAATATCTATGTCGAGAAGGATGAAATCCTTGTTGCCGCCGACCCGGTAGTGCAATATATGACCACTGTACAGCTGGAAAAAGCTATCGCCAGGTCGAGGGCAGAAATGGAGAAGGCGGTCAAAGCTCTCGATTTTGTCGAAGCCGCCCGCCTTCGCGATGAGATGTTTGGCTACCAGCGCTTGCTTGAAGAACGAAGAAGCCAGTAACCCTTAACAACTACCTTGCTATTCTACTCCGATCAGTTCAACCTCGAAAACAAGAGTTGAGTATGCCGGGATGGTTGGTCCCATGGAACGGTTGCCATAACCCATTTCAAACGGAATGATAAGAGTGGCCTTACCTCCGATGTTCATGAGTGTGATGCCTTCATCCCAGCCACGTATCACCTGACCCTGCCCGAGTGTAAACTCAAAAGGAGTTCCCCTGTCAACCGAGGAATCAAATTTTGATCCATCGAGCAGTGTACCCGTGTAATGAACCTTGACTTTCTTACCTGCTTCGGCCTTGGCACCGGTTCCCTTGAGGGTTTCAATATACACCAGTCCGCTGGGCTGGGGTGTAGCTGAAAGGTTTTTTTCCTTCATATATTTTGCAATATTTTCCTTTTCAATCAGCTTTTGCTTTTCGTCTGCCTGTTTCATCTGTAATTCTATTAATGCTTGTTCTTTTTCGTATTCTGCTTTCGTTTTAAGATCAACCACTTCCACTTCATAAATAAGTGTAGAATAAGGAGGAACGAACTCACCACGTCCTTCTTCTCCAAATGCAAGTTTTGAAGGCACTATAAGAGTTGCCTGTGCTCCTTTACGCATAAGAGAGATGCCTTCAGTAACACCAGGATTATCAAATTCACGGCCTATTTCAATCTCAATGGGGTTGCCCTGATCACGCGTTGAGTACAACTGACCTCCGCCCAAGAGGGAGATTACGAAATGTGCTTTCATACGATCGCCCGGGGCAGGCAATCGGCCGGAACCCTGAGCTTTGGCGAGATAATATAGCCCAGAAGCCATGGGTGCTGTAGTGATCTTATTTGCCTTCAGATGAGCTTCAAGTCTGAGGGGCTCCTCGGCCTGGAGTGCTGCATTCTTTTCTGCCTTTTCCTTTTCCATTTCTTCCGCCGATTTGATATCAGTAACCTTAATGTCGAAAAACATATTGCTTCCTTTTTTCACAAATTCCGGCAGTTCCGGCATACGCATGGTTTTCATGAAAAACGAGTCGGCTACAATGATGAAGGTGGCACTATCGCCGTTATGCATCATGGCAAGGGCTTCATAAATATCGCCTGTATGATCGGATGGATTTAGCGGTATCTGCACCGGCTGACCTGTGTTGGATGTGCTGAAAAGCAACGAATCTCCAAGTTTATACGAAAGCCAAAGCGTCATTATATCGTTGGGATTTGCTTTTCTTTCATCTTTGTTTTCAACATGAAATTTGTAGTACAAACCGGATTGTGTTTTCTTGTACCCGGGGTGGTTCTTTCCGCATGAACCGACCACAACAAACAAACCGGCTAAAAGAGCGGCTGTAAAAATTCTGGTATTCATAAAAAAAAATTTAGGTATTATAAATCGTCTATAGGCTTGAAAAGGCATTTGCCGGGGAGTGTCCGTCAAAAGCAGGCGCAAAGGTATGAAAATAATATGAATGCCTTGACTGCTGTACCAGAAGAGATTTAATGCTGGAGATTATTCCTCTGCAGCTTTCTGGAGCAGTTTCTTGTAATCATAAAGTATTGTGATGAAATTACTTATGGTTTCATCAAGCGAATCAGGCGAATCGGCGCCAGCAGCATTCTTGTGGCCACCTCCATCGAAATGGGTGCGGGCGAAGTCATTTACCGAGAAATCGCCCTTTGATCTGAATGAAATCCTAACACCATTTTCCCGTTCAGTAAACAAGACAGAGAAAATCACCCCCTTGATCGACAAAGGGTAATTGACAACGCCTTCGGTATCTCCTGCATTGTAGTTGAAATGCTGCAGATCGTGCTGAGATAAGGCGATGTAAGCTGTAGCATACTCCTTCAGCACAACCATTTTTTCAGAAATGCAGTATCCCAGCAGCCGCATACGGCCTTCGCTGAAGGTGTCATACACCTTATGATGGATATCTTCCGCATCGATTCCCTGTTCAAGCAGTTTGCCCGCAATGGCAAAGGTTGATGGAAAGTTGCATGCGTAACTGAACGAACCGGTATCCGTCATAATCCCAACAAAAATACACTCTGCTATCGTGTTATTAATCACAGAATGATGGCCCATGGCCTCAATGAACTCATAAACAAGTTCTGCGGTTGAAGAAACTTCAGTGCGCCAAAATGCAAAGTCAAAATCGTTGTCGGGCTGAGGATGATGGTCAATCAATATCCTGGGAACGGTGGAAGTTCTCAGATCATCGCCTATCTCTTTTACACGCGACAGTGAATTGTAATCAATACAAAATATCAGTTCAGCCTTACTTAGGGCTTTCTTAACTCTGTTGTGGCTATCTTCATAAATAATGATCTGGTCCGTTCCCTCGAGGAAATCCAAAAAGTCAGGGAATTCGTTGGGAACAACTACCGAAGTCTTTTTTCCGGTGCGTGTAAAATAGTGGCTAAGAGCTAGGGCTGAACCGATTGCATCACCATCCGGATTAAAGTGAGTGGTTATCAATATATTACTGGCTCTTTCTACCAGAGGCTTCAGCTGGCTGGTATCATTGGTCGATAGAATATTCACTGCGAATATGGTTTTGACGGTCTATAAAATAAGCTAAACATTATGAGGCCTGAAAACCAGAGTGAGAATTGAATAGAAAAAATAGCTCAACATATCTACAATTCGCTATCTTTACAAATCCTGACTATTAAAATCTATGTTATGGCCGGAAATCGTACCCTTACTATCATCAAACCATTGGCCGTGGCTTCCAACCACACAGCAAATATACTACAGATTATCCTTAAGAACGGATTTAAAATCGTTGCAATGAAACAGCTTCAGTTAACAGCAAAGGTTGCGGGAGCTTTTTATGAGGTTCACAGGGGCAAAGAATTCTACGAGCCATTGGTGCAGTCGATGACCATAGGACCCGTGATTGTGGCCATACTAGAAAAAGACAACGCTGTCGATGACTACCGGAAACTCATGGGAAACACTGATCCGCAGAAGGCGGATGAAGGTACCATTCGAAGGCAGTTTGGGGTAAACATCCGTGAAAATGCCGTACACGGATCAGATTGCGACATTAACTCAGAAAAGGAATGCAACTTCTTCTTTTCGTCGCTAGAGCTGTTATGAGAGCAAATAATTCTCTGCACGATTATTATTTCTTCGGCGCATAGGCTTTGAATGATTGATCGTTGTAAAGAACAATAATTGATTCAATTTCAGCATCTTTCGTAGGAAGCGCCTGCTCTGATTTACCAGCAATCTCTTCGACTTCCTTACCCGGGCGTTCCTGAATCGTTTCGGGTTCTAAGTCCTTTATTTGGCCGCCGGCTGAAGCAAACGTGAACACCTCATCTGGAGCAAACAGCGTTGGCTGGCTACTATCTTTACGTTTTGCTTTAACGCTGATATCCGGATTGTGAATTGTACTTTCCACTGTTTCTTTCAGCATAGGTCCTGCACCAAAGAGCAACCAATCGCTGCGTATGTCTTCAAACCGGTTTAAAATCTTAATAAGCATATCGAGGCTAGGTTTATTGCGGCCCGACAAAAGATGAGATACTGCCGCCCTGGTGATTCCAATTTCATCAGCAAACTGTGATGGGCTAAGCTGACGCTGGGACATAAGTAAGGTAATTCGCTTGAGCATAAAATGTAATATGTTTAGTTTACAAAGATAATACATATTGAAAATAAAGCAATACATTGTAAAAAAATATATTTAACAATGTTAATTTTATAATTTTAATAAACTAAAGATTACATTTATACTCGTATAATACTCATTATCTGTAATATAAAGTTATATTTCTATTATAGTGCGTATCACGGTGTTAATTCCCTGTGAAATGAATTAATTAAATCAATAAGCTTAGCTTAACTCATTGATATTAAGCTATATAACTATTTTTAGATATGACGTAGTGAAGCTTATATTTAATTCATAATGTATCAATTTATCTCAATACACTGATCTTCAGTGTTATATCTACATAAAATTACATTTGTGTTATATTGTAAACATATGTTAATCATACAAATTTAATATTGTTAATTAATGTAAATTGACGGCTGTAAACATGATTGTCTTTTAGTGGTGCCTTGCGCATCCGCCAATTGGTGTGTAAAGTGAGAAACAAAAATTAATTGAGTTTTTTATATTCTATATAGTTGAAGTAGAATTCTTTGATTGATTTATCTAAATCATTAATTTAGACTGTATATATGTTTTCTGCCACATATTTTCACGATTTCTCTGAATGATAGGACTTCTCAGAGGTTATAAGCCGTTATTGTCAGGCATCAGCTTCATTAAACCAAGCCCTACCCTACTCAATAGAGTT
>JBBIKG010000007.1:0-109525 GCA_037445555.1 Lentimicrobiaceae bacterium
CGCATAAGGGACTTCCACCCTCTGGAATTTGCACACTTTTGTACTCCGCTGAATTAAATTTGTATTTTTGATCTTTTTCAACAGCTTACAGCAAGTGTGCGCTGCATGCTCATGCAGGGCACACACAGAGGATTCCATACCTTTGTACCGAACTCGGCCTTATTCATTTACTTTCAATGCTGCCCCGTTCATGCAAGGCGGACGATTTCCTTATTTTTGCGGTTGAAACTAGCAGTTTACAGTGGAGCGCGAACGTATCATTCTTGGAATTGACCCGGGCACCAACGCAATGGGGTATGGGCTGATTGCCTGCAAAAGCAATCAGGCTTCTCTTATCAAATTCGATGTCGTTAAAACCAGCGGCGAATCATTTGAGAAGCTCAGCTTGATTTTTAACACCATCCTCGACATTATCGACCGCTATAAGCCTGGTGAGCTATCCATCGAGTCCACCTTTTACGGAAAAAACATACAATCGATGCTTAAGCTTGGGCGGGCCCAGGGTATGGCAATAGCAGCGGCATTATTTCGGGGGTTGAAAGTAACGGAGTATTCGCCAAGGAGGATAAAGCAATCGGTCACAGGCAGGGGGAATGCATCCAAGGAGCAGGTGGCCGCCATGCTTTCGCGCATACTTGGAGAGGCCCTGCCTGTCGGAAGTCTCGACGCCACTGATGCGCTCGCAGCCGCAGTCTGTCATTTTCTGCAGAAAGATGCCTCAGCCATATCGGCTGAGCGTGCATATAAGTCGTGGAAAGATTTTGTAGCCGAAAATCCCGGAAAAAGCAAAAAGTAATTCGTTTGCAGGAGTAATCGCGGTACTACATCAGCTTCTGATAGGCTTTCAACCAGCGATCGGGAACCTCATTCTGGCCGGCAATGCTGTAGTCGTTGGCGGTGCAGGGCACAATGGCATGCCTGCGAAACTGTGGTTTGATGTTAAGATTTGTGCCCACATCCATCCACCAGCGATCGCTTAGCTTGCTTCTGAAAAATACTATTCCTTCGCCATATCCCTCGATTGGAACCGTGTATTTGATGAAATCTTCAGGCTTTTCGATCGGATCTTCGTGTTTGCGCTGATAATATCCCTCAACAAAAAACCAAATCATCTGAGCCAGTATATGGGCGGTCATCCCGCGTGGATCATATAGGGGGTTGAGGTCGAACAAGCCTAACGCCGTAAGTCTATCGGCCATACCGGCATAGCGCGCCATCTGGCAGGCTTCTTCGGCATAAAACCCATTGGGGCTCGCAAATGCGTGACCCGGAGCATCGCTGGCCCGGAGAACGGAGACATCGAAAGATAAAATATCGGCATTCCGCAACAGTGGTTCTGTTTCGGCAAGAGCAGACCGGATGGCACCCAGGCGATAAATATCAAAATACATTGATTCCATCAATTTAATCGCTTCCTGGTCGACAAAATACGTTTGAAACCCTATGTTGGTGAAATTGAACAGATAATTTGGTTGCTGGATGATGATCTTTTTCAGATAGCTTCCCGAATGCAGCTCGGTTTCGTTGGTCCCAATGTCAAACTGCCTGTCGACGGAGGTGATATTTATTACGCGTTTAAGCCGGGCAAATGCATTATACATGGCAAACGTAAGATCCTGGCTCCCGCCTAGGATGACAGGAACAATGTCTGATTGGATCAGCTCCGCAAGTATTTCGCTTAGAGCAAAATATGTATCATTAATTGTGTGCCCTGCCGGTATATTACCCAGGTCGGCAATTTGCGGAGTAAATGCGCCCGTATGCAGTCGATACAGGTGTTTGCGGATGCTGTCCGCAGCCTGGGCGCATCCCTGATTTCCATTGGCGCCCCTGTCTTCCCTAACGCCAATCAGTGCAATGTGGCAAGATTCAAGCCCGGGAAAATCGTTGTGGTCGAGATACTGCCGAATATGCCTGCCAAGCAGATTACTGTCTCCGCCCAGTTGGATTGCCAGACCTTGGTCGATTGGTTGAAGAAAATATCGGTTTTCCATCAGCGTTTGGTGCTTTTACCGCGGGTAGTTTTTTTTTCGGGGGCAGCCTGGGCAATTTTAAGGCATTCGTCGAGCGACAGGGCTGAGGGTTCAGTGCCTTTGGGTATGCGGTAGTTGTTTTTTCCTACCGCGATGTATGCTCCCCATCGTCCGTTCAGCACTTTTACATCATCCCGTAAGTCAAACACTTTGATCACTTTTTCGACTTCTTTTCTTCTTTTCTCTTCAATTATTTTAACACACTCAGCGGCGCCGATGGTATACGGGTCATTATTTTTCCCCAGCGAATAAAAATCAGATCCATGCCTCACATATGGTCCGAAACGACCGGTTCCGATCACCAGCGGTTTTCCGCCAAGCTCACCCACGGTGCGGGGTAACCTGAACAAAGCCAAGGCTTCGTCAAGGGTAATGGTATCAAGGCTCTGGCCTTTTTTAAATCCGGCAAAACGGGGCTTGTCCACATCATCGCTTTCGCCAATCTGCACCAATGGGCCAAATTTTCCCAGCTTCACATACACATTCTTCCCCGATTCGGGATCAATACCAAGGAGCCTTTCTCCTTTTACCCGCTCACTTTCGGCCAGTACCTTGCTTACCTGGTTGTGAAATGGCGAGTAAAACTCCCTTATCACCTGATTCCAGGCCTTTTTGCCGTCGGCTATTTCGTCAAATTCTTTTTCAACGTTCGCCGTAAAATGGTAATCGAGTATCTCTGAAAAGTTCATAATAAGAAATTGGTTAACGAGCATTCCGATATCGGTAGGGAATAGCTTGTTCTTTTCATATCCCGCCTTTTCTGATTTTATTTTTTCGCTTATGGCATTGTTTTTCAGGGTAAGTATTTTGTATGAACGCTCGTAGCCGGCACGGTCGTCTTTTATCACATACTCGCGTTTCTGTATGGTTGAGATGATCGGGGCATAAGTTGAGGGGCGCCCAATGCCCAATTCTTCCAGTTTTTTTACCAGGCTTGCCTCAGTAAACCTGGAAGGTTGTTGGGTAAAACGTTCTGTAGCTTGCATGGTGTTCAGCAGCAGAACCTCACCTACAGAAAGGGGCGGCAGTATATTTTGTTGCTCGTCGCCGTTTTCGTCGTCACTCGATTCAAAATATACTTTAAGATACCCGTCGAACTTGATCACTTCGCCCTTAGCGATTAGCTTTTCGGGAGTATTGGATATATTGATGGTCACGTTGGTTTTTTCGAGTATGGCATCACTCATCTGCGAAGCTATCGTGCGCTTCCAGATAAGTTCATAAAGCTTCTTTTGCGATGAATCGCCCTCAATGTCTCGGTGGTTGAGGTACGTTGGCCTTATGGCTTCGTGGGCTTCCTGTGCCCCCTTGGTTTTTGTGGTAAACTGTCGTGTATGCACGTATTCCTTACCAAACATCTGTGTAATTTCCTCTTTAGCTTGAGCAAGAGCCATTTTACTCAGGTTGACTGAGTCGGTTCGCATGTAGGTTATTTTTCCAGACTCGTAGAGTTGCTGGGCCACCAACATAGTCTTTGCCACTGAAAAACCAAGCTTGCGGCTGGCCTCCTGCTGAAGGGTTGATGTGGTGAAGGGGGGTGCTGGTGATTTTTTTGCGGGCTTTGTTTCAATGTCAGCCACCTCAAAGCGGGCGCCTATACATAAGTTCAAAAAGCTGCGGGCTTCGTCAATAGAATCGAGTTTGCCCGGCAGTTCAGCATTCAGGGTGGCATTATCCTTTTCGGGTCTAACCCTGAATGCGGCGCTGATTTTGTAATATCCGGTGCTTTCAAAATTCCTGATTTCGTCTTCCCGCTCGGCAAGTAGCCTCACGGCCACCGATTGCACCCTTCCTGCCGAGAGCGCCGGCTTAACTTTTTTCCACAGAACCGGCGAAAGCTCATAACCCACCAGCCTGTCGAGCACCCGGCGCGCTTGTTGGGCATCTACCAGGTTTTGATCTATGCTGCGGGGTTTCTCAATGGCCTGCAAAATGGCAGTTTTTGTAATCTCGTGAAATGCAATTCGTTTGGTTTTCTTTTTATCGAGCGTCAATACCTCCGCCAGGTGCCACGAAATGGCTTCTCCTTCTCTGTCCTCGTCGGTGGCAAGCCATACCATTTCGGCCTTATCGGAAAGTTTTCTTAACTCTGCAATTAGTTTCTTCTTGTCGGGCGCAATTTCATAGGCCGGCAAAAAGCCCTTCTGAATATCAATGCCTATCTGGGTCTTACTGAGGTCACGAACGTGGCCATAGCATGACTCTACACGATATTCGCTGCCAAGAAATTTTTCAATGGTTTTAGCTTTGGCAGGCGATTCAACAATTACCAGGTTTTTGGACATATGGGTGAAGTTCGAAAAAGGTCACAGGTTTAGGGGCCGCAAAAGTAACGTATTTCCGCGTTCTAAATCAACATAGTATCTGTCAACCTAAAACATTCAACAACCCATAATGTTGCTTTGTCTTACTTTTGCAGCCTGAAATAGTTTGAAAATTACAAATGCGCCCAATGAAATTTTGTCATTTCACCAATTAATGAAACCCCCTCAGAAAAAGTTTTATATCGAGACGTATGGCTGCCAGATGAATTTTTCGGACAGCGAGATTGTGAGTTCGGTTCTGGCAGATCAAGGTTTCGCCCTCTCTCCCAATTATCAGGAAGCCGATATCATTTTTGTCAACACCTGTTCAATACGTGAAAATGCTGAGCAGCGCATCCGGAATCGTCTGCAGCAGTTCAGGCCACTCAAAAAGAAAAAACCTGGCTTGATTCTCGGGGTACTTGGTTGTATGGCCGAACGGCTGAAGGATAAGCTGTTTGAGGAAGATAGTTATGTTGACTTGATCGTAGGCCCCGATGCGTATCGCGATCTTCCGCGCTTACTGGAAGAGGCCGGCTCCGGTCAAAAAGCCATAAATGTGATTCTGTCGGCTGATGAAACCTATGCCGACATCAACCCTGTGCGGGCCGGGGATAACCAGGTAACGGCATTCATCTCTATCATGCGGGGCTGCGAAAATCATTGTGCCTATTGCGTGGTGCCTGCAACACGGGGACACGAGAGAAGCCGTGACCCCAGAACCATCTTGGCCGAAGTAGGGAAGCTGTTTGATGAAGGTTATCGTGATATTACCCTGCTGGGTCAGAATGTGAACTCTTACAGGTGGGTGGAAAACGAAACCATCACGAAATTTCCGGAGCTGCTCGAAATGGTTGCCGGATTGAGCTCCGATCTGCGCATACGTTTTGCTACTTCACATCCAAAAGATCTTTCGGATGAATTGCTGCATATCATCGCAGGGTATGAAAATATTTGCAAATCCATTCACCTGCCGATTCAATCGGGCAGTTCAAGGATGCTGAAGCTGATGAACCGCCGTTACGACCGGGAGGGATACATGAGCCGGATTGACGCCATCAGGCGGATTTTACCCGGATGCACCGTCACTACAGATATTATTTCCGGGTTCTGTTCCGAAAAAGAGGAAGATCACCTTGAGACTATCTCATTGATGAAGTGGGCAAAATTTGATTACGCCTTTATGTTTAAATATTCGGAGCGCCCAGGCACTCCGGCTGCCAAACGCCTGGCCGACGATGTGCCCGAAGAGATAAAAAGTCGTAGGCTGGATGAAATCATACGGCTGCAGCAAAAATTGTCACTTAAAAGCAACCTGGCGGATGTTGGAAAAATATTCAGTGTGTTAGTTGAGGGTAAATCTAAACGATCAGCCTCTGAATGGATGGGGCGCACCAGCCAAAACAAGGTGGTGGTTTTTCAATCGGAAAGTCTAAGGCCGGGAGTTTATACAGATGTTCGCATAATTTCTTGTACTGCCGCTACACTTAGAGGGGAAGAGGTAAGTTCCCGGCCTTGAAATTGCCCAAGCAATAGCTTAACAATGAAGGGTATAGCCGTAAGGGCAGGAATGTTTCAACAACAAACAGTTACCCCGAATTTATTAGATAAAGAAATGAGCCAATTGAAACATGGCAGGGATTTCTGCCGGAGATGTTTCATAAGATTTTGATTTTTAACGGCTCCATGTGTATTCCGACAATAAATTCTATATTTGTCAACTTAAATTATTTACCGGATACCAACTTATTCCATTATGAAAAGACTTATTCTTGCTTCTGCTATCCTAATGCTGATTGCCATATCCCCCCTGGCAGCATTTGCTTGCACGAACATCCTTGTTACAAAAACGGCATCGGCCGACGGATCGACCATGATCAGCTATTCGGCTGATTCGCACGTTCTTTATGGCGAGCTATACCACTGGGCCGCGGGCACCTGGCCCGAATCCGCCATGATAGACATTTACGAGTGGGACACCGGAAAGTACCTTGGCAAAATCAAGCAAGTTCCCAAAACCTATAATGTAGTTGGCAACATGAATGAACATCAGCTTGCCATTGCCGAAACCACCTTTGGTGGCCTGAAGGGGCTTGAACATGCCGAGGGAGCCATTATGGATTATGGTAGCCTAATTTACATCACCCTGCAACGAGCCAAAAATGCCCGCGAGGCCATAAAGATCATGTCCGACCTGGTGACAGAATATGGGTACTATAGTTCTGGCGAATCATTTTCCATTTCCGATCCCAATGAAGTATGGATTCTGGAAATGATCGGCAAGGGCAATAAAGAAAAGGGCGCCGTATGGGTCGCTCTTCGTGTTCCTGAAGGATATATCTGTGGCCATGCCAACCAGGCCCGCATACAGACTTTTACCCTGGCCAACGGAAAAAATTCCATCACTTCGAAGCAAATGGACAAAATTTTCAGCCCGGCTATAGAAGTGGTATACGCCCATGATGCCATCACGTTTGCACGCAACAATGGCTATTTTGAAGGAAAAGATTCAGACTTTAGTTTTTCGGATGTGTATGATCCTGTTGACTTTGGTGGCGCCCGTGCCTGCGATGCACGCGTTTGGTCGGTTTTTCTTAAGCTTGACCCTTCAATGAAGCAATATCTTGATTATGCAATGGGGCATAATCTTAAAAACCGCATGCCTTTATGGATAAAACCAAACAGGAAGGTATCGCTGGCAGATGTAATGGAATTTATGCGCGACACATACCAGGGAACCCCGCTGGACATGACGAAAGATCCGGGCGCGGGACCTTATGCGGTTCCTTATCGCTGGCGTCCCCTCACGTACAAAGTTGATGATGTACAGTACACCAATGAGCGGGCAATTGCAACGCAACAAACCGGGTTTGTCTTTGTCAGCCAGTCGCGTTCCTGGCTGCCGGATCCGATAGGTGGTATATTGTGGTTCGGTGTCGATGATGCCGGAACCACCGTGTTCGTTCCTATGTACTGCTCCATTACCAGTGTTCCTGAGCCTTTTGCAAAAGGCAACGGAGCCATGATGGAGTGGAGCGATAATTCCGCCTTTTGGATTTTTAACCTGGTGGCCAATTATTGTTACACCCGTTATAACTACATGATTGAAGATATACGCCTTGTTCAGCGCGAGCTTGAGGGCAGGTTTATCGCTTTTGCGCCTGCAATTGATAAAGCCGCACAGGAACTTTACAGCGCGAATAAGGCACTGGCCATTGAATTTTTAACTGAATATTCGGTGAAACAGGGCAACTATACATTCGAAAGATGGAAGAAATTATTCCAGGATCTGTTTATGAAATACATGGACGGCAACCTCAAAACACCCGATCCGGGTCAACAGAATCCAAAGGTTCGCTTTCCGGGATATTCTGATGAGTATTATCGCCGTATTGCAACCGAAGCAGGAGATCGTCTGAAGGTGGTAAGATAAAAACAAAACGGCCTTTTCATATTATAGTTGGCCTCATGTTCGTTATCTTTGCATAGTTAAATTAATCCTCCAGGAACTAACCTGCCAAAGTATTATAATGAATACATTTTCGGACAACAAGGTTTTTAACCCCAAAAATATAATAATCCTTATCCTGCTCATTTTGAGTGTGATACTTGGGATTTTATATATGTCTAAGAATTCCCGTATCAATCAGCTCATTGGGGAAAAAGAGAAGCAGCGCCAGGCATTTCGGTCTGAGCTTGACTCACTGCTAACCGAACATCATAAGGTTAAAGAAGAATATGGCTCATTAACGCTTCAATTGGCTGCAAAGGACAGTATTATTCAGGCCAATGCCACTGAAATCAAGAAACTACTCGATACGGAGTGGGAATATTATCGTGTTCAGAAAAAGCTGACCCAGCTACGCAATATTTCACAAGGCTATCTCAAACAGATCGATTCGCTCTACACCGTAAACAAAGAGCTCAAGGAAGAAAACGTACAGATCCGCGCCAGTTATGAACGTGAGAAAATGGTGGTGCGCGATTTGCAAAAAGATAAGGAAGCACTTACCGAAAAGGTTGAATCGGCAGCCATGCTCAGGGCTTACGGAATAGAGGCTACAGGCATTTCGGCTAGCGGAGGCCGCGGACGTGAGTTAGCTACCGATCGTGCCCGGCGCACCGACAAAATAAAGGTGTGTTTTACCTTAGCTGAGAACCCCGTGTTACAACCCGGAACGAAGGAAATTTTTCTACGGATCGCACGGCCCGACAACCGCATCCTGACCAAAGGTCTTGGTGATGAGTATTCATTCATGTATAAAGGCGAGGTGCTGCAGTATACTTCAAAAATATCAGCCAACTATCAGAATGCAAGCATAAACCTATGTACCGAATGGATCCACCGTAACGATAAAGACCCCGTTCAGGCGGGATTGTATGTGGTAACGATATTCGCAGAAGACCAGGAAATCGGGCAAACCTATTTTGAACTTAAATAACGATTGCGCACACATCTTCTGTTGCTGCAACTAAATTGAAAAAAAAGATTTTATCTTACCAGGGCTTGCAGAAAGGTCTGCACTAATAGTAGCTTTCTGTTTGAACCTCATTCAGCATTTCTTTTACCCATACTACTTTGCTTTTACTCCGGGGCGGGACTTCTCTCGGGCCGGAGTAAACTATGCTTTTTGGCCGTATGGGTTTAAAAACTACCTTAGCCAAAAAGAAGACTGCCTTTCGCAGATGACTGACGAACTACTTCTTGAAATAAAAGACCTCACCATTGACTTTCATACTCCTGGTGGGCTTTTTCGTGTCGTTGAAAACCTGAACCTGAGTCTGCTGCGGGGCGAAACCCATGGAATCGTAGGTGAGAGCGGGTCGGGAAAATCGGTTACCGCCCATTCGGTTCTTCGTTTGTTGAACACTGCCGCACGCAGTGTTTCGGGCGAGATTTTGTTTCGCCTGCGCGACGGATGCCAGATTGATGTGTTGCAGAGTAACGCTGAAGAGATTGTTCGGGTTAGAGGAAAGGAAGTGGGAATCATTTTTCAGGAACCCTCCCTTAATCCCGTAGTCAGGTGCGGCCCCCAGGTATGTGAATCCCTGATGGTGCACGGCAGGATGAATTTAAGGGAGGCGGCGCAACAAACCCTGGCCTATTTTGAGGAGGTGATGCTTCAAAATCCGAAAAGAATCTATGACAGCTATCCTCACGAGATTTCGGGCGGACAAAAACAACGGGTTATGATAGCCATGGCCATTGCCGGGAAACCGTCGCTGCTGATTGCGGATGAGCCAACCACAGCACTTGACGTCACCGTGCAGAAAAGTATAATCGGACTGATGAAAACCCTTCAGAAGAAATACCAGATGGCAATGTTATTCATCAGTCATGATCTTGCCCTGGTATCGCAGGTTGCCGACAGGGTATCAGTAATCCTTGACGGGCGTATTGTTGAAACCGGTCCTGCCTTTCAGCTGTTCACAAATCCCCGGCACCCATATACCAGGGGGTTGATAGGCTGCCGGCCTTCGCTGGGTAAAAGGCCTGATAAATTGCCCCAGATAGCTGATTTTATGTTTGATCCAATGCGGGAAAAGACTCTGGTTGAAATAAAAACCAGAGAATCCGACCGAAAATTGTCGCAGGCCATAATGTATGCCAATTCCCCCTTGGTTTCGGTTAGGAACCTGAAGGTGTTTTTTGAGAAAAAGGATATGTTTTCAGGGAAATTGCCTCAAACTGTCAAAGCCGTAGATGATGTGACGTTCGATATTTATAATGGCGAGACCCTTGGTCTTGTGGGTGAATCGGGGTCAGGTAAGACCACTTTAGGAAGGGCCTTGCTAAGGCTTGTTGCCTCAAAGCAAGGACAGATTTACTGGAAGGGAACCGATCTTGCCTCGATGAGCAGGGAACAACTGCAGCTCTTGCGAAGCAAGATGCAGATCGTATTTCAGGATCCGAATTCGTCACTAAACCCACGCCTCACCATCGGGCAGGCAATTGCCGAACCAATGATTGTTCACCGGCTATATGCTTCTGATGCTGCCACAAAGCAGAAAGCAATGGAATTGCTGAAATGCGTGGGTCTAAACCCCGATCATTACCAGCGTTATCCCCATGAATTTTCAGGGGGGCAGCGTCAGCGAATCGTAATTGCCCGCGCACTAGCCCTTAACCCTGAATTTATCGTATGCGATGAATCGGTTTCATCGCTTGATGTGTCGGTGCAGGCACAAATTCTTAATCTTTTAAACGATCTTAAGAAACAATTTCATATCACTTATTTGTTTATATCACACGATCTTTCGGTAGTTCATTATATGTCGGACCGAATAATGATTATGCAACATGGCAGGATCGTAGAGAGCGGTGACGCGGATGCCCTGATGAGGGCTCCAACAACTGATTATGCGCGCCGCCTTATCGAATCTATTCCCGCATTTATTTATAAATAATTTATTTACAGGTCAAGATGGCAAAAAAACAAAAATCGAAAACCTCCAAACCACTATTTGCAAAAAACAGTTTTGTCACTGCTGTTTTGTCTGTTTTCATTGATAATCCTACACGTGCATTCAATTTCAGGCAAGTCTCGGCCCACATGGGTGTCAGTGATAAAGCAAGCAAAGAGCTGGTGAAATCAATCCTTGAAACCCTCACGACCAAACGTGATGTGGTAGAATTGAACCGTGGCAAATATCAGCTCTCGCCCGACAAAATTCAAAAATATGTGCCTCAGACCATCGTCACCGGCACAGTCGACATGAAGCAGACTGGAAAAGCGTATATCATTACTCCCGAACTCGATGAAGATGTCTTCATCGCCGCCAACAATACAGGCAGGGCTTTTCACGGCGATACTATAAGGGCACATTTGTTCCCTAAGCGCAAAGGGCGGAAAACAGAAGGACAGATCGTCGAAATCGTAAAGCGTGCCAGGACACGATTTGTGGGCACCTTGCAGCGAGGCTCCAAGTTCTCGTTTGTTGTATGTGATGATGTTTCTGTACCGGTTGATTTTATGGTACTCACCGAAAATACCAAGGGGGCGGCAAACGGGCAAAAAGTTGTGGTTAACCTAATGGACTGGCCTGAGCACGCAAATAATCCGATTGGCGAGGTAGTAGAAGTTCTTGGTAAGCCTGGTGAAAACGAAGTGGAAATGAAATCGATTCTGGTAAATCACGATTTTCCTCTGGTGTTTCCGAAACAAGCCGAAACGGAAGCCTGGCGGATCCCCGAAGAAATACCGGAGCAAGACATCATGGCGCGCAGGGATTTTCGCAATATCCTTACGATCACCATAGACCCCGAAGATGCCAAAGATTTTGACGATGCGTTATCGCTGAATATACTCGGCAATAACCTATACGAAGTGGGCGTACATATTGCGGATGTTTCGCATTATGTAAAACCCGGAAGCGCTATTGATCACGAAGCGTATGAGCGAGGTACTTCAGTGTATTTGGTCGACCGTACCATACCCATGTTGCCCTCCAAGCTGTCTGAAAAAGTGTGTTCGCTCAGACCGAACGAAGATAAGCTCTGTTTTTCAGTGGTATTCACTATTGATGAACATGCCAGGGTAGTGGATCAATGGGTTGGCCGGACCATTATAAACAGCAATCGCAGGTTTAACTACGAAGAAGCACAGGCAATCATTGAGGGGGCTGAGGGAGATTACAAAACAGAGCTAATGGTGTTACATGGGCTGGCACAAAAACTTCGGAACGAACGCTTTAAAGGTGGGTCGATCAATTTTTATTCGGTGGAAGTAAAATTTAAGCTGGATGAAAACGCTAAACCTATAAGCACTTATATCAAGGAAAACAAGGAGGCAAACTGGCTGATAGAAGAGTTTATGCTTCTTGCCAATAAGCGGGTAGCTGAGCTTATTGGAATGAAAAAAGGAAATAGTACACCGAAAACATTTGTGTATCGCGTACACGATGTTCCGAACCCGGAAAAACTTTCCCAGTTCACTCAGTTCATTGGTAAACTGGGGTATGGATTTAAAACATCAAACCGGAAGGGAATGGCGCAGTCTTTTAACCGGCTTTTTGAACTCATTGAGGGCAAAGGTGAACAAAATATGATCGAGACTATCGCCATTCGAACCATGGCAAAGGCAGAATACTCAACCAAAAACATTGGGCACTACGGACTCGATTTCAAATACTACACCCATTTTACCTCACCCATACGGCGGTATCCGGATTTAATGGTTCATCGTTTATTGGAGCGTTACCTGGCTGGTAAATCTTCTGTCAATGCCGAAGAATATGAACCCATATGTAGTCATTCATCTGAAATGGAGAAAAAAGCCGAACAGGCTGAACGCGACTCGGTGAAGTATAAACAAGCTGAATTCATGCTTGATAAAATAGGCCAGGAGTTTGATGGGTTGATTTCAGGGGTGAGCAAATATGGAATTTACGTTGAAATTGAGGGAAACAAGTGCGAAGGCATGGTTTCGCTCAAATACATGAACGACGACTTTTACTATCTCGACGATGAAAACTACCGCGTAATTGGTCAACGTTACGGCCAGGAATACAAACTTGGTGACAGGGTGAAAATAAGGGTTCGTAAGGTCGATCTGCAGAAAAAACAGATGGATTTTGTGCTGGTGGAGCACGATAATCAGAAAAGCCGGAAAATATAGAAAAGTAAAATAACTGTTACAAGTGACGGAAGCAGGTTAACCACGGCTATTCTTTTAATATCCAATATATTGAAGCCCATACCGATCAGCATTATTCCGCCGGCAGCAGTAATTTCATTAATCAAAGGCTCGGTGAGCAGGTGTTGGATATTGCCCGCAAACAACGTCAGCAAACTTTGATATATCAGCAGCGGAATGGATGAAAACATTACCCCGATACCCATGGCGGCAGAAAGTGCTATGGATGAGAACCCATCCATAACCGACTTTGCCAGCAGAAGTTCAGAATTGTTTTTCATGCCTTCTTCAACTGCGCCAAGTATTGTCATACTACCCATGCAAAAAAGAAGAAATGAGGTGACAATGCCTTCGCTGAATTTTGAGCTGCTGATATTTAGTTTTTGCTTTATACGCTCACCAAGTCGGTTCATTCTGCTCTCCAGATTAATCATTTGCCCGATGATACCACCTGTGACCACGGAAAGAATTATTAATAGCCAGTTTTCGGATCTGAGGGACATGGAAATTCCAAAAAATACAGTTACCAGTCCGATCGCCTGAAACGTAATAGCGAGAAGTGAATCAGGCAGTTTTGATTTCAGCATCAGGCCGACGGCACTCCCGGCTAGCACTGTAGCCACGTTAACAAGAGTTCCTATAATCATTCTTCAAAAGGTGGTTTAAGTTTTACCCCGTCATATTTCACTTCCCGGCTATTACGGTATGTTATCACCAGCATCGGTGTACCGTCTTCTTCATATTTTACCCAATCTCCTTCTTTAATGCCGTTGACATAAAACTCTTCATCCCGTTTATTTCCGTTTTCCCAGTAGTAGGTGTGTTTTCCGTTGGGATTATCATCAATAAAACCACCTTCGAAACTCAATCGGCCATTCGCATAATAATGCTTCCATGTTCCGCTCTTCAACCCGGCCCGATAATTGCCATCGATTTTGGTGTTATCAATACGGTAAACCCAAGGTCCTTCTTCCAAATCTTCAAAAAATTCTCCCTGAGAAATGATATCTCCATTATAATCAAATTCGGTGGCCATTCCGTCCTTTAAACCATTGGTATAATATTCCTCAGCACGAAGGTTTCCGTTTTCAAAATACCACTCCCATTTTCCGATCAGTTTTCCTTCGTTGTTATACTCACCCTTTTGCTCCAAACTGCCACTTTCGTATTTAAACTGCCAAGCTCCAACTTTTCTGCCTCCGGCATACCTGCCCTCGGCACGCAAACTTCCGTTGGCAAAAAACTCTTTCCACATCCCTTCTTTGGTTCCGTCTTCGTTCAGAATTCCTTCAGAAAGCCTGATTCCCTGGACAAACACGCTAGCCGAAATAATTTTTCCCTCTTCGTCATATTCACGTCTGATTCCGTCCGGTAGGTTTTCACGAAAGGTAGTCAAACTTTTTACTTTTCCGTTTGGGTAATATTCCGTAACAATAGTTAATTTGCTAATTTCTGGAACATCGACTATTTCAATATCTTCTGAATATTTCTTCAAGTCGGTAAGGTTTCCTTTCCGATCGTACGTTTTAAAATATCCATCTCTTTTTCCGGCTCTGTAGGTACCTTCTGACTGCAGTTTGCCATCCTCGTAGAAAAACTTCCACCTGCCCTGTCGTAACCCGTTCAGATCGGTTCGGTTGATACTTTCACGACTTACCACGTACCCCCTCCGGTATTCTGTTACTACGATGATGTTGCCGTTTTTGTCATACTCAAAACCATTACCATTTTCAAGCTCATCCATAAAGGGAACTACCCTTTTAATCTTACCATCAGCGTAATAATAGGTAGTAAGACCTTCTTTTTTATCCATGACAAAGTTTTCGTTCACCGTTTCGTCTTCCCGGTAGGTGATACGAAGACCGTTTTTCTTTCCACCGTTATAATTGATTTCCATCATTTTCAGGCCATCCTCCCGGTAGAACACCCATTTTCCTTCAAGTTGAAAATCAACTCTGTTGCCTTCCGATTTTAAAACCCCAGATTCAAAATATGTTTTCCAGTATCCGTCGGGTTTCCCCTGTCGCATCGTACCTTCGCTCGCAATGTTACCATTGGGATAATAAAATAAAGCATACCCCTCGGCCACCTGAAAATTTTGGCTGTTCACATACTTACACATTATACACCATGCGGCCAGTGTCAGTATGGTAATTAATTTTTTCATGGTGCGTGTTGTTAATGCAATGTTATGAATAAATCGTTCAGGTGCATAAGGGGAAGTTTGAACGCACTATATTCAATTTATTTTTTAAAAGAATTATGTTGATGTAATTTAGCTTGTTAATTGTGTTGAATAAACGGGAACCGATTATTTGGAAAATAGGTTATTAAGAAAAAATTAACAGCATTTTTAATAAACATATTTTTAAGTAACAGTTAAACAGTATTTTAAGAATTTAGATTGTTAATTAGTTTTAAGAGGGTTGTTCATAAAATATTTATAAATCGAACAGATGTTTTGTTAGTTGAGTTATTGATAAATACTCATAACCTCTTCTTTTTTCCTTGAAAGGATGATATCAGTGTTTTTGTTGTTGAAAAATTGTGTTTATCAAAAATTGATAACATATTTACTAACAGGATATGAAACATGTTTGTTAATAAGGATGCCTATTCGGTTGGTATAGAAAAAGAATTAGACCAGATACTGAATAAGACTATTACCGGGAACTCTAAAGGGGTTTGTGTGAGGTTTGATTGATTAGTTTGCTTACTTTTGAGGATTATTAATGATTGATCCAAATAGGTTCTTCGATGAGAATAGCCATAGGAAGCGACCACGCAGGTTTTTTTCTGAAGAAAATAATATTTGATGTGCTGAAGGAAAAGGAGATCGAAGTAATTGATTTTGGCACACAATCGACACAGAGTGCAGACTATCCTGACTTTGCTCACCCGGTGGCAAAAGCCATCAATGATAAGGTATTTGATTTTGGAATTCTGATTTGTGGAAGCGGTAACGGAGTGACTATTACGGCCAATAAATATTTGTTTGTGCGTTGTGCGCTTTGCTGGAATCCAGAAATTGCACGCCTTGCCCGGTTGCATAATGATGCCAACATACTTGCACTACCCGGGCGATTCATTGATATAGATCTTGCTCTCGAGATCGTTAAAACATTTTTGAACACTGCATTTGAAGGTGGCCGGCACACAGCTCGTGTTGCCAAAATTTGTAAAATGATCGTATGAGCCATATGAACACACCATATCATAACTTTATCGAGGCATCGGAGAAAGCTGCGTTCGACCGTGAGCATCGGCGGAAGATTGATTACAATATTTCGAAATACGATCAGGCAGTAGTTCAGGGAAAACGCCAGTTCAGCAATCTTGAAATGGCACGCAAAAAAGCCGCGGTAATTAAATCAAAGGTCATAAGCAATCTTGAAAAATCCCTGATAGAGTTCGAAAAGAATTTTGACGAAAAAGGAGGCAAGGTAATTTGGGCGCTTGATGCACAATCGGCCGTGAAGGCTATTTATGAAATTGCAAAAACCTCGGGTTCAAAGCTTGTAGTCAAGAGCAAAAGCATGACCACCGAGGAGGTCGAGATAAATAAGCACCTTGAGAAAAAAGACATTGAAGTTTTAGAGACAGACCTCGGGGAGTTCATAGTGCAGCAGCGAAAAGAACCACCCTATCACATTGTTACTCCTGCCATGCATCTTTCAAAAGAAGATGTATCTGAGTTGTTTCATCTTAAATATAATCTTGACGCGTCAAGCACCCCCGAACAGGTAACCGCCTTTGTTAGAAACCTTATCCGTGAAAAATTTGAAAAATCGGATATAGCCATTACGGGAGCCAATTTTCTAATTGCCGATACGGGCTCCGTCGCCATAACTGAGAATGAAGGAAATGCGATGATGGCAATCTCATTTGCACGGATACACATCGTCATCGCCGGTATTGAAAAAATCATCCCTTCATTATCGCAGCTAGATCTATTCTGGCCGTTGCTTGCCACACACGGAACAGGCCAGCTGATAAGCGTCTATAATTCAATTGTGAGCGGTCCTAAAACAGACGCTGAACCTGATGGTCCAGAAAAGATGTTTGTGATATTGCTCGATAACGGACGCACAAATTTATTGGCCCAGAAGCAGCAGCGAAAAGCGTTGTGGTGCATACGATGCGGTGCCTGCCTGAATGCTTGCCCCGTGTATCGGTACATTGGCGGGCACGCCTATGGAACAACCTACAGCGGACCCATTGGAGCGGTCATCACTCCTTGGCTCAAAGGAATGGATGAATATAAGCACCTGAGTTTTGCCTCAACGCTTTGCGGCAAATGTACCGATGTATGTCCTGTCAAGATAAATCTGCATGAGCAACTGGTTTATAACCGGCAGGAAGCTGTGAAGCAAAAATACTATACCCGGGGGGAAGCTGTAAGCATGTGGACATTCAAGACCATCATGAGCAGTGTAAACCCGGATGCCATTGGAGCACGTACCAAAAACCGGCTGCTTACTCACTTTTTTGCAAAACCCTGGGGAAACAGGCGGGCATTACCTATTGTTAAGCAACAATCATTCAGGCAGTTGTATAATAAACACCTGAATAATAAGAGCGACTAACCCACGTACTCTTAGTGAATAACCGTACGGCTCAGAATGGCGATCAGCAAATCCCTGACTGTATGCGGACCCAGATTATTGAGAAAATCAGAGATTTTATTTTTGCGGTCGGCTAGATCATCTGTTTGTTTGAGGATGGCAGCAAACTCACGATATTGTGAAACCCGCAGCACTTCTTCAATCGATTGCTGAACTACTGAAGGCTCCGCTGCCGGTGACAATTGAGGCGAAGGAAACAATCGCAGCTCCTCGATAGCTGTTTTCAATATTTCGGCCCCCTTTTTTCGGGCTGTAAGCATAGGCGACAGGCCGGATGTATCACGCAGCGTCCAGCTGCTGTAGTCAATCGATATTAGTTTAAGCTGTTCAGTTTTTGTAGAGTTTTTACCAAAAATCCGGTCCAAAATCATCTGGGTTGTGCTTTTCCAGCTGGCAAAGTCAAAAGCCGGCTCATCGAGCTTTCTCAGTTGCTTCTCGAGCAGTTCTATTTCTTTGTCATTCATGGCTTATTATCGTTGTTGATGCATTAAACAGATACAATTTTGTAAAGTTACAACATGCTGATCAAAATCGGGCGGCACCTTTTTTGCCTGTTAATGACTATTGTCAGTAAATCAGGTCGTTCACTATCAGAAAAGAATTTTAACCCGATCAACAAATAGTGTAACTTTGAAAATCACATACTGAAAACAAAAGTCATTGATTTCTAAAGATGTAATACAATCAGTTATTGAATTAGCCCGCATCGAAGATGTTATATCCGATTTTATATCGTTGCGGAAACGAGGCATAAACTATATCGGACTCTGCCCTTTTCACAACGAAAAAACCCCTTCTTTCAATGTGTCGCCGACAAAGGGTATTTATAAATGCTTTGGCTGCGGGAAGGCAGGCAACGTGATTGGTTTTGTCATGGAACACGAAAAGTTTACCTATCCTGAGGCCATACGCTATCTGGCTGGCAAATACCATATTGACATTATCGAAGAGGAGACTACTGCCGATCAAATTGCCGACAACAACGAAAAAGAGAGCCTCTACAACATTCACACCTTTGCCCAAAAATTTTTCAGCACTTACCTTTTCGAAAGCCAGGAGGGGAAATCCATCGGTCTGACATATTTTAACGAAAGAGAGTTTTCGCTTGATGTCATAAAGAAATTTCAGCTTGGCCATTGTTCGTCTGCATGGAACGATTTTACTGCGTATGCACTGAAAAACGGATACAGTGTACAGGCGCTTGTAAAGAGCGGGCTGACCATTGAAAAAGATCATGAATACTACGATCGTTTCAGGGGGCGGGTAATATTTCCAATACATAATCTTTCGGGAAAGGTTATCGGTTTCGGAGGAAGAATACTGAAACACGATCCCTCAAAACCCAAGTATGTCAACTCGCCCGAATCGGAAATCTATAATAAGAGCCGGATCCTTTACGGGATATACCAGGCACGAAATTCGATTGTATCGCTAAACGAGTGTCTGCTTGTGGAGGGATATACCGATGTTATTTCTCTGCACCAGGCCGGAATAACCAATGTGGTGGCCTCATCCGGAACCTCGCTTACTGCAGACCAGGTTAAATTACTGCGCCGGTTCACCAAAAACATTGTAATTCTTTTCGACGGCGACGAGGCCGGACTTAGGGCGTCATTTCGCGGAATCGACATAATCCTTGAACAGGGCTTGAACATAAAAATCGTCGTTTTCCCTGCAGGCGAAGACCCCGATTCGTTTGCGCGAAAGCAACGACCCGAGGAACTTAAAGACTTCATTGTCCGGAATGCACGCAGTTTCATCACGGTCAAGGCTCAATTGCTTGTGGATGAGGTGAAAAATGATCCCATTAAAAAAGCAGGTCTGATTCACGAGGTGCTTAGTTCCGTGGCGATTATTCCTGATGGAATCATCCGAAGCAATTATCTGAAAGACTGTTCGAATTTGCTAAGCATTGAAGAAGAGGTCTTGCTGTTTGAACTGAATAAGCTTCTGCGTGCCAGGCACAAAGGAGCATACAGGCCGGCTGATATCAGCGAACCGGAACCTGCGCCCCCTTCCGCTACTCAAATTCCTACCAGAAAGATTGAAAGTATGTTTGTGTCCGATACCCAGGAGAAAGCAATCATTCGCCTGCTGTTTCTCTATGGCTCACATGATATCTACTTTGACCAGCCCGATGAGTATCAGAAAATGCGGAAAGTGGCCTGCAATGTGGCCGGTTTCATTGTGAACGACATAATATCCGACGAGATAAAATTTGATAACCCCCTGTACCAGAGTTTTTTTGACGAATTTGCTTTGATGTGGGCCAAACAAGAAGTCCCCGATATTTACCATTTTACATCTCACAGCGATCCCGCCATCAGACGGGCCTCCATGGAATTCACAGATCTGGAATACGAGCTGAGTAACAACTGGAAGAAAAATCGCATATATGTCAATGGCGAAGAAAAGAGGCTTAAAGAGGCGGTTACAAGCTCACTTTTAAGCCTTAAGGCAAAAAAACTAAGCCAGATGATCAAACAGCGCCAGGCCACCATAAAAGAAATGAAGGATGACAGCGCACTGATAGCCCTTTTAAAAGATATAAAACAGCTTAAAGAACGACTGGTGGAGATTAACAAACAGCTAGGCCGTATCATAACACCCGGTTAAGTTCCTTCAATTTTGGAATAAAACCTTTTGGCATGACAATTGTTAAGCTATTACACAAAAATATTATTACAGTGAAAAGAAATATCGGAAAAACAGACAAAATCGTACGCATTCTGTTGGCAATCCTAGCCGCCATACTGATTATAACAAAAACATTTTCAGGAACCTGGGCTATTGTGGCCGGAGTAATCGGTGCAGCGCTTTTAGTCACCGCAATTACTGGTTTTTGCGGCCTATATGCGTTGATCGGTTGCAATACCTGTAAAATCAGGCAGTAATAAACCAACACCTTGTGTTGCTTTATTAAAAAAAATGTTAATAATTTTGGATTTACATCTAAAGGACATCGATATTAAGTAATTTTGCACTCATAAAAGATTAACCAAAAACATCAGCGCTATGAAAAGGATTTCTTTATTCCTGGCATGGGCTTTGATTTTTACTCTTGCTTCGACATTCGTTGTTCATGCACAAAACACCAACCCTGCCAACAAGGTAAATGGCCCGCAGATCTCATTCGATAAGGAAACGCACGACTATGGCACCATATATGTCAATGGCGACGGTAATTGTGTATTTACCTTTACCAATATCGGCACCGAGCCGCTGATACTTTCCAGTGTGAGGGCGGGCTGCGGGTGCACCGTTCCCGAATGGCCCAAGGATCCGGTATTGCCAGGGAAATCGGCAATAATTAAGGTTGCCTACACCACCCTAAGCACCCCGCATGACATCAACAAAAGCATTGTGGTTACCTCCAACTCAGTCGAAAAATCAACCATTGTGCTGCGTATTGTCGGGAAAGTCGTAAGCCCGCCGAGCCAGACCACACCCGAAAAAACCCTGGATAAGACAGGGTCGCCTTCGGCCAGGTAAAAGAAAAAACCGCCTCTGTAAAGGCGGTTTTTTTTGAGGTCTCGAGCGGATTCGAACCGCTGTACGAGGTTTTGCAGACCTCTGCCTAGCCCCTCGGCCACGAGACCCTTGCAGGCGCAAAGATATAAAGAAATTCATAATGCCACTAATGCCCGGCCGGGGTATTTCTGTTGCTAATGAGCCAGCACCGATTTGGCTGAAACAAATCAAGCCTGCCTTCCGGTCAGGGTGGTATTCAACAACGTTATAATCCCCATGAGCTCGTGTATTAGTCGCTGTTTCGATCCAGCAAATCGTCAGTTGTAAGCACCACACTGACTTTATTGATCTTACCTCCAAGTGGTGGATTAAGTTTCGATATCTTGACTTCGGCGTACACTATACCCTCAAACTGCGATAGCAAGGCGCGCAGAATCCGCTGGGCGACATGTTCAAGCAGGTGCGATTTTATTGCCATTTCGGTCTTTACCAGCAAATAAACACTTTGATAGTTAATGGTATCGTTCAGGTGATCGCTTTCCTGAGCTATCGAAGTGTCGGCCTCCAGAGTGCAATCCACAATGAACCTGGTTCCTATCACGCGTTCTTCGGCAAAACATCCATGATAGGCAAAGAATTCCATGCCCTCAATCATTATCAACGCCATAGTTTAATATTTTTGAACAGGAACAAAAGTAGCTAAATAGCTCAAGATCTGAGTTCTTAAAAACAGCATAACCACGCCGATCAATGATTGCTGAGAATGTTTACGACAAGTTGAGCAACCCGTTCGCCCTCATGATTTTCTTGCTTACACTCATACTTCCTGTTGGCGTTGGATTGGCAGCTATGTTAAGAACCAGGAACCTCTCTGATTTTTACATTGGAGGCCGGTCCATGAATCCATTTGTGGTGGGTTTGTCAGCGGTGGCCTCAGGCCGGTCGTCGTGGCTGGTGCTTGGCTTGAGCGGAATGGCTTACATGCAGGGATTTAGTTCAATCTGGGCCATTGTTGGCTATACTTCCGTGGAGGCTTTTCAGTTTGTCTACCTCGGAAAAAGGCTCAGAAATGAGACCCAGCAAATGGGTTCCATAACGCTACTCGACTATTTTGAATCGAGATTTGGAGATAATCGAGGGTTATTGCGAATCACCGGTGTAATCATCATGGGCATCTTCATTACAGCATATGTAGCTGCCCAATTCAACGGAGGTGCAAAGTCGCTGTCCACGGCACTCGACATTTCTTTTGCTCTCTCGCTTACCATTTCGGGGATATTGATAATTGCCTATATGGTGCTTGGGGGATATGTGGCTGTTGCCTACAATGATGTGGTGAGAGCAGTTATCATGCTGGTAGCATTGGTGGTATTGCCAGTTACAGGCTTGATTCAGATCGGTGGCCTGAAGACGATGAATGCCCTTTTGCACCAGCTTAATCCTGCTTACCTCGATCCCTTTTCGCTTGGCGTAGGTGCACTGTCCGGATTTCTGGGCATAGGGCTGGGGTCACCCGGCCAGCCGCACATTGTAGTCCGGTATATGTCAATCAGTCATCCTAATAAACTGACATACAGTGCCATTTACGGCACCTTTTGGAATATTGTACTCGGGCTTGGCGCCATTGGCATCGGTCTGACAGGGCGTATCCTTATACCTTCGGCGGATGCATTGCCAAACGCCGATCCCGAAATGATTTATCTTGTGCTTTCATCAAAATACTTCAGTCCATGGCTTTACGGACTTCTCATTGGCGGGGTTTTTGCTGCCATACTGTCCACGGCCGACTCGCAACTGCTCATAGTGGCTTCTACCTTTGCAAGAGATTTCTTCGAGAAATATTTTGCAGCGGACAGGGTAATTGACGAAAAAACCAAACTGCGAATAAGTCGATGGGTGCTCGTCATAGCTGCGTTTACTGCAATTTTACTGGCCTACTTTGCACACGACCTCGTCTTTTGGCTGGTTTTGTTTGCCTGGGGAGGTCTTGGGGCGGCATTTGGGCCCGCCTTGATCCTGTCGTTGTTCTGGAAAAACACAACAAAGGCGGGAGTATTTGCCGGTATGACCGGGGGCGCCCTGATCACCATTGCCTGGAGGCTTTGGTTTAAAAATACAACAGGCATTTATGAACTTATTCCAGGTTTTGCAAGCGCCCTGCTGCTCATTTATGTGGTGAGCATCCTGACACAGCGTAACCAGGAAAGCAAAGAAACTCAAAGTAATCATAACGGGCAAGCAGAACCTGCCTGATGGCGAGGTTTTCGTCCCAGCCCCAATCGCAAGTCCAGCCCGGCAAACATATGCATAACGATGGGTTTGGGCCAGCCGGTCCTGCGATATACGCCTGAAAAAGTTACTTTTGCACATTATTATATCAAAGAAGCCTTTTTATGAGTCCGGTAAATAGTGCAAATGAATCGTCCAAGTCATTGAATTTCATTCAAGCCATTATCGAACAAGACCTTCGACAGGGAAAGAATGAGAAACGTGTACATACAAGATTTCCGCCCGAACCTAACGGATATCTCCACATTGGCCACGCCAAATCGATCTGCCTAAACTTTGGCCTTGCCCTGCAGTATAATGGCATGTGCAACCTGCGATTCGATGATACCAACCCTGTTAAAGAAGATATAGAGTATGTTGAATCAATAAAAGCCGATGTACGCTGGCTTGGATTTGACTGGGAAGGGCGTGAATATTATGCCTCTGATTATTTTGAACAGCTCTACCAGTACGCCGTTGATATAATTAAAAAAGGAGCCGCGTATGTGTGCGACCTAAGTGCCGAGCAGATTAGTGCCGACCGGGGAACACCCACTCGTCCGGGAAATCCAAGCCCTACCCGAAACCGAAGCGTAGAGGAGAACCTTGATCTTTTCGGGCGTATGCGGAAGGGTGAATTTAAGGAAGGGTCAAGGGTGTTGCGTGCAAAAATCGACATGGCGTCGCCAAATATGCATATGCGCGATCCCATCATGTATCGGATTCTGTTTGCACATCATCACCGCACCGGCGATAAATGGTGCATCTACCCTACCTATGATTTTGCTCACGGGCAGAGTGATTTTATCGAAGGAATAACACATTCTGTATGCACTCTCGAATTTGAAGTACATCGCCCGCTGTATGATTGGTTTCTTAATCAGATTGTTGAAATAGATACCTATCGACCTCAACAGATTGAATTTGCCAGGCTTAACCTTAGCTATACTGTAATGAGCAAGCGCAAGCTTCTCGAACTGGTTAAGAATAAATATGTCAACGGCTGGGATGACCCCCGGATGCCGACCATATCGGGGTTAAGGCGGCGTGGCTATACGCCGGAGTCAATACGTTATTTCGCCGACAAAATAGGCGTTGCTAAACGCGATAATATGATCGATGTGGCACTACTAGAGCACAGCATACGCGAAGATCTGAATAAGCGTGCCCCTCGACGGCTGGCAGTGATCAATCCTTTGAAGCTGGTAATTACTAACTATCCCGCCGATGGCACCGAGACACTGGAAGCCATAAATAATCCGGAAGACGAACTTGCCGGAGCTCGCCTTCTTCCTTTTTCGCGGGAGTTGTACATCGAAAAGGATGATTTTATGGAGAATCCGCCGCCAAAATTTCATCGGCTAAGCCCGGGAAATGAAGTTCGCCTGAAGTATGCCTATATCATACGTTGCGATAATGTTGTTAAGGATCACGCAACAGGTGAAATACTTGAAATACATTGTACCTATGATGCTGAAACACGAAGCGGAATGCCTCAAAGCAACCGCAAAGTCAAGGGAGCCATTCACTGGTTGTCAGCAGCGCATTCCAGGGTAGCTGAGTTCAGGCTATTTGATCGGTTGTTCAGTGTTGAAAATCCGGATGCTGCCGAAGAAGGAAAAGATTATAAGGATTTTCTCAATCCGCAATCCCTGATTACCACCCGGGGCTATGTCGAAGACTCATTTGATCAGGTAACACCACTCGAAAAGTTCCAGTTTGAACGATTGGGCTACTTCTGTGCTGATCCGGACAGTAGCAGTGATTCGCTGATTTTTAACCGCACCGTTTCGCTCAAGGATGCATGGGCGAAAATCGAAAAAAACAGCAAATGACATGCTGACATCAGGGTTATTTATTAACTTTGCGGCCTGAAATTGTCCGATAGTGTAACTGGCAACACGTCTGACTCTGGATCAGAAGACTCTAGGTTCGAGCCCTAGTCGGACAACAAATCAAAGCCGCGCATAATGGTTCATGCGTGGCATTTTTTTTATCCGCAAATCTGTTTTATTTTACGCAAATGGAAGAAAGCTGCTCCTCCGATCGTAAATTTATACCATCTACGGTCTATTTGGTGCAATGAAACAAACGAAGCTGGAGATAATTCTGGACGAGCTGCTGTCGCTGTTCTATCCGATTACCTGTGCGGCATGTGGCAACAGCCTGCATCGTAACGAGGAAATTCTCTGTACCTTCTGTAATTATCAGCTTCCTAAAACAAATTTTCATCTCGACCCCGACAACATTCTGGCCCAGGTATTTTGGGGGCGCGTTAACCTTGAAAGGGTAGGGGCGTTGTATTTTTTTACTAAAACCGGAAAAGTGCAACACCTTTTGCATCAGCTCAAATATAAAAAGCGAAAAGATGTTGGATGTTACCTGGGCAGGTTATATGGAAGCGAGCTCATAAAGTCAGGGTTATTTGATTCTGTAGCTTGCATCATCCCGGTTCCGTTGCATCCTGATAAGCAAAGAAAGCGCGGCTATAATCAAAGCGAGGTATTTGCCGCTGGCCTGGCGGAAGCCATGAATATCCCCGTCGATACCGCTTCACTCATACGGACTGTGGCTTCTGAATCGCAGACGCGCAAATCGCGCTTCAGCCGATGGAAAAATGTGGGCGACATTTTTGCTGTCACCGATGAGGCCTCTCTCAGGGACAAGCATGTTTTACTGGTGGATGATGTGATAACGACCGGGGCAACCATTGAGGCATGTGCCATGAGGTTGCTCGAAGTGGCCGGCACACGTGTCAGTGTGGCCGCCATTGCCTGTGCCATCCACTAGTCATAACCGGCCGCCCAACACCGCAGTTTTTTTGTATTGCCTAAGTTTCCCCGTCAGGTCGTACGTTTCGATCAGAATCACATAATACCCAACAGAGGCTTTCTCATTACGATCGCTGATGCCGTCCCAGCTGAAGGTTCCCGAAGCGCCGAGCAACTGATTTAGCACAAGCCGGCGTATTAAACGGCCCTGCGCATCGTAAATCACAATATTGGCCATATACCCCGGGGCGGGCAACGAATAGACAATGTTGAGTACATCATTATACCCGTCATTGTCGGGCGAAAAAATGTCCGGACTAACGGAAAAATCACCCTCTTTTGCCTCTGCTGCCACGAACTGCGAGTTACGATAGGCCGGAGTTCCGTATCCTACCTGCGAGGAAGCTGAATGCCAGTTGGTCGGATCGCTTGAAGGACGATCGGGATGGATGCGCTCAAGGGCAACGCCTTTATAGGTGGTCAACAGCGCAAAATGCATCTTTTCGGTATATACCAGACGGTCAATTACGGTTTCGTTTAGGTCGCTCAGCACCACTACTCCACTGGCATTGTTGTAGGAAGGAAAACTTGTCATTTTCAAAAACCCCCTAGGGTTGCTCGTACGATAATTGGCTTTAACCTGGTCGGGCCGTGTAGTTAATACCAGGTATTCTCCTGGGAACATCAGGTAGCCGGTCGAGGTGATTTCTTTGACTGAAGAAAGGATTTGTAACGCACTGTCGTATGACGAAAGCCTGAGAGAGCGCAGGTCAATAACCTTATTTGAACGGTTATATAACTCTACATAATCCTCGCAGCCCGCCGGAGGATTGAAAAGCAGCTCATTTATGACAAGATCGTTCGTGCCAGCTGTTTTGGGAACGGCAAAGCGCTTGCTGCTGTTGGCTGAAATTAAATTGCCAGCACAATCGCTTATTTGTCCGGTAACGGATAACGAGTAGATAATATTATCCTGGAAAGTGGAGGAAAATGACAGAGTAACCGCATCATGTAGCGGGTCATTTATTATTGCTGAGGCGGGCGCACCAATATTGTAATCCACCCTGTATGCCTGAAGATTGCCGAGCAGGCCGGGATTCATTTTTTCAGTGAAATACACGGTGACGGTTCTACTGTCAATAATTAGAATGCGATCGATGTCAGGGCTTTGGTTATCCGGATTTCGGGCATATACTGAATTCTGCTTTCCCGGCGTACCACCGCTCAAATCCACAGATGCCTTCCAATTGGTTGATTCGCCGCAGGGATTTGCCGGGTCAATCATTTCAAGTGTCCAACCCCCTTCTTTTTTTGCAGAACTTTCGTACCACTCATCCGAGTAAATAACAGAGTGTATTAATAGGCCGTCTTTGTCGTAAATACTCAGCGTAGCACCGCTGTTGGTCAATGCGGTAGATGACAAGCCTTCGATCACCGCAATAGGCCCAAAACGCTTCAATTCATCCAGCGCGAGGGAGTTGCATAAAATCAGGTACCCCTTGGGTGCGAGCTCCACAGATGGTATTGTTCGTTTGGAGCCACTGTGTTGAAATACCCACCCGGACAGGTCAACCGGAAAAGCCGTGGTGTTATGCAGCTCGAAGAACTCATAGGCAGGCAGCCCAATGGTTGGAGTAGGATCGGCCATGATTTCGTTGATCACCACATCATGCAGTTTTGGCTTGTAATAAAGGAATTTGACCTGTGTTTCCGGCATCAGGTTTCCTGAGAGATCGCGAATGTTTCTGACAGTCAATGTGTTTTCGGCCCCACTTTGGAAAGAGTTGACGAACTGTAATACCACCTGTACCGGTGTGGTGCCGATTGCAGCCGAGGCCGCCACCCCAACGTTATTATTGACCGAATAGTTGTTCGAATTTACCGCAATGATTTGATCTACCACTTCATTAAACGTTACAACCAGGTTATTCGGAGATAACGCCAACACCTTTTCAATGACCGGCGGGGTGTTATCAACTATTTCAGAACCCACATATACGTTGTCGAAAAAATAGTTTTTTATGTTGCTCACTGTGTATTGGCAAAGAAATCCGAAATGGCCTCCGGGTGAAAAAGCATTGTCAATGGCAGTTGCCTCAAGCTGGTAAAGGCCCATATTGGTTTGGTCGGCATAAATCTTCCAGACGCCTGAAGCAGAGCGGGTAACCTTTACGCTTATGGCAAAGGCATTGGCTACAAGGCCTGGCGTTCCGCGGCACAGACTTGTAGTTACGGTTCCTTGTTTTTTGAAAAGTTCGACAGGGTCATTTGCCAGATTTTCGCCAAAACGCAGAAAATAGCCGTTCAGGGGCTCGCTAAGGTTGGGATTATTTCCCGAAAGATAAACCTCGGCAAAGTTGGTGGCCGACGGACTGAAATTCAGTCTAATCCAGAATCTCCATTCCATTGTCCCAGTTGGGGCGCTATAAGGGGTACTGAGCCATGCCGTACCAGCCTGCGTATCATTAAGCTGCAATTGGAGGCTGCTGTTCACCGTGAATTTTTCGGTGGCCCCCACCCATGTGGGATTTTGGGTAAAATTTCCATCCGAAAAATTATCGATAAGCTGAGCAAAAACTGTCTGCGAAGCAAAGAGGAGTAAAAAAACCAGGGTTGATTTAACTACGAGGCGGCTAGATAATATTGTTTTCATGAACAACACGTCAGAAATGAATCAATAAAATTACGCCAACAAAGGTCAGATCATGTCTCATTTTTCAGTGGGTTCAGGCATTTCAGCAAACAACGGGTAAATGTACTAATTTTGCACACATAACAGTTTATAACCAATCAAACGAGATGAAACTTGCTGTTGTTGGTGCCACCGGACTGGTGGGGAGCGTGATAATAAGAGTGCTGGAGGAGGGTAAATATCTTATCCATTCGGATATAAAGGAGTTCATCCCGGTAGCCTCAGAAAAATCTGTTGGCAAAGAGATAGGATATTTAGGGAAGGATTATAAGATAGTTGGATTGAGCGATGCTGTTGAGAAAAAACCTGACGTTGCCATTTTTTCGGCAGGAGCTTCCACCTCACTTCGTTGGGCGCCCGAATTTTCCAAGGCCGGAACCATCGTTATTGATAATTCCTCGGCTTGGCGCCTGTACGATCACGTTCCGCTAGTTGTGCCCGAAGTAAATTTATCCGCCATTAAGCCGGGCGATAGAATAATTGCCAATCCAAACTGCTCTACCATACAGCTCGCCCTGACACTCGCCCCTCTGCACAAATATTTCAGAATTAAAAGACTGGTTGTTTCAACTTATCAATCCGTGACAGGGTCCGGCATAAGGGGCGTACGCCAACTTAAGGCTGAAAGGCTGGATATATTTACCGGGCTACCGAGGGCATACCCGCATCAGATAGACCTGAACCTTATTCCACAGGGGGGCGATTTTACCGATAATGGGTACACGACTGAGGAGTTGAAGCTGGTCAACGAAACCCGAAAAATACTGGACGATTATACAATCATGATTACCTCCACTGTAGTCAGGGTTCCTGTCTATGGCGGGCATTCCGAGTCGGTGAATATTGAGTTTCACAACCCTTTCGTACTGGATGATATCAGACGCATACTGCAGCATACCCCGGGCCTCGTCGTTGTTGATGATCCCGGCCATTCAAAATATCCCATGCCTTTGGATGCCGAAGGAAAAGACGAAGTTTTTGTGGGCCGGATTCGCCGCGATGAGTCGCAGGCAAATTCGCTTAACTTGTGGATTGTTGCCGACAACCTGCGAAAAGGTGCTGCCACCAATGCAGTTCAGATAGCCGCCAGCATTACAAAATCCACCCAAAAGCAGACCGAGTGAATATCTACGAAGGAGACCGTTTACCACTTCAATTGAATAATACCGTGGTTTCGGTAGGAACCTTCGACGGCGTTCACCTCGGACACCAGGTTCTAATTGGAAGAATGAGGGAGGTTGCCTCACAGTACCGGGCGCAAACCCTTGTTATCACTTTCAATCCGCCGCCCAAAATGGTTTTGGGATCACAAAGCGGCCTGAAATTACTTACCCCTGAAAACGAAAAAATAGACCTGCTAAGGAAGGCCGGAATTGACAACCTATGGGTTATTCCATTCACCCGTGAATTTGCACAAATAAGTCACGAAACCTTTATAGAGGAGTATCTTGCCGGCAGGGCAGGGGTAAGGCATCTTGTGATGGGACATGATCATTCACTTGGAAAGGGTAAGCAAGCCGGTTTCGGCGATATTCTAAAACTGGCGCACCGACTTGGCTTTAGTTTGGAACAAATCCCTGCTTTAGTGAGTAATCAATCAGCAATAAGCTCTTCGTTTATCCGCCAAGCCCTGAATGAAGGAAAGCTCGAAACCGCCAACAACCTGTTGGGTTATAACTATGCGTTACGAGGAGCGGTTGTCAGAGGAAACCAGATCGGAAAGCTGATAGGATTCCCGACCGCCAACCTTCGGCCCGAGTCTACCGATAAGCTAATCCCCGCCTATGGCGTGTACGCCTGCCTTATTGACTGGAAAAAAGAAACATTCAAGGGGATGAGCAACATCGGAACCAGGCCAACGCTGGAAACGCAACAACTCACCATTGAAGCGAACATTTTTGACTTTAATGAGGAGATCTATCACGATGAAATCAACATCAGGCTGGTGCACCGGGTTCGCGATGAAAGAAAATTCGGGAGCCTCGACATGCTTAAGCGACAGCTCATGATTGATAAAGAGGTTATAACGGCATATTTCAATGGCTAAAAAGAAAAATTATTATGTTGTCTGGATAGGACGTACAACGGGCATATTTCATCGTTGGGAGGATTGCTGCCAACAGGTGAAAGGATTCACAGGCGCAATCTATGCCGGATTCCCCACGCTGCAAATGGCACAACGTGCGCTTACTTCCGATCCAACTTTATTTATCGGGAACTCTGGCCCCACGAAATCCGAATTAACCCAAGACCAATTACCCAAAGAAGTGATTCTTCCCAGCCTTTGCGTGGATGCTGCCTGCAGCGGAAACCCAGGAGCTATGGAATACAGGGGGGTGATTACCGATACAGGCAGCCTGGTTTTTAAACAGGGACCTTATAGGCTGGCCACCAACAATATTGGCGAATTTCTAGCCATTGTTCATGCACTTGCCTGGCTGAAAAGGAATAATCTGGACTGGCCGGTGTACAGTGATTCGCGAAATGCCATTCTATGGGTGAAAAATATGGAGCCTAAAACCAAATTAACGCAAACAGATCAGAACAGGGATATATTTGAGTTGACCCGGCGTGCGGTAACCTGGCTTAAAACGCATGAATACCAGACCAAGGTACTGAAATGGGATACGCAGCGCTGGGGTGAAATCCCAGCCGACTTTGGGCGGAAGTAATAATGCTACCCCACAGATATCGAATTGATAGCCCCGTCTATTCTCTCCAGGGTTTCTTTTTTGCCTAAATAATGCATAATCTGAAAAAGATCGGGTCCCATTGCTGAACCGACCAGGGCTATGCGTAAAGGGAGCATTACCGATCCTGGATTCAGGCTTTCTTTTTCCATGGCAGCCTTCACAATACATGATAACGATCCGGCTGAAAAATCTGTGATTCCGCCAAGCACTTCGGCCAGCCATTGCAATACGCGGGAAGTTTCCGGTTTCCAGCGTTTATTAATCAAGTCGACATCATAACTTGTGGGCTTTTCGAAAAAGAACCACAGCTGACCCCATAATTCATGCACAAAGTTTACGCGATCAATCACCAGAGGGATGATAGTAGTTAATTTATTACGGTCAATAAACCCGTTCTCTGGATTCATTAGCTCGAGGAGCTGATCACACAGCGATTCGGCGGATTGCATCCGGAGGTAGTGCTGGTTAAACCAGCGGGCTTTTTCAACATCAAATTTTGCACCTGACTTACTCACCCGCTCCAATGAAAATTGATCGATCAGTTCGTTCATGGAAAAACATTCCTGCGCAGTGCCGGGATTCCATCCCAGCAAAGCCAGTATATTGACGAATGCTTCCGGATAATAGCCAGATTCCCGGTAGCCGGACGAAATCTCACCGGTTTTAGGATCAACCCAGCGCAGCGGAAATACCGGGAAGCCCAACCTGTCGCCGTCACGTTTGCTGAGCTTACCATTACCGTCAGGTCTAAGCAACAGGGGCAGGTGAGCAAACTGAGGCATATCTTTTTCAATACCCAAAAAACGATAAAGCAACGCATGCAAGGGAGCAGACGGCAACCATTCCTCGCCCCTAATGACATGTGTGATGCCCATCAGAAAATCATCTACCACATTTGCCAGATGATACGTAGGCATGCCGTCCGATTTGAATAACACCTTGTCGTCAAGCAGGTTGCTTTCGACCGCCACATGCCCACGGATAATGTCATTAATTTCAATAATTATATCCTGGGGGATTTTGATACGAATTACAAACGGCATTCCGCTGGCGAGCAATTTGCTAACCTCGGATGCAGGAAGTGTGAGCGAGTTACGCATTGATTTCCTGGTGAATACATCATATTGAAATGGTTTTCTGGTGCTTCTCTCTGCAGATTTACGCCGTTCCTCTATTTCTTCAGGAGTATCAAAAGCGTAGTATGCAAACCCGTCATGAACTAGTTTTTCTGCATACTCGAAATAAATATCCTTCCTATCGCTTTGCCGGTAGGGCGCATATGGCCCTCCCACATGTACCCCTTCGTCAAAAGTAATCCCGCACCATGAAAGCGCTTCAATAATATATCTTTCGGCGCCCTCCACGTAACGTGCCTGGTCAGTGTCTTCGATGCGCAGAATCATGGTCCCGCCATATTTGCGGGCAAATAAATAGTTATACAATGCAGTCCTCACCCCACCAATATGCAGGGGGCCGGTAGGACTTGGCGCAAAACGGACGCGAAGAGGTTTGTTTTCCATTGGAATAGTCGTCTTTGACGGCAAAGGTAAAAAGAAGTTATATTGCAGCGCTCACCTGTATATAATAAGCTGAAAATCAGCTGACAAGGATAGGTGGTTTTATATAACGATCATTACCGGTGAATGTTTCGTAAATTTGAACCCCTTAAAGTTCAGAACGGGCATGAAAAGCAACAATCGTCAGGATATACCGAGGTACTATCTGATCAGGATTTACCTTTTTTCGGTAATGATATACCTCATGCTGATTTTGCCTGTGATCATGGTTTTGTCGCTTAAAGTTGCCCCGGCCATCATTGAAAAACGCGGAGGACTACTGATCAGGCCCGGCAGCGATACCATCGAAATTCTTCAAAAAGAGATTAATCTTGACAATGCGGGTAAAACTCTGAATATTGGTCGCAAGCGACACGGCAGCTATGCTCAGAGCGATCCAATTACTTCGGATGTACACAACAATGTCTCTTCCGGCAATAGCGAACAGGCTTCACCGGGTAAACCCATGCAGGCACAAAAGCCCTCTGTGTTCGGGCTCACTTTTTCTTTATTGTTTTACCTGGTAATAATATTTACGCCTGTTTTCGGACTTCTGATCAATGCACCACTAAAACGGTTCTTTAACCGTAAACGTAAGCGCAAGCCTGTGTCAGAACGCCTGTTAAACTATTGCAAACGGTTATTGCTCTACACACCGTATATCAATTCGGGCATACTGCTATTAGCCATGGCCGTAACTCATGCGGTCATGTTCGTAAAGATGCTTAGTGCGGATAGTTTCGAAGACGCCCTCAGCCAGAACCTGTTCAGTCAGTTTTTCTATGTATCACTCGTAGCATCCTTGCTTTTAGTACTGTTTGTATTTTTCTGGCAAAAGCACCGCGTACAAATACTGTATCTTGAACACGTTTTCAGCGACGAAGAGTTGTATAACAGAAGAAAGGTCTTTTTCAACGGTAAAATACAAAATCGGCTGCTTGTTTCCAGCGCCATGACCACGTTGCTGCCCCTGACCATTGTTATTCTTTATGTGATCCTGGGCTTAACCCCAGTTAAGAATCTGGGACCGCTATCCAACGAGCAGGCTGAAATCATTGTGGGCCCTTATAAAGCACTAATTGCCTCAGCACGTATTGATTCTGCACACCAGTGGGATCAAATGTACTATGTTAATGCCATCGACAACATCCTGATGTTTACCGGAATAGCGATGGGAATTCTCGTTGCGCTGATTTACATCGTCTTTTTTGTGCGATGGACTACGGCCAGCATACTCAGGCCGGTTGGCGAACTTTTGGCAAACATGCGACTTACTTCAGGAATGCAAATTAACAATTACAGCCTGGTGCGGAGCAATGATGAAATAGGCGAGCTGAGCGAAGGTTACAACTATATGACAAAACGACTGGTCGATTACATCGACACTATTTCAAGAATGAATGAAGCATACGTGAGGTTTGTTCCTCGAAAGTTCCTTCAGATTCTCGGGAAAGACACCTTTACCGATGTCCGGCTGGGCGATCAGGTTCAAAAGGAAATGACAATTCTATTCTCCGACATACGAAGCTTTACAGAGCTATCGGAAGAAATGACGCCAAAGGAAAATTTCGATTTTATTAACCATTATCTGGGTATGATGGAGCCCATTATCGCCCGCCATAATGGTTTTATTGACAAATACATCGGAGACTCCATTATGGCCCTGTTCGGTGAGTCGGTGGACGATGCGGTAAATGCCGCCATCGAAATGTGCAATGAATTGCGTCGATTCAATGAAGAACGAAAGGCGATTGCTAAGCCTGCCATTGATGTCGGTATTGGAATCCATACAGGAAAACTGATGCTGGGGGTCATTGGCGGAAAGGGACGCATTGACGGTACGGTGATCAGCGACGCGGTCAATCTGGCATCACGAATCGAAGGGCTTACAAAAATCTATGGCGCCAATATCATCGTAAGCGAAGACTCTCTTTTCGGGCTAAAAGATAAAGCTGCCTACCATGTAAGATTTCTGGATGTTGCTAAAGTAAAAGGAAAGCGACAGACAGTACACATTTTTGAAGTGTTTCATGGCGACCATGAAGCTGTAAGGGTTTTGAAACAGGAATCAAAGGAAATATTTTCTGAAGCAGTAGAATATTATATGAAAAATGAATGCGATAAGGCCGCCAGGTTATTTGGAATAGTTGTTGAAAACAATCCTGCCGACAAAGTAGCACGACTGTATATGGAAAGATGCATATATTATACTGCTCACGGCAGGCAGCCCGAGTGGCAAAATAGTCCATAATAAGGCGGAAATCATTTAAAAGCCAAATATGATATTGCCTTAAAAACTATTTACCACGCCGCAACGTTTTACACCTACTAACTGACCTTGAATGTCATCAACACCAACATACCAAGTTCTGATATCCAAACTCGACGCTTTCATCCGAAAATATTACCGGCATAGGATGATGAAGGGCCTGATTTATTCCATAGCCATCTTGATTGCAGCATTTCTTATGATGACGCTTCTTGAGTACTTTGGACACTACGGCCAAACAATGCGCGCAATCTTATTTTACGGATATATCTTGTCCACTTCGCTGGTGATATTTATATTCATACTGGTACCCGGTGCGAAATTGCTAAAGCTGGGAAAAATTATCACACACGAACAGGCAGCAGTTATTATAAGCAGTCATTTCAGTGAGATTGGCGACCAGCTCATCAACGCGCTGCAACTTGCTGCCATTGGGACGCGTGACGATTGTGACGCACAGTTTTTACAGGCCGCCATTGAACAAAAAACCCGCAATATTCAGCACATCCCCTTTAATGCAGCCATCGACCCTAAGGAAAACACTCGAAAGCTGCCGCTGGCACTCATACCTGCCGCCATCTTGTTACTTCTTTTCATTCTGGCTCCAACCTTTATCAAAGAACCCGCCCGGCGAATCGCACAATACAGCACGCACTTCGAAAAGCCGATGCCTTTTTCGTTCAATCTGCTCAATGAAAAGCTCGAAGCTATGCAGGGCGATGATATTGAGCTGAAAATTGAAATTCAGGGTAACCAGCTGCCCGCAGAAGTTTATATTACCTCGACATCGGGCCCATTGAAGGCATTGAAAAGTTCGATCAACAAATTCTCCTATCGCTTTCGGAATGTGCAAAAATCTTTTGACTTCAAACTGGAAGCCGGAGGTTACCGAAGTCGTCAGTTTTCTGTAAGTGTCTACCCAAAACCTGTGATTGTCAGCTATACGGTCACACTTGACTACCCAGCATATACCGGACGCCCAAATGAACAATTGGTGAACACAGGCGACTTTACCGTACCCGAGGGAACAAGAATATTATGGGAATTCAGTGTAAAGGCTTGCGATTCAATCGTTTTTTCTCAAGCTCCTGAAAATTCAGTGAAAAAGATCCCCGCAAGGAATGAGGTGTTTGCTTTTAATTCAACTGCCCAAAAACCTTTTAGCTATGTTGTTAAACCTATCAATATACACTCCATAAATGCGGACTCGCTTATTCATTTTGTTGGCGTCATCGCCGACCAGTACCCGGAAATTCAGATCGAAGGCTATGATGATCCAAACAATACACGAATGAGATATTTTACAGGGATAATCAGAGATGATTATGGTTTTGAAAAGCTGTTGTTCCATTATATCAAACGAAATCTCGATGATCCTGACCTTGTGACCGAGAATAATACGATGGAGGTAAAGATCGATAAGAAACTCGCTGCACAAACCTTCTACCATAATGCTGATTTTTCGGATATAGAACTAAACCCTGGCGATAGGATCGAGTTTTGGTTTGAAATATGGGACAATGACCAGGTAAATGGCAGTAAGGCAGCGCGGACAGGGGTCGGCATGATTGAAATACCTGACATTGAGCAGATGGAGCAGATGGCCAATCAGCAACGCGACGATTTAGGAAAAGAGGCCGCCAAGTTATTTGCTGAAATTCAAAAAGTGCAAAACGAAATCAATAAGCTTCAGAAAAATATCCTCGAAAAGGAAAGCATCGGGTGGGAGGAAAGCCAACGACTACAAAAATTGCTTGAGAAACAGCAGGAACTGCAGCAAGCTGTTAATCAGCTGAGCACAGGAAATAAGAAGCTAAACCAGATGCAGCAAGAGTATAGGGCTTATGATGAAGACATTATCCGTAAGCAACTTGACATACAAAAGCTTTTTGATGAGATAATGACCGACGATATGAAAAAGATGATCGAGGAGCTTCAGAAAATGCTGCAGGAGATGAACAAGGATAATATGCTCGATGCGTTACAAAACATGAGAACGAGCAACGAGGAACTTTCGAAAAGCCTTGATCGCTCTCTTGAGCTGTTCAAACAACTGGAACTTGAAAAGATAATTAAAGAAACGGCCGATAAATTAGGTGAGTTAAGCAAGAACCAAAAGGATGTCTTGCGCGATACGCAGAATAAAGAATCAGAAAATCTGCAACTTATTAACAAACAAACCGATATCAATCGCGAATTTGAGAACGTTAAAGAGTCGCTGCAGCAGATGGATCGCAAAAACAATGAGCTCGATGATCCGAACAGCCTCATGGATACAAAAGGCCATCAGGATAAAATAGATCAGTCGCTTAATGAAAGTCTGAAGCAGCTTCAGAAGAAAAGCCCTTCGCAAGCTGCACCCAATCAGAAAGAAGCCGCAGATCAGATGGAAAAGCTAGGAGGCGACTTGATGGATATGCTTACGGAGATGCAAAATGAACAGTTGGGCGAGGATATACAAATGTTGAGGAAGCTTTTGGAAAACCTGGTAGATATTTCATTTGATCAGGAAAATTTAATGAACACTACCCTGAAAACAAATCCGGTTGATCCCAGGTTTGTGGGATTACTGAATATGCAGAATAAGCTTAAAGAAGACCTGCGTCTTGTGGAGGATTCATTACAGGCACTGGCCAAGCGACAGATAAGTATTGAAACATTCGTTCTGAGTGAGATCGCACAAATCAATCTGAATGTACGCGAAGCGATTTCCTCGCTCGAAAACCGGTCACTTAATGTAGCAGCCGCCAAACAGCAATTCGTAATGACATCCGTAAATAACCTAGCTTTAATGCTTGCTGAAGCTATGCAAAAGATGAATGATCAGATGGCGTCTAGTAGTGCGGGAAAAGGGGGTTCGTGTCCTCGCCCCGGTATGGGAGGTAAGGGAAAACCCTCGATGAGCAATATGCGCGATTTGCAGCAACAACTTAACCAGCAGATGCAAAACCTGAAGCAGCAGATGCAGCAAGGTCAGCAAAGTCCCGGAGGCCGGCAGATAAGTGAACAGTTCGCTCGAATGGCCGCTCAGCAGGAAGCGCTTCGAAGGCAGCTTCAGAGCTATATGGACGAGTTGAAGAGCGAAACAGGAAAAGACGATTCGGGGATTAGGGAAACACTAAAGGAAATGGAACGAACCGAACAGGATCTGGTCAACAAACGCCTGTCGAATGAAACACTTACGAGACAGCAGCGCATCGAGACACGATTGCTCGAAAGCGAAAAAGCCCTTCTGGAAAGAGAAAAGGAGCAAAGACGAGAATCAACGGAAGCACGCGACTATCCACAAAATGCCCCTGACTCGATCCTGGAAATGTTTCGCCAGAAAATGAAGGAACGCGAAATGCTGCGAACCGTTCCTCCACAGTTCAACTCCTACTACAGGGGCAAAACAAACGAATACTTCCTTAAACTTCAATAGGCAGTATGATTACTTATCAAAGTATTAACATTTCATATCGCCTGAAAAACCGGAGGAAACTTTCACAATGGATACGACAGTGTGCAGAAGAGACTAAGATGAGAATTGGAGAGTTGGCTATTGTGCTTTGTGATGACGTTACATTGTTGGAATATAATGTTAAATATCTAAAACACAACACATTAACTGATATTATAACGTTTAATTACAATGAAGGTAGCGTGTTGTCAGGGGATATAATCATCAGCCTGGATCGGATAAGAGAAAATGCTTACAGGTATGACGTACCAATGGACCTGGAGTTGAAGCGAGTCATTATCCACGGCGTACTACATCTTTTGGGATTTAGGGATAAAATAAAGGAGGAGAAGGATCTGATGCGCCGCATGGAAGATGAATATCTGCAGAAGTACGATTTACTGTTTAGGGGGTAAAGTTTTTGTAAGCCCAGATGTTTCACGTGGAACAATTACGATGTTGCAGGAGTATGACATAATTGTGGTAGGAGCAGGGCATGCCGGCTCGGAAGCCGCTGCCGCCGCGGCTACCATGGGCTCCAAAGTGTTGTTGGTTACCATGAATATGGGCACAATTGCACATATGAGCTGCAATCCGGCAATGGGCGGAATTGCAAAGGGTCAGATTGTTCGAGAAATAGATGCGCTCGGGGGATTTTCAGGCATTGTCACCGACCGAACAATGATACAATTCCGGATGCTTAATAAATCAAAAGGGCCTGCCCTGTGGAGTCCCCGTGCACAGAATGATCGGGCAAAGTTCTCGGAGGAATGGCGTAAAGTGCTTGAAAATATTCCCTCGCTTCATTTTTGGCAGGATATGGTCACCGGGTTGATCGTAGAGAGCCAAAAGGTGTGTGGTGTAACTACGGCAATGGGAATTGAAATACGGGCAAAATCAGTTATCCTTACAAATGGCACATTCTTGAATGGTATAATACATATAGGAACAAAAAGCTTCGGGGGGGGGCGTATTGGCGAAAAGGCCGCCATCGGGCTGACCGAAAATCTGAAGAAGCTGGGGTTTGATGCCGCACGAATGAAAACCGGAACACCTGTACGTATTGATGGCCGAAGTATCGATTTCGGAAAGCTTGAAGAGCAAAAAGGCGACGCTAATCCCGGGAAGTTTTCATATACACACACGCCGCCTCTCACAAAACAGCGAAGTTGTTACATCACGTACACCAATTCGGAGGTTCATGATATATTGCGAACCGGGTTTCATCTTTCGCCGATGTTTAGTGGGCGTATCGAAGGCATCGGTCCGCGCTACTGCCCCAGTGTGGAAGATAAGATAGAAAGATTTTCGCATCGCGACCGGCATCAGCTCTTCATTGAGCCTGAAGGGTGGAACACAATCGAATACTATCTGAACGGATTCAGCTCATCCCTTCCCGAAGACATCCAGCTTAAAGCACTTAATAAGATCCATGGACTTGAAAACGCCAGAATCTTTCGGCCTGGTTATGCAATCGAGTACGATTATTTTCCTCCGACGCAATTAAGATATACCCTCGAAACAAAACTCATTGAAAACCTATATTTTGCAGGTCAAATAAATGGTACCACCGGGTATGAGGAAGCCGCCGCCCAGGGTTTAATAGCGGGCATAAACGCACACCTTAAGCTCCATGATCAACAAGAATTTATTTTGGGCCGTGCCGATGCCTATATAGGTGTGCTGATTGATGATTTGATAACAAAAGGCGTCGACGAACCCTACCGTATGTTTACCTCGCGCTCTGAATACCGGCTGCTTCTGCGTCAGGATAATGCCGATATGCGATTAACCCGTCGAGGATATGATATAGGCTTGGCTGACATAGAGCGGATGAAGCACGTTCAGGAAAAAGATCAGAAAGCCAGCAGCATCATCGCACATCTGAAAAGTAACAACGTAAGCCCGGAAGTTATTAACTCGTTACTGAATATGAAAGATACCCAGCCTGTGAGCCAAAAGGTCAGGTTGTCAAATATACTGCTCAGGCCACAGATTGAATTCGTTGAAATGGTGCATCATATTCCTGCGCTTGAAAAATTTCTTGCACAGATAGATGCCTTGGACGAAAGCATCATTGAGTCGGTGGGCATAATGATTAAATATGAAGGCTATTTGGTGAAGGAACAGGAGCTGGCCACGAAACTTTCGAAATATGAAAACATCCCATTAAAGGAGGATTTTGACTACCAAACGCTGCAATCGGTATCCTACGAGGCACGCGAAAAACTTAACCGCATTAAACCGCGCACCATTGGCCAGGCATCCCGCATAAGCGGCGTGTCGCCGGCCGACATCTCGGTGCTGCTTGTTTTCTTAGGCAGGTGATAACATTGTTTCACGTGAAACAAAACCCATGAGACATAATACCACTGAGCATGCTCCCGGCTGCACGCTGTGCGGAAGCCAACATTTTAATCTATACCTGGAGACAACGGATTATTTTCTCACGAAGGAAAGGTTTGATATATACCAATGCGGGAAATGTAAGGTTTTATTTACGTGGCCAGTGCCAGAAGAGGACCAGCAGGCACGGTATTACGAATCCGAACAATACTTCAGCCACAATACACCTACCATTTCCATTACCCGGATGATATATGATTTTGCCAGGCAAATAATGGTCAGGAAAAAGTTACGACTCGTGTCGCGTCAGTCGCCCCAAGGGAAAATTCTGGATATTGGTTGTGGCACAGGAGAATTTTTGCATCAGTGCGTGAAGAAAGGCTGGGATGGCTACGGAGTTGAGCCCAGCCGGCAGGCGCGTGAATTTGCGATAGGTAAACACGGCCTGAGGATTTATGACCTGAGTGAAATGATGAATTTGAGTGATGGCACGTTTGATGTCGTCACTATGTGGCATTCACTTGAGCACACTGGCACGCCGGCAGATTATCTTAAAATGGCTTTCCGTTTACTTACCCCCTGTGGCACCCTGGTTGTAGCCCTGCCAAATCCGGAGTCATGGGATGCTTTTCGATATTCCGCGCATTGGGCCGCTTGGGATGTGCCCCGGCATTTATTTCATTTCACTCGTGGAGCCATCAGCCAATTGGCTGAGACAAACGGATTCACTCTTAAACATATTTATCCTCTCAAGCTGGACGCTTATTATGTTTGTCTACTGAGTGAAAGATATTCGAAAAGGAAGTTCGGCCTTTTCCGCGGAAGCCTTGCCGGGCTGACATCCAACATTAATGCCAGCAAAAACAATAATTATTCAAGCCTGATTTATATCTTTAGCAAATTAATGCATTAGGGCTCTTTTGCGCGATTTTTGTGCACTATGAAGGCTGTGGCCACCCTGCCTCCGAAGTGCGTTTAAAAGCGGTCTAATGAAGTCGGGTTATAAGTGCGTTATATTCAGATCAATGCAATGAGAATTTGGAAGCTGTTGTTAAACAAAGGCGTAAAACGGTCAATATTGTTCGCCCTGCTGCTCATCATGCTTGCCGTAAGCACTGAGTGGATATATAGATCATCTCAGATACCGAAAAGGCAATATGAAAGATTTAGCGATGAGCTTAGCCGCCAGAGATCGAAGCTGGGAACGCTTTTGGATGAGCTGAAAATGAACTCCGGAATAGATTTCTTTCAAACCGCCTTAACAAAATCAAAAAATTCGGTCCAGCCTGCATTGTTTGTATACGAAAACGACACCCTCAGTTTTTGGTCAACACCCGCGATTTCAGTACCACAGATTTACGATTCCCTGTTTTTCGGGAGCGATTTCATTGAGACCTCAAACGGGCTGTTTATTTGTGAAAGCCTGGAATTAGAAAGCAAAACCCTGATCGGCCTTATGCTGATAAAGCATAATTATCTGTATGAAAACGAATATCTCCAAAATAAATTTAATCCCGTTTTCAAATTATCACACACAACCCTAATAGGCTATAAACCAGCGAGATACGATATATTCGACACGAAGGGTACATTCGCCTTTGCCCTGCATTTTCCGGATATAATATCCCCGCCATCGTATATCATTTTTATTCTCTTCGCATTATATCTTGGGGCTATAGTGCTGATATTTAGTGCCATAAGATACGCTTATCAGGGCTTGTCCGTTTTGATTAAAAACAAATATCTGCTTCTGGCGGCCTTATGGGTTGATTTGTTGCTGGTACGCACACTGATTTTTTTCTTTAAAATACCCGGAATACTCTACGAATCTGAACTGTTCAGCCCAACCACACTTGCCATAAGCAGCCTGATTCCCTCCCTGGGCGATCTGATCGTGAATGCGGTTATGCTCGTATTTATTGCATGGAGTTTTTATAACCTGCCCCAGCCGGTCAAACAGACAGGAAGCAGAATCGGGAGGTGGTTTACAGGCTTTTCCCTCTTGTTCCACGTTCTGATATTTTTTCAACTCTTTCTGATGCTGCTTCGGAGCATCATATTTGATTCGACCATTCCGCTCGACCTAAATAATATTTTTAGCCTAAACGCTTACAGCGTGCTGGGGTTTCTGTCTGTTGCATGCATATTATTGTCGCTTTTCCTAGTGGCTTTTCGCCTGGTTATGATGGCAAAAGCCTTGGTAAATAAAACTACAAAGCTATGGCTGCTTATTGCCATTACGGTGCTGCTATATGGCACCCTATCCTTTTTAATCGGAAAGTTTAACTTGCTCCACCTGACAACAGCCACCATTTTTATCATTCTCACTGCCGTAATGTTTCGCCGCGGAACCACTCTGCGTGGCACAGGCCAGACAATGGTATATCTGGCGCTGTTCTCATTTGTCCTGGCATTTACACTAAGGGGGTTCAAAAATGAAAAGGAACATCAGGAAAGGATGCTTCTGGCCATGGACCTGAGTGGCGAACGGGATAAAATAGCGGAATACAGATTTGCGCTGATACGAGATTCACTGCAGGTTGACCCTGTTGTATCAGGTATGCTGACAGGATCTAGCGAGCCGGTGCAAACCGAAGATTCCATTGTGAGCTACATCACCCAAAAATACTTTGATAGATTCTGGCAGAAATACGATGTGCTGATTACCATCTGCTACCCTGGCAAAATACTTGAAATTAAACCGGGAAATTTTGTGGTAGGATGCTCGGAGTATTTCAACAATTATATTGACACATTTTCAGAGCCGACGGGATTGAAGGATATGTATTTCCTTTTTCCGGGTACCGGAGAGATTAACTATCTGGCCCGGATCAGTTATCAAAACAAGACAGCGCCCGTGGCTGATTCGGTGCAAGTGTATTTTGAAATACTCTCAAAAACCATTAAAAAAGGCCTTGGCTATCCTGAACTGCTCATTGATGCAAAAAACGAAAAAACCCCTGACCTTGCCAGTTACAGCTATGCCATGTTTCACAACGGCATCATGACTAAAAGCTTTGGGCGATACCCCTATGGCAAGCATGAACAACAACGAGCCCCGGCTGACACAGAATATGAATTTTACCGAAGCAACCAATACAGCCATTTGTTCTACCGCACAGGGAGTTTAGGTTATATTATTGTTAGCCTGCCCGAACCAACTCTGATCGAAATAATTGCACCTTTTTCCTATCTATTCATCTTTTTTGGGCTTATCGCACTGATATTTTCGCTGGTTGTTCGCGCTCCGGCAGGTCTATGGGTTATACCCGCCAGTTTTCGCAACCGCATTCAGTATTCAATGTTTCTGGTTATTCTTCTTTCTTTTATCATGATCGGGATAAGCACCATGATGTATCTCGTGAGGCTCAACTATAACAAGAACCTAAGCATCTTGAATGAGAAAAGCCATTCGGTGCTACTCGAACTTGAACACAAGTTATCAGGCCGAAAACAACTGAGCAGGAGCGAAACAGGTTACTACACAGATTTATTGACGAAATTTTCGCAAATATTCTTTACCGATATTAATCTGTTTGATACCCGGGGAAAATTACTTGCCACAAGCCGCTGGCAGATATTCAGTGATGACCTTATATCACAAAACATGAACCCCGTGGCATTCAACAAAATGGTCAACCAACGAAGTGCCTACCACATCCACAATGAATCCATAGGGAAATATCAGTATTTATCTGCCTACCTGCCCTTCAGCAACGACCAGGGAAGCCTGATCGGCTATGTAAATTTGCCCTATTTTGCACGACAAAGTGAACTGCGACAGGAGATTTCCACATTTCTGATAACGTTTACCAATATTTATGTGGTGCTGATGGCTGTTGGGCTGCTGCTGGCTCTTGTGCTTTCAAATTACCTGCTTAGGCCGCTCACCCTTTTAAAGACTTATCTGCAGAGGACAAAAATCGGGAAGCCTAACCAGCCCATTCCGTGGAGCAGCCAGGATGAAGTGGGGCAGTTGATAAGCCAGTACAATCGTATGATTGATGAACTGGCCATGAGTGCGGAAGTGCTGGCGAGGTCTGAAAGGGAAAATGCCTGGCGAGAGATGGCACGCCAGGTAGCACATGAAATTAAAAACCCGCTTACTCCGATGAAGCTGAACATTCAGCATCTGTATAAGGCATGGAATGAAAAAGCGCCAGGCTGGGATCAGCGCTTGCTGAAATTTACACGCACAATGACCCAGCAAATTGATGTGCTGGCCGAAATAGCCTCTGCATTTTCTGACTTTGCCACCATGCCCGGCACCAACAATCAGCGGCTTGATTTGAAAGCCCTTGCTGTATCGGCAGCATCTCTTTACCAGGGAAGTGAAAACATTTCGATTGAAGTAAGTGCCGAAAATCCGAATGCCGACTACTCGTTCTACGGAGACGAAAAACAGATGATAAGGGTATTTAATAATCTGATTAAGAATGCTGCATACGCCATTCATGACCAGCCTGAAGGCAAGATTGAAATCCGTTTTTATTCCACCCCGGGGCTAATTCATATTCACGTCAGCGACAACGGAACGGGCATGGCACGGGAGCAGCAAGAACTTATTTTTACCCCCTATTTTACTACAAAAAGCAGTGGAATGGGACTTGGGCTGGCCATTGTAAGAAATATAATCAAAAGCAACGGGGGTGAAATCAGTTTTGAATCTGAGCTGGGAAACGGAACAACATTTCATATCACTTTGCCGGTTCGGTAATCCTTTTCTGTTTCCCGAAAAGAATAACCATTTAAATTTTCCTAATTTTGGCCTTATTCAGCCCGCCAGCCACCCTTGAGTTCGATTAAACAACTTGCCGGACAAACTGCCATATACGGCTTGCCCACTATCCTCGGAAGGATACTGAATTACCTGCTCGTACCCCTCTACACCCGGGTGTTCAGCACGGCCGAATACGGCGTGGTGACCGAACTGTATGCATACGTTGCATTCCTTTACGTTTTGCTTCTGTACGGCATGGAAACCGCTTTTTTCCGATTTGCGCAAACCGAAGATTCAAATAGAGTATTTGGCACGGCACTCATTTCACTCAGCATAAGCAGTGCTTTTTTCATGGTTTTTACGGTTGTTTTCTCATCGCCTCTGGCCGGGGCAATGGGATACGGAAGTCATCCCGAATATATTTGGTGGTTCGGGTTGATCCTTTCTTTTGATGCCCTCTGTGCCATTCCTTTTGCCAACCTCAGGCAGAAAGGCAATGCCAAGCGATTTGCAATAATAAAATCAGTGAACATTGGCGTGAACATAGGGCTAAACCTCTTTTTTATCGTTCTGTGCCCAGTTTTGCTGAAAAACAGCAAATTGGGCGAAGTAATCGGGTGGGTGTACTCGCCGGAAATAGGCGTGGGCTATATTTTTATCAGCAATCTGATAGCAAGCCTTGTGACGCTGCTGCTGCTCATTCCTGAGATGAGTAAGGTATGCCTGGCTTTCGACAGCAGATTGTGGAGGAAGATGTTTTCGTATGCATGGCCACTGCTTATTCTTGGGTTTGCCGGAATCATCAATGAGACATTTGACCGTGTTATTCTTAAACACCTTCTGCCATCGCAGCCCAACCCTATGGGGCAACTGGGAATTTACGGCGCCTGTTACAAGATTTCAATCCTGATGACCATTTTCATTCAAACTTTTAAGTATGCAGCCGAACCGTTCTTTTTTGACCAGATGAAGAAACAGGACGCCCCTCGCACCTACGCCACGGTGATGAACTATTTTGTGGCCGTGTGTGCATTCATCTTCCTGGCAATTATGTTGTTTATTGATATAGCACTCTATTTCGTAGGCCCTGATTTCAGATCCGGCGCACCGGTTATTCCCATCCTTTTGCTTGCGAATTTGTTCCTCGGCATATTCTACAACCTGACGGTTTGGTTTAAGATAACAGGCCACACACTATATGGGGCTATGGTTGCAGTGGCCGGGATGATAATTACCCTGGTCATGAACTTTGTGCTGGTTCCGGTGATGGGGTATATGGGAGCAGCCTGGGCCACGTTTATATGCTATGCCTTCATGATGATTATTTCCTATATCATTGGCCGGCGATATTATCCTGTTCCATACAATATTCCAAGAATCGCCGGATACATTTTATCGGCAGTAGGGATGTATCAGCTAAGCAACCTGCTGCCCGACACTTACAAGGTGGCGGACTACGCTCTTCGGTTTCTGATGCTGGGAGCCTTTGCGCTGCTGGTGTTATGGATTGAAAGAGGCCGAAAACTGGCGGCACCCAAGCTCTGACATGCCGGAATGGTGATAGTGCTGAAATGATTAATTTTGCAAAAAATTGATCGTACATGGAAGTCAGGATTGTCAATATGTCGCCACACCCGTTGCCGTCTTATGAAACCTTACATGCTGCAGGGATGGATCTGAGAGCCTATCTTGACAGGCCCCTGGTGCTTGAACCACTCGGCAGAGCGCTTGTGCCGACAGGGCTATTCATCGAATTGCCGGAAGGGGCCGAGGCCCAGGTGCGCCCACGCAGTGGCCTTACATTAACGAAAGGCATTACCGTGCTCAATACCCCCGGCACCATCGACAGCGACTACCGGGGGGAAATAAAAATCATCCTGATAAATCTTTCAAACGAGCCGGTTGCTATCAATGACGGCGACCGGGTGGCACAGATGGTCATAGCGCGCCATGAGAGAGCCTGCTGGAAGCAGGTGGATAAGCTTAACGATACGGGTCGAGGAGGCGGAGGATTCGGGCATACGGGCACAAGATGACCGGCCCTCTGAATTGCCGGGAATCTGCAAAAAACAATAACCCGATCAATTAGTTGTTAGAACTTAAATCTTGAGCCTGAATATATGAAGCTGATCAAATATATGGCAATGGCCTGGATGCTGGTTTCGATGGCGCAATGCACGCCGGCAAATGAGGTAGCCGCTGCACGGGCCGCACAACCGGCGACTCAGGCAGAAACCGTGCAGGAAGATCGGAGGGTTACCTCTATGTTTATTGATGCACAAAAAGAAAAACTATTGGGCAATTATGGAAAAGCGATGGAACTTTTCCAGAAAAGTATTTTAAGGGACTCGAGACATGCTCCCTCATATTACGAAATGGCTCGCATACTCCAGATACAGCTCAACCTTTCAGAGGCAGTGAAAATGGCCAAAAAGGCAACTGAAATTGATCCCGATAATGAATGGTATACACTCCTGCTGGCACAGCTGTATCAGGCCACCGGACAAAATGCCCTGGCTACCCAATGCTTTATAACCCTGCAACAAAAGCATCCGGCCAATCTGACTTACAGCTATGAGCTGGCCAATATCTACATGAAAATGAACCGGTATGCCAGCGCCATTGAGGTGATGAACAAAATTGAATCACAGATTGGTATATCAGAAGAAATAAGTTTGCAAAAACAAAAGCTCTACATCCTGTCTAACAACCTGAAGGACGCCATTGCTGAAACTGAAAAACTTTCGGCTGCTTTCCCGCGTGAGAGCCAGTATTACAACATGCTGGCAGAGTTACACCTTTCGAACAATGAGCCGGCCAAAGCACTCAGCTATTATAATAAAGTCCTTGAAATGGATCCGGGCAATCCATATATCCGAATCTCGCTTGCTGAGTTTTACTGGAAAACACAAAAACCTGAGCAAGCTTATCAGGAACTATTGAAGGGTTTTGAAAATCCCAGACTTGATGTGGATTCAAAAGTGAGGGTACTAGTGGCATTCTACAATATCAACCAGCCGAATGAAGACGAAAAAGTGAAGCTTACCCGTTTGTCTGAAATATTGGGACGGGTTCATCCTGAAGACGTCAATGCACAGGATTTAATTGCATACATAAGTCTTCGCGACAACAGGTATCAGGAAGCCAGAGAGCTATATAAAAAAATAACGAAGCTTGATAAAAATCGTTATCCTGCATGGGAGAGCCTTATGAGGCTTAACCTGCATCTAGGCATGTTTGACAGCCTTGCTTCTGATAGCCGCAAAGCCATTGAGCTGTTTCCGCTTCAGCCTATGCCCTATTATTTTGCCGGTATCAGCGCTTATCAGCGCGAGAGCTATAACGAAGCCATCAGTTTATTCAATTCGGGCAAGGATTTGGTGGTTGACGACAATGAACTTGCTTCGGAATTCTATATGTACCTGGGTGATTCTTACCACCGAACACAAAACTATCAGTCAGCCGATCTGGCATATGAAACCTCTCTTAGCTTCAACCCCGACAATGCGTATGTGTTGAATAACTTCAGCTATTATCTGTCGTTACGCAAAACGAGGCTTGATGACGCTGAACGGATGGCCAGACGTGCCAATGAACTTTCGCCGGATAATAAGTACTACCTCGACACCTATGGCTGGGTTATGTATCAAAAAGGCAACTATATTGAGGCGCAGAAATGGATCAGGAGATCGCTGGACCTTGATGACAAACCGAACGCCGAAGTGCTTGAACATTACGGCGATGTGTTATTCAGGCTCGGGAAAACCGATGAAGCTCTCGATTACTGGGAAAAGGCCATCGAGGTTGGCGGGGGCAGTGATTTGCTGGAAAAGAAAATTAAAGACAGGATGATCTATGAATAGAATTGCCTCCGGCACACTCCAATCCACTGAATTCTATTTGTTAACTGCGGGTAAAATCTTTTTACTTTCGGTTGTTTCACTGGTGCTTTTGGGGGCCTGCTCATCGAGTCGCGGCATCGCAAAAAGCACTCTGGCCGAAACGAGTGTTGAGCACCTTTTTGGACTCATGAAAGCCAACCAGGTTTCATGCACAACCCTCACCGCGAGCTTTTCATCTGAATACCGCACCGGAAAAACAACATACACTTTCAATGGACAGATGCGTTTTCTGAAAGACAGCATGGTGTGGATAAGCCTTTCACCGGGGCTGGGTATCGAGGCCGTTAGGGCAATCATCAGCAGCGATTCGCTCAAAGGCATCAACCGGCTACAGAATACTTATATTGCTGCCCCTGTGGGATATCTTGCCGAAGTCCTGCATCCGGCATTGAGCTTTGATTTGCTGCAGGCTATGCTGCTCGGAAACGACCTTAGCTTGCCCGAGCACGGTTGCTTCAGCGCTTCGATCGATAAAAAGCAGTATAAACTTACCGCCACCAATCGCCGGATCAAGAAAATGACCAAAGGCGACACAGAAATTACCACTATCTCATCGCAGCAGATATGGCTTGATCCGGAAACCCACAGGATAAAACGGGTGGTAATACGGGACAAGAAAGACAAAGGTGAGGTGGTTGCCGAAGCCAGTTACAGCAACTTTACTTTACTGGGCCAGTCCTGGTTCCCCGTACAACAAAAACTTTTGTTTGAAGGCAAGAACACAAAAATACGGATCTGGATTACGTTCAGCCGGCTTGATCAGCCCGCATCGCTGAGCTTTCCGTTCAGTATCCCCGCCAATTACAGCCCGGCCCTAAAACTAATGCAATAATGATTTCGCCTTTTCCTATCGGCGTGCAGCAATGCATTAAATCAGTACTCTGGGTACTCTTTTTTCTGGCAATACCTGAAGGCCTCTTGGGGCAATCCGAAAAAGACAATCTGATACGCAACCGCCGGGAGGTTGAGAAAGAGATAGAGCTTACCAGCCAGTTGCTTACCGAAACGCGGAAGAACCGCACAACATCACTCAACGAACTGATGCTGTTAACCAGGCAAATCGGCAGGCGTAATTCTCTCATTGGGCTGATAAACGACGAAACTAAAGAAATTGACAATAAAATCAGGCGTATTAACGATACGGTACAACGTTTGTCGAGCCAGCTCAAAACACTAAAGGCCGAGTATGGACGGATGATCTATGCCATCAGCAAACAGCAGAATGCCACAGGTAAACTTATGTTCATTTTTGCCGCACGCGATTTCAATCAGGCCTATAATCGAATTAAATATTTTCAACAATACGGTACCTACCGGAAACTGCAGGCTCAGAAAATCACCGCCACCCAGAATAATCTGACTATCCAGCTGCAGAAACTTGACTCGGAAAAGGTTCAGAAACTAGCCCTCCTCATTTCGGTTGAAAAAGAAAAACGAATGCTGGCAACAGAGCAGGAATTGAAAAATCAAACTGTAAAGACCTTATCGCAGAAGGAAAAAGATCTTGTTAAATCGCTAAGGGAAAGCGAAATAGCGTTGCGAAAGCTACAAAAGGCCATCGAAGAGATAGTAGCCGCCGAGATGCAAAAGACGGCAGAATCGGCGAAGCAAAAGGGCGAAAAAACCCCCGAGGGGTTTGCCCTGACTCCGGAAGAACTCATTTTATCAGGAAATTTTGCCGCAAACAAAGGAAAGCTGCCCTGGCCGGCCGAGAGGGGAATTATCACCGGGTCGTTTGGCGAACATCAGCACCCTGTGCTTAGCCATATAAAAACCCAAAACAACGGAATCGATATCACCACCAGTAAAGGTGCAGCAGCCAGGGCGGTGTTTGACGGCGTTGTGACCAACGTCCTCACCATCCCCAGCCTTAATAATGTTGTAATCATAAAACACGGGGATTTTCTTACTGTGTATGCAAATCTCGATCAGGTGCTGGTTTCGAAAGGCGACAGAGTAACCATAAAGCAACCGGTAGGCATTATCCACTTCGACGAAGAACAGGCAAGAAGCAAACTGAATTTTCAAATTTGGAAAGGGAAAGAACTTCTTGATCCCGAATTGTGGATTGCGCGCACCCTGGCTGCTTCCTGAGGCAGGAGCCCTTATGGCACAAAGTTTTCGATGTGCAGGCGTACTTTGCAATCAAAATACAGTATTTTTGTAAAAAAACTGTTACGATGAACGGATTAATAATTTTAGGCATGGTCGGAATTTGGCAGATTCTGGTCATTGTGCTTATTGTACTTCTGCTTTTTGGCGGGAAAAAAATACCCGAACTCATGCGAGGACTTGGGCGGGGTATTCGTGAGTTTAAGGATGGCATGAGCGGGGAAGAGGGAAAAAAAGACCCCGAAGCTAAATCATAATGACGAAGGCCTTTCCTGGGTTTCCTTCTGCAGGACTCCAGATAAGGAGCCATTCCGTTCCTGCCGAAACTGCCGGAGGTAATCTTCAGCCAAATGGCTTCAGAATGTTTAACGAGTGTACTGTGACAGCACTGATTTTTTAGTCGGTGCGGTATTCTTAATTGGAGTCCAAATTGTTGTTTATTAAGTTTATGCAAAAAATATTTATAATACTATTGCTGCTTGCCTCGATGGGGTTGATAGCACAGGAGGTGGTTCCCGTCGACGACAGTCTGCTTTATACGGATGAGTTATACCAGGGTGATTCAATAAGTGTAGGCGATACCCTTAACCGCCGCGATTTTCTGCAAACAGGCCCGATACTCGATATGCTCGACAGCCTCTACAGATCTTCATTATTCGGAGGAAACGGCGGCGAGGTGATTTATCACAAAAACAAATATGGTTACGCCCCCGACTTTGTTCCAGTGTATTCGGACTCAGTACATTTTGAACGCATGGCACACCTCAACCGGCACACTCCAATCGAGCTTTCATACAATTGGCAGGTGAAAGAGTTTATTGATTTGTACGGGGTTCGGCGGCGCAACCTTACCAGCCGCGTTCTTGGCCTGAGCGATCTGTATTTTCCTTTGTTCGAAGAGCACCTCGACCGGCTTGGGCTTCCTCTTGAGCTGAAATACCTGGCAATTGTCGAGTCGGCATTGATTCCCACGGCGCGCTCGCGAGCCGGCGCTACCGGATTATGGCAGTTCATGTACGGAACAGGCAAGATGTATAACCTGCAGGTTACGTCACTGGTCGACGACCGCAGCGACCCGTACAAATCAACGGTGGCTGCTGCTGAACACCTTCGCGATCTGTACAATATCTACAACGACTGGTTGCTTGCTTTGGCCGCCTACAACAGCGGGCCGGGCAATGTGAATCGGGCGATCAGGCGGTCGGGCGGAAAAACCAGCTTCTGGGAGATAAGCCCGTTTCTGCCCAGGGAGACCAGGGGATATGTGCCTGCATTTATCGCGGTCACCTACATCATGAGCCATCCCGAAGAATACAACCTCTACCCGGTAAAGCCGGAATTTTTGTATTATGAGATTGATACTGTTGCTATAAAAGATGTACTCTCTTTCGATCAGTTGGCTGATATACTCAAAATCCCCGTTGACCAACTGAAGTTTCTCAACCCCTCGTTCAGGCAGGGAATCATACCGGCTTCGGCAGAAAAGAAGTACTTTTTACGACTGCCCCAGCAATACATAGGAGATTTTATTGAGAAAGAAAAAGACCTGTATTCATACACTGCCGAGCGGAGCCAGCAGCGTGAGCAGCTGCTTGCACAGGTGAAGCAGATGAAAGAGCAGCAATATCACAGGGTGCGTAAAGGCGAAACCCTCGGTTCCATTGCAAGAATATATCACTGCTCGGTAAACGACCTAAAGCGCTGGAACAACCTGAAAAGCACCTCTCTGGCAATAGGACAACGCCTGATGGTGCAGGCCGGGCCAGGCTATAAGCCTCCGGTAGCCACCAAAGCTAACATAAGCAGCAAGCCATCACCGACCGGGGTACATGTAGTGAAAAGCGGTGAAACCCTTGGCGAAATAGCCGCGCTTTACAAAATCTCTGTAGCCGAACTGAAAAAACTCAACAACCTTAACACCGATTTTTTGCAGGTAAATCAAAAACTTAAAGTGACAGGCGAAGCTGCACCAGCCGCCCAGGTAGCAACCACAATCCAGGCGGGGAAGCAGAAATTTATTTTTTACACTGTTCAGAAAGGCGACACACTGTGGGAAATAGCCAACAAGCACAAAGGGGTAACCGTTGAGCAAATTAGAAAGTGGAATAATTTTGGAATAAAAAGTACGTTGCAACCCGGGCAAAAAATCATTGTTGGCGTGAGCGGATGATTCAATTAGTGTATTCACAAAACGCAATCCTATGACAAATCGCCTCAGCCTGACTTTGGCAACCGTTATTGCTGCTGCCGCTTTTTTTCAGGCTTGTAATTCAAAGCAACGAATCGTGCCTGCGTCCACAGGCAAAACAGGCGAGATGTTGATAGTGGCCGAGAAAGGCCTATGGAACGGACCTTTAGGAGAATCCGTGCGGGAATACTTTGGGCAGGATATTGTGGGATTGCCGCAGTCAGAGCCCATGTACACCCTGCCCCAAATCGGGGAGGGAGAGTTTGGCACTATTTTTCAGTCGCATCGCAATCTTTTCATCATCAGTATCAAACCTGAATTTACCAAACCTTTTATAGAAACCAAACGCGACCTGTGGTCAAAGCCCCAGCGGGTGATCAAAATCAACGCTTCGTCTGATACCGCCGCTCTCCGCTTGTTTGAAGAGAACAAACGGACATTTCTTCTTCTGTACGACCAGATGGAGCGGGAGCGCATTCAGGCTGCCTACAGGGCAGTCTCCGATCAGGCAGTACATAAACAACTGGTCGAAAAATTCAACATTTCGATGACAGTCCCACAAGGATATTATGTGGCAAAAAAAACCGAGGATTTTATGTGGTTGAGGCGCGAAACACTTGAATTCAGCCAGGGAATCCTCATTTATACCTATCCGTACAAAGACACCCTTTCATTCAAGTCCGGAAGGATCATCGCCATGCGCGACATCATGACACAGCTTTATGTGCCGGGAACCCTTGACGGGACATTCATGACCGTGTCGAAGAATTATGTGCCTCCAGTCACCCAGCCGGTGACGCTAAACGGGCAATTCGCGATAGAAACCCGCGGATTGTGGGAGGTGCAGGGCGATTTCATGGGCGGACCGTTCATAAGCTATACTATGGTTGATCAAACCGGTCATAAGATCCTGACCCTTGACGGGTATGTATATGCCCCGAAAGACCTTAAGCGGGATCTGGTCAGACAAATGGAGGCCATTCTCTATACCTGTAGGCCTTACGATGTGCAATAAATTCCCCGGTTTGTGTAAAAATCAAGACAATCAACAGGATGTTGATAATCAAATAAAAACTTTTTTATATTCGCAGCCACATTAAACCTAATCGTTTATGAAAAAACTCATCACCCCATTTCTTCTTGCCCTGCTCGTGCTGTTGGCAAGCGAATCAAAAGCCCAGGCAGCCGCCGAACGTATTGTTGGTTATTATCTTGCTGTTGATGACGAAGACAACCCAAACTCACAGGTGAGGATCTTCAAAGCACCCAATGGCAAATACTTCGGCGAAATTGTGTGGCTTAAGGAACCCCTGAATGATCAGGGAAAACCAAAGGTTGACGACAAAAACCCCGATCCGAAGCTGCAAAGCCGCAAGGTTATGGGATTGCGCATCCTGACTGACTTTACTTATGACGCCTCACGCGAAGAGTGGAGCGGAGGGCAGATCTACAGTCCCAAAACAGGGAAAACCTACAAGTGTTATCTGAAGTTTGAAGAAGACGGCAGCCTGAAAGTGCGCGGCTACATCGGAAGCGCATGGATGGGCCTCGGAAAAACCGTACACTGGAAGAAAGAGCAGGCCCTCAGAAACTAGACAAAATTTACTCTGGCCGCAAGGCTGTTGACGGGTCTGTAGACTCCGGCAACAGCCTTTTTTGTTTTTTTAACATTTATTTAGCCGCCCTTGTAAATAATTGTAATTCAACCATGTGCGCATTCTGTTAATTTGCATTTTCACTCATGGATTAGGGTAGAAATATGCAGAGTCGCATGAGGCGCCATAACAAATCTCCTTAAAAATCGTTTATATACTACCTCTGGCCCTATATTTCATATTTGGTATGAAATTTGTTCATAAGGGCAGGCCATGTCGAACGAAAAAAGACAGGATGTTTTTTTTATGGAAATTCAATCGAAAGCTGATAACCGCTTTCCTTTCGATGATCAATCTGTTGTGGTCGTGCAACCACGCCTCCCTGCTTTATCAGTCTGATCTTACCTCCAAATCTGATTCGCGCCTTCAAACCATCATTGAGCGGGGCAAGCTTATCGCTGTAACTGATCCGGGAGCCACCAGCTATTTCGTTTACCGAAGCCAGCCGATGGGATACCAGTTTGAGCTGCTTCAGCAATTTGCGAAACAAATCGGTGTCCGACTCGAAATCCATGTGGAACGCGATCCCAAAACCGCTCTCGAAAAGCTTAATGAGGGCTATTTTGATATTGTGGCCAAAACGATTGTCATTACGCGCGAACGAAGCGAGACAGTTGATTTTATGGCTCCCATGATCACATCGCGACAGGTGCTGGTGCAGCGAAAACCAAAAGGATGGCGACAGATGGCAACCATGGAGGAAGTAAATAAACGGATGGTTCGCCAAATCACGGATTTAGCAGGCAAAACCATCCATGTGCCAAAAAATTCAGCGTTCTATTATCGCCTGGTCCATGTGCAGCAGGAAATCAAGGCGGATATTGATATTGCCGAAGTGTCTGGAAAAGACCCTGAAGACTTTCTTCGGATGCTTGCCAATGGAGAAATAAACTATACCGTATGCGACGAAAATGTTGCCAGGGTCGCCCAAAAAGTATTTCCCGAACTGGATGCCGAAACTGTGATAAGCCTGCCTGCGAAGTCGTCATGGGCTGTTGGAAAAGGCAATGAGTCCCTGCTCAACGCACTCAACCTATGGTGGGCTGAATTCAGCCAGACTGAACAGGCCGCCTTGCTGTACGACAAATATTTTAGCAACCCCATGGGATTGCTTGCCGGACAGCGTGATTATCACCTTAGCCGCAGCGGTCAAATTTCGGGATATGATGAAACCATTCGTAAATACAGCTCATTCCTCAACTGGGATTGGCGCCTGCTGGCCTCGCTTATTTACCAGGAATCGAAATTCATGCCCGATGTAACCTCTCATAAAGGTGCTTACGGAATCATGCAGATGATGCCTAACACTGCCATGGCTTATGGCGTTGATAGTAGCTCTACGCCCCAGGAGCATATTGAGGCTGGTGTTAAACACCTTCGCTGGCTTGACAATCAACTGAAAAAAGAAATTGAAAACTCCGCCGAAAGGCAAAAATTTGTTCTGGCGGCTTACAACGCGGGTCTTGAACATGTGAATGATGCGCGGCGCCTGGCTGTTAAGCACAAAAAAGATCCCAATGTGTGGGATAATAATGTCGACTACTTTATGCTCAACAAATCAAACCCGAAATACTACCGCGACGACGTGGTACAATACGGGTATTGCAGGGGCGAAGAACCCTATAAGTTTGTGCGAGAAATCATCGAGCGGTATGATCATTACCGCTGGGCAGTTACCAATTAGAAGATTTCATTAACAGGTCCGGCAATCACTGACGGTCAGAATGCGAGAAACCTCAGGTAGTGTGCGCAATGATCGCGTATTGACACCTCGATGGGTATGAACGAGAAACCGAATTCGTCAGTAATATTCTTACTGCTGTATCGTATTCGCTTATTGGCTGCACGGGCAGTATCGCGTGTAAGCAAGACAGGCCTGCGGGAAATTACTGACGCGATTTTGTCTGCTCTCCACGCCAGCTCAAGCATCCAGGGACGGGCATTTATCCGGGGCCGCCTGCGCCCGAAAGCATCAGCCATCAGATTAAACAGGTAGCGGTAGGTGTGATTGCCTCCCGAAAGTACAAACCGCTTGCCGGAGACCGGTCTCTCCATCAAAGTTATCATAGCGCGGCTCACATCGCGAACATCCACAAAAGAGTTTACGCCTGATGTGAAAAATAAATTGCCCTTGTGGGCCTGTTTTAGCAGCTGTACGGAGCTTTTTTGAGGATCGCCGGGCCCGATGATTATACTGGGGTTAACTATCACAGCAGGCAGCCCCTCAGCGATACCACGCCACACTTCGCGCTCAGAGGCATGCTTGCTTAGGGCATATCCTGAATTATCAGCAGAGTCAACCCAGTCGCTGCTTTCATCGATGAGTACGTCTTCGCCCGTACGGCCAAGGGCCGCTACCGAACTTACAAAACAGAGTTTGTCGACCCCTGTTTCGAGGCATGCATTCACTACGTTGTTGGTACCTTCGACATTTACATACATCATATGATCAATGTCGGCAGGATTAAATGAAACGGTGGCTGCACAGTGATATACCTGTCTTACGCCATCCAGCGCCCCGAGCAGCGAATAATAATCTGTCACATCGCCATCAACCCATTCTATGGCGGCGAGCATATGTTCGTAAGAGGCGCCGTACAGACTGAATATCTTGCTGACTATTTCCAGATTGGAGGAAGATCGTTTCAGCACTCTGACTTTTTTACCTGCCTTCACCAGGTCGAACAGCACATGTGAGCCCACAAGTCCTGTGGCTCCGGTGATCAGTATCATAGCGGATTGTTTTACAGAGGCAAAGATAAGAGAGTTCGCTCTGCCGGGTGCAGATTTTGGCCAATCATTTATCTTTGCACAAAAAAATAGGATGAATTTTGTAGAAGAATTGCGCTGGAGAGGGATGATTCATGATGTGATGCCCGGAACGGAAGAGCATCTGGCAGCCGGCATGGGCACTGCATACGTGGGCATCGACCCCACATCCGACTCGTTACATATCGGACATTTGGTTGGTGTGATAATGCTAAAGCATTTTCAACATTTTGGTCATAAACCCCTGGCTTTGGTCGGAGGCGCCACCGGTATGATAGGCGATCCCTCCGGGAAATCACAGGAGCGCAACCTGCTCGATGAGCAAACATTACGTCACAATCAAAACTGCATTGAAAAACAGCTGCGCAAATTTCTTGATTTTGATCCTTTGCTGGCCAATGGCGCTGAGATCGTGAATAATTACGACTGGATGAAGGAATACTCCTTTCTGGATTTTATCCGCGACATAGGCAAGCACATCACTGTCAACTACATGATGGCCAAGGAGTCGGTTCGAAAGCGTATTGAGGGCGATGCAGCCAGTGGAATGTCGTTCACCGAGTTTACTTATCAGCTGGTGCAGGGATATGATTTTCTTTACCTGTACCGCACAAAAAACTGTCGTTTGCAGATGGGTGGCAGCGACCAGTGGGGCAATATCACCACCGGCACCGAACTTATCCGGCGAATTGACGGGGGTGAGGCATTTGCACTTACCTGCCCGTTAATTACCAAAGCCGATGGCGGAAAATTTGGAAAAACCGAAAGCGGTAACGTATGGCTCGATCCCTCAAAAACCTCTCCCTACCAATTTTATCAGTTCTGGCTTAATACCAGCGACGAGGACGCTGCCAAATACATCAAAATTTTCACCCTCTTTTCGCGCGAACAAATCGGCGAAATGATTGCACGTCATGCCGCAGCACCCCACGAGCGCATGCTACAGAAAGAGCTGGCACGCGACCTCACTATTCGTGTGCACTCCGAAAAAGACTACCTGGCTGCCCTTGACGCATCGGAAATACTTTTTGGCAAGGGCACTACCGAAATGCTGAAAAAACTCGATGAAAAAACATTGCTCTCGGTGTTCGAAGGAGTCCCCACCTGCGAAATATCCGGCAAACAATTGCAAAACACCATCCCCATCCTCGAATTTTTAGCCGACAAAACCTCAATTTTTCCTTCGCGTGGCGAAGCACGGCGCATGATCAAAGACGGAGGAGTGCTGATAAACAAACAAAAAGTTGGCGAAGATTTGAACATTACCCCCGCACATTTGCTCACCGACCGCTATTTGCTGGTGCAACGTGGCAAGAAGAACTATTTTCTGGTAAAGGTGGTTTGATCAAAACCCCTTTTTATTGTCATCATTCACCCTACAAGCAGGACTGCTCTGACACAGGACGCCTGATTGGTATACCTGGCTTATAAGCCATTGTTTATCATGTTGAAAGAATGATAGATTGGCGCCAACCACATTCATAGAACACAACTTCAAAAATCGCATTGGGCAGCGGAATCTGCCGACTCTAAGATTCTGATGATTAGCGATGCCCTTTCCCTGAAGATACTAACTTTGTATTGTAACAGGCAAATTAAATCAAACCTAAATCAAACATTATGAAAGAATATAATAAAATAATCATTGCCATTGCCATCGTAATCGGCTTGGGATTGAACGGTATATTTATAGGACGGGCAATTCAACGGTTTAAAAAAGAAGACCGGTTTATTTCAGTAAAAGGATTTTCGGAGCGCGAGGTTAAAGCTAACCTTGCAGTATGGACAATCACAATTCGGGTTACAACAAACGATATTGCCGAAGGAAGCCGAAGGACGGAGGCTGAAAAACAAAAAGTTATAAATTTCCTTCTCAATAAAGGAATCAAACAAGAAGAAATTTTTCAGAAAGACCTGAATGTGGTGGATAAAATAGCCCGCGAGTATGCAAATTCCGACATCGGGACTTTCCGCTACATCATTGAAAACATCATGCAGGTGCGCTCCGAAAATGTAGACACCATTCAATCTGTTAAAACTATGACCGACGAACTATTGAAAGACGGAGTTGTTATATCGAACATCGAAAATTATCAGCCAACAGTGCAATATCTTTTTACAAAGCTCAACGATATAAAACCCGCAATGCTGCTCGAGGCTACCCAAAACGCCAGGCAGGCCGCCCTCGAATTTGCCAATGAAAGCAAGGTTTCGCTGGGACCATTGAAAAAAGCCAGTCAGGGTTTGTTCACCATTGTCGACAGGGACGATTTTATTGCCGGTCAGGCCGACGGTGGTTATGGCAGCAATTTAAACGATATTTATAAAAAGGTGCGGGTGGTTGTGAATATCGAATATTCGGTTGAATAAAACCACCGGAAGATTCAATTCTCATATGCTTTTTCAGGCAAAAGAGAAGATTATCGCCCTGTCATTTGCTCAATGGTCGTTATATTCTCGTGCATGAAGGAAAGAAAAATTATTACGTGATTATTGCAGAATAAAATTCACGCCACCCTGAGTCGAAGCAAGCGAGGAACGGTTGCCTCCGCCGATTCATTATAATCCGTATTCACAAAGAAGCTTCCGGCTTTCGGTCGCATATTGTAATTCAGCATCATAGATTCGGCATAGGCCCCGCACGATAGTATGGCCAGGCGATCTCCACGGCGGGTTTCGGGCAACGGAACGTCTTCGGCAAATACATCACTCGATTCGCAAATGGGGCCGGCCACGTCATACACCTCAACCTGTCCAGGTGAGTCGGAATTTTGAATCCGGTGCCTGGCCTGATACAATGCTGGCCGCATTAACTCTGTCATACCGGCGTCGGTGATGATAAATTTCTTATTTACTCCCTGTTTAACATACAAAACCTTAGTGATAAGGCGTCCGCATTGACCCACAAGGCTGCGGCCCAACTCAAAATGAACTCTAACCGAAGAGGGGATTCGAAGATTTGAGGCAAAAACACTGAAAAAATCATAGAACGGAGCCACTGGATTTCTTTCCGGATCTTCGTAATCAATACCCAGCCCGCCACCGAGGTTGAGAACTTTAAGGTTGTATCGGGCAACGTCAAATTCATGCCAGAGACGATTCACCTGTTCGCAAAGCTTTATGTAAGGTTCAAATGAAGTTATCTGAGAGCCGATATGGAAGTGAAGCCCAACAAGGTCAATCCATGGCGACCTATGGGCAAGCGAAAGTGCTTTTTCGAGAAAAGGAACAGGAATTCCGAATTTGTTTTCATACAGGCCGGTGGTAATATAGCGGTGGGTGTGGGCCTCGATACCCGGATTTACCCTCAACGCTACACGTGCCACACGGTTACGGTGCCGGGCTGTATCAGCTATCACCTCCAACTCTTCCACTGATTCACAGGTGAGGTAGGCAATGTCCGATTCAAGTGCAAAATCAAGTTCCTGATCGGTTTTGCCTACACCGGCGAATACAATATCGGTAGTAGCAAACCCCTGTCGAAGTGCTTCGACCACTTCGTTGCCACTGACACAGTCGACACCTATGCCATACTGCCTTACCAGTTGGGTAAGGACAGGGTTGTTGTTTGCCTTGATTGCATAATGGATTTTATATCCAAAAACATCTGCCGCCTCACGTGCAATCGTGAGTGTCTGGTTCAACTGGCCAAGATCATACAGGTAATATGGAGTCTTCATAGAGTTTGGTTTTATTGCGAAAGCACTTCCTGATAGGCCGTTGTGACTGCTTTCCGACCAGGCCCAAAAATTTGCTGCAGCGCATTCAGTACCTGGGATTTCTGCGATTGCTCAATTACAAACGTGATATTATTTGAGCTGGCGCCCAATGAGATCATCCGTACGTTGAAGGGTTTGATCAACCGCATGATTTCAGCTACATGGCCCGGTTCGAGGACAGCACCCACCACGCACACAATACACCGGTCCTGCTCAATATCCACCCGACCGAGCTTTTCGAGCTCCGCTTCCAGCGCCGGTAACTTCGATGTATCTTCGATGGTCATCGAAACAGATACTTCGGAGGTAGTCACCACATCTACCGGTACGCGTGCCTGTTCAAAAACGGCAAAGAGCCGGCCAAGAAAGCCATAGGCGTTGAACATGCGCGCAGAGGTGATACGCAAAATGGTGATATTGTCTTTGGCTGCTATGGCGCTGATGCCCGATCCACTCTTTTGGGCATTGATCAGTGTGCCGGGAGCATCCGGATCAAGCGAGTTTTTAAGCTGTATAGGTATTTGCCGTTGGCGTGCAGGCAATACGCACGAGGGATGGAGTATTTTGGCTCCGAAATAAGCCAGCTCTGCTGCCTCGGCATATGAAAGCCTGCGTACAGGCCTGGTGTTTGCCACATGTCGGGGATCGTTGTTGTGCAGGCCGTCGATATCGGTCCATATCTCGATAACCGGAGCATGTATGGCTGCTCCTATAAGCGTGGCGCTATAATCGCTTCCGCCGCGTTTGAGGTTGGCGACCTTTCCCTGTGGATTAGCCGCAATGAAACCCTGGGTCACATAAAAATGGTTCTCATGTATCACAGGCCGCAGGCGCGTTGAAATATCCTCCAGATCGGGTTCACCATCCGAGTTGAGGCGGATAAAATCCAGTGCATGAATAAGTGTGCCCGGGGTACCTGAAAGATTCAGAAATGCATTGAATATGAAAGAAGTTGAAAGCTCGCCGACAGCCAGCAAGGCATTTTCGGCATCAGGGGAATGCGGATGCCTGAGAAGTTGCTGAGCCTGCAAAAAATATATATTCACCTCCTCCTGGATACGGAGGGTATCCCAATGATTGACAAACAACTCCTCACAATGCATGAAAAAATTTCGGCTGATATTTTCCAGAGTCAGGTCTGCCAGCAGAGGATTGCCATTTTTCCATGCTGCGGACACTTCGATCAGGGCGTTGGTCATGCCTGCCATTGCCGAACAAACCACCACCGCCCCGGAGTATCCTCTGACGATGCCCACTGCAGTCCTGATGCGTGTGGCATTTCCGAGCGATGTGCCTCCAAATTTTAGTACTTTGATCATCTATCTGAATAATAGGCGGCAAAGGTGGCACACATAAGGCAAGGCAGAAATTTTTCATACGATTTAAACATATTATTAACTTTGTGTTAGAAATATAACATATGATCACAATTGCACAAGCAGTTGATGAGATTATCAGCCGATCGCCGTTCTTGGAAGAGGCACTGGGTGATGGGTTAATCAATGTCACTTCGCTGGCCCGCCGGCTTCAGCCCGAGGTAGAGCGACGGCTTCACAAATCCGTCAAACCCGGCGCTATAGTGATGGCAATCAGCCGCAGGCCCTCCAACATGTCGCTGAAGGTGACCAGGGTGATCAAAGACTTCATGTATGGGCTGGGCGACACCATTGTACGTTCAGACCTCAGCGAATACACCTTTGCCAATTCAGCGACGCTTACCCGGTGCAACGGATTACTGATGGAGGAAGCCTCACAGATGAAGGAGGTGTTTTGCACCATTTCGCAAGGTGTTTTCGAAACCACCCTGGTGGTAAGCAATGCCTTGAACGCGCTCGCACATGATATTTATGCCGGAGAAAAACTTCTGGCACGTAAAGAAAGGCTGAGCAGTGTAACGCTTCGTTTGCCCGTCACCAATACCGAGGTGTCGGGGGTGTATTATTTTCTGCTAAAAAATCTGGCCTGGGCGGGCATAAATGTGTGCGAAATTATCTCCACCAGCAACGAGGTAACCTTTGTGGTGGACGAAAAAGATATCAACCGGGCCTTTGGCATCCTGATGTCACTGAAACAGGAGCATGGGGAAGGCGGGTAAAGTTGAGGAATACTGTTGGCAAGTTCATCTCTCACTGCTGGATCAGCTACAAGCCCAAAATTAGTGCATGTAAACAGCTTGCGTATGAGATTGTTAAAATGCTCGCTTAGACACTGTATGGAAAACTGCCCTTATCGGGTATCCGTGTTTCTTCTTTCGAAAAGTGCAGCAGGTCATTAAGGGCCTTAATATCAGACAGGTTTTTGTCAATGCGGTGAAATCCGCGACGATGATCCTTGTCGAATGCAAGTCCAACATTCCTGAAAATGTTCAGGTAGCGGGAGGTGGTTTGTAGAGTCCCCCAAGTGTTCAGCAATTCTGCTGGCGTTGCAACCTGTTTTCGACAAAACCATAATCAGTATTTCGGGCACGAGTATGGGTTTTTCTTTATCGGCCTTGATTTGCAGCGAGTTACTCCTGGGCAAAATACATAAACAATCGACCGGTGGCAAGCAGTTCTATACTGACCGTTGAAACCCCGCCAGGTAATCGGCCACATGTTTTTCGAACAACTGTTGCAGATAACTGAGTAATGGGTGCTTAGTGGCGAAAGGCTTATCATCAATCCGGTTCACCGGCAACACCCTGCGCGAGGTGCCTGAAATAAACAGGGCGTCAAAATTTCCAATGACGCTGTGATGCACAGTCTGTTCAATCACAGGGATACCCTGTGTGGCGCAGAGCTGCATGATGTGCAGCCGGGTGATTCCTTCGAGCACCGTATCCAAGGGAGGGGTGATGAGTGTATTGTTCCGGATAAAAAACACATTCGAGCGGCTGCCCTCGGTGATAAAACCATCGCGATCGACCAGCAGCACTTCATAGACCTCACCGGTGGCCTTCACCCGATCGGTGGCCGCTCTGAGGCTCACATCCATCACTTTTGCGTTGGGATTATGACGTTCGGCAAAAAAAAGACTCACCGGAACTCCGTTTTTATACTGTTCCGCTGTGGGATATTGATGCGGGGTGAAGTAAATCAGAGTGCTCATTCTCTGCCTTTCGCCGTGCTGTATTACGATCTTGATGTTTCCGTCGCCGCCGGGATTGGCATCAATCAGTTGCAGGATATCGTGCAAAAGTTCTTTTTCGGAGTAGGGCAGCGAGACGTGTTCGAGGGCGGCCGTTTTCCACAAACGGTTCAGATGATCTTCAATGAACAGTGGTATGCCTTGCTGGGAGCGAAAAACCTCGTAGATATATTTTTCAGGCTTTCCGAAGCAGATTTCAAATGTGTCGACAGAAGTCAGCTTCCCATCTGCAAGAAAGAAGGTACGTGTGCAGTCGGTCATTAGGGCAGTATTTGGGGTGAATTACCTGCGTCGGCTTCCGCCAAAGATTGAGCCAAGGATTCCGCGTACCAGCTGGCGCCCGATTTCGTTGCCTATGGTACGAGTAACCGTTGACGTGGCCTGGCGGGTAAGCTGCCCGAAAATATCGCCGCCGGTGCTTCGGCGCTGAGCCTGTTCGGCGCGCTCTTTGGCAGCTTTGGCGCGAGCCAGAGCTGCTTCCTGTCTCAAACGTGCAGCTTCTTCCTTCGTTCTTGCAGCTTCTTCTTTGGCTCGCTGGGCGGCTTCGGCGTCTGCCTGCTTGCGCGATTGCTCGGCAGCCACACGGCTGTTGAGCAGCTCATACGCCGATTCACGGTCAATGGTTTGATCGTACACACCAAATACTGGCGAAGTTTTTACAATCCTGGCGCGATCGGAAGCCTCGATGGGTCCTATCTGCGAGCAGGGAGGCAGAATAAAAGCACGCTCCACCATGGCAGGGATCCCTTTATGGTCGAGAAAGGATACCAACGCTTCGCCCACTCCGAGTTCGGTGATGGCCGACTCTACGTCAAGTTTTGGATTTACGCGGAAGGTGGTAGCCGCTGCCTTTACGGCTTTCTGGTCGCGCGGAGTATAGGCGCGCAGGGCATGCTGCACGCGGTTGCCTAGCTGGCCAAGCACCATGTCGGGGATATCGAGGGGGTTTTGAGTCACAAAATACACACCCACACCCTTTGATCGTATCAGTCGAACCACCTGCTCAATTTTTTCGAGCAGTACCCTGGGGGCATCGGAAAACAGGAGGTGGGCCTCGTCAAAGAAGAATACCAGCTTGGGCTTTTCGGGGTCGCCCACCTCGGGTAGTTCTTCGAACAGCTCGCTGAGCAGCCATAACAGGAAGGTGGAATATACCCTGGGCGACTGCATCAACCGTGTCGATGCCAGAATATTGATCAGCCCGCGCCCGTCGGCATCGGTCTGCAACAGGTCATTGATGTCGAAGGCAGGCTCGCCGAAGAAATGTGACCCGCCCTGGTCCTGAAGCACAAGCAGATTGCGCTGGATAGAACCTATGCTTGCCGCCGAAATATTGCCATAGGCCGTGGTGAACTGTGCCCTGTTCTGGCCTACATAATCGAGCAGCGAGCTGAGGTCTTTCATATCAAGCAGAAGAAGACCGTTGTCGTCGGCGATGCGAAAAACGATATTCAGCACGCCAGCCTGAGTATCGTTGAGATTAAGCAGTCGCGAAAGCAGCAGGGGCCCCATTTCAGAAATTGTCGTTCGCAACGGGTGGCCATTTTCGCCAAAGACGTCATAAAACACCACCGGAAAACCCATATTGGTGTATCCGTCGAGCGAAAGCTTATCGATGCGTTCCTGAATCTTTGGATTAGGTACGCCCGGCTTGCTGATACCCGACACATCCCCTTTAATATCGGTGATAAACACAGGTACTCCCTGCATGCTAAACGATTCGGCAATCACTTGCAGGGTAATAGTTTTTCCGGTCCCGGTGGCTCCGGTGATCAGGCCATGCCGGTTGGCCATTTTGGGATTGAGATGAAGCTCAAGGGCCGATTTGGCTATAAGAGTTGGGGCATTTGGGTAAGCCATAAGAGGTAATGTTGATTTTCTGACAAAAATAATGGATTTGATCGTCAAATGCTACCGGAGGCAACTCCTGAAAAAATAGCGGACACCCTGCCTGGCGAAATCCCTGCAAAGGACTAATTTTACATTAGTAAGATGAGGAAGATTTCAGAGCCATGCATTTCCTGTTAAGCCTAATACGATGACAGGCTGCCTTCGGCTCATCACAATACAATACATGAGACGAATTTTATTATCTCTTTGCTTTATCCTCGCCGCAGCTACTCCGAAGTTTCCTTTGCCTACCGATACCAAGGAGCTTCGCCTGATGACCTACAACATACGTTTTGCCAATCCCGCTGACACACCGCATACGTGGGAGGCAAGAAAATCGTTGATAATCAGACAGGTTCTGAATTTTGCGCCGGATATTGCCGGGTTTCAGGAAGCATTGCACATGCAGGTGTCAGATCTGGAGATGGCGCTGAGAGGATACATGCGTGTTGGTGTAGGGCGCGACGATGGCTCAACGGCAGGGGAGTATTCGCCTATTTTTTTTACCCAAAGCCGGTTTGATCTTCTCGATCATGGAACCCTTTGGCTGTCCGAAACTCCTGACTCTCCATCAAAAGGCTGGGATGCGGCACTGCCGCGCATCGCCACCTGGGCTATGCTAAGGGAGCGAGGATCAGGGCAGAAATACCTTGCCGTAAATACTCATTTCGACCATGTAGGTCAACTGGCCCGGCTGATGAGCGTACACCTGCTCATGCGCTTCTTTGGGCAGGATCGGTTCGGCGACTGCCGGCCCTTGCTTATGGGCGATTTTAACATGGCTCCGACATCCGAGCCATACATCTGGCTGTCTGGGTACCCTGCGTTGGCGGATGCATTCACACGAGCGGAACACCACCTCGGACCTGCGGGTACATTCAACGGAATCAGGTTTGGCCAGCAAGGCGATCGGATCGACTATATATTTGTTGCTCAAGGCATGAGAGTATCCCGTTACGAAACCCTTGCGGAATCAGTCGGGGGTATTCTTCCGTCTGACCACTGGCCGGTAATGGTAATTTTAATACCATAAGGCACGGGGGTGCCGACAGCCTCAGGAATACAAGTCGGTTTCTCTTTTCGATGAAAGATCCCGGACGGAAAAAGCCTTGATTTCAGCTTTATTTGTACCTTGGCCGCCATTAATATAACCTTTCACATCATGAAAACACTTTATCTAAAATTAGCTGCTTTACTACTTTTCGCCGGTTTTTCGAAAGGGATTGCCGCCATGGACGATGCCCGCCTGCTCAGGTATCCTGACATCAATAAAGACCTCGTCGTATTCGTGTATGCGGGCGATATCTGGTCGGTGAATGCCGCAGGAGGCCAGGCAAGGCGCCTTACTTCACACGAAGGGCTTGAATTGTTTCCAAAGATCTCACCTGACGGCCGCTGGATAGCCTTCTCGGCCGAATACTCCGGCAACCGGCAGATTTGGGTGATGCCGTCTGAAGGAGGTACGGCACGCCAGCTCACCTTTTACAACTCTGTGGGAGTAATGCCCCCGCGTGGAGGTTTTGATAATGTGGTGCTGCAATGGACTGCTGACAGCAAGCAGATTATGATACGCGCCAACCGCACCACCTTTGGCGAGCGACAGGGGCGGTACTTCATGGTAAACATCGACGGAGGCCTTGAGAAACCTTTACCCGTGGTCAACGGGGGTTTCGGATGCCTATCGCCCGACGGAAAACAACTGTGCTTCACCCCGGTGGACCGTGAATTCCGTACCTGGAAACGTTACAAAGGCGGTCGCGCTACCGAATTATGGACCTATGATCTGACCAAGAGTACATCCGAGCAGATCACCCAATGGACAGGCGCTGATCAGTGGCCGATATGGATAGGCGAAAATATCTTTTTTGTCAGCGACCGCGACCTGAGGCTCAACTTCTACAAATACGAAACCCGGACAAAGAACATCACTCAGCTCACCTTCCACAAAGAGTTTGACGTGATGTGGCCGTCAGGAAAAGACGGAAAAATAGTGTATGAAAACGGGGGTATCCTGTATGCGATGAACACCGGCACAGGGGTATCGCAAAAAATCACTGTCAGCATCAAATACGATAATCCAAACCTTGTTGCATACTACAAAAATGTTAAAGACGACATACACAGCTTTTCGGTTTCGCCCTCCGGAAAACGTGCCTTGTTTGACGCCCGCGGCGATATCTTTTCAGTGCCTGCCGAAAACGGGGTGATCGAGAACCTTACCGAAACGCAAGGCGTTCGTGAAATTTATCCTATGTGGTCGCCCGACGGGAAATATATCTCATACATCAGCGATGCTACCGGAGAATATGAGATTTATCTGCTCGAAAACAAAAAAGGGGCAAAACCCAGGCAGCTAACCTCGGGTTCCTCGGCGTGGAAATACCAACCCGAATGGTCGCCCAACAGCCGCTACCTGGTATACAGTGACCGGACTCTGAAGATGTGGCTGCTGGACGCAGAAACCGGAAAACAAACGGAAGTGGATAATGCCGCCTATAATGAAATCAGAGGATACAGCTTCTCGCCCGACAGCGAGTGGATAACCTACAGCAAGGAGTCGGCCAATGGTCTGTCGGCCGTGTGGGTATATCACATTCCCACTGACAAAGCTACTCAGCTGACCAACGATCTTTTTGGCGATCGCGAACCTGTATTCAGCCGCTGCGGTAAGTTTCTTTTCTTTATTTCGAACCGGGATTTCAACCTTGCCTTTTCAAGTTTTGAATTTGACTATCTGTATAACCGCTCCGCCAAAATTTACGTGGTGGCATTGAAAAATGACGGCACTCGAATGTTTAAGGACAAAAACGACGCAGAACCTATTGTCGAGGAGAAGAAACCTGAAATCGTCGAAAAGGATGCCAAAGCTCCTGCAAAGGATGCCAAAGCCGCCGCAGCTACTTCGACTGTAAAAGATGCCCCCAGGAAAGATGAAAAACCAAAAGTAGTAATCGACTTTGACGGCATCAATAACCGGGTGGAGGTTTTGCCTGTGGCAGCCGGCGACTTCCGCATCGTAGGGGCAGCAGACGGAGGCCTGCTCTTCGTGACCGAAGGCAAGCTCATACGCTTCAATGCCGCTGACCAGAAAACCGAAGAAATCATGGAGCGGGCAGGAATGGTAATACCCACCGCCGATGGAAAAATGTTTATGTACCGCTCAGGCAGCGACTACGGCATTGCCAAGATTGCGCCAAATCAGCGGGCCGGAACTGGTAAACTGAACCTGGACCGCATGGAAATGAAAATTGACCCGCGCAAGGAATGGGATCAGATTTATGTGGACGGCTGGCGCATCTTCCGCGATTATTTTTATGTCGACAACCTGCATGGTGTGGACTGGGCAGGGCTTAGAAAAAACTATAACGAATTATTGCCCTTTGTCGGACATCGCTTCGATCTGGACTATATCATCAATGAAATTATATCAGAAGCCAATGCAGGCCATGCCTACGGCGACTGGGGCGATTTTGCCAGGGTAAAAAGGGTCAATAACGGATTGTTGGGTGCGGTGCTTTCAGCCGACGAAAAATCGGGCCGATACAAAATCGAAAAGATCTATGAGGGTGAAAACTGGAACCCCGCCCGCCGTTCACCTCTAACGGAATCCGGTGTAAACGTTAAACAAGGCGATTGCCTGATCAGCATCAATGGCAAGGAAGTTACCATCAAGGATAACCCCTATGCCTTTCTTGAGAACATGGCCGGACAAATGGTTGAAATCTCTGTAAGTGCCACCGGAAAAGCCTCTGATGCGAAAACCTACACGATCAAACCCATCGACAGCGAACAGGAGTTGATGCACTTCAACTGGGTAAACGAGCGAAGAGCAATGGTGGATAAGCTTTCGGGAGGCAGGATTGGTTATATCTACGTTCCAAACACCTCTACCGATGGAAACCGCGAACTTTTCAGGGGTATGTACACTTATCATAACAAAGAGGCTCTCATCATCGATGACCGTTACAACGGCGGAGGTTTTATCCCCGACCGGATGATCGACCTTCTGGATCGCACCACACTCAACTACTGGCACCGAAACGGCCTGTGGCCAAACAAGGCTCCGGCAATCGCTCACGACGGACCTAAGGTCATGTTGATCAACGGATACTCTTCATCGGGGGGCGATGCTTTTCCATATTACTTTAAAAAACTCGGCCTCGGTAAACTCATAGGCACCCGCACCTGGGGCGGACTCATAGGCATTTCAGGCAATGCCAGGCTTGTAGATGGCGGCTATATCTCTGTGCCGCGCTTTGGCATCTTCGACGAAAACGAACAATGGATCATCGAAGGTATAGGCGTTTACCCCGATATCGAAGTGGTTGACCGGCCCGAGCAGCTGGCCAAAGGCATAGACCCGGGAATTGAAAAGGCGGTGGAGGTACTGCTCAGGGAGTTGGAATCCAGGCCGGTGAAAAAAGTTAATATACCAAAGCCACCCGACCGGTCAAAATGGATTGAGGTGGAAATCAAATAAATAGAGGAACTGCTGCATAATCAGGATGCCTTCACAGTCATGGAGGCTATTTATCCCGGAGGTCAGTAAGGCAGGTGTGAGGAGTTTGACTCCTGAAAGCCCGCCACTGACATCCGGGTTTTTTATGATCAAACGTACTGTTACGTAGACAAACCATCCATTGCAGCAGAAGAGAAAATGGATATGGAAATCCTATGCCATTTACAGATATTTCCATGTTTCTGCCGCACAATGATTTTTCAACACGATTGAGGCATCCGCTCAGAGGCCAATAATCCGGGCGTCTTTGGCTCTTTTTATATATTGAAAATCAAAACATAAGCAAAGTCGATGCGTAAGTCGCTGCAGATTATCCATATTTAGTCTAAGCCTAAATTATGTACAAAATGAAAAATTTAGATATTAGACTACAATTTTTATACTTTTGAGAAACGCAAATTGTGGGAAAATGAAAAAATCCAACAGTAAACGATCTTCCGAGAACGAATCGAGGCGAAAATTCATTAAAGATGTTGGAATAATTGGCCTTGGTGGATTTGCCGTTGGGGCAGCCCTTTTTTCGGCGAAAAAGTTTGAGGATGTCAAAAAAGGCCAGAACGTCAAGCTGCTTACCGCCGATGGCAAGGTGGTGGAGGTCGACAGCATCCATGTTAAACCCGTTGAAAAAGATTTGCTTGCCGAACTTCAGGAGCGAGGCCGGCAAGGTATCGAAGGACGAAGCTGGGTGATGGTAATTGATTTGGCCAAGTGCCGCAATGCCCGAAAATGTATCGCATCATGTCAGGAAGCCCATCATCTGCGGGCAGACCAGTATCATATCAATACCCTGCAAATGCAAGACACTCCCCGCACCAAACCATACCACTTGCCCAAGCCTTGTCAGCATTGCGATAATCCCCCATGCGTTTCGGTCTGTCCGGTCAATGCAACCTTCAAGCGCAACGATGGGCCGGTCCTAATCGACAATGAGCGTTGCATAGGCTGCAGGTTTTGCATAGCAGCCTGCCCATATTCAGCCCGAACATTCAACTGGTTTGAACCAAAAGATGCTGAGCAGTTTGCCGAAGCGGTTTACGATGTTGAATTGAACGTTCCTCAAAAGAAGGGAACAATAAGCAAATGCCTCATGAGCGCCGATAAGCTGCGAAAAGGTGAGCTGCCTTATTGTGTAACCGCTTGCCCCAATGGTGTATTCTACTTTGGCGATGCAAACGAAGATGCGGTGACCAATGGAACCTCCAAAGAAACTGTCAGACTAAGCAAGCTGCTGGCAGATAATGCCGCCTATCAGCTTTACCCTGAGCTAGGCACAAAGCCGCGCATTTTCTATCTGCCCCCCAAGAACAGGCTTTTCCCATATTCCGAAAACGAAGAGACAAAAGCATAACCCATGGATCAGAACAACTTTATCAAAAGCATTCCCCCTGCGATGGGCGAAAAGCTGTTCAGTACAGTCAACCTGAACCGAAAGTTTCATCTCTGGATGGGTTTTCTTACCCTGCTTCTGATTGCGTGTCTTTTTGCGTATTATGTACAGCTACGCGATGGATTGGGTGTTGCCGGCATTCGTGACTTTGTTTCGTGGGGTATTTATCTGTCAAGTTTTGTCTTTTTTGTGGCAACCAGCCTCGTGGGGATGCTTATCAGCTCAGTGGTTGGTCTTGCCGGAAAAAAATGGGTTGTGCCCATTACACGCCTGGCCGAAATCATTGCGGTTGCCTTTGCCGCCATAGCCGGGCTGGTGATAGTTTCTGACATGGGGCGTCCCGACCGGCTGCCTTATGTTTTCATGTATGGCCGGTTTGCCTCTCCCATTCTTTGGGATGTCACGGTGGTTACCCTCTATTTCGCCATTAGTTTTATCCTTTTATATGTGACATTAATACCCGATCTTGCCTTGGGCAGCCGATATTTATCATGGAGACCCAAATGGCTTCTGTGGGCGTATAATCTTCTCTCGCTCGGGTGGGAGGGCAGTAAAGAACAATATGCCCTCCTAAAAAAAATCATTCGTATACTTCTGATTCTGGTAATCCCGATGGCTCTGGCCATACATACCGTAACATCGTGGCTTTTTGCCTTCAACCCCAGAGCAGGGTGGGACTCTACCATCTTTGGTCCCTATTTTGTCAGCGGAGCCTTTGTGTCGGGGCTATCATGCCTTATAGTGGCTATGTACTTCTTCAGAACCAACTACAAACTGGAAGAATACTTTACGGATAAATTATTTAACAACGTAGGAAAGCTCTTTGTGCTGATAGCATTCATCTACATCTATTTTAATATCAACGAGCTTTTTGTTCCGGGCTACAAGCTTAAAACTCATGAAGCCATTCATTTACGTGAACTGTTTATCGGCAAGCACGCCATGTTATTCTGGTCGGTTCAACTGATCGGATTGGTGATTCCCGCCCTGTTGCTGCTTCTAAAACCTCTGCGTAAGCCCATACCCATGCTTGTGTTGTCCCTGCTGGTTTTAATAGGTTCTTTTTTCAAACGCTACATCATTGTTGTCCCCGTGCAGGAGCATCCGTATCTTCCAATCCAGCATGTGCCCGAAATCTTCAAAGTGTATTCGCCAACACTGATCGAAATCATGATCACCATCGGCCCAATGGTAATGGTGCTTATGATTATAACCGTGCTTACCAAGCTTTTTCCGGTTGTTCCGGTCTGGGAAATGGCACAGCACAGCAATAAGGAAAAATAAAACAAATGCTATGATACTGTTTCGAATATCTTTTTTGGTGACAATTCTATCGTTGTGGGGCTGCACCTTTCAATTGGCCGCCCAAACCCGCCCTTTAACTGAAGAAGATAGGCTAAGGGGAGCCCCCGGAAAGTTTACAACTGACAATTCTCTCAGTGGCCAGCAATTGTACAACGGCAACTGCAAGTCCTGCCATGGCGATCCGGGCAAGGGAAACTTTGCCAACCTCGATCCGATTCCGGGCGATCCGGCGTCGAGCGCATATCAATCTCTTTCAGATGGAGAAATATACTTTTACATAACCAACGGCAAGGGTAAGCTTATGCCGGTTTTTTCAAACATTCTTGCGGAAAATCAGCGCTGGGATATCGTTGCATACCTCAGATCGTTTAATCCTAATTACGTTCAGGCAGAAGTAACTTTGGCCGAAGAGGTAAATATATCCGGGTCCCTACGGCTGATGCTTGATGTGTTTGAAAACGAAAAAAGGGTGGTTGCCCTTCTGACGGACAGCACAACCGGTGTGCATAAACCAGTCAAAGGTGCCATCATCCGATTATCGGTGACACGCTATTTTGGAAGCTTACCTATCGGCGAAGCTCAAACCAATGAGCTGGGTATTACCGTTTTCGAGTTTCCTGCTGATTTACCCGGAAATTCTGAAGGGGAATTGGAATTGGTTGCCAACGCCGGAAACAGCTTCAATGAAATTACTGCCAGAAAGTTCGCACGATTGGGGATAAAAACCGAACATAGGCGTTTGCTCGATCAACGTTCATGGTTCAATGTCAACCGCAAGGCACCGATGTGGGTTGTTTTTACATACCTCGCCGCGCTGGCACTGGTGGGCGGAGTGCTGTTGTATGTACTCCTTCAGCTGAAAAAGCTGAGAGAGATGAGTAAAGTAAATGACCAGGGAAATGAGCCACCCGAATTATAGCCTTGCAGATGAGCCTTACCAAGTCATAATTTCTTAATTTAGAGCATATATTAATCAGGAAAACAGGAGCACAAAACATAATCAGTGCAAACCATTTATGATTCGTATCTAAAAAGTTCTTCACTAGGGCTGAAATTCAGGGACAAAAGAAAAAATAACCTAAAAATCAAGACAATGAGTGATAAACGACTTTCGCTTCTTGGCCGCATGCTGTTTGCCTTACCTTTTGGAATAATTGGATTGCATCATTTTATTGTAATCGATTTTTACACCGGACTTCTGACGTCATTTATTCCAGGAGGCGGATATACCATTGTGCTGACGGGGGTACTTCTTCTTGCAGCCTGTGTAAGCATTATTGTTAATCGGTTTGTGGCCCTGGCCTGTTATGTCCTGGCCGCCCTGCTTTTCCTTTTCATTGTCACCATACATATCCCCAATCTTGTTGATGCGAATATTGAGCAAACCAGATTTGTTTTTATGCAAGTCATCAAGGATACTGCCCTTCTGGGCGGTTCACTATTTATAGCAGCAGCCAACCAAAATGAAAAATAACATGCCATGAAAAGAAAGTATCTTGTCTTTGTAGTTCTGATGGTAATCTTCGGCCAGGTGCATTCACAAGTGTTTACGGAACAGGAAATCGGCATTGATGAGCATCTGAACGATACCATCCCGCTTGACCTTCAGTTTTTCAACGAGCGGAATGAGCCGGTTCGGCTCCGCGATCTGATCGATGGCCCCACTGTGCTGGCATTTGTGTATTTCAACTGTCCCAGTATTTGTAATCCTTTGCAGGAAGGCCTGGCTGAGGTAATTGAAAAGACGGACCTTGTGCTGGGAAAGGATTATAAGGTATTAACGATCAGCTTCGATTACCGCGACACCCCTGAACAGGCCGTGAAGAAAAAGAGAAATTTTACCACAAAAATTGGAGAGGATAAAGCCCGATACTGGTATTACCTCACTGGCGACAGCGCCAATATCACCCAAATATTGGGAAGCGTTGGCTATAAAATCAAGGTGGCCGGTCTCGACTATATTCATCCCTCTGCTCTGGTTGTGGTTAGCCCTGCCGGAAAAATTACACGTTACCTGTACGGCCTCAGATTCATGCCATTCGATCTCAAGATGGCCGTGATTGAAGCTCAGAAAGGGCTTTCACGGCCGACAGTTAACCGGATTCTTGAATATTGTTTCACCTATGAACCTGAAGGGCGAAAATACACCCTGCAGGTTACCAAGATAGTAGGAACTCTAACACTAATAATACTGGCTATTTTCTTGCTGGTGCTGATTTTAAGACGGAAGAGAACCAAAACAACCTAATTACTGGTCAGGCATGCAAAACAATAATTATCTTTTACCTAAAGGATTTTTTTCATGGATTACCTCTACCGATCATAAACGGATAGGTGTATTATACCTCATAGCTATCGGGGTCTTTTTTCTGGTTGGAGGGCTGTTGGGAGGTATCATGAAACTTGAGCTTGCTCACCCCGGGCAACAGATTATCAATGCCCAAACCTACAACGGGTTGTTCACAGTACACGGAATTATCATGATTTTCATGGTGGTAATCCCTGGCCTTTCAGCCGTATTTGGAAATTTCTTTTTACCCATAATGATTGGCGCCAAAGATGTGGCATTTCCCAAGCTTAACCTGCTTTCGTGGTATATTTACATTGTGGGTTCAGCCCTTGCCGTTTTGTCACAGTTTGTAGGGTCGGGTCCTCCCGATACAGGATGGACTTTTTATGCCCCGTATAGTTTGCAAACCAATACAAATGTGGTGCTTGCCGTTTTTGCCGCATTCGTGCTGGGTTTTTCCTCCATCCTAACCGGGCTGAACTTCATAGTTACCGTGCACAGACTTCGGGCTCCCGGAATGAGGTGGTTTAAAATGCCCCTCTTTCCCTGGTCGCTTTATGCTACCGCCTGGATCCAGGTGCTGGCAACACCTATTGTGGGAATAACTTTGCTGATGATTGCAGCTGAGCGCTTTCTCAAAATAGGTTTCTTCGATCCCGCATTGGGGGGCGACCCGATTTTGTTTCAGCATTTATTCTGGATATACAGTCATCCTGCTGTCTACATTATGATTCTTCCCGCCATGGGGGTTATAACCGAAATAATTCCTACTTTCTGCCAGCGCAGGGTTTTTGGATATCAGGCCATTGTATTGTCGAGTTTGGCCATAGCCGGAGTTGGATACCTCGTGTGGGGGCACCATATGTTCACCTCAGGCATGAGCAACTTGTCTCGCATGCTTTTTTCGCTACTTACCTTCATTGTTGCCATCCCAAGTGCAATCAAGGTATTTAACTGGATCGCCACTATGTATAAGGGTTCTATACAAATTCGCACGCCATTTCTGTATACCCTCTCGTTTATTTTTCAATTTATGATTGGTGGGCTAACGGGACTAATATTAGGCTCATTGGCCACCGACGTACATGTGCACGACACCTACTTTGTAGTTGCCCACTTCCATTATATTGTGTTTGGTGGAATGGGATTCGCCTTCTTCGCCGCATTACATTACTGGTATCCCAAAATGTTTGGGCGCATGTACAACGAACGAAAAGCAAACTGGGCATGGGGGGTACTTTTTTCAGGCTTTACGCTTTTATATTTCCCAATGTTCATTTTGGGATTACGGGGCATGCCCAGACGATACTTCGATTACTTGGATGAATTCACCCTGGGGCACCTTATCTCATCTGTCGGCGCTGCCGTGCTACTCACAGGAATTTTCATGATGGTTTATAATCTGATAGCGGGCCGAAAAGGCAAAGTTGCCGAGGCCAACCCTTGGGGAGGAAGAACCCTGGAGTGGACAATACCCTCACCACCACCACTTGAAAACTTTGAGGAAACACCACAAATCAGTCATGGGCCTTATGACTACGAATAAAAAACAGGTTATGAGCATACATTCCACCCATAGCGCACACTTGCATCGCGATGATGAAGGATCCAGGTTAGGAATGTGGATATTTCTGTTTACCGAGATGCTTCTATTTTTTGGTCTTTTTCTGGTTTATTCGGTGTACAGAGCCAAGCATTTTTCCGACTTCCACATTGCCGCACACCAGTTAAACGTCATCATTGGGGCCGTTAATACCATAATTCTTCTGATCAGTAGTGCAACTGTTGCAATGTCGATATCGGCTGTACAGATGCAGGACAAACCCAAGGCAGTGCGGCTGCTATTGATAACCATAGGCCTGGCATTCGTCTTTTTAATTAACAAATACTTTGAGTGGGGAGGTAAAATTGACCATTTGTTATATCCCGGGTCGGAACTGGTTGCGTCGCTAAAGCAAGGTCAGATACTTTTTTTTGGTCTGTATTATTTTATGACAGGACTGCATGCCTTTCATATCATCATAGGAATAGTCATTCTGGCCTATATTACGCATCTTGTTAATAATGGCAAAATTAATGCCGGCAACTATGTCCTTTTGGAGAATGGGGGCCTTTACTGGCATCTTGTCGACCTTATCTGGATTTTTCTTTTCCCTTTGCTGTATTTAATTACTTAACTATTTGACGAATGGAACACGAACACAAGCATATCACTCCATACAGAGTATACGGGATAGTTCTGGTAATCCTGCTCTTTATGACAGTACTTACAATTCTGGCTGCTTTTTCAGAGATTGGCGCATGGGGGATTGCATTAGCGCTCCTGATTGCCAGCGTTAAGGTATTTCTTGTTCTTTACTATTTCATGCACCTGAAAATTGAAAAACCCATCTTCAAGATTTTTACAGCCATGGTTTTTGCATTAATGGCCATCACCATAATTATTACTTTTATTGATTACCTGTATAGGTAAAAATTTAATTGACAGTGCACTATGTTTAAGGGAGCGTCGAATTTTGCCCAATCGGTTGATCAGGTTTTTTTATTTATCACCGCCATATCTCTCGTTTTCTTAATTGGGCTCACCATAGCTATGGTGTGGTTTTCGATCCGTTATAACCGTAAACGGCATCCTAAACCTGTTCAGATCAAGGACAACCTAAAGCTTGAAATCACTTGGACTATTATTCCTCTGATTCTTGTTTTGGCAATGTTTTATTTTGGTTACACAGTGTTTGTTCCCATGCGCAATGCTCCCGACGATGCCATGCTGATTAAAGCAACTGGGCGCATGTGGGATTGGACTTTCGAGTATCCCAACGGCAAAAAGACACGAACACTTGTGTTACCTGTCAATAAGCCCGTGAAGTTCGATTTGTACTCTGTTGATGTAATACACAGCTTCTATATTCCTGCCTTTAGGGTAAAGGAAGATATGGTTCCGGGGAAGGTAACCCAAATGTGGTTTACGCCCACAATTAAAGACACTTTCGATGTTCTATGCGCCGAATACTGTGGCGAAAGGCATTCCTATATGACTACGCATGCCATCATTATTGACCAGGATGAATACGAGCAATGGCTAACGCAGACCGATGAAGACTCGGGGGACCATTCGGGGCTTGTCGTTATGCGTAACAACGCCTGCCTCAGCTGCCATTCGCTTGATGGATCGAAGATTGTTGGGCCAAGCTTTAAAGGGCTTTACAACTCTTCCGCATCAATAATGGTTGATGGAAAAGAAAAAAAAGCAGTAGTGAATGACGAATATATTACACGGGCTATTTACGAGCCTGATTCCGAGCTGTCGAAAGGGTATAAACCGGGGCTGATGCGCTCTTACAAAGACGTAATATCCAAAGAGGAAATGATACAAATTCTGGAATATTTCAGGAGCCACGCCCCCAGATAATCCGATTATTATCAGGATCAAAAGATTTGCTCTGATGCCTTTCAAGCCCTACCTGACGCTTGTCAAGCCCGTACTTTCATTGGCTGTTGCATTTACAGCATTTACGGGGTATGTATTTGCCTGGCGCAGCATTGATGCCGGAGCAATGACCGCCTTCCTGGGCGTATTATTAATGGCTTTGGCCGCATCGGCGCTTAACCAGGTTCTGGAACGAGAGCGCGATGCCCTCATGGAGCGAACCAAACACCGTCCAATTGCCGATGGTGCAATCTCCTGGCGCCTTGGAACAATTTTAGGGATATTGCTTGCTCTATCAGGTTCTATTCTGTTGCTGTCGCAATCGCTTTGGGCTGCATTTCTTGGCGCGTTTAATCTTTTCTGGTATTTGGGTGTCTATACCACAATGAAGCAAAAGTCTGTTTATGCTCCCCTGGTTGGCACCCTTACCGGTGCTATTCCTTTTCTAATGGGCTACATGTCCGCAAGTACCTCTCAGCCCATAGGTCCGGCTCTTTTTATATCCCTGTTTTTGATCATTTGGCAAATACCACATTTTCTCCTACTTGTTGTAAAATATGGAAAGGAGTACGAAAAAGCCGGGTTGGCGTCACTGTCTGGATATTGGACAATCCAAACTCTCAGGCGTGTTTCGTGGATATCGATTATTGCGTCGTCTATAAGTATGCTTTTACTGCCCTTGTTCGGTATCACAACACATGTACTCACCTCGTATATTCTGGCACTGCTTTCGATTGCTCTTATTGCTTACGCGATTTTCAAATATCCGCTCAGCATGGACGACCGTTCGACCAAACCCATGATTATATTGGTTAACCTGACTCAATTCATACTGATGCTTGTGCTTATTTTCGATTCGCTTCAGCATTAAGACCGGGCCGGCGTCTCTAATAAAACGTTTAACCTCGAATTAATGACAGCGAATAACGGTGTAGTCTTCTTATTCCGTAAGTAAGGATGAATGGCTGATATTGAAAACAAACTTACTGCCATTATGAGTTCCTGGCCGGCGTGTCATTGTCAGGAGATTAGTCATTAAACCTTTTGATTATAAAAAGGTGCCTGCCAGGCTCATCCGTAAGCTGCTGTCATGCAATGCCCGGAATTTTCGAATAACTTTTCATGGAATTGGACACCGGGGCTACCCATGCGGGCATATCAAGGAAAGCGCCTGAACAGCTGGCCACCTGCCTCCGGATTGCTGTGTTTATTTTGATCTGCAGAAAGTAGTACTATGCCGCATCAATTTCAGAGGTTGCCAGGGCAAATTACACCAGGCTAATCTGCTTATAGGTCAGAGCCATCTTCAGCCGATCCTCATAATTTCCCGGTACAACAATATGGTGGTTCCCAAGCGGATGATTACGAAGTTTACTAATGTCGGCCTGGTCGAGTACTATTTCGGCCTGGGTTCGGCAGGCAAAGTCATGAGTGGGTGTTGACCTGATTATCCCTTTGGCCACGAACGCCTTATCGAGGTATTGGCTGAGGCGGAATACGGTAACCTCCCCGCCTTCGATCATGCCCTGGATAGCAGCAGATTTGTTTGTTTCGAAATGGGTGTTAACCTCGAATGAGCCCAGAATATTCAATGGCGCAGTGCAATGAGCAAAAAGAACATGGTCGTCATGCACCGAAGCAATATTGGCCATCCACGGCACCGACCCTGTGAGGGCCTTAGCAAACATCAGTCCGGTCAGGCTTACTGTGTCGCCTTCGCATCCGGCCACGATTCCCTGGCTGTTGAGCAGGGCCAGGGCAAGACAAGCCGTCATATGATGTTTGTTTACCATCTCAAAACATTCGAGTGTAAGGGCGTCGTATTTTCCGGCCTGTACCACTCTTCGGAGAAATCCGCAGATGCGGGCCTCCATCTCGGTAACACGTTCCGGATAAGCACCGAATACCGCCTGAAAGTGGCTGTCAGGAGCTGACGTCCTGTAGTCGGGGAGGGTATTCCAGGGCAGGTGTTCGATTGTGATCCCGAAACGATCCTGCGCAAGAGAAAGGGGGAAGTGTGAGGCTACCAGCCAGTGAGACACTTCTCCGATCAGGGCAGCCCTTGTTCCGGCCAGGGTGGAAAAACCATGCAACATGCCGGCATAGTTACGCAGAATTGCCGGGGTCGAAGCTCCTCCCACAGGTAAAAGCATACACCCGATACCCTGGTTTTCGGCCCACGCCTTCACTTCGGTGGCGGCAGCCCATGCATTCGCCTCCGGGCCTGCCAGCAGGCAATATGACCTGCTTCTGCCCAGGTAGCTGATAGCTTCCTGTTCCGAGCCCCCTGAAAGGAAAAAAATAAGATCGGGCGATGGGCTGTTGAAGTCAAATTCAACTTCACTCAGCCGCTGCCTTAGCTCCGCTATGCCCTTTTCTGTCAGTGACGGAGGCGCATCACGGTAGGCAACTGCTTTCGTCCGGATTACCATCATGTAAGAATCTCTCTTAGGCCTATTCCACAAATTGGCGTGCATAGTAACGTGCCGTGAGCTTCTCGCCTGTAGCTTTTTCAATCATGTCGTTCCAGTACCACCTGCTGCCAGGCCTGAAAACGAAGGTCTTGAGATATTCGCCTATTTCCGTCCGATTCACAAAACTCTGGTTTGATAAATCTTCGAACTCCAGCACCTTAGAGGTGATATGATAATAAAGCTGCGAGGCCAGCAGTTCTCCCAAGTGGTAATTATGGTAATAACAGGGGTAGGAGGCGATATGTATCTTTGTGGCCCAGTCAGGCTCATTTCTGCCTTCAGGTTTATTCAGCATCTGATAACGTTCGGCCAGATCCCACCAAAGTGCATTCAGATCCTGTTCCGGGTTTTCGTACATGCCCTTTTCAAAACGATACATCACCTGCGACCAACGGCTGAATACGAGTTGTTCGAGCCTTAGACTCTTAAAGCTTTCTTCGGCAATTTTCTCCATCTCAGTTTGGTTAATCAGCCCCATGTCATACATCCACAGAGGGTTGCTGGCCAGGCGCCCAAAGATCATAGCTATGGCCTCGGTGGTAAAGGTATGTGCAGGATCACGCAACAGGAAGGGCAGGTTAAAGTCAAGGTATTTGTCGTATACCGCATGTCCGAATTCATGTAGACTGGTGTTCATCCAGTTGTAGTTTGACCGAAGGTTGCACAACACGCGCACATCGCCCTGGCGATCGATATGTGTGCAGAAGGCGTGCTGATTTTTACCCGGCTTTTCGTACATGTCGCTGCGAGCCAGAATATCGTCTACGTCGAGACCAATGCCTTTAAAGAAATTGTTTGTAAGTGTTTCGACATTCTGGTTTTTGTAGTATTTATCGAGAGATACCTTATAAATACGCGGCGCTTCCTGGAAAAAGCGGTTTTGATAATGCCAGGGCATCAATTGACCTTTGCCGACACCGTAGTATTGAGAAAGATAGTCATCAATGTCGGATTTCAGGCCGGCAAATGCCTCGCGGGTAAGCACATCCAGCTCATCAAAAAGCGTGGCTACATCCTGTGGATTCTGATCGCTGAGTGATAGGGTCATTTCGTGAAAATTGGCGAACCCAAGTTCCCGGGCAATATCGTTTCGCAGGTGCACCAGTCTTATGATGTCTTCGCTCACCAGAGGGCCGATTTTCTTATGGGCAAGCCAAGCCTCCTTTAGTAATTCCTGGTTTTTGGAAGTCTTCAGAATTTCCTCCACCTGGTTATCGGTAATCAGTTGCCCCCCTGCCTCTGCCCTGAAGTTGGAGTATTTTTGTTCGATTTCGGTCTCAAGCCTGATTTTTTCTTTCAGCTTATCAAGGCTGGCCAGGCTATAGATATAGGCGTTGTACAATGCATTGAGTTGCCGCCTGAGCAACGAATCCTTCACGGCCTCCGAAGCACGCATTTCCTTCAGTAATTCAAAAGCCTGCCTGTCGGAGTAGAATTCAGTAAGAGAAGTTTGTGCAGCTTCGGCTTTGGCCCAGCTTTCGGGCGTTCCGGAAATGCTGGCTTCCCAGTAAGCCAGGTTTGCCTCACGGTAAAGGGGCATAACCTTTTCTTCGTATTGTTTGATAAAATCAATCAGCTTCGTTTCCATTTTTTGAGTTTTGTTTTGACATGCAGTAGCTCCTGCCAGCAAAGCGGCAACAAATACTACAGAGCAGGGAAAAGTTAATCGTTTCATGGCGTTTGAGGATGGTTTGTACAAAGAACGCAATATTGGAGGTTTTATTCAATATCCGCCGATATAATTTCTACCTTTGGGGAGTCAAGCGACAGGATATTCTTTTCGTCCTTAATTAAAAATTCAAGTAATAATTTCAATAAATATGACCCTTTCATATCTAAAAATCAGCCTGGTTTTGGTGTTGCTTGCCAGCGCCGGCGTCCTGGCGCAGGAGCAGGCCAAAACCTCCGCCCCCGTGAAACCCTATGGCATCAAATCAGGCTACGTGAAAATGACCTCAAACCTGGGCCTTACCAGGCAGCTTTGGTTCGATGATTTCGGACGCCTGCAACGCGAAGAAGTTACACTTGCCATGGGGGGGTTCAGTCAGAGCGCTGTCGTTATAAGCGATGGCCGGTGGCGCCATGAATTTACTCCCGGATCCACCACAGGCAATAAGCGCGCGGCTACCGCGGCAGCAGGGCCCGGTTATCTCAAATTATCCGAGGCCGACAGAAAAAATTTCGGCATCACGGATCTTGGAACCGAAACTCTGGCCGGAAAAACCTGTAATGTTTACCAAATGAGCAAACCCGCCGAAACTAAGGTGTGGGTCTATAAAGGCATTGTGATGAAAAGCATTTCGGGTATGCAAGGCAACAGTCTCGAATTGGAGGTAGTCGAAATCCGGGAAGAAAAGGTAGAGACGGCCAAATTTAAGTTACCCGGCAATATCGAGTTTCGTGAGTTGTAACATGGAGCTGATTTCCGCTGGTTATTCCAACTCCCAGGTTGTGCCTTCACGGCTGTCTTTAAGCAAAATGCCCAGGCGCCGGAGTTCGTCTCGGATCAGGTCGGACGTTTTAAAGTCTTTCGCCTCGCGGACTTGCCTGCGCAGGGAGATGATGGTTTCGACAAGCCCGTCAACGAGCTGTTTCTGATTCAATTCTTCGCCTGTCAATCCGAGGATGCCAAAAACAAAGTCGTTGAAAATGGTGTGCAGCAAAGCAAGGTCGGCTTTGTTAATCGACTCGTGGCCATCGTTCACCGAGTTGATGATTCTTGCCCCTTCAAACAGGCTGGCTATTACCACCGGGCTGTTGAAATCATCGTTCATGGCATCATAGCATGCCTGGCGCAGGGCCGGCACATCGGAGTGCGATACGGTTCCCGGGGTAAGTCTCTGCAATGTAACGTAGGCAGTCATCAGTCGTTTAAGACCCTTTTCGGCAGCCTGCAGGGCTTCGTTGGAGAAGTCAAGAGTGCTGCGATAGTGCGCCTGCAGGATAAAGAAGCGAATAGCCATCGGGCTGTATGCCTTTTCGAGCAGGGGATGTGCGCCCTGAAAAAATTCGTTCAGAGTGATGAAATTGTTGAGAGACTTGCCCATCTTCTGCCCGTTGATGGTGATCATGTTGTTGTGCAGCCAATATCGTACTGACTCATGCCCGAGCGCGGCGGTTGACTGTGCTATTTCTGCTTCGTGATGTGGGAAAAGCAGGTCCATTCCGCCTCCGTGGATGTCAAAAGTATCACCAAGATACTTTGTTCCCATAGCAGAACACTCCATATGCCACCCCGGAAATCCCTCACCCCAGGGCGACGGCCACCGCATAATGTGTTCTCCTGATGCCTTTTTCCAGAGGGCGAAGTCGAAGGAGTTATGTTTTTCCTCCTGTTTTTCAAGGGTGCGGGTGTTCACCAGAAGCTCGTCAACCACCCGACCAGATAGCTTTCCGTAATGATACTTTTGGGCGTACTTTTCGACGTCAAAATATACTGATCCGTTTACCACATAGGCATAGCCTGCATTTAGGATGCGCCTGATCATCTCGATCTGTTCGATAATATGCCCAGAAGCTCTGGGTTCGATACTGGGTCTCAATACATTGAGCTGATCCATATTTCGGTGATACCTGTCAGTAAAATACTGAACCACCTCCATGGGCTCAAGTTGTTCAAGCCTCGCCTTTTTGGCAATTTTATCCTCCCCGTCGTCTGCATCATTTTCGAGATGGCCAACGTCGGTTATGTTGCGCACGTAGCGCACTTTGTATCCGATATGTTTCAGGTAGCGGAAGATAAGATCAAACGACACTGCCGGGCGGGCATGCCCCAGATGCGCATCTCCATATACCGTCGGGCCGCATACATACATGCCCGTGAAGGGCGGATGCAGCGGCCTGAAATCTTCCTTGCGGCGTGTCAGGGTGTTGAATACTACAAGCGGCTGATCTTTCATGGCTCTGGGTATTGGATCGCAAAGGTAGTAAATCGTAGGCCTTACCAAATAAGCTTGGGCAACGAAGTGACAGCAATTGTTCATAAGGCTGCCTTCTGCACTGGCAATTGCATGTGTGTGGTAAATTTCTACCTTTGTCGGCCAAACCAATAAAAAATCAAACCATGGATATTTTTGAAAGACGACTCCAGAACTACGGGCCACTGGGCAAATGGGCTGAACAGGCGGATGGATATTTTATGTTTCCGAAACTCGAAGGTGAAATATCAAACCGGATGATTTTTCGCGGAAAAGAAAGACTGGTATGGAGCCTGAACAACTATCTCGGCCTGGCTAATCACCCTGAAGTGCGCAAGGTTGACGCCGAAGCTACGGCTCAATACGGGTTGGCCTATCCGATGGGTGCCCGTATGATGTCGGGTCAAACAGATTATCATATCCAACTCGAAAACGAACTGGCAAGCTTTGTGCAAAAAGAAGCCGCCTACCTGCTTAATTACGGCTATCAGGGTATGGTTTCCATTATTGATTCCCTGATTGACAGAAAAGACGTGGTGGTGTACGACAGCGAATCACACGCATGTATCATCGACGGTCTGCGTATGCACCTGGGCAAACGCTTTGTTTTTCAGCATAACGATATCGAAAACTTCGAAAAACAGCTGGGACATGCACAAAAAGTTGCAGAGCAAACCGGAGGAGGTATCCTTGTGATCACCGAAGGCGTGTTTGGCATGGCCGGAGACCTGGGCAAAATTGACAAAATAGCCGAGCTGAAGCAGAAATACCAGTTTCGCCTCCTAGTCGATGATGCACATGGTTTTGGCACCATGGGGGCTACCGGAATTGGCACCGGTGAAGCCCAGGGCGTCCAGGATAAGATCGATGTGTACTTTTCAACCTTTGCCAAATCAATGGCGGGGATTGGAGCCTTTGTTGCCAGCGATAAAAAAATCATCAGCTTCCTGCAGCATAATATGCGTTCGCAGGTATTTGCCAAAGCGCTTCCAATGCCGCTGGTGCTCGGATCGCTCAAAAGGCTCGAACTGCTCAAAACCCAGCCGGAGTTGCGCGAAAAACTCTGGACTATCGTCAGAGAGCTCCAGGGGAAACTACGCGAAAACGGTTTTAACCTTGGCCGCACCGAATCGCCTGTGACGCCTGTATTTCTGAGCGGAGGCATTCCCGAGGCATCCCAGCTTACCTTCGAACTGCGCGAAGTGCATAACATCTTCTGTAGCATCGTGGTTTACCCGGTGGTGCCCAGGGATGTGATTATGCTCAGGCTTATCCCCACAGCCGTGCATACACTCGAGGATGTTGAAAAAACGGTGAATGCGTTTATCGAGGTTCGCCAGCACCTTGTTTCGGGCAAGTATGATAAAAACTTCATTCCCGATATTTCGCTGATCCCATAATCCCATCATTTACCATGAGTAACGAACGTATATTAGTGATCGGCTGTTCGGGCCAGATCGGATCAGAGCTTACCCTTGAGCTCCGCAAAATGTATGGTAATGGCAATGTTTTTGCCACCGACCTGAAGGAACCCTCCGCTGAGGTTCGCGACAGCGGGCCTTTCCAGATCCTGGACGTGCTCGACGAAAAACGGCTGCAACTTTTTGCTATTCGCAACAAAATCACCCAGATGTACAACCTTGCCGCAGTGCTATCCGGAAATGCTGAAAAAATGCCTATGCAGGCCTGGAATATCAACATGATGGCACTGCTGAACACCCTGGAAATGGCCAGAGACCTTGAGCTTAAAAAAATCTTCTGGCCCAGCAGCATTGCCGTTTTTGGTCCGACAACCCCCAGGCACAACACACCACAGATGACCGTTGCCGAGCCCAACACGGTATATGGCATCACGAAGCTTGCCGGCGAACGCTGGTGCGAATACTACCACAAACGCTACCATATCGACGTTCGCTCATTACGCTATCCCGGCCTGATCTCCTACAAGACCGAACCCGGCGGCGGCACTACCGACTATGCTGTTGAGATCTACTATGATGCCATTCGCCAGGGTTCATACGAGAGCTTCCTCAATCCCGACTCCACTCTGCCCATGATGTTCATGCCCGATGCCATTAAAGCCACCATCGACCTGATGGAGGCCGACAGCAGCCGTATCAAGATACGTTCAAGCTACAACGTGGGCGGCATGAGCTTCAATCCGGAAGAAATCGCTGCATCCATTCGCAAACATATACCCGGGTTCGAAATTACGTATAAGCCCGACTTCCGTCAGGCTATTGCCGATTCATGGCCGGCCAGCATTGACGACAGCGTAGCCCGAAACGACTGGGGGATGAACTATGAATATGACCTCGACGCTATGACCGAAGTAATGCTTCGCGAGATCAGCAAAAAGTTCTGACAGAAAACAGCCTGAAATGTTTAACACCGGCCTCCGAGGAGGTTGGTACTAATTGTGAGTCGGAAAACTAAAGCAAAAGGCTCGATCTGATTTTACGGGGAATTCCATTTTTGTGCAGTACCACCGAAATGGTTTTATACCGCACATAGGCTTCGCTTACATAAAGATAACCCCCGAAAGGATTGTTATCCGTTCCCCAGCTGTTTTTTACAATGTAATACTTGTTTCCTGCCTGATCCGTAGCCAGACCAATGATGTGCATTCCATGATCATCAGTAGTGGTTTGATTGTCGAAACCTTCCTGGCGGACCTCTTGCGTAATTTTTCTCTCTTTCACCGGCCCTTTAAACCCATACAAAAGATCATCCTTTTCTTTCTGGGTCATCTGTTCCCACCGGCTTCGCTCGGTGCCCTCCATCGACTGGATTTTGGTTTCGGGGACGATAGCCACCCCGTTCCGGTGAGAAAAGCCCCGCTCACTGACATCGGCCGCCCAGGCCACCGTGTATCCCTGCTGCAATGCGTGGTCTATTGTTTCCATCAATTCGTTGAGGGGTAAATTCCAGGCTTTTCCCCACGCCCAGTTGTCAGGCAGTTCGATGATGAAATCGGTGTAGAAAGGATGGTGGGTGAAGGAGGTGAGTTGAGGATAATCGTCGGGCTGGCCTCCAAATGAGGCGGCAAAAGATGGCGCAGTAAATAATTTCCCTTTCCAGCTGAAGGATTCAGGCATTTTGCCCAGGTAGGCGTCAAGTATGCCTTCTACACCCTTTTCCCAAACTGGTGTCAGCTTGCGGTTGGGATTTTTGATCAGGGCGTCGAGATAGCCTTTTAATACGGCATCCATTTCGCCGTGAATATGGGCTTCCTCTCCGATCACCATTCCCGGATAAGCCTCATCGGGCATCAGGCCATATTTTCTCCATATGCTGAAAATGTCCAGCATTGCGCCGCCGGGGGCGAAATTTACGTTGCCATGCATACGCACATACTGCCTGGCTTTTTCAAGGTAGGTCTGCCTTACTACAAACATTTCCGAAAGGTCATATTCGCCTTTGCCGGTTCGCAGCAGCTCTGACTCAAGGAGTGAGGCGGTTGAGAAACTCCAGCAGGTGCTTGTGCGTGCCTGGTTTTTAACAGGAGTAGCCTTGTGGCGTAAAACCTCAGTAAACGAATACCCTTCGGGTGAGGGTACTGCAGGTTGGTTCTGCGCTCTTGCAACAGATATGACAAGGATTGCCGTAACGGTTAATAGAATTCGTGGTGACATTCGACAGTTGATTAAGGAGAAAATCGAGGATTGTATTGGCACAAAGTTAGTAAAATGGTAATTTCGCAGGCTAAAATCAACATTCTTACGCATGCTTCGAACTCACACCTGCGGCCAGCTAAGCCTATCGGATAAGGGAACAAGGGTAACTCTGAGCGGATGGGTACAACGGTCACGCGATCTGGGCGGAATGACATTTGTTGACCTGCGCGACCGCTATGGGATGACCCAGCTTGTTTTTAATATGGAGACCAATGCGGCATTATGTTTACGGGCAAGGCGTCTGGGAAGGGAATTTGTAATTAGCGCCACGGGCCGGGTGGAAGAACGGAGCAATAAAAACCCCAAAATACCCACAGGCGATATCGAGATAATAGTGGATGCGCTCGAAATTCTAAACGAGTCAGTTACCCCACCTTTTACTATCGAAGACAACACCGACGGAGGCGACGAGCTGCGCATGAAATATCGCTACCTCGACCTGCGCCGGAATGTGGTTAAAAACAATATGGAACTGCGCCATCGTATGGCCATTGAAACGCGCAGCTACTTCGACACCCTGAACTTCATCGAGGTCGAAACCCCCGTGCTCATTAAAAGCACTCCTGAGGGCGCGCGCGATTATGTGGTTCCCTCACGCGTCAACCCAGGCGAGTTTTATGCCCTGCCCCAATCACCCCAAACATTCAAGCAATTGCTTATGGTGGCGGGATTCGACAGATATTTTCAAATTGTAAAATGCTTCCGCGACGAAGACCTGCGGGCTGATCGACAGCCCGAATTTACCCAGATCGACTGTGAGATGTCGTTCGTAACCCAGGAAGACATTTTCAACACCTTCGAGGGAATGATCATACACCTGTTTGACCGGGTGAAGGGAATGAAAATTGAAAGAATTCCCAGAATGACCTATGCCGATGCCATTAATAACTATGGAAGTGATAAACCGGATATCCGGTTTGGAATGACCTTTGCTGACCTGAATCATCTGGTTAAAAACAAAGGGTTTAAAGTGTTTGACGATGCCGAGCTGGTTGTGGGCATTAACGCCCCCGGCTGTGCAGAATACTCACGCAAGCAACTTGACGAGCTGACCGATTTCGTGAAAAAGCCTCAGACTGGCGCCACCGGGCTTGTGTACGTAAAACATGGAGCCGACGGCAGTCTAAAATCATCGGTTGATAAATTTTTTACTCCCGACCAACTGGCTGAGTGGGCCGCGGCATTTGGCTCACGACCCGGCGACCTGATGCTGATTCTGGCAGGGCCAGCCAACAAAACCCGGAAAGCACTGAACGAGCTTCGCCTCGAAATGGGAAACCGGCTCGGAATGCGCAATCCCAGTGTGTTTGCCCCACTCTGGGTTTACGACTTTCCGCTGCTCGAGTGGGACGGTGAAACACAGCGGTTTTACGCCATGCATCATCCGTTTACCTCACCCAAGCCCGAAGATATTCCGCTGCTCGACAGCAATCCGGGTGCGGTTCGTGCCAATGCCTACGACATGGTGATTAACGGTGTTGAGGTTGGGGGCGGATCGATACGCATCCATAATAAGGCATTGCAACACAAAATGTTAAAGATATTAGGGTTTACTGATGAAGAAGCACAGGCACAGTTTGGATTCCTGATGAATGCCTTTGAATTTGGCGCACCCCCGCATGGTGGAATTGCCTTCGGGTTCGACCGACTCTGCTCCTTGTTTGGCGGCAGCGAAACCATCCGCGATTTTATCGCATTTCCGAAAAATAATGCCGCCCGCGATGTAATGATCGATTCTCCTTCGGCTATCAGCGAAGCGCAGCTCCGCGAGCTGGGAATCACCATATTACCAAACAATAAATAACCCATTTCACCTGCCTTGCGCGTAAATATCTTCTGCATAGTAATCCTTTTTTGGGCCGCAGGCGCCAGGGGGCAGATTGCCCCGGTCGAAATTTCGCACTATGTGTTTCCTGATTTTAGCCCGGGCCGCGTGCTTATGAAAAATGGATCCGAGAAAAAAGCCCGAATGAACTATAACACCCTTACCCGCGAAATGGTGTTTATTCATAATGATGTCAAACTAGCTGTTGCCGACGAAGAGAGCACACACATTGACACCATTTTCATTGAGGGCCGCAAATTTGTGCCTTTTCGCAGCGCCATGGCCGAAGTATTTATCGGCGAAGGATTTGCTTTTTATTGCGAACATATCAGCACAGTCACCTTTGGAGGCAAGCCGGTGGCCTATGGTGGGAAATCGCATAGCTCCACCTCCTCGAGCTATGCCATGCTTGTGAATGAAGCCGGTCTTTACGAGCTCAAATTACCTGACCAGGCAGAGATTAACCCGGTAAATATCTATTGGCTGGAGAAGAAAGATTTTTCAGAGTCATTTACCAGCCTCAGCCAGGTTAAGAAATATTATCAGCAGCAAAGTAAACCCATGTCTGCTTATTTGAAAAAGCATCGCGTCAGGTTTAACGACAGCGAATCCATGGCCGGGCTTATTCGCCATCTCGAAAATCAACCCTGATAGCATTAATTTGTCAATCTATTTTCAGATCGTTTTCACCGGTCCGTCTTTTTGCGACTGATGGGCATTGTCATACAGCGCGGGCCGCCACCACCCCTTGGCAGTTCCGATCCGTCGATGGCAATGAGACAGCGGGAGTAGCTGAAGGGATCTTTTTTACCCGAAAGTACATCTTTGGCACTTAGTATTTCAAACCCATGCCTGGTAAGCGCCTCCGCCGTATGTGTGTTACGGGCGTAACCAAGTATCCTGCCGGGAGCCAGAGCAAAAAAATTAGCGCCGCTGTGCCATTGTTCGCGTTCCTGAATCCAGGCGTCATCTGGTCCTCCGCAGGGAACGGGATGCAGGGAAAAGCCGAGCTTTCGCAGGCCGGTCAGCAGGTTTTCCTCTTGGCGTATGGTTTTCACTTTGCCGCCTTCGGCATACATATACACCGTCTGAAATTTCTTTGACTTAACTATCACGGGCTCATAAATCATACACACGTCTCGGTCGAGCAGCGTAAAAACCATGTCAAGATGAATAAATGACTCGGGTGAGAGCGGAAGCTCCTGCACTAGTATATGCTGTTTTTCGCGTATGCCTTTCAGATGCTTCATGATGAAATCAACCCCCTGGGGAGTGGTGCGTGAGCCTATACCGCATATCAATACATCGTCGCGTGCAATGAGCACGTCGCCTCCTTCGATGGCTATGCCATGCTGACCGGATGATGCAGGGTTGACCGTGGCCGAACCAAATGCCGGATGGTACTGGAAAATTGCCTCCATGATCACGGCTTCGCGCAATCGCACCGGCGATGCCATGGCTCCGATAAATACCTGGTCGTAGATTGAGACAGCCGCATCCCTCGTAAAAAAGAAATTATGCACCGGTTTCAGCGAGTACCGTTCTTTGCTCAGGAAGCCTGTGAGATTGTTCTTGTCAAGCAGCACGCCTTCGATCAGTGCTGCTGCAAGCCTGTCGGCATCCATATCCAGCAAGCTGTCTCGTATGCAGTTTGCCATTTCGTTCTGGCAGATCCGGGTTACCAGTTTTAACTTTGCATCTGGCATCTCCAGAATGTCGCGCAGCAGATCCATTACTTCAAACGTGTTGGCAAAACGTTTCAGCACGCCTCTAAACTGCTCATACTCTTGCCGGATAATGCTTAAGTTCAGAATGTCGCTGTAAAGAGCCCGTTCTGCATTTTCGGGGGTCATGTTCTCAACTTCGGCTCCGGGCGTGTGGATTAACACGGCCTCGAGCTGGCCTGTTTCTGAATATATATTGGTTGGAAAGTGCTGCATGGGTTGATAAAATTAGAGGCCCCCGCAAAGGTACGCATTACGCTGCGCATTACTTCAGGGCCGCGCTAAAGTGTTATCTTTGCGCCCTTATCCTCCGGCATGGCGAAAGAAGTACCACATATCGAGATTATGGCCCCGGCAGGTTCCTACGAAAGCCTGATGGCTGCTATTCAGGGCGGGGCCAATGCCGTATATTTTGGGGTGGGCACACTCAACATGCGTGCCCGCTCATCCATGAACTTCAGTCTTGACGACCTTGCCCGGATAAGCAAAATATGCAGGCAGCACAAAGTCAGGTCCTATCTTACGGTAAATACGGTTATCTATGACGCGGAAACGGACTACATGCAGCGCATGGTGGATTCCGCTGCCGACAATCATGTAACCGCCATCATCGCCTCCGATATTGCGGTGATGGAATATGCCAGGAGTCACGGCGTCGAGGTGCATATCTCAACCCAATGCAACGTGAGCAACGTGCAGGCTGTGAAATTCTATGCACGCTATGCCGATGTGGTGGTGCTCGCGCGCGAACTCAGCCTCAGCCAGATAGAGCATATTATCCGGAGCATCGATTCGGAAAACATCACGGGCCCTTCGGGCAAAAAAATACAGGTGGAGTTGTTCGTTCATGGAGCCATGTGTATGGCTGTGTCGGGCAAATGTTACCTGAGCCAGGACCTGTACAATCATTCGGCCAACCGGGGGGCCTGTCTTCAGCCTTGCCGGCGCGAGTACCGCATACGCGACTACGATGACGAGGTAGATCTTTCTGTCGACAATCACTTCATTCTTTCACCCAAAGACCTGAAAACCATCGATTTTCTGGATAAGATCATCGGTATTGGGGCCAAAGTGCTGAAAATTGAAGGAAGGGGCCGCTCGCCCGAATATGTCAAAACGGTAACGCAGTGCTACCGTCAGGCGGCCGACGCCGTCCTGGAAGGAAGCTTTACGCCTGAAAAAGCCGAACAATGGAATATTCGCCTGCGCCAGGTGTACAACCGCGATTACTGGGAAGGATATTACCTAGGCAAAACCATGGCCGAATGGACCAATTTGTACGGATCAAAATCCACGAGAATAAAGACTTATGTGGGCAAAATCACCAATTATTTTGCCAGAGTACAGGTGGCCGAGGTGAAAATGGAAACCGGCGAGCTGCATGTAGGCGATCAGGTAGTGATAACGGGCCCGTCTACCGGTGCGCACGAGCAACTGATAACTGAAATCAGGGTCGACGAGGTGGCTGTCAGCCTCACCGTGAAAGGGGATGTGTGTTCCATTCCCGTCACCGAAACGATTCGCCGCGGTGATAAATTGTACAAATACACTGACAGATGAAATGGACAAATCATCATACCCACTCCCTCTTCTGCGACGGCGACAGCCCCCCGCGCGATTATGCAGAAAAGGCTGTTCAACTGGGTTTCACCATTCTGGGTTTTTCAAGCCATGCCCCCTTGCCCTTTCCCAATACGTTTACCCTAAGGCAGGACAAGGTGGACGAATACCGCCAGACCATCCGCTCCTTAAGCTATGAATACGCCGGAAGACTGGAGATCTGCCTCGGGATGGAGATTGATTTTATTTCGGGTGTGATGGAAGACTTCAGCTCTGTGAGACAATATGCAGGACTCGATTATGTAATCGGCGGAGTGCATCTGGTAAAACCTGCGAATGATGAAAGGTTATGGTTTATCGACGGCCCGAAACGCGAAACCTATGACAACGGACTGAAAGAGCTGTTCAGTAATGACATCAGAGCCGCCGTCCGAACCTATTTCGACCAGCTTAACCGCATGATTGAAACCCAGGCTCCCGACATCGTGGCACATATCGATAAAATCAAAATGCATAACCATGGGCGCTTTTTCAGTACCGGCGATGCCTGGTACCGCGATCTGCTTAGTGAATCGCTCAGGCTTTCGGCTCAGAAAGGCTGCATTGTGGAGGTAAACACACGGGGCATTTACAAAGGAAGGTGCCACGAGCTGTTTCCAGATACTGATGCCCTGAGGGAGATGCAAAAAATGGGAGTGAAGATCACCCTAAGCAGCGACGCACATGCTCCCGGCGACCTTGATAAAGCGTACCCCCAAGCCATCAGCACCATACGTGAAGCAGGTTATAACCATCTTATGGTGTTCAACTACGGAAAATGGAAAGAAGTCGGGATATCCTGACATCAAGTACTCCCTTGCAGAAAACAAGCTGAAATTTTATAAAAAATAATCTTCAGGAAAATATTCCAATGGCTAATACGCCCATTTCATGTACATAGCACCCCAGGTAAAACCGGCGCCAAAGGTAACCAGGATGATATTATCCCCCTTCTTTAGCCGGGGCTCCCACTCCCACAGGCATAGGGGGAGTGTGGCAGCGGTGGTGTTTCCATATTTTTCGATATTGATCATGACCTTGCTTTTATCAAGCCCCATACGTTGCGCAGTAGCTTCGATAATACGCATATTGGCCTGATGCGGAACAAGCCACTGCAGGGTGTCAGCTGTCAGTCCGTTACGCTCCATCACTTCCACCGATACATCGGCCATTTTTGATACCGCCCATTTAAACACTGCCTGGCCCTCCTGGTATATAAAATGCTCTCGGGCATCGACCGTTTTATGAGAAGCCGGATTCAGCGATCCGCCGGCTTTCTGGTGCAGGTGCACCCTTCCTGAACCATCGCTTTGGAGCAGGGTGTCCATCACGCCCACGTCCCCGATGGCTGGCTCAACCAGCACGGCTCCGGCTCCATCGCCGAAAATAGGACAAGTGGTGCGATCGGTATAATCCACGATGGACGACATCTTTTCGGCGCCAACCACCACTACCTTGCGGTGTGTGCCCGATTCAACAAATTTGCCCGCCGTGGTCAATGCATACAAAAAACCTGAGCACCCGGCATTGAGGTCGAAACTGAAAGCCTTTTTGATCCCGGCCATATCACTGATGATATTGGCGGTTGCAGGAAACTGCATGTCGGGAGTAACCGTAGCACAGATAAGCAAATCCACTTCCGACGGATCGGTTTGGGTCTTCTCCAGCAGCTGTTTTACGGCCTTGTGGCCCGCCTCTGATGCGCCTTGCTGTCCCTTGATAATATGGCGCTCCCTGATGCCAATTCGTGTCATAATCCACTCGTCCGAAGTGTCCACCATGCGGCTTAACTCATCGTTGTTAAGGACATACTCCGGAACATATGCTCCGATTCCGGTTATGGCAGCCCTGAGTTTTGTCATACGATTTCCATTAAAATAATATGGCGGTCAAAGAAAATTAATAATATGCCCGCCCGAATGCAGGAAGCAATTAACAGTAAATTGCAGAAGCCAACGTCGATGATTTTCAGGACTTGAGTGATCCATCTTCAAAAGAAGAGTGTATCAGGCGATGCGATGGTGTTACGCGGTAGCTGCCTTCTCGATGGTAAGCTTGCCCTTGTAGAAACCGCACTCGGGGCAAACCCTGTGATACAGCACAGGTGCGCCGCAATTCGAGCAGGTAATCAAGGTGGGGGCAACAGCGGTGTAATGCGTCCTTCTTTTATCGCGACGGGTTTTGGAGGTTTTACGTTTAGGATGTGGCATGACAAAAAATATTTTAATTACTCAATGTTCAGGTTTTTCAGGGAGTCCCAACGGGGATCGGTGTTATGTTGCCGGCTGAGCTCGTCAAGTTTTTTCAGTACCACCGGGTCACATCCGCTCACGCCTTGGGCATCGGTGGCATGTACGTGGCGATAAGGAACCAGCAGGCTGATGTATTCATAGATGAAGTGCATCACGTCAAGCTGTGTCTGGGTTTCGGGAATAACAATCACATCCTCGCTCTCTTCTTCGTATTCTTTCCCAAATTTAACATACAGCATGCTGGAGCCGCCCACCGGGCAATCAACCGGATCGAGGCATCGATCACAGGGCACTTCAACGTTTCCCGAAATATGAAAGGCAAGCTGCAGCATCCGTTCCTGCTTCTCCATGTCCAGCCTCACCCCGACTTTGCCTTTACGAATTTCCGAATACTCAAGTTCTTCGAAAAAACGATCATCAATGTCGAAGGTAAACTGGTGGTTTCCAATCTTTAATCCGCCAAACGAAAGGACGAATTGTCTTTTGTAATCCACAGCCGGTCCAATTAATATTACGGGGGTGCAAAAGTAGTAATAAGTTTTTGAATAGAAAAGCAGTGCCTTCGACGCGGCTCCGAAGAATTATGGAGTGGTTTTCACAAAAATGCAGTAGGTTTGTATCCGGGCCGGGTTGTTTTACCGGGGCACCGAATTGTATAGAGCCGGACGCGTATGAGCTGAAATCCTATACGACAGATTATTTCATAATGCAATATCAGACAGATATGACAAGGTTTGCCAAAATACCCCACACCTTTGCCATCGTATTTTTCATCATCATGACTGCAGCAGTGCTTACTTGGATCCTGCCGCCCGGGAAATACAGCCGTAATACCCACACGGTTGATGGTAAAGAGCATATAAGTATGGAGTTCAGATTTGACAGTGCGTTGCCTGAAACCGAACGATCTGCCCATGGAAGCGGGGGCAAAATGCAGACCTGGCAGATTTTCTCTGCCCTCTACAAAGGCTTTGTGAAGCAATCAAGCATCATCATCTTCATTTTGATGATTGGAGGAGCCTTCTGGATCATGAACCAGAGTCGGGCCATTGATGTGGGCATCTTTGCATTTCTGAGATTTACCCAGGGGCTCGAACGAAACCGGCTGATCAGAAGGCTTGGAGTGGATAACATCGTCATAGTGCTGATCATGCTCATGTTTAGCCTGTTCGGGGCCATCTTTGGAATGAGCGAGGAAACCATAGCCTTTGTTATCATTTTGGTTCCGCTAGCCATTCGCATGGGGTACGATTCCATCGTGGGTGTATGCATGGTGTATGTGGCTGCGCATGTGGGATTTGCCAGCGCCATCCTGAACCCTTTTACCATTGGCATCGCGCAGGGCCTGGCCGAGATCCCGCTATTTTCGGGGATTGAATACCGAATTTTTTGCTGGGTGGTGATCAACGCAGTGGCTTTTACATTTATTCTTCGCTATGCCCGAAAGGTCAGGAAAAACCCCGCCCTCTCCCCGGTCTATCATCATGATGAGCATTGGCGGAAGCATGTGGGCGGCGACGTGGAAAAAGTGGAATACCACACCCCTCTTTCCGCATGGATCGTATATGGCGCCATCCTTGCCGCACTGGTAGTTTTTAGCATTATCTATCCCACCTCCACGCTGACTGTAGGAAATTCCTCCCTGACGATGGCGGTCATTCCTGTTTCGGCAGCCTTGTTTGCCATCGGAGGCATTTTTGCCCTGCGCCGCTCGGTGCATTTCTTTGTCCTTCACCTGCTGGCCTTCACCATCCTCTACCTTATTGTGGGCGTGATGGGCTATGGGTGGTATGTGATGGAGATCGCCACACTGTTTATGGCCATGGGTATCGCTTCAGGCCTTAGCATGTCCTATTCGGCCGATCGCATCGCACGAATGTTTCTTGAAGGCGCCCGCGACATCCTGAGCGCTGCCATCATTGTAGGACTTGCAGGTGGCATCATCGTTATCCTGCAGGACGGAGGCGTAATTGACACCATTTTGTACGGCCTATCAAAAGGGATGAAGGATTTTGGCAATATTGCCTCCGTCGGGGTGATGTATGCAATTCAGACCTTCATCAACATTGTCATCCCGTCCGGCTCGGCCAAGGCTGCCATCACCATGCCCATCATGGCGCCTTTTTCCGATCTGATAGGAATCTCGAGGCAGGCCACCGTGATGGCTTTTCAGTTTGGAGACGGATTTACCAATATGATCACCCCCACCTCAGGGGTGCTTATCGGGGCGCTGGGTGTTGCCAAAGTACCGTATGAGAAATGGGTTAAATGGGTGTGGCCTATGCTGCTTACACTGATCGCGCTGGGATTTCTCCTGCTTATCCCTACCGTCACCATGCAACTGAATGGGTTTTAGATGCCGGTTTCAAAATAAAAAAACAACTTCGAAAATCATCAAGATTCTTGCATTGCACCGGATTGCTTCATTCAAACCACACCGTATGAACAACTTTTCAGGCTCTGGAATCAAACCCTAGAAATCAAAATCCTTTGGCATATCATTCCATTGATGTGCTCAAAGTAGTGATTTATGTTATCTTTAGGCTTCCAATACCTTTGTATGATTACTCCTCCGTACCTCCGCGAGGGCGACCGTATCGGCATCGTGGCGCCTGCCCGCTGTGTGATGCCGGCCGAAATAGAACCGGCCATCAGCCACCTGACCTCCTGGGGCGTGGAGGTGGTGCGTGGCACCCACCTCTACGCCTGCCACCACCAGTTTGCAGGAACCGACGAGGAGCGCGCCGCCGACCTGCAGGCCATGATCCTTGACGATACCATCCGTGCCATCATCTGTGCCCGCGGCGGCTACGGCACCCTCCGCATCCTCGACCGCATCGACTTCAGCCACCTGGCCACCCATCCCAAATGGATCGTGGGCTTCAGCGACGTGACAGCGCTGCACGGGCACCTGCAGCAGATGGGCATCGAGAGTATACACGGCCCCATGCTCCTGGGCTTCGACGTCAGTGGGGCTCGCCTCGACTCCATGGAAAGCCTGCGACGGGCCCTCTTCGGCCTGCCCCTGCGCTACGAAGTGCCCCCCGGCCCCTGCTGCCGCTGCGGACAGGCACAGGGAATACTCACCGGAGGCAACCTCTCACTGCTCCTCGCCCTGGCCGGATCCCCCGCCGAAGACGATACCGGAGGCAAGATCCTCTTCATCGAAGACACTGACGAATACCTTTACCATATCGACCGTATGATGCTGCAGCTGCGCCGGGCCGGCAAACTACAGCCTCTGGCAGGGCTGCTGGCTGGTAGCATGGATCGCATGCACGACAACCGAATCCCCTTTGGCCGCGATGCCAATGAGATCATCGCCGACGCTGCTGCAGACGGTGCCTACCCGGTGGCAACGGGGTTTCCGGCAGGCCACGAAGCCCTCAACCTCACCATGATCATGGGACGCGAAGCCCGACTGGAGGTAAGCGAAACGGGCACCGTCCTCGAATTCCTTCCCGCATCCGCAAGCCGCAGGGATAACCTCCGCGGGCGCAGGCTGCTCCACAGCGCCGTGATCATCGGCGGCATGTTCGTAGCCATCTACACCCTGTTGTATATCGTATTCAAACTGCTGGGACAATGAGCGCAAAACATCTGGAGCTGGGGAAAAATGGTGAAGAGCTGGCTATCGCATACTTTCTGGAGAGGGGCTATACACTGGTGGCCACCAATTGGCGGGCGGGCAAGTATGAGATCGACCTGATCGTCCGCGACAAAAAACAGCTGGTTGTGGTTGAGGTGAAGACACGCACCAGCAACGCTCTTGCCGAACCAGAAACCGCCGTCACCCGAGAGAAACAACGCATGCTGATACAGGCCGCCGACATCTATGTGCAGCGGTACCGGATCCCCCTCGAGGTACGGTTCGACATCGTGTCGGTGATCATCGCCGGAAGCAGGCACCGTGTCAAACACATCACCGACGCCTTCTATCCCACCCTATACCGATGAATAGCGGTGCTTCATGTTGCAAAAAACCATCACCGGCCGGTGGAAAGCCCAGGCGCTGAAAATGTCGGCTCAATAACCAGGTAATAAAACCCGTTCGGTCTGCTACAGGTCAGTGGGTCTGGAAGATGAACACCGGCTTGTTGAAACGGCGCAGGGCCTGCCTGGTGATGCTGGGCGTGAAGAACTGAGTGAAGAGGTTGCGCTTGTGGGTGGTGAAGGCCACGATACCCACGTCGTGATTGCGCATATAGGCCTCCAGCCCGGTGAGTACGTTGTCGCTCACGATGATGGCGCAATTGACCTTCTGACCCGGGAAATCATCCTCGAAAGTGCTGCGCAGTGATTCCATCTTCACCGGATCCCAGGGCTTTTGCTTGCCCACGCTGATGTGGACGCAATGCAGCTCCATATGGTGGAGGCGCATGAAGAACAGCAGCTTGTGGATGGCCATCACGTCGCTCTCGTCGAAATCGGTGGCATAGATCAGGTGTCTGATATGGTCTAAGTCGGTGTAGGGGGCCGTGGACGGCACAGCAAGGAGGGGAATGTCCAGGTCGTCGATGAGTTTCAGCGCCACACTTCCGAAGATACCTTCGGTTTTCTGGCCCACCCCGTGGGTGCCGATCACCACCAGGCCAGGTTTGTAACGGTGGCTGTATTCGATGATGGCGTCCTCGGCAAAGCCGCTTGCCGTGCCGTAGGACAGGGTGACGTGACTGAGATGCTTTTCGTCGATCTCTTTCTGCAACTCGTCGCGCAGCTGTATCAGCTTGCGGCGGGCCATGATTTCAAGCTCTTCGAAATACTTGTCGTAGTTGAGCTGGTACATGTGGGAGCCTTCGTAGGCTGGTACATCGAGGATGGGCTTGAAGTGAGCGTGAAACAGCTTTACTTCTGCCTTAAACCTTTCGGCAATGCCGATGGCATAGCGGCAGGCGTTGAGCGAGTAGTCTGAGAAATCGACAGGTACCAGGATGCGCCGGGCGCTAAACATACGTTTGATGGCTTTTTCCTTGCTCTCACCCCACTCCCTGCTGATACGCTCGATGACCCCGATGGCTTTGGGCACATCGGATTCTTTTACCCGGATGCGGACCCCGGCACCAACGGCCGGCTGCACGATGTTCTCTCCCGAAAGGAAGCAGTCAATGCCCTCGGCCTCGAGCAGGGCTTTGATCATCAAAGCACGGGTGTAGGTGTGGAAGGCAACGGTGGTGATTTTCTCATTCATGGCGGCGGGCTGTGAAATTCCCTATAAATATACGAAAAAATCCTGTAACATGAATATTTTGGCTATATAAGTATGCTCGGTAGCCTGCTGTTGCCAATACCATAAGGCTGCCGGGGTCAGCCCATACGCCTGCTTGTACCAGGCAAGACTCTTGCTTTACCGTATCCTACCCCATCATGCCCTTTACCCCTAAGGCCGGAAAGAGTCGGCACTCTTCGCCCGGATACGGTTGCTAAGCCTTGAACCGGCCATGTCAGAGATGTTCTTATGAACAGTACGGGGCTATAGGTTAGCAGGCAGTTGATTAGCGAACGAGCATAACCACCTTTGGCGGGAGTTTAACGCGCACTTGTAATGGAGTTGTGAATTCTATTGTATATATATATATTCCCGCTGGGGCATCGCGGCCATCCTCCAGCTTCCCATCCCAGCCGGTGTCTCTGCCTCCACGCACGGTCCTGACTCGTCCACCCCAGCGATTGTATATTTCCATCACGGGATCTTTTACTGAAATATCATTCTTAAGAGGGGCCCAGGTATCGTTGATGCCATCGTCATCGGGTGAGAATGCATTCACTAATATGAGCTTATCGTCGGTGTATGCATAAATATGTACGGTAGCATCATTGGTACACCCAAATGTATTGGCTAGTTCGAGATGGATCGGCCCGGCTGAATTTATGACAACGATCTGATCAATAGAGCTTATATAGTTGTTCTTTCTCCAGATATACCACTCATACCCTGCCCCGGCATCCAGGTGTACAGGATCGGTAATATACAAGGTGTCGCCATCATAAAGCCACACACCTGGCCTTTCGGTAACAGATATCTCAATTTGAGGCTTGGGGTGAACGCTGAGGTTAAAATTCACCTCAGTGCGACATCCAAATTTGTTCAATGCCTGGAGCGTGTATATCCCTGAGTCGTTGAGATCCAGATTACCGAGGTCCCAGTCGGCTCCGGTATAGTTGCCGGAAGGGCCTGACCACAGCCACGAACTTGCTGAATTATCAGGCGAGGAGGCTCGCAAAATCAGCCGATCGCCTTCGCAATAGGACGTTAATGAAACGTTTTCAACCTTAGGCAAAGGATTGATGGTAATTTTCCCCGGCACCACAATTTGCGGGTTTCGTACTACTGCCGTTGAGATGAAGATACAGAAGGATTCATCCCAGTCAAAAGAAGTAGTTCCTGGGGCAAGCCCCGTAAAGCGTATTTCAAATAGCCTGGCATCGCCCGGAAGCGTTACCGGCCCTACATTCGAATCGTATCTCAGTCGGATGGTGCCCGGTACAGGTTCGCTGGCAACAATCGGGCCGTTGGCTAGCGCTGGATGAGTGGCGCCTACACTATTGTAGGAAATCAGGGTGTTGTCGTATTTAATCTGCAACGTGAAGCTAAGCACCTCTGTGAAGCCGGTCGCACTCACAGGCACTGAAATAATAGTACCGAAACATCCCGAGCTCTCTGTGGCAGTGATTCCGATGGCCACACCAATCAGGAAATCTTTCTGCCCCATGCATCCCTTACTATCCACCACGTAGGCAATATAATCTCCCGAGATTAGCCCTGAGAAAACCGGCGAAGGCTGATAAGCGACGGGACGCGGTGCGCCAGCAAGCCCTACTGCATAGGAATAGGGAGGAGTGCCTCCTGAAATAGCCAGGGTTACGGAGCCGTTTGATTGACCGGCTGTGGAGTGGCGAACTACCGTGGATATGAAACTGATGGCGGGGTTGACCTCGATATTAATGGTGGTGGGAGAGGCACATTGCCCCATATCAGGAGTAAAAGTGTAGCTCTGCACGCCTGCAACTGAAGTGTCAATAAATGCAGGGTTCCATCTGCCCCGAATATTATTATTGGATAAGGTTGGCAAAACAGGAGCGATACTGTGCTGACATAGGGCAGGGATAGGAGTGAAGATAGGGCTGACGGTAGTGGCTACCACTACAGTAGCCTGACCGCTGACACTTCCGCTGCAATAGGCATCCGATACATCAACCAATCTATACACTGTGGTGGCTGCAGGTGTTACAACAAACTGGTAAGGAGAAGCAGTAATATTTGAAATGGATTGCTGGGCTGCACCAACCGCATATATAATCGTCCATGGTGCAGTACCCGTTAGGGACACTGTCAGGGTGGCCGGCGATTGATCGCATACCAGCGTACTTCCGCTTAACACTGCCTGGGGCCGGGGGTAGACCGTTACCCGGGCTGTACCTGTGGCAACCCCCGCACATCTGGCATCGCTCACCGATACCAGGCTGTAGACAGTGGTTGCTGAAGGCATCACCGAGATAGTTGAGGACGGACTCATCAGGTTAGCAACTGTTACAGAAGATACACCATCCGTATAAGTGACCGACCAGGGCGGGCTGCCGGTGAGAGCCAGTTGCAGAACAGCGGTTTGCCCTGCACAAATTTCCGGACTCCCCGATAACACAGCAGATGGAAGCGGATGCACGACAACCACCACCTGTCCGCTGGCCAGAGCTGTGCACAGGGCGTCGCTGACAGAACTCAGGCTATAGTTAGTGGTGGTGGCAGGTGTGACACGAAGTATATGAGGCGACGAATTGATGTTTTGAATAGTGATAGGAGCTGTGCCATCAGAATAAGTTACCGACCAGGGTGGAGTGCCGGTAAAGGCAAAGCTGAGATCGGTTGATTGGCCGGCACATAGGGTTGCTGCGCCCGTTAAAGTAACCCCAGGAAGAGGCCTCACTGTAACCACTGCCTGACCGCTTCCCGATCCTGAACAGGCCGCATCACTAACTGCTGTCAGGGTATAGGTGGTACTTACTGAGGGGTTCACAAAAATCCGGTGTGGCGATGCAGTGATATTGCCCTGGGTGAACTGAGTAACACCGTTACTATAGGTTACCTCCCAAGGAGGAGTGCCCGTAAGATTCAATGTGAGCTCAGCCTGCTGCCCTTGGCAAATAGTAGCTGTACCGCTAAGCACAGCCTGGGGAGGGGTACTCACAGCAATTGGAGCTGACACATTCAAATTGACGGAACAGACGGGGTCTGACACCGCAAGAAGGGTGAACGTAGTGGCTATAGTGGGATAAAAACGTATTGTGGTGGGTGAAGTGGTAAGGTTGCTAAGTGTAACCGGAACAGATCCGACGGAATAGGTGAGAGACCATGGCGGATTGCCTGATAAAGATACCATTACTACAGCCTCCGTGCCCTGACAGACAGCAACGGGAGCGCTGAGAATAGAAGCGGAAGGCTTGATTACGGTTACGTCTGCCCTTCCGGTCACTGCTCCTTTGCAATTTGCGTCTGCCACCTCGGTGAGGGTATAAGTGGTAGATACTGGAGGCGAAACGTTAAAGGAGTAAGTCGTGCCGATAATATTCGTTATTGAAGTAGTGGACACACCATCGGTATAGCTAAACGACCATGGAGGCTCACCAACAACAAGCCGGGCTTCGAGGGAGGCCATCTGGTTGCACGAAATTGTCGTGGTTCCACTCAGAACAACCATAGGCAGTTCTTTGACGCGTATGGCGATACTTGAAGTTACCGGTGCCGTACACAGAGCGTCGCTCACACTAATCAACGAATAAACGGTGCTTACTGTTGGCGAGACCCTAAACACAAATGGAGTCACCAAAATGTCGCTGATTACCGTTTGTTGCGAGCCATCGGTATAGGTTATCTTCCATGGAGCCACTCCGGTGAGCTGCAATGTAATCTCAGCCTCCTCGCCCCTGCAAATAGTTGCCGGCCCAGTGAGCGTGGCTGCAGGGGGGGCGGTAATGGTAATGGTAAGAGTTTTTGGAGCAGCGCAATGAGCAGGCAACGGAGTGAATACAAAATTTTCTGCTCCTGCCCGCGAAGTGTTTATGACAGGCTTATCCCAGGTACCATCAATACCATTGTCAGAAATAAGCGGCAAGGGTGGGGCCTGACTGCCAAGACAATACTCTGTAGGTATGCTGAACAAAGGCACCACGGGGTTGGCAACGGTTACCGTCAGCTCATAATTAGTAGCACAAACCCCCGCATTAGGTGTAAAGATATAGGTGAACTCACCTGCACGGTCGGTAGTAATCACCGGAGGGCTCCACCTGCCCGCTATGGGAGGATTATTATCAGATTGAGCCGGAAGCACAGGAGGCGCTTTGTCCTTACACAATATCCCAGGATTCATGTCGAATCTGGTTAGAATTTGAGGAATTATGGTAACAGAAACCCGTTCGGGACGACTACAGTCAGTAAATGGAACAAAGAGGAATTCGAAGGTGCCTAGTTGTGTAGTGTTGGCATGGGTGGTAAAATTACCCTGAGCAAAATCGAACCACTTACCCGGAATGCCGTTGGAGGATGTGTCGGGCAAGGGCAAACTACTGTACTGGCATAGCTGGACGGGAGGATCAAAATACGGCGCTGCAGGGGCTACAATACGAATGTTTACTGTAACCGGATTTGCACACAACCCGGATGCAGGCGTAAACACATAGGGGGCTACCCCGATGATCTGTGTGCTGATGCTTGCCGGCATCCACGAACCTGCGATGCCCTGGTCTGAAACCGTCGGCAACTCAGGTGGCGAACCTACCTGGCATATGGCTAATGGCAAGCTACTGAAGGCAGGAATTGCCTTAGGCGTAACCGTCACAGGTACAACCACTTCAATCGCGCATTGCGAGGGGATAGCAGGAATAAACCTGAAATTAAAGGTTCCTGGTACCGAAGTGTTTACTGTTGACGGTGACCAGAAACCTACTATCCCGTTGGCCGATGTGGATGGAAGTATCACTGGTTCACCCTGGCAATAAGGCCCAAGCGGAGGATCAAATAATGGTGTTACCTGCGCATTCACCCTGACGGTGATCGTTGTTGGCAATCCGCACTGAGCCGGATTATTGGGAACAAAGCTGAAGGTAAAGTCTCCGGGTGTTCTGGTATCAATTACTCCTGGGGTCCAAACTCCGGTAATTCTTTCTTTCGATTGCACCGGCAGGGCAGGAGGAATACTGTTCTGGCACAAAGGTCCGATCTGATCAAATGTAGGAGTAATTTGTATGGAGGTGTTCACTACCACCGGATTGCCGGCATGTGAAGCGATGCAGTTATTAATGTCCTTAACCAGGATCGTATAGAAGCCAGGCGTTAAATTATCGAAGTTTCCAAAAACAGGCTTCCAATCCAGACCATTGTTTATGGAATAGAAATAGGGTTCGGTGCCCCCTGAACCGGTAATGTCAATTTTTCCGTTGTACTGGCCGCAGGTGCCATGGGTAACCTGCACACTGGCCACACTCAAGCGTGTCGGTTGTGTGATTGTAACCGGAGGTAGCGCCACCCAGTTGACAATATTGCGTGCATCACGAATCCTTACGGTGTAGGTGCCAGCCATTAGACCGGTGAAATTTTGCGGCTGCCATGTGCCACCAGCATCCAGGCTGTACTCGTAACTACCCGACCCTCCGGCTGGAGAGCTTATCATAATGGCGCCATCGGCTCCGCCAAAACAGCTGACAGGTTTCGGAGTAAGGGTTGCGGTCAGAATAGCTCCGGGCAGTATTCGCACCGAGCCTGCTTTCATGCTGCATTGTGGTGCTAATGCATCACGTATGAAAATTTCATAGTCGCCAGGCGCAAGGTTAGTGAATAGCGCAGAACTCTGCCATGGCCGGCCGGTGATACTGAATTCATAGCTGCCTGATCCTCCGGAAGGATTAGCCAGCGTGATGGTGCCGTCATTGCCTCCAAACCATGTTTCATCAGTAGCAGTAAACGAAACCGTGAGATCTACCGGCTTGCTTCCAACCACCACCGGGTTTCCGGCAAATTGCACCAGGCAACCCGTTTCGTCGGTAATAACCAGGTTATATGACCCTGCCGCCAGATTGTCGAATGACCCCTGGCTCCTCCAGGTACTTCCTCCGTTGATAGAGTAGCGCACCAGTCCGGTTCCGCGGGCCACTACCACTGCCAGGCTCCCATCACTTAAACCACAAGTTGCCGGAGTGCTTATTACTTCTGCAACTGTTGGCCCCGAAATAATGGTTACGGTAATAACCAAAGGAAGGGCGCATTGGCCGGTATCAGGGACAAATACATAAGGCTTGGTGCCTGCATCATCTGTGTTGATGGCAGAAGGTGTCCACACACCGGTAATATTATTTTTCGACAAAGTGGGTAACGCAGGTGGTGTGCTATACTGACATAAATTGCCAACAGGATCAAATAAGGGTACGGCCGGTGTAACTATACGAATCACCATCGAAACAGTATCAATACATTGGCCGCCATTGGGTGTGAATAAGTACCGTGTGGTTTGGGTATTATTCAGAGCCGGAGCCCAGGTGCCCGTGATGCCATTGGTCGAAGTCAGCGGCAGCGGGCCTATCGTTGCCCCAAAGCAGTATGGTCCTACAGCAGCAAACTGTGGCTTGGTCTTCTGTTCGATCACCACCACCATCGAAGTGGTGTCGGCACATTGTCCTGCTGTGGGGGTAAAGAGATATCGTGTGGTTAGTGTATTATTCAGAGCCGGAGCCCAGGAGCCCGTGATGCCATTGGTCGAAGTCAAGGGCAGCGGGTCTATCGCAGAGCCGTAGCAGTAGGGACCCACCTGTGCAAAGGCCGGGCTGATCTTAGGCTCGATCACCACCACCATCGAAGTGGTATCGGCGCATTGGCCTGCGGATGGGGTAAAGAGGTAGCGTGTGGTTAGTGTATTATCCATGGCCGGAGTCCAGGTGCCCGTGATGCCATTGGTCGAA
>JBBIKG010000008.1:0-102526 GCA_037445555.1 Lentimicrobiaceae bacterium
TTATCAGACAGTTCTTTATCAAAATAGTCATCTATGAATAAAATGTTATTGCTGGGGGATGAAGCCATAGCCCAGGCAGCTATTGATGCAGGCATCTCAGGTATTTATGCCTACCCGGGAACCCCCTCAACCGAAATCACAGAATACGTGGCCGCTTCGAAAGAGGCAAGGCAAAAGCAAGTGAAGGCTTGCTGGGCTTCGAACGAGAAAACCGCCATGGAAGGCGCGCTTGGCATGTCGTATGCCGGCAAAAGAACCATGACATGCATGAAGCATGTAGGTCTTAATGTAGCGGCCGATGCTTTTATCAATTCAGCCATCACCGGAGCCAACGGCGGATTGATAGTGGTTGCTGCGGACGATCCCTCCATGCATTCCTCGCAAAACGAGCAGGATTCTCGGTTTTATGGAAGGTTTGCCATGATTCCGATCTACGAACCTTCAAGCCAGCAAGAAGCCTACGATATGGTGATTGACGGGTATGACCTGTCGGAAAAATACAGTATCCCCGTGCTTATGCGCATTACCACTCGACTGGCGCATTCGCGGGCAGGAGTGGCTGGCGGATCCAAACGCGGGCAAAACCCACTCCGCCTCCCATCCGATCTTAAACAATTTATTCTGCTGCCATCCATTGCGCGCCGGCAATATAAAAGATTGCTAGCCCAGCAGGTGTTGTTCGAACAGGAGTCAGAAGGATCCAAATACAATCAGTATTTTGATGGCCCAGATAAAAGCATGGGCATCATTGCCTGTGGACTGGCCTACAACTACCTGATGGAAAATTATCCCGACCGGCAAGTGCCTTACCCGGTACTGAAAATCGGGCAATATCCTTTGCCTGTGAGCAATATTAAAAAGCTGTATTATGAATGCGAAAGCATACTTGTTCTTGAAGATGGCTATCCGCTGGTTGAAGAAGCATTGAAGGGTATCCTCAACCTGGGTAAGCCCATCTGCGGTCGGCTAGATGGCACCGTTCCTCGCGACGGTGAGCTTAATCCGAACATCGTAGCCCTGGCATTGGGTCATACAGACGTATGGGGCCAGGCTGTTCCGGATATTGTTACTCCCCGCCCACCCTCTCTGTGCAAGGGATGTCCGCATATTTTTTCCTATAACGCCATGAATGAGGCGCTTACTGATTATGGAAAAGGACGTGTATTCTCCGATATCGGATGTTATACCCTGGGGGCATTGCCTCCTTTCGATGCCATTAATACCTGTGTTGACATGGGTGCTTCGGTAACCATGGCCAAAGGAGCCGCTGATGCAGGACTTGCGCCCGCCATAGCGGTGATAGGCGACTCTACCTTTACCCACAGTGGCATGACAGGCCTTCTTGACGCGGTAATTTGCCAGGCAAATGTTAAGGTGCTGATTCTCGATAATGCCACCACAGCCATGACTGGAGGCCAGCCATCGGCTGCTCTGGGGAGGCTGGAAGACATCTGTTTCGGGCTCGGAATTGCCCGGGAGCACATCAGGATAATTAACCCCATACCTAAAAATCACCAGGAGAATACCTCAGTCATGCGTGAGGAATTTGCCTATGATGGGGTTTCGGTAATCATATCGCGGCGCGAGTGCATTGTAACTGCCACAAAACGGCTCAAGGAAAACAGGAAATCACAACAGTAACCAGCAACCATTATCACGATGAAAATAGATATTGTTTTAGCAGGTGTAGGCGGCCAGGGAATATTATCCATTGCTGCCACCATCGGAACCGCTGCCCTGGATATGGGATTGCACCTGAAGCAGTCTGAAGTGCATGGCATGAGTCAGCGGGGTGGCGATGTACAATCGAATCTGCGAATTTCGGATGCCGAAATTGCCAGCGACCTGATACCCAAAGGCAAGGCCGATCTCATCATCGCCGTTGAGCCAATGGAATCGTTGCGCTACCTGCCGATGTTATCGCCTGGTGGCTGGCTGATTACTAACACTACGCCCTTCGTCAACATTCGTAATTACCCTCCGATCGATTCGGTACTGGAAGAGGTGAGAAAATTCAAAAACCATATTGCGCTTGACGCTGACCAGATAGCAAAAGACCTTGGCTCGGCACGATCGGCCAATATGGTTATCCTGGGCGCTGCATCGACCCATTTGGCGATTGCACCCGAAAAACTGGAGAAGGCTATTGAAAGGATCTTCAGCCGAAAGGGAGAGGAAGTTGTTCAGGTGAACCTTGCCTGTTTCAGGGCCGGCCGCGATTTTTCACTTAGCTACGACAGGCGATAGTTTGCGGATCCGACGCTCTCTTTATTTGTTATCATTTTCTGCGTTAAGCAATAAATTCCAAAATATTGCTTTAATATCCATAAGGTACTATGAAATATTGAACGCATGAGAAAAAAGCTAACGCTGGTTATTATCGTCGTCGGTTTGCTGCTTGCCTCGATTGCAGGTTATTTTGTTCTCCGAAGCCTTTCGCCGACTACCGAAGATTATACTCCGCCCGAGCCCGTCTACAAATATGGTATTTGCATCGACTCCCTGAAAGTAGTCGACAGCCATGTGCAGCCGGGCGAGACCCTATCAACGCTTTTACAGAAATTTTTCATCGACCAGCAAACTATCAATACTCTGGTGCAAAAATCGCGTGGAGTGTTTGATGTGAGAAGAATCAGGGCGGGCAACCGGTTTTCGATGCTCTGCCTCGACGACTCGCTTCAGACACCCCGGTATTTCATTTATGAGGATACTCCCACCAAATATATTGTCTTTCGCTTAACCGACTCTCTGGTGGTATATTCAGGCGAGAAAGAAGTGGAGAGGCGGGTGATGTCAACCTCTGGAACGATCAGCTCATCTTTGTGGAATTCAATGATTGACAAGGGCTTGCACCCCACCCTGGCTCTGGAGCTCTCCGACGTGTTTGCCTGGGCCATCGACTTTTTTGCAATCCAGAAGAACGACTCGTACAGGCTAGTGTATGAGCAGATTTATTTGGAAGGCAAGCCTTTGAATATCGGCCGGATATTGTCGGCTTGTTTTAGCCATGTGGGTAAAGAATATTATGCATTTTACTTCACGCAGGATGGCAAGGGGGATTATTTTGATCAGGATGCTAACAGCCTGCGGAAGGCTTTTCTGAAGGCACCGCTTAAGTTTTCACGAATTTCTTCTCATTTCTCAAGCAGCCGCCTGCATCCTGTGCTTCGGATCCGTCGGCCTCATCACGGGGTGGATTATGCCGCGCAAACAGGAACCCCGGTGCTGACAATCGGCGAGGGCACGGTGACCAAGGCCCACTATAGCGGTGGCGCCGGAAAAATGGTAGAGGTACGACACAACAGCACCTACACCTCGCAATACCTGCACCTTTCAAAATTCGGAAATGGTATCAGGCCGGGTGTGCGCGTAAGCCAGGGTCAGGTAATCGGGTATGTTGGCAGCACCGGGCTGTCCACCGGGCCGCATCTCGATTTCAGGGTGTACCGAAACGGGGGAGCCATTAATCCACTCACGGTGGAATCGCCTCCAAGCGAACCGGTGAAAACAGCCAACCGCGAAGAATTTTTAAGATTGATGCAACTCGAAAAAGCCAGACTGGACAGTTTGAGAGTGGCGGGGTAATCGGTATTCCGGAGCCGGGAGAATACTAAAAAAGCCAGCCCTTTTCAGAGCTGGCTCCCATCAATATTCACCAAAATCAGTCCTCAGAAAGATGTGTAGGTTTCTCCTAATTCGCGTGGACCAGCTCTCCCATGTAAAAATAGAACCGGTAGGATTTTCCAGTTTAGGGTTCAAAGTTGGAGCGTTTTTCGGCAGTGGGTAGGATATCTGCCGGTGTTCCAATGGAATATGTTGCGTTATTGGTGCCGGATCAACGGTGATCTGCCTAAAATAACCTGAGCCGCCAAGTTCGCCCACAGAGGTCTGACAGGTTAATGCACTTAGAGACGTGAGAAACTTGTTCTTATTGATCGGGCGTACGCCGGCGGTAGGGTGAGTAAATGTTCCTGTCACCTGGTAATACCCGGTATAAAGGTCAGCCACTGCTATTTTCGTCCTTATGCTATTCATTGCTATACGCCCTTCGGCCAGCACAGAAACATAAGTCAGTGTCCATTAATCGCTAATTTTGGCAAGCAATTCATTAGCAGGCAGAGGTACAGTGAAAATTTTTAGATTCTTGATCAGGTCGACATAGATTACCGAGAAGATGATTTCAGCATCTTCGTTCAGGTTCTTTCCATTAACCGATACCGTCTTAACCAGCACCTCATTGGAAGCTTTGCCTGCATCGGTGCAAGAGTAATTAGTATATGCCTCCAATGTGTTGTTGGCTGGGCCTTTTGGAAGGTATGGCACCGGAAATGCAGCCAACCCGCCACAAAATGGCAAATGTGGCCATAATACTACCGGCTATTGGAATATTAAGGCTTGCCTAAGCGACACAAAGATTAAATCTCCCTGATTATCTTCATTTTACGGAACAGGAATACGGCTAGACCCGGGAGCCGAAAGTTTATACTGCTGGTTGTAACCCTGCAGAATTGTAACTTATAGCAACAATCCCAGTGAAATTAACAGAGCCCTGTTTTTCATTGATTCGACAGGGTTTGACGCAATATTTCGCAAGCCCGTTTGGTAAGAAATTCTGAAGCGAATAGCGTCGAATTCAATGACACATCCCATGCTGAGGCCTGCATCCATGTGTTTGATTTCATCCGGATTGCTTCCGAAATCCAAAGATTCCCGTGTATTATTGCTTTTAATGAATCCGTCAAGAGCATATCCCAGGTACGGACCGGCATCAAAACTCATGCGGAAGGTTTCGAGATCAAATTTGATGCGGGTAAGCAATGGAACCTGAATATAGGTAAGCCTGAATAGGTAGGTGTTGGTATCACTAACCACTCTGTATCCAACGGGAACTACTCCGATTCCGACGGCTCCATGCAGGTCTCCCCTGAGCTTAACCTCTGTTTCGAGACCGCCAAAAAAACCCTTAGCCCTGGTGGTTTCGATGGTGGCTCCATTCACAAAAAACAAAACATCCGATGCCACAAACCCCGCCTGCAAGGTGGTTTTCTGCGCCCGTGCAGGCATAGCAACAAGGAGTAACAAAACTATTGTATGACCTATTTTCATAATAGCAAGCTGATGGTGGCGTTAACACAAATGTACAGCTATTTATCGGGTATGAAGCACCCTCGCTGATTTCAGTAACCTCTGAAAGAAAGAGCCCCGGGCGGGTCCACACGCTGGACACCGGCCCGGGGCTCTTGTTTCAATCAGTTTGTTGGCTTTAATAGCCCTGATTCTGCATAAGCCGAGAATTGACTTCGATCTCGCGCTGAGGTATAGGATACACCATGCGCCAGTCGTTCCATTGGATGGTTTGACCCACGTAGGGCGATCCCGAAGGGGCTACGACACTGCCTCCCCAACGTTTTAGATCGTGGAGGTCATGGCCTTCGAAGCAAAGTTCCTTATACCGATCCAGTTTAATCACATCAAGTGTTACGTTTGCCGGAGCTGCAAGCAGGCTCGCTCTCGCACGGCTACGTATCCGGTTCAGGTCATTGAAGGGGGTGTCGCCCACGCTGCCTCCGCTCATGAAATTGGCTTCGGCACGGGTCAGGTACATCTCGGCAAGGCGAATCACGTTGATATTGGTTTCATACCTGCCCCATTTCGTTGTTCTGCGGCGTCCGGCCCTTGTGCCGTATCCCCAGTAATACATGGCGCTGATTTCATTTATCACTTTTGCATTCGGATTGTCTTCCAGCCCTCCACGCAAATCGCCCGACTCATATAAGCTAACCTGAGCTGCCTGAATGCGAACATCACCACGGCCAAATCCGGGCATGCTGGCAAAAAATGTTCCAATCCCATTATTCGACTGCCCTGCATTACTATATAGGTTCTGCCTGATCATAAACACATCTTCTGAGGTGTATCCAGGGTTATTGTAACATGAGCGAGGGGTGACATTCAGTGCGTTAGGTCCAAACTCATTGATAACAATGGTGGCCTCCTGGGCGGTTTTCAACCAATCTTTCTGCGAAAAATACACCCTTGCCAGAAATGCGCTGGTGTTGGTGGATGTGGCCAACCCGCGGTTAGCACCGGCTTTTCCGGCCGCCAGTTTGGTTTTAGCCACAGTAAGATCACCGATTATTTGAGTGTACACCTCAGCTACTGAATTCCGGGGCGGGAAGGTAATGTTTTCATAGGTTTGCACAGGAGCAGTAAGTATGGGAACTCCCGGGTGGCTATTGTTGGTGGTAAAACCCCATGGCTGGGCATAGAACCTGACCAGCTCGAAATAAAGGATCCCGCGAATAAACCGGGCTTCGCCTTCGACGCGGTTTTTGTCCGCATCAGCCACTTTGCCAAGGTTTGTCAGCACATTGTTCGCAATATTTATTGCCCGGTAGGCATCAATCCATTTCGAAGCAATGGTGCCTTCGTTTTTATCGAGCGACTTGCGAAACATCTGGCGGTAGCCAATAAATGTTCCGTCCCACACGATGCGGCTGGTGCTGTTGGCAGCCAGGAGGTCGGAGTGGAAGATGCTTGTGCCGGCATATAGGTTCGTTCCGGCCACAATGCTCCATGCGCCGTCCAGAGCGCTTTTCACTCCTGCATCATCCACATACACAAGATCATAATCAATGCTGAGCTCGGGGTCCATTTCCAGCTTTTTATCGCAGGCGGCAAACAAGGTCATTATTCCGACTACTGCAATAAGGACATGATATTTAAGAGTTTTCATATCATTCTTCATTTTAAGTGTTTATCCTTCAAAAATTAAAAACGAACCTGTGCTCCAAAGGTGATTGTCCGTGGCTGAGGTGTAGTGTAAAAATCATACCCCTGCCTCAGGTTCATGGTTTGTGCAGACGGGCCCGTACCTACAAAGTTGGCTTCCGGATCCCATCCCACATAATCGGTGAGTGTCCATAGGTTCAACCCTTTGACAAAGAAGCGGATATTGCTCAGTCCGTAATTCGACATCAAACGCGACTTAAGCGTATAGCCGAGTGTCACATCCTTAAGCCGGAGATACGAGCCGTCAAACACCAGCATGGAGGAAATACCGTAACCATTTCCTTCCCAAAGCCTGGGTTGCGGGTACTTGGTTTTGTCGCCGGGTTTTTTCCAGTAGTTCTGGTAGAACTCAAGGGTCTGGTTGTCGAACCATGACAGTCCGTCGGCCTGCCATTGCCGTCCGCCATTAAAGATCTCGTTGCCATACACAAACTGCATGGTAAATGACAGATCGAAGCCTTTAAAGTTCAGCGTATTGGTCATACCCCCCGTAAAGTCCGGGTTCGGATCTCCTGCCATTTGCTGGGCAGCAGCTGCAATATTATTTGTGGTTTCAACTTTCTTATCGTCCACATAGAAGAGTGCATCGCCATTTTCAGGTTTGACACCCGCATACACCGGCATCCAGAAGATACCAATAGGTTGGCCTTCCATCGCACGCCAATTGCCCACACGAATGATCTGGCCGTCGAGGTTGGTCACCTTGTTTTTATTGGTGGAGAAATTAAAGCTGGTATTCCACATCAATGGTTGAGTGAGGTTTACGGTATTTAGCAGGAATTCCCAGCCTTTGTTTTCCAGGTCGCCGATATTTTTCACGATGCTGGTGAAGCCGGATGTGGCAGGCACATTAGCTGAAAGCAACAGGTCGGAGGTGTTCTTGATATAGTAATCTATCTCACCCGTAATGCGGTTATCCAGGAAACCAAAGTCCAAACCGATGTTGATCTGCTCCGTGGTTTCCCATTTCAGGTCATCCCACGGAAGACTCACCGGTACCAGTCCGGAATAACCGGCATAGTTGCTCGCCGAATACAATCCGCGCGATGAAAAGTTGCCAATTTCGGCATTTCCGGTCAGGCCCCAGCTGCCTCTGAGTTTGAGGAAGCTGAGGAAACCCAGGTTTTGCATGAATTTTTCCTTGGTGATGATCCATGCGGCCGATGCGGCAGGGAAGAATCCAAAGCGGTTTTCTTTACCAAACCTGGAGCTGCCATCGTAACGTCCGCTCAGCGTGAACAGATATTTGTCAGCCAGCTTGAAGTTAGAGCGGAGGAAGTAGGAAAGGAAGCTGTACCCGGTTCCCCAGCCGTCAGATCCGCTTGGCTCTGCTGCCGATGAGATACGTTTGAACTTATCGCTCGGAAAGTTCTCGGCGCCATTCCACTGCACATCCCTGTATGATTCTTCATAGGTCATCCCTGTCACCACGTTGAGATTCAGGTTAAGCAGTTTTGCAAAGTCCTTATTATAGGTAAAATAGCTATTGGAAGTGTAGTTCAATAGCGTCACGGTGCGTTCTTCGGCACTGCCATAAGGACCTCCGTCATTCGTCAGGCGGCCCCAGTAGCCTTTTTCTTTCTGGTTGGTTTGGTCGGCGCCAAATTCTGTTTTGAAAGTCAGGCCATCAATCAGGTTAAACTGGGCGAAGATATTTCCCATATTTCTGTACACCAGCGCATTAAAGCTATTGTATTCTGCCGGAATCAGTCCATTTTCGTACTGCGTCAGGCTGTTGAGTTCATTCGTTCCGGGGATATAGGCCGGATCGAGCGGCGATAAAGCCACCATTTGGAGAGGAGTTGCGAAGGCATTGTCGTTTGCCACGCGCCAGCTCCTCGACCTTACGGGGTTTAGGCTTAACCCGAACGAAACAAAGTCATTGGCTTTATGGTCGAGTGTAAACCTGGCGCTGACCCGGTCGAAATCGTTCTTGATAACCACGGCTTCCTGATTGGCCCATGAAAGGCTGGTATAGAATTTCGTTTTCTCGGTACCACCAGAGGCTGCCAAGTCGTGCTGCTGGGTATACCCGCGTCGGAGTGCCAAGTCTTCCCAGTTTTCATCCGGACCCTTGGTCAGGTCATTCGGATTGTCGGCATCACGCCAATAGGGAAACCAGTCGTCGAGCAGGGCTTGCCAGGTAGCATATCCCAGAGCGCCGGCTCCGTAAAGCTTATCCATATTGTTAAACCCTTCCTCGACCAGCGACAGGTATTGTTGCCTGTTCAGGAAACCCACCTTTTTGGCCGGGTCGCTGAAGCCACCTTGTGCGGTATAGGTAAACAATGTTTTGCCCTCTTTACCTCTTTTGGTGGTAATCAGCACCACGCCATTGGCAGCGCGCGCTCCGTAAATGGCCGCGGCCGAAGCATCCTTCAAAATCTGGATAGATTCAATATCGGCGGGGTTTAGGTCGGCCATAGGGTTGGTGGGTTCATTCCCTCCGGTACCGATGTTTGCCGTGTTGATGGGAATGCCATCGATGACATATAGTGGCTGGTTGTCGGCTGTAATGGACGATGATCCCCTCACCCTGACCTTGATGGCCTGGCCAAGCTTGCCACTGCCTCCCTGAACATACACCCCGGAAGCTTTTCCCTGGATGGCTGATTCAAAACTGGGTTGTGTGGAGTTGGCAATATCGGATGCCCTCACGGCTGAAATCGACCCGGTAAGTTCTGATTTAAGCCGGGTACCGAATCCCACCACCACCACTTCGTCGAGTGTGGCTACGTCGGGATCAAGCACCACATTTATGACGCTGCGTCCCGCAATCTGGATTTCCTGTGTTTTCATGCCGATAAAGCTGAAGACCAGGACGGTTGCATTGGCTGGAGCATTCAGTGAGTAGGCCCCGTTTACGTCGGTCACCACTCCGGTAGTGGTTCCTTTCACCACAATCGAAACACTGGGTATTCCCTTGCCATCTTCGGAACCGGTCACGGTTCCGGTAATAACTCTCTGCGCGTGCAGTACCTGTAGGGACAAAAACGTACACACAAGCAGAATTGCAATTCTTCTCATAGCAGAATGGATTTTGGTTAGAAAATGATTGGTATATACTTACCTGTATATGCTTATACAAAGATAATGCTACGCAACAGCGAAATCAATACCCCTTGGGTTCAGATCATAAATAAAACAGATTTTTAATTCACACTCCTAATCGGCTCAATTACAGATAATTTCTGCCAACTCTACAATAGAAGGATAAGAAATTTCTAAAAATTCCCGCTGATTTATCGGAAAATTTGTTGTCTTAATCACCTTCAGGCAGCCATTATCACATCATTTATCAGAATATTGTCTGGTCACTAAGTAAAATTTGTAGTATCACCCCGTTTCGGCATTATATTTGTCATTGATAGCTAAATTTCAGCCATTTCAATTCATAACAACATATGATTTTGCTTCACCTACTCCTGGTTGTTCTCCTTGGTCTGCAGTCGGCACCCGCCGATGTGTGCAAAGTCCTCGCCCCCGAAATTGCACAGTCTTATCAGGGAGGCTGCAAAAAAGGGCTGGCTCATGGCAGGGGAAAGGCTACCGGGGTAAACACCTATGAAGGAAATTTTGTCAAAGGGTTGCCCCATGGCATAGGTAAATACATCTGGGAAAACGGAAGTTACTTCGATGGAATGTGGAAAAGCGGCAAAAGGGAGGGGAAAGGCGTGTACTTTGATGCAATCAAAAACACCACTATCACTGGTATATGGAAAAACGACAGGTTTGTCAAATCGTCAAACGCACCATTAGCCCGTGAAACAAGGTTCCAGGTGCTTATGCAACGGGGTATCGACCGGGTTCGCTTTGTGAGGATCGGTGAGGGCAACCGGGTGTTGTTCAAGTTCAGCGAAATGTCGGGACAGCGCCCAGTTCAGAACCTTTGGATCGATGGAACCAGTGGCCATTATGATGAGCGGGGAGGGCAGATCAGCTTCGAGAATATTGCATTCCCGTTCGAAGGCCGCATCAGGTTTTCGGCTCTCACCAAACTAAAAACAGGAATCGTTGATTGTGAGATTCGCTTCGTCATTAACGAACCGGGCCTATGGGAGTTCACTCTGGCCTACTGAGCTCCAGTAGTGCCGTTAGTTATCTCCTCGATACCAACATATTGGTCCGGAGCCTGTGAATCACAACCTTGGACAAAACAAAACAGATAGTGCACTGAATATTCTCATCAAAAAAATTGTAATAGCATGAAAATCATTGTTCTGGCTATGCTCCTTTCCTCATTGTTTTTGCAACATGCAAACGCCCAGCAGCTGCAGGAAAAAGTATACATAAAAACCGGAGACACGCTGAATGCCCTGCTTTCAAAGGGATTTCAATACCTCTACCCCGATTTTATCCCCGGACGTGTGGTATATAAAGATGGCAAGTCGTCCACCGCGCATATGAACTACAATATGCTTGTTAATGAAGTCCTGTTTATTGACAGCCATCGGTACGCCCTTTTAAAATCCAATGCTGAAAATAAGAGCCTGGCACAGCCTCAAAGTGTGCTTTTGAAAGATGTTGAATATATTTCTATCGGGCCGGATTATTTTATCAAAACGGACAGGGGACTAATGCTGCTCATTGCCGATTATCCGGTAAGATTGTTACAGCATAACACCATCACCATGAGCGGAGAAACCAAAACCGGGGCTTACGGGCAAGCCGTTGAAACCGCCGCGGTTGAATCCCGTACCAAAGTGCCTGATGCCCCAACGGCTGCTGACTTAAACCCGCAGGTGGCCACTGAGTTTTCACGAAAAACAGCGTATTTCCTTTTCTTTAACAACAAACTTTACCCAGCTACAAAAGGACAGTTCGAAAAACTATTTCCTCAAAAGAAAGAGGAGCTGAAGCAGTACTTTTCCTCGGCCAAGCCCGACTTTGGAAACATGGAATATCTGAAGGAACTGCTGAAATATTGCTTCACGCAGCAGTAGCCCGGCAAGGCTTTGGACAAAGAAAAGGGTGTTTTACTTACCTCCGGCCTATCGAACCAGAAACTTAGACGCAATTGTTTGTGAATCTGAGTCAAGCTTGATGAGGTACATACCTGCCATCAGACCATCTGTATTTTCAACGATCTTCAGGTGCTGTTCCGGTTTGTTCACAATACCCTGCTTTACCTTCACACCTAGCGAGTTGAAGATGCTGTAGTGAACTCCTCCCCTGTCGCTGCAGTTCAACGAAAACGTAACTTGACCGAAAGCCGGGTTTGGGTAAATATGCAGTTGATTTTGTGCAACGGTCAGGGATTTCGCTCCAACAAGCAACACAGGAGGCGACATAGAGCTACAGTTCATATCCATGACCATCACGGTCAGTTTGCCTTCCCATCCGGCGGCATTGAAGGTGCGTTGGGTAGCGTTAGTCAGAGGTATCCCATCAATATACCATTGATAAAGCACGGCAATCTGTACCGAAGTATAGACATCGCCTTCTACCTTTATCGTATTTCCTGAAAATGAATTAGGACCAATGTCGATGGTTTTAGTGAAGAGCTTTTCATTACCCTTGCTTTTTATCAGCAACGACACAGGATATTTGCCCTGGGCAGGAAAACTGCACGATGCATTCTGTTCGTTTGAAACAGCAAGTGGCATGGTGGGATCGCCAAAGGTCCACGCCCACTCCTCAATATCGCCGGTGCTTTTGTCCTTAAACACTGTGTGTCCGTTTTGGCAGGGAAATTGGTATTCAAAATCTGCAAAGAGAGCTTTGTGGCACGACAGAGTTACCCATCCTGTGGTGGCTCCGGTAAGCACACTATTGGCGCCGGCAACCATGGTGGCGATACCGGAGGCAGTAACGTTATTGATCAGCAGATTATCAAAGCAAGCTTTTGTGTGCAGGTTGTAAACCAGGTTGGCCGGTGCCGGACCAGTAGAACCCAGAATTATCTTTTTATCGGCGGTAGAAAAAAGGTTTATCAGCTCCGTGCGTAGGGTCTTTCCACCACCAATCACGAGGCTGCCTCCGGCTTCCACATCTATTCTGGATACGGAGCTGTTGTTGCTCAGAACTATTTCGCCACTGTTATAGAGTGTTGAAGCAGACAAGGAGGCGTCAATCTTCAATGACCCCGAAACAACCCTGAGGGTCTTAAGTGTAAGCTCACCGCCTTTGATCAGCGCCTGTTTTCCGGCTTCTTGCTTGCACACCACTTCACTTTGCCCAGGAATAATGGTCAATGATGTATCGCTAAAGTCAAACTCCCCTTCATTGGAGAGAATAGCCCTTCCCAGTTCCAGAATCTTTGTTCCCGACCCCTGAGTAGTGAAACTCTTGATTGCATAGCGGTTTCCTTTTAGCCTCAGCTGGCCCGACTTTACTACAAGCTTATCTATGTTGGCATTGGATAGGATTTCAACCGTCCCTCCGGAAGCATCCACTTCCAGGTTGAGGTATTTGTCGGACACACTGCTGACTTTGGTGTCCGGATTTTTTACACGGATGAAACCACCCTGTTGTACAAACCCGTTTTGGGTGGAAACGAAAAAGAATTTACTGACCTCTATATTGTTCGTCAATACCTCGAAGGTGGCCAGCTTCGAGCTCATATAGGAGAGTGATTTGCACCCGGCAGGGGACCCGATAGTGATCTTATCACCGTTTTCCTTGAACGACTTTTCGTCGAAAATGACGTGGTGCCGGTCTGTAGGAACGATATTGGCAGCGGGACCGCCGGAACTCAGCGACCAATTGGCCGGGTTGTGCCAGCTGCCCGAGTTCCCGATCCAGAATAGAACAGGATCCTCATCAAATGGCAGGGCACTGGTGGTTAGTAGTAAGGAAAAGGCCTGGCTGCCATTGAGAAGTGTTCCCTTATGGCTCACCCTGAGTTTATATTTGCGGGCTACCGGGCTTTCGATTATTATCTTTTCTACATTATCCCTGCTGTTTACACCCGTGGTTGCCGCCGTTTGGTTCATCACAAACGGGAAATACTCTTTGCCGGTATCGTCGGTGATTAGGATATCAAGATCATTTACGAGCATGATATCCGTAGGGTTGACCCCGGTGGAGGGCGGTGTCCCCGGCGGATCGGTCCAGCAGATGGTGGCCAAGATGTCTTTGGTGCCATCGGCATAAAACTCATATTCGTACACTTGTCCCTGGCTCAGTGTGAGTTCGTTGATGTGGTTATTGAAGTTGTCCTTATACAGGATAATTTTTGCAGCTTCTTCGGTATTGAGCAATCCCCATCCGAATTCATAGTCGGGGCCACGACTTTTTCCGGCGGCTGAAGCTGTATGAATGGCAAGGGCCTTTAGGGTAGATGCAAGCATATAGCTTCCATTGAGTTGCTGGTGCAGTTGTTGCAGAAGCAGCAATGATCCGGTCACCACGGGCGAAGCCATTGAGGTGCCGCTCAAGGTGCCGTAGTTGCCGTTGCCCAGCGTGGAGAATATCTGGTTTCCCGGGGCTACCAGGTCGGGTTTGATGCGGCCATCGTCGGCAGGGCCCCAGCTGCTATATGCAGTCATCACCACATCCTCAGGGTTTCTGTATCCCCCGGGGATTTTTGCCACTGACCCCACGGCGAGTACGTTTTTTGCAATGGCTTCGGGGCCGATGCAGTCGTAAGGCCCGTCGGCAGGTTTGCTGCCGTCTCCGAAATCGTTACGATCGTTTCCGGCCGAGCGAACCATGAGCAGATAGGGAGCAGCATAGGCCAGTTGGTCAAGTGTGCGGCTCTCCTTGTTGGTATAAAATCCAAACCTGTGGTCCACATTATAGGTTCCGGTCCCGTTCCATTTCCATTTGCCATCGCTGTAGTCCCAGCCCAGCAAGATTCCGTAGGAGTGGTTTGAAACCAGCAGGCCTCTGGAAGCCGCCTCAGTCAGTTCAGCGATGTCGTTTGTCCAGTCGTAGCTGTCAACACTGGCCTGGAACGCCATGCCTTTGACATTGGCCTGGTTGCCTGCTGCGGCAATGGTGCCTCCTACGTGTGTGGCGTGGTCATTGGCTGCAGCGGCATTATCTCTTAAGGCAATCCTCCCGGTGAGCTCATTATGCCCTCCAAAGATACCCCCGGCATCCCACACACCCACCGTCATGCCCGATCCCGTGACCGAAGTTCCCAGTTTGCCCCCGGGGTGCAGCTGGTTGGTACCCACCGTGAGGGCTGCCCCTGCGTTGTGTGTGACGTAATATACGGGATGTCCCTTTTCATCGAGATATTGCAGCTCTATCACTCGTCCGTCCGGAAGTTCTTCCCTGACCGGGAGGTTATTTCTTAGTGCAAAGTTTAAAGCAATTCGTTTTTCACGAATTGCTGTTGCTTTCAGCTCTTCCGAGAACTTTTTCAGCTCTTCGGTTTTCTCCTTCGGGTAGGCGGCCTGCTGGCCGGTAATTGTCTGCGAATGCAGGACAAGAGTGAAGATGGTCAGCCAGACAGGCAAATATCCTTTAAGACGGCGAATGAGATAATCCGACATATTACAACCAGTAAAACGTTAAGTGCACTCCTGATGAGGCGAGTGACTACAAAGGTACAAAACAAATGCGGATGCCATGGATGTAAAAAGAGCTGCTCCGTTGCCGGAACAGCTCTTTCAGTAATCAAATAAGGTTATCTTATGGATTCTGGACCATCTTGGGATTTGCTTTCATTTCGTCTTCGGGGATCATCCACTGCCAGCGGTTGTCACCGGCCGGTACATCGAAAGTGAAAGCGAGAGAAGCAGTATGGTTTGCACCATTTCGGTTCAGGGCAATGTCGAGACGTTTCATATCATAGAACCTGAAGCCTTCGCCCCAGAGCTCAATACGCCTGTGAAGAAGAATATGATCAATCAGGGCGGTACCGGTCAGGGTCGACTTCACATAGCCCGGGTCGCGTGATGAAATCAGGGTGAACAACCTGTCTTGTGCCAGAGTGTTATTGCCGAAACGCGCATAGGCTTCTGCTTCGATCAGGTACATTTCTGCTACACGCATGTAGGGGAAGTCTCCGCGGCTGTCAGCCTGGTCAACTGCCCTGAACTTGAAGTTATGGTGCGTGGTAGCTGTGAAGGTGGTCGGGATACCGGCAGCGGTAAGCCTTGTGCGGGCAGCTGCCGATGTGGCTTCCCACCATTGTCTGCGCACGTCGGTAGCAGGTATCTGGTTATACAACAGAACATTACACCTTTTTGGGTTGGATCTGTTCATCGTAGAGCTGAAGTTGAACGACATATAGGCGTAGAACGAAAAGAAGAAGGTGGTTTGGTCTGACACCACTTCGCATCCCCAAATATACTCAGGGTTGGTGATTTTGCTGAACCCTTCGAGCAGCTGGGCCTGGCTCATCAGGCTGAGTCCGGCACGGGCGAGAGCAGCCATTTCATAAGCCGTCTGCCAGTTGCCGGTGGTAAGGGCAACGCGGGCCTTGATACCACGGGCCACAGCCACGCTGATATGAGATTTGGCTCTGGTAGGCTTACCGTTGAGCAGCGCAATGGCATCATCCAGGTCTTTGTTGATCTGTGTGTACACCTCTTCGACCGTCGCGCGGGCCTGGGGTTCGGTAGTGCTCTTGATCATAATGGGCACGCCAAGCTGGGTGTTGGGTTTTGCCGTCCAGTTATAGCGTTTGCCGTAGATTTGCACCAGCTGGTAGTGTGCCCATCCCCGGTAGGCAAGCGCCTGTCCTTTGATGTGATCTTTTTCAGATGCGACCCCTGTGGCGTTGTCGATGTTTTCAAGAATCATGTTACAGTTGGCAATGACCCTGTAATACATACGCCAGGCAAAATACACGGTGGCGTTGGTTGAGGTCATATGACCCCTCCATTGATGGTGGGTGTTGTACCAACCTGAACCGGCAGCAGTCATTACAATGTCTTCGCCGAGGTAATCGGAATTGATACACATGCTCTGTTCGCCGGCCTGGTCTTGCTGCGCCCATTGCATGTAGAGCAACCGGTGAATGCCGTTGATGGCTCCCCAGGCATTTTTGGTAGTGGCGAACACGGTCGATGGGCCGACGGAGTCGGAAGGAATCGTGTCAAGATAATCTTTGCTGCACCCCTGTGCAAGCAAGAGTGCTGCTACGGCTAATATACTGTTTCTAAATATTCTTTTCATGTCTGTAAAGATTAAAGTGATAAGTCAAGACCGAACGTAAAAATGCGGGCCGGTTGGTAGAAATTGCCCGGCACTCCGGAGAATGCCTGGTTTACGTCCATCCCGCGCCTTTTCGAGAACAGTCTCAGGTTCTCGGCGCTGAAGTAGGCTTTTGCACGCTGCAAAGTCAGCTTCTGTGCCAGCGACTTTGGCAGGTCATAATAGAGATTTACGGCACGCACATTCAGGTAGGATGCATCGATGAGCCAGCGGGTCGAGCCAGCTCCGAAATTCGATGTCTGCGCAGCGTCGAGGCGTGGTACATCGGTCTTGTCGCCGGGCTTTTGCCAACGGTTCAGGATATCCACATGATATGATCCGCCATAGTTACCGGCGCTCATCAAACTGGCGTAAGGGCTGTCATAAACATAGCCACCCAGCTGCCAGCTTAACAGCACAGTAAGCTCCAGATTCCTGTATTTGAAGCTGTTGGTGAAACCACCCAGCAGGTCGGGAATAGCGCTTCCTTTAAAATCGTAAAGGGCATGGCTGGGATTGGTGGTAAGGGTATCCTTGTCAAACACCCTGATGTTTGTTAAAGCGAGTTTGCGATCCCAGGCATATAGTGCCGCGCCATCGGCAGGGTCAACCCCCTTGTACACGCGCAACCAGTAATCATAGATTCCTTTACCTACCATCAGCTTCTTGGTGCCGGAGATGATTTCCTGAGGTTTGCCGTCTTTATCAAGGGGCATCTTCTTGATTTCATTGGTAAACTTGGTGAAGTTGACGTCGATGTTCCAGGTGAAGTTCTTTTTCTGGATGATATCGGTACCCAGCCTGAACTCGATACCGCGGTTTTCAACCGAACCGATGTTTTTCAACTCGCTGGTGATACCGCTTGAGATCGGCAGAGGTACATCGAATAACAGGTCGAGCGAGCTACGGTTGAAGTATTCGATGGTACCCACCATGCGGTTGAAGAAACCAAAGTCGAGGCCGACGCCCCAGTTATGGTTCGATTCCCATTTCAGGCCGCGGCTTTCAAGCTTCGACTGGTACATACCGGGCTCCGTAGCGTTGTTGCGTCCGAGCAGGTAAAGGGCTTGCCAGGCATAGTAGTTGCTTCCGCCACCCAATGCATCGCTACCAACCTGTCCGTATGAGGCCCTGAGTTTCGCCATATTGATCCAGGCTTGCTTGGCGAGGAATTTTTCCTTGTCAATACGCCAGCCCAAACCGAAGGAGAAGAAATTACCCCAACGGTTGTCTTTATAGAAACGTGAGGAACCATCGCGGCGGAACGAACCTGACAGCAGGTATTTTCCGTCGAAGTCGTAGTTGACACGGCCCAGGTATGATTCCTGCCTGTAATTATCCACATATGAGGTAAGCGAGTTGGTGGTTGTAAAGTTCACGAGTTCTGTATTTCCGTCGAGGATAATGTCCTGTCTGAAGCCATAGAAATATTCATACTTATACGAGTAATTTTCATGGCCTGCCAGGAAATCGAACCCGTGTTTACCCATATTCTTTTTGTACGAAAGAAGCTGGCTGTTGGTGTTGGTAGTAGAGAGCGAGTTGGTACGGCTCGAACGTCCGGCCGGTGAGCCATCGCCCACAAAACGGTTGTCGAAATTGGCTGAGTTGTAGGCATTCACGTCGAGGCTGAAATTGAACGTAAGGGCCAGGCCTTCCATCAAGCGGAATTCGCCGTAGGTTTTGGCGTTGATTACGTTGCGGGTGAAGAGGTCATCATTCCACAATGTTTCGGCTACGGCATGACGGCCAGGCGAAGCGCCTGAAGCGCGGTTAGGAATGCCGGCGATCTGTCCCCAGTCGAAAATTTTGTTGCCATAATCGTCCACGGCATACGTGCCCGGAGTTTTACCCACGGTGTTTCCGAATTGGTAAACGCCCCAGATTGGATATATAGGACCAATGGAGCGGGTCCAGCGGAACGGGTTGACAAAACCTGTGCTACTACCGTCACGGGCTGATTGTGACTGAGAGCGGTTTGCGGCAAGATTAAATCCGGTCTTGAACCATGACTTCAGTTGCGAGTTCATGTTGATACGCCCGGTGAAGCGTTTGAAATCCGATTCGATCAGGTATCCCTTGTCATCGAGGTAGCCCAGCGAAACATAATGGTCGCTCTTTTGCGAACCGCCCGAGAAGGTAACATTGAACTCCTTGCGGTCGCCAAGACGGAGCAGTTGCTTTTCCCAGTCAAGGTCTTCCTGGGTGTAAATCAGAGTGGCTGCGGGGTTGAGGGTACCATTTTCCAGCATGATCTGGGTGGGATCAATGTTGTAAGGGTTGAATAACAGGTTCTGGAAAATGTCATTGAAGTTGGTATTGGGAATACCCAGTCCCGTGTTGCTGTACACCTGCAATCCGGATGCATTCCTGTTTCCCCAGGTACCAGAGGCAACTTTACTTGCATCGGCCAGCGGCAGGTTGATGGTACGGCTGTAGGCAAGGCTGTTGCGGTATGACTCCCAGTTGACGGGATAGTAGTCTTTTTCGCCTATTAGCTCATACTCATCCAAACCGCGGGTGCTGAACCCCTGGGTGGCCCTCACCGTGAATGTGCTGCGATCTTTGTTCCCTCTCTTGGTGGTGACCATGATCACGCCGTTGGCGGCGCGGTTTCCGTAAAGGGCGGTGGCTGCAGCATCTTTCAGGATGGTGATGCTCTCGATGTCGGCAGGGTTGAGGTTGCTGAGGGCGTAGTCATAGGGTGCGCCGTCCACTACATACAAGGGGGCATTTGAGAAGTTAACCGACCCAAAACCCCTGATGCGTATATCCTGTCCGGCACCCGGCTGGCCGCTGCCCGAGGTAACCTGCACACCGGGTGTCTGGCCTTCGATAGCGCGGCTGATGTTGGAGATGGGACGCGACTCAATTTTCTGGCTTCCCACCACCGTGGCTGAACCGGTAAAGGTGCCTCGCGTGGCGGTACCGTAGGCCATGACGACCACTTCGTCAAGCGCTTCGGCTGTGGGCTCCATCACCACATTAATAACATTTCTTCCGGCGATGGCTATTTCCTGGGTCCTCATGCCAATAAAACTGAAGACCAAAGTAGTAGCGTTTGCCGGAACATTCAGCGTGTAATTACCGTTGACATTGGTCACCACACCGGTGGTAGTGCCCTTGACCACGATAGATACACTGGGTATGCCTTTGCCATCCTCGCTGCTGGTTACAGCTCCGGTGATGGTCCGCTGAGCATACGCTACCTGCACTGCTGATAGCATGCAGGCAAGCAGAAACAACGCAATTTTTCTCATAAGACTTGATTTTGGTTAGGAAATGTTTGAAAAGGTTGATAATACCTGAATATTGTAATAAAACATTATGTCAGCTAAGTGACTGATTTTATATGGTGTTACAAAATTTTGGCACCAGAGTATGTTCCATTCCGAAAAGCGAGTGCTAATATAACAATTTTTAATATTCTGCTTTTCAAACTCTTTTTTTTTTAACAAAAAGAGGCTGCCCTTGTGAGGCAGCCTCTTCGTGTTAAAAAGAAATTTCGTTACGGAACATCCCACCACACTCGCATGGTGACTGATTTGTCCTTTGGCATATTTACGCCATTATACAACCTTTCATCCTGCGGGTAGATAAACCTGCGGGGGATGACACCGGCAGTAACGTTTCCTACAGCGGGAGTCAGGGTCGGAATACCGGTTCTTCTCCAGTCGCAATAAGCCTCGGGCTGCATATACAGGTGGGTATATTTGGCGAGGATGATTTGCTGGATAGTGATGTTGGCATCCGTAATTGCTCCGTAGTTGGTGGTGACCCATGCGGCATCGGCCACACCGTACTGCGACAGTGAGGCATTGATACCATCGCGCAGCGCCTGTGCAGCACCGGCGGTGCTGGTACGGAAACGCCATTCGGCCTCTATAAACTTCACCTCGGCAAAGGTCATGTAGTAAGCCGGTGAGTTGCGACTGGCCATGGCGGGTCCGGCCCAGTTGGCAGAAGTAAGCTGGGCACCGGGATTTGAGCCCACATATGTTGTGGGTACAGTAAAACTGGTCGCACTGGTGCCCGAGAAATACCTGGGCCGGCGCGGGTCGGAATTGGCATTCATCAGGTTAACGATGTACGCACCGGCCCTGATGTCGCCACGATTGGTTTCGAAGTTATACACAGGACCTGTTTCTACAGAAGGGGTACCAAAAGTAAACTGGAAATTGTCGGCATTTGCAGCCAGCAAACCTCCGGCGGTTATCAATTGTCCAACAGTGGTCCAGTTGCCGTCGCGTTTTTGTTTATGCAGCGCATACTTCAATTTCAGCGACCGGGCAGCCTGAGCCCAACGGGTAATATTGCCCCTGTAAATCAGGTCGTCCACGGTGCCGGGCGCCGGAACGCCCAGGGGTGCAGCCGTAGCGAATTTTGCAATGGCATCGTCGAGCAGGGTATTGATGGTGGTAAAAATCTGCTGCTGCGTATCATAGGGCGACTGCAGTTTGGTTTCTCCAATCAACGCCTGGCTGTAAGGAATGTCATCCCAAACATCGGTGAGCATGCCCAGCACATGAGCGGTCATCACGTTGATAACACCTATGTAGTGGATAGCACCGAGGGCGGTTGCTTTTTCCCTGGCTTTGGCCAGGTCTTTAAGCGCCCCGCCGTAAATGGTATTCCACAGGTTATTGATGTCCGACTCACTCTGCTGGTAGGTTTCAAAACCGTAGGCCTGGCGGTCAACACCCGATGAGTGTTGCATCCAGATGGCCGGGAAACGGGCATAGTCGCCGGCATAGCAATAGGCTACGGCAGCGGCGGCCGAAGGTAACAGCAGATTCAGGGGAACATCTGAAGGAGAGTTCGGATTGATGTTGTAATCAGGGTCGATCCATTTCTCGCACGAGCTGAATAGCAAAAGGAATGAGAGCGAGAATGCTGCGATAATCTTATGTATATTTTTCATGTCTGGCAATTATTAGAAGTTTAACTTAAGACCAACCGTAAATGTCTTTGTGCCGGGCATGTTGAAGTATTCAAGTCCCTGTGCATTGTTCGAGCCATAGAGGCTGGTTTCGGGGTCAACACCTGAAAACGGGGTATCCAGCCACAGGTTGCGTCCGGTAGCATAGATTTCGGCACCATACAGGAAGGCTTTGCCGACGAGTTTTGCAGGCAACGTGTATGAAAGCGTCACCTCGCGAAGGCGCACCCAGTCGGTTGCTTCAACAAACTGCGATCCGGCGCCAAAGAAACCGCCGCCTTCGTTCTGATACCACGATTGGTTCAGAGTCATCGGGATGGAAACCTTGGTGCCAATGCCTTCCGAATTCAGCGTGGAGAGGCCTACACCATCGTATTTGTAAGTAGCTCCCCGCTGTTCGGTATCTTTGTGCGTACCGAACTGATACATGGCTCCCTCGGTTCCGTTCCACATATAACCTCCTTTTTTCACTTCGATCAGGAAGGTGAAGTTGATGCCTTTAAAGCTGAGTCCGTTGTTGATGCCCAGGGTATAGTCGGGCAGCACATCGCCTAGCGCTGCATCTGCGGCAGACAGGATCGGCCAGCCGTATTTGGCATTGGCAACACCGCCTATGGTAGCGCGGTCGTCTATGATCAGGTTTCCGTTTTTGTCTTTGCGGAATTCGCTGCCAAAGATGCTTCCATACGAGTTACCTACAACGGCGCGGGCCTGAGCAGAGGTAAACCCACCGAGGAATACGTTGGGAACGCCTTCGGCCAGCGACAGAACCTTGTTCTTGTTGCGGGTAAAGTTGAAGTTCATGTTCCAGTGGAAATCTTTGGTTTTAACCGGGCTGAGTGACAGAACGGCTTCAATACCTTTGTTTTCCATGCTTCCTGCGTTGAGGTTAGCGCTGTAGTACCCGGATGATTTTGCCACAGGTACAGCCAGGATCAGGTCTTCGTTGAGGATCTCGTAGTAGGTGAGATCAAGACCGACTTTTCCTTTCAGGAACCTCAGATCGGCTCCTACCTCCCAGGTGGTGGCTTTTTCGGGCTTGAGATTGGCATTGGGCAGGGTGTTGGTTACCGTAAAGCCCGATGACCCAAAGGCAGGGAATGAGATGGCCGTAGTGGTCCAACCGTCGCCAAAGGCAGCCGTCGGGAAGGTAGGCTGTGTGCCGTAGATAGGAGCATCGTTGGCAATTTTTGAATACGATCCCCTGAGTTTTCCAAACGAAAGGATGTTGTTGTCTTTTAGTGGGGCCAACTCTGTGAAGATGAAGCTACCGCTTACAGACGGGAACCCGAAGTTGTTGTAATCTTTGGGTAACGATGTGCTCCATTCGTGCCTGTAGGTGGCATTTAAGTAAAGCATCGACTGGTACGACAAACTGAGGTCGGCGTACATGGCCATGGTGCGTTTCCGGTTGAGCGATTCAAAAGCCTCCCTGGTTGATGCATTGCCGATATTCCGGTAATTCGGAATTACCAGAGTGGTGCCACGCATAAATACATTCTGCATCCTGGTCTGATACAGGTTATTACCAAGAATAAGAGCAGATGATAGTCCGGGGATAAACTCGCGGTTGATGGTCAGGAACACATCCTGGGTGATGTCGTGATTGGTGTAATTATCTTCTATGATACGACCTGAGGCAATGGTACGCGAGCCAATTTCGAAAAACTGCCTGCGGCGGTCAGCATAAAAGTCGTTCCCGACGCGATACGTAAGATTGATCCAGTCGGCAAAGGTAGCAACCGTGTTAAAACTGGTGGTGATGCGGTCTACCACGTCGTTGAACGGGTTGTTGTTTACCGTCCAGTAGGGATTATCATACCCTCCGCCGCGATGCTGGTTCCTTTGTGTCCAGTTGGCAAAGCGGTATGACTGCCATTCTTCCCATGGTTTGTCGAAACCTGCGGCATTGTCCCAGCTTGGAGCCTGACGCATAAGGCTGAGCATAACTCCTGAGGTGTTGGAGCCTTGCTGAATACGGGTACCGCCCGAGTTGGTATAGGTTACCTTGGCACCGCTGGTGAGCCAGCGTGAAAATTTATGCTCGGCGTTCATGGTGAATGAGGAACGGGTCCACTGGTTGAGCGGAACGATTCCCTTTGAGTTCAGGTGTCCTACCGAGAAAAAATATTTGGTCTGGTCATTACCGCCCGACAACGAAATATTGTTATTCAGGCTGATTCCATCAACCCAGAAATTCTTGGCATTATCAATAGGAACAACCACGGCGCCGGCGTTGGCATCCGTTGATGGAACTATCACACCCTTAAAGTCGCCGAGTTTGGCATCATAGTAATACGGGTCTTTTGTTGTTTTTGAGTGCCTAAGGTCGGTCAGCTTCGGGCCCCAGGCAGAGGTCGAGTTATTGACATATGCACCGGCTGAACCCTGTGCATATATAAGCTGCATGGGAGGTAACTGCGTAACCCGATCTACTGACATGTAACTGTTCACGCTGATATTCAGCTTCTTGCCGGGAGTAGCAGCGCCTTTCTTGGTGGTGATGATTACCACACCGTTAGCAGCCCGCAGGCCATAGAGTGCAGTGGCGGCACCACCCTTGAGCACGCTGAGGCTCTCGATATCGCTCGGATTGATATCCATAGCGCGGTTTGAATAGGCAACCCCGGCTGTCAGGGTTTCGGTAGCCAGCTGTGAGTTGTCGATAGGGATACCGTCAACCACAAACAGAGGCTGGTTGTTGCCGGTAATTGACGACATTCCTCGGACTACCAGGAACGAAGAACCACCGGCAGCACCTGTCGAGCTGGTAACCTGTACACCGGCCACCTTGCCGCTCAGGCTGTTCACCATATTGGTGTTCGACGATTTGGTAAGCTCCTCGCCGCCTACTGCCTGAATAGAATACCCCAGAGCTTTGGCTTCGCGCTTGATACCGATGGCCGTAACTACCACCCCTTCGATATCCAGCACGTCGGGATTGAGGCGTACATTGATCACCGACTGGTTTTCGATGGCCACCTCACTGGTTTTCATCCCTACGAATGAAAACACCAGTACACGCGCATTGGCAGGAACAGACAGCTGGTATTTGCCGGCCAGGTCGGTGGTGACACCGATTGTGGTCCCTTTCACGACCACGGACACACCGGGAATGGCTGATCCATCCTCGGCGTTGGCTACCGTACCAGTGATTGTTCTTTGCGCCAGCACTGCCTGAAATGCAAATAGCATACAGACAAGCAACATTGTAATTTTTCTCATACTGATTTGATTTTGGTTAGAACTGTTAAAACTTTGATAGAACTTGACTTGGTTTGTTTCGCATACTTGTCATTCACATATTTTTGGTTAGACATATTTGTTAAAAAGAAGTGATTCAATTACCTACAATCTGCTAATATACTATCAAAAAGCATTTGTTACACAAAAATGCATAATTTTTATAAAAAAGTAAGCGCGATATGCAATCAAAGATAGTAAATTTAATGACAGGAGGCCGCCTCAATCCGAGGCGGCCTCCTGTCATTATCCTACTATAAGGTGTTTGATTAGTTCGGCTGTACCAGCAAATTGGTGTTCAACTCAGTCTGCGGAATTGGCCATACATATACCGGAGAAGTTGACGGCAGGGCATTCACGCCAGCTTTGGCTCCGTGAGCAGCCAGGCGGCGCATGGTATCCATATTTCTGATGCCCTCGCCAAGGAATTCAAGGTTACGCTCAAGCATCAGGCGGTTCACAAATGCATCAGCATTGGCGAAGCTTGCCGTGGTAAAGGCGGTGCCACCGGTATTCGATCTCAGATACACTGCATTGAGCAAGGCAACGGCGCGGGTAGTCACGCCATTCTGGCGTGCTTCGGCCTCGGCCAGGTTGAGCAACACTTCGGCATACCTGATCACTGGAGCCCAGTCCGAATGCGGGAACAGGGAGTATTTGTTGATGAAGTTATACACGGTACCACCCACCGTACTAGGTGATACCAGAACTTTGCGGGCGTCGGTAGCAAGAAAAGCGGTGCTTGACCAAACCACACTCAACGGGTTGATGGGATACTCATTGTTCCCGACCGTTGAGGCGGAGAAATAATGAGCCAGACCGTTTTGAGTACCCGGCAGTTCGGCTGAGGTCATTGGCATCGATAGAATGGATTCGGCCGTGGTGTAGGGTGTACGGAAAATGGACACAAATGTGCTGGCCAGTGCATTAGCTACACCTGATGGAGACACGAATGGGGCAGCTGTCGGAACGATTTTGTTGGCTTCGGTTATCACATTTGACCAGGCTTCCATGTGCAGGTACACCCTGGTTTTGAAAGCGATCACGGTGTTTTTGTGCACCCTTGTCACATAGGCCGCCGAATTTGCCGTTCCGGCAGTAACGGTTGGCAGCAGGGTTTCGGCGGTGTTCAGGTCGCTGAGAATCTGTTCGTAGGTTTTGGCCAGAGTTTCGCGTGCCTGGCTGTTATCTGCGCCCGATTTGGCAGCCTTCAGGCGGAGTATGGCTCCAAAATTTGAAGCACCTGCCTTGTAGGGTTTGGCATAGAGCTGGATGAGATGGTGATAGGCTATCCCCCTTAGCGCTAAGGCTTCGCCCTTGTAGCGATCGAATTCGGCCTGAGTCAGGATGTTTCCACTGATAATTTTGGCTTTGCTAGCTTCCAGTCCATCAAGGAACAGATTTACACGGTTGACGGCCGCATAAATGGCATCCCACAGGTTCTGCACTTCGTTTGTGGAGGCAGTGATGGTGTGGTTCCAGGTCATCATACCTGTAACCCCGTTATTTTGAAGCATCAGGTAGTCGTCGCCTCGGATGTCATTATATACCTGGAAGCGTCCGCCAAGATATTGTCCGCTCTTGAATGAGGAATAAATGCCCCTGATCTGTCCTTCGATCCTGGATTTGGTATCGAAAGCTGAGAGGTCGCTGATGGCCGTTTTAGGCACCGGGTCGAGGTATTCTTTGAAACAGGAAGTGAGAAGCACCTGAACCAGAAGAAGCGAAATCGCGTATTTCAATATATTTTTCATGGTATTCAGATTTTAAAGTTAGAAGGTTACGTTGATTCCAAATGAAATGGTGCGTGCCTGCGGAACCGTGTTCCTGTCAACACCCGGAGTCAGGTTGGTGTCACCGTTCGACGAAATTTCGGGGTCGGCTCCGGTGTAGTTGGTGAATGTGTAGGCATTGAATATCTGCGAGTAGATACGCAGGCTGCTCACATTGGCACGTTTGAGGAGGTTATTTTTCAACGTATAGCCAAGGCTGAGGTTCCTGACCTTGACAAAGTCGCCTCTTTCCATATTCTGCTCTTGTACCATGGAGGAACCATTCGATACGTTGTCACCCCATACCGGTCTTGGAATCGGGGTAATATCACCGGCTTTTTTCCAGTATTTCTCGGCAACTTCGGCAGAGTTGTTCCAGTTACGCTGGTCTCTCAGCCCGGCTTTTGATCCGTTATAAACGTAGAAATCAAAGGCATAGGTAAGGCCCAGGTTAAAGTCGAAATTTCCGAAGGTAATGGTATTGTCAAGCCCGCCAAAGTATTTTGGAATGGGGCTGCCCAGAGGTTCGCCATCGTTTGAGATGTCCACCGAACGTGATACGTTGCCATCGGCATCGCGCCAGCCCGAAGTGGCCACGCCCGACTGATGGTTGTAAAACACCTTGGTGTAAGTTCCATCCCATTTTCCGCTTGTATTATAATTCTTGCGCCAGAACACGCGGCGGCCGGTAGCCGGATCAACGCCGTCAGTTCTCACGCCCCAGATCATACCGAGCGGATAACCCACAATGGTTCTGTTGGTTGTTTCGAGCTGAGTTACTCCAGCCAGGAAAGGAACGCCATCGGCAAGCGAGGTTACTTCGTTCTTCAGGTAAGTGAAGTTAAAGTTGGTATTCCACTTGAATTTGGCTTTGTTGATGTTGTAGCTCGTAAGGGTAAATTCCAACCCCTTGTTGAACATCGAACCCACGTTCATAGGCAATACGTTGCCAGGGATACCCTTCGATGGCGACTGGGGCACATTGAGGATAAGGCCATCGATGTCGTTGTTGAAGTAGTTGAATTCAAACTGCATCCTGTCCCTGAGTATGGCAAATGATAGACCCACGTCAAATTTGTTGCTGGTCTCCCACTTCAGGTCGGCATTTCCAGCCTGATTGAAGAACAGGGTGGCTTCCTGGTTGTAGGTTCCGGCTCCGTACAAAAACAATGAAGCGTATGAACCTACTCCCGAAATGTTACCTACACGGCCATAGCTGGCTTTAATCCGGAGATCTGACAGGTAGTCGCCCAGCGAGCTGTTTTTGACAAACTCCTCGTTCGAGATGTTCCACATGGCAGAGGCTCCGCCAAAGTTGCCATATTTGTTTCCTGCTGCCAATCCGGAGAATCCGTCGCGACGGGCGCTGAAGTCGATATAATACTTCTTGTCCCAGTCGGCATTGATACGGCCAAAGTACGAAGTGAAGTAGTTTTCGGACAACATGGCTGTCGGAGGTTGCTGCGGAGTGGTGAAGCTGCCCTGGTAATCGGTAAAGAACACATCAGCTAATCCGGTTCTGCGACCTGACCAGCCGTTGAAGTTTGAATACTGTTCTTCAGATCCGACCAGTGCTTTCAGGTTCAGTTTTTCGAACAGATTCATACCATAATTGATTGTGTTGGTCCAGTTCCAGCGGTTGCGGCGGTCAAAATAGTTAAAAACTTCGCCACCGTTGGTTCTGCCATCGCCATGGTCAGGATGCCAGAAGGTTTTGGACTCAACCAGGCTGTTGTCAAGGCCGAATACCGAGCGCAGGAACAAACCCTTAATGGGTTCAGCCGTCACGGAAAGGTTGGTAAGCAGGCGGTCACTCTGGCTGTTGCCATAGTTTTTATCCTGCAAAAACACCGGGTGGAAGAATCCAACAGGCTGGGTGTTTGTTCCCAGGCCCACGCGGTTGTTTGCCCAGTCAATGTTGTAGTCGCCATTGGGCAGGTAAACTGGTACCACCGGTGAGGTTACAAATGCCAGACGGCCTGCACCTGCCGTTGAGAAGTTAGCTCCGGCAAGCGATCCCGTATTTGGTGCGTTAGTGAATGAATTGGTGTAGTTGAGGCTTGCTCCCAGCGAAACCCAGCGGTTGAGTTTGTGATCGAGATTCAGACGGGCATTCTTACGAATATAATTGTTGGTTTTGATGATACCATCGTTGTTGGAATACCCTACTGAGAGGAAGTAGCTGGTGGTAGGCGAACCGCCCGAAACGCTGAGCGAATGGGTGTGCTGGAAACCAGTTTGATATACATAGTCGTTCCAGTTCGTATTCACATCGTTGCCATCCTTGTCCTTCTGTACAAAGTAGGCAGCGGCCAGGTTGTTGGCATTGGCACGGGCCTGGTTCTTCACTTCGATAAACTGGTAAGCATCCATCAGGTCATACAGCCGGTAAGCGGATGAGTACCCCATGTTGGCATCATAGGAAACGGTAACCTTGCCGGCAGCGCCCTTCTTAGTGGTAATGATGATTACACCGTTGGCTGCCCTTGAGCCGTAAATAGCCGTTGCCGAGGCATCTTTCAGCACTTCGATGGAAGCGATGTCGGCCGGATTGATGTCGCCCAGGGCATTGAGAGCCGAATTCGTACGCGAGAGGTCACCTGTGAATACAGGAACACCGTCCACCACATACAACGGGCTTGAACTGCCCGAGATGGAGTTGAACCCGCGAACGCGAACCATAGGCGGGTTGCCAAGCACAGCATTGGGAATAGTAAGGGTTACCCCGGCAGCTTTCCCTTGCAGGGCCTGGTCAAATGTCTGAACAGGAATGGTCTTGATAGCGTCGCCCCGCACAGTAGTAATTGAACCGGACACGTCGCGGCGTTGCTGCACACCGTACCCGATAACTACAAACTCTTCGATGGCAAACACGTCCTGTTCCATAGCCACGCTCACCGTAGTGCGGTTTTCGAGAGAAACCTCGAGGGTTTTCAGACCAACCACCGAGAATACCAGGACTGATGTGGGAGGAGCAACAAGCTCAAACTTCCCGTTCATATCCGTACTGGTACCAAGTGTAGTGCCTTTAACACGAACAGTAACACCCGGAATAGGCGTGCCTTCTTCCTTGCTTGTCACCGTTCCTGAAACCGGCCGCTGAGCAATCACAGCCTGCCACGCAATGAGCATGCAGGCAAGCAGAATGGTAATTTTTCTCATAACTGGTTTGATTTTGGTTAATAAATAAACAATACGTAAAACTGGTCTTAGAATTTAGGTTTGACTGTCATTAATAAATATGGGTTAAACTTTCATCTGTCATTCAAAAAATACACACGCCACAATGCTACCATGTTGCGCCACGATAGCAACTGGCTGAATATCTGATTTTTAATCACAAATTCGTTAATTCCAACCCTTGCTTGTCGATTAAAAACGGTGCTAATATAATAACAAAAACATATAGTACGCATCTGTTTTGTGAATTTTATGGGTCTCCACAAAAATTTTTATTACTACTGCGGGGAATATCAGGAACCGATGAAGGCAAAGGTGCACACGGTCTGTTTCGGCATGTGGCAGGTTATTCAAGGCTCCCGACATTTTTCTCTACCTCCGTCAGGATTTCACATGACTTGACAAGCTCCTTCATCGCATTATGGTCGGGATACAGGGGCCGGTCAATATCAAGATAGTTCACATATTTTCTGATAACGGCACGTGCCACCCGGGACCCTGCCCCGAATAAATAAGGAGTTTCAAACTTTTCGCGCAGGTCAAGTGCCTGGGCGGCACACATTAGCTCGATGCCAAGAATTCCGTAAGCATTGTCAAGGATCTGGAAATTTTTCAGGGCGGTGTTCATGCCCATTGACACAAAATCTTCCTGATCGGCAGCGGCAGGAATGGATTGAATGGAGGCTGGCATCGAAAGGATGCGTTGTTCCACTATCTGCATGTCGGCCGTATACTGGCTGAGCATCATGCCCGAAAACATACCGGCGCCCCTGGTCAGAAAGGGTGGCAATCCAACGCTTAGGGCAGGGTTGTTCAGCCGATTCATACGCCGCTCAGATAGCACGCTAACCATCGTAACGGCTGCGCCAATCATATCCATGGGCAGGCTGACCGGTGTTCCCTGGAAGTTAGCTCCTGAGAGTTGCAGGTTTTCTTCGGCAAAAAAGATAGGATTGTCGCCCACGCCATTCAGTTCAGTCTCAACCTGGCTCCTGGCCCATGCCAGGGCATCATGCGCGGCCCCGATCACCTGGGGCGTTGAGCGCATGCTGTAGGCGTCCTGCACTTTAACTTTTAACCGTTTTTCCATCAGGTCGCCACCGGCTGCCACCTTGCGGATGGCGGCTGCACTGCGGATGGCGCCGGGGAAACCCCTGACCTGGTGTATTTTATGATTGTAGGGACCGAAATTTGCCTTCAAAGCTTCGAGGGTCATGGCACATGCAATCTCGGCCTGCTTGAGCCATCGGTTGGTATCATAGAGCATGATGGCGCTCATGGCAGTCAGCACATTGGAACCATTGATGGCGGCAAGGCCATCGCGTGCCTGCAGGCCGGGCACAGCAATGCCGGCCCGTTCTAGAGCTATGTGACCCTCAAGGAGTTCGCCCTGATAATATGCAAGTCCTTCGCCCATCATAAGCAAGGCGATTTGCGACATGGGCGAAAGATCACCGCAGGCGCCCACGGAGCCCTGGCGGCACACATGGGGTGTAACGCCTTTGTTAAGCATATCAACCATGGTTTGGGTAATTTCAAGGCGAGATCCGGAATTACCGTGGGCATGTACGTTGATGCGTCCAAGCATGGCCCCCCTTACCCATTCTTCGGGCATAGGATCGCCTATACCTGCGGCGTGGTTATAAATCAGGTACTTCTGAAAATCCGCTACCTGTTCATCGGATAAAACCACTTCCGAAAATTCTCCTATGCCGGTATTGATGCCGTACATAATCTCCCGGGCTTCAATTTTTCTTTCGAGCATAGCCCGGCAGGCGTTGATGCGTTCAACAGCTCCGGGATGAAGCTGAACGTGCTGGTGGTGTCGGGCGACATTTACCACATCTTCGATGGTAAGCCCTGATCCGGTAATGATGAGTGTCATAAGCGTGTATTTATCGTAGGTACATTTATGGCTTTCGTGCCCGGCCTCACACCGGGTATATATAATTTAATGTATCTGAACGGTTTCTTCGGCCAGTAACAATTATCTTCAAACCATGTGGGAAAAGTGTGAGCAGTTTACAATCAGTCGTTGCGTGATTCGGAAGAAATGGTGTGCATCTTGGTTACAGGTCTTCCGTCGAAGATGATGCGGTAGGTGATGTGTTTTTTTGAAAATTTACCTTCCACGGCAGCATGGAGGCGCTGCATTTTGGGATTGAAATCACCTACCCATGACAATTCTACCTCTTTGTAAGAGGGCTTGTGTTTCATCATTTTATCCATGTGCCAGAAAATGGCCGATTCAATTCCGTAGCGCTGAAACCGGGGTATAACCCCCATCACGGTAATACGGGCTTTTGTAAAAAGCTTTTTTCGTCTGAGTTGAAGGAATTTCAGTTTATCGAAGAACGAGAGCTTTCCGTCAAAGAACCTGAGTATCTGGTTGACATCCGGAAACATCACCAGAAAGGCGATAGGTTGATTATCGTGATAGGCAAACCAGATGAATTCTTCGTCGAGAATGACCCGGGCTTTTTCCAACTCTGCCTTAACTGAATCGATTTTCAGGGGGGTGAAGTGTTCGTGGTACACCCATGCCTGGTCATACACCTCTTTCAGGTCATGGATATATTTATCGGCTTTTTTAAATTGGAAGTGCTCGAAACTGAATCCCGGTTTCTGCCTCACCCAGTCGGCTATCTTCCAAAAGCGTTCGGGGAAAGGCCGGGTCAGGTCAATTTTATTGGTAATCTGCTCATAATATTCACGAAACCCGTATTCTTCAAACAATGCCCTGTAGTAGGGCTTATGGTAATTCATGCCGTAGCTGGCATTTTCAAAACCATCGACGAGCAAACCCCAGTAGGAGTCATTTTCACCAAAATTTATCGGGCCATCCATGGCTTCCAAGCCCTCTCCGATCAGCCATTGGCGGCATGCATCAAACAGCATGGAGGCTGCTTTACTGTCGTCAATACATTCAAAAAAACCCATGCCTCCGGTTTTTTGTTCGAACCGGGCTGCCTTGGCGCGGTTGTAAAACGCCGCCACACGGCCTGTCAGGTTGCCGTCATCATCTGTCAAAAACCACCGGATAGCATTGCCACCCTGAAAATAGGCATTTTTTTTGGGATTGAATATGGCCTCGATGTCTTGGTCGAGAGGACAAACAAAATAAGGATCATCTTTATAGATAACCCTTAGCACATCGTGGAACTGTTCGGCAGTTTTACGATTGGTAACCTGTATTAGTTTCATGACCGGCTGGTTGATACGACGTTGCCCCTGTGGTGGATGGCAAATATAATCAGATTATCCGCATCTCAAAATATGCATAACTTTTTTTAACCAGTCTGTACGGCTTAAATCCGTAATTTTGCCCAACAAAGTACCGAAATCACAATGGCCTTTCCCCGAATTAAGAGGCTCGACTGGCTCATTCTTAAATCGTATGCCGGACCAATGGCGCTCACGTTTGTGATAGCGATATTTGTGCTGGTGATGCAGTTTGTGTGGAAGTATGTGGATGAACTGGTTGGCAAGGGCTTGCCCTGGAGTGTAATTGCCGAGTTGTTGTTTTACGCTGCTACCACTTTTGTGCCGATGGCCCTGCCCCTTGCGATTCTCCTGTCCTCGCTGATGACCTTCGGCAACCTGGGCGAGAATTACGAACTGGTTGCAGTCAAATCTTCAGGAATCTCGCTTCGAAGGGCTATGTATCCGCTGATTGTCCTTTCTGCTGTAATAAGTATCGTCGCGTTTTATTTTTCGAACAACCTGCTGCCTGTCACCAATCTGAAATTCCGGACCATTCTTTATGATGTCCGCCAGACAAAACTGGCACTCAATATCAAGGAGGGAATTTATTACAATGGCCTTGACGGGTATGTCATCAGGGTTGGCAGCAAGGATAAGGATGAGAAGACCCTGCGGGATATCATGATGTATGATCATACCTCGGGATTAGGAAACACAACCTTCAGCAGGGCGGAATGGGGTACGATGGAACAGACTGATGACGGGCGTTTTCTGGTGCTGACACTTTATAACGGCGAAAGCTACGATGACAAACCAAACCGGAATAACCCGGTGGGCAATCCGTTTACCCGCATCAGGTTTGATAAAGAGGTGAGGCGTTTCGACCTGTCTGCATTTAAGCTGAACCGCACTGATGAGGCATTTTTCAAGAACAACTACCAAATGTTCAACCTGAAGCAACTTAGCCATGCCCGCGATTCGCTTTACACCGAACTTGAGAACAGGTTGAACAACATCGCCCGTTCGGCCCGGTACAATTATTATTATTTCGCAAACATAGATACGACCAAGTTTGTTGCCCGGGACACGAGCCTGAGGTTTCGTGGTGATTTTCTGGCTGGATTTACGCAAGAGGAAAGGGCCAACGTAATAGAATCGGCATTGAACGCGACCCGGAATATGCAATCAACCTCAGATTATACCGTATCAAGTATAGAAAGCCAACACAAAACCATCCGCCGTCACGACATTGAGTGGCACCGCAAGTTTACGCTGTCATTTGCCTGTTTTATCCTGTTTTTTGTGGGGGCACCCCTTGGTGCAATCATCCGAAAGGGCGGGTTGGGCATGCCAATCGTAGTATCTACATTTCTTTTTATACTTTTTCACATAGCCTCCACTACCGGTGATAAATACGTACGCACGGGGCTTCTCGACCCGTTCACTGGCATGTGGTTGCCCACCGCCCTTTTTCTGCCGCTCGGAATCTGGCTCACATACAAGGCCGTGACCGACTCGCCATTGATGGATGCTGACGCCTGGGGCAAGTTATTGAAAAGGATTCATGCATCTGACCCCGCCAACCAGGATCAGGGTGGCCGACCGTAACTACTGGTTTCGTTTCGTGGGAGTCCACACCCCCGTCAGGTTCCCCTTCATGAAGTTGATCATACCCATGAGCAATGCAAGGTTCATGGCATAAAAGTGGGTGATGAGCCTCAGCAGGCTGATGTGCAGGTGTATTGCGGCTCCCAGCCGATCGAGGACAGGCACTACACACATAAGAAACAGCTGGAAAATACTGATGTACACGAAATAACTATCAGAAGTGGCCAGCACCGCGCTTGCCAGCAGCAACAGGAGCAGTAGCACCGGACCGAGCCACCGTATAACCTTATGCGATAGAAATGCGAAGCTAATCGGCTTCCAGGGGGTAAGCAGCAGGTGTGCAAATCGGGCCAGGTTCTGGAAATTTCCGGTGGCGATTCGAACTTTGCGCCTGTACTCCAGCCAAAGATTGTTTGAAACATCTTCAAATACCATTGCCTTCAATTCGTTAATGGCCTTTTTTCCGGACTCAAGAATGCGCATACAGATAAAGAAGTCATCTACCAGCGACTCGGGTGGAACAGGGATGAATTCATCCCTCCGCACGGCATAGCATCCGCCGAACGGTCCCATCATCGCGCCCCAGGCAAGGCTCTCGTAGTGTTTGATACTGACCTCACGGGTGATGTATGCTTTCTCCTGGTACGAGATGCCATCGGGCTTCGTACCGGTATTAATCATACGCGAATCAACCAGGCCGATCGTCGGATTTTTGAAATGTTTTGCAAGCTCAAAAATCGTTTGCGGATGAAACATCACGTTGGCATCCGTAAACACTAATATTTCGCCTCTGGCTTCACCCGCCAGGTCGTTGATCACTGACGGCTTGCCGCGTCTCTGGCTGAAGTGAAGGCACCGGATATTCGAATATTGCCGGGCGAGTTGCCGGACAATCTCAACGGTCCGGTCGCCGGAGGCATCACTCCCTACAAGGATTTCAAGCTTTCCTGCCGGGTAATCTGACCCAATCACACTTAAGATCTTCTCGCCTATCACCTTTTCCTCGTTATAGGCGGATATCAGAACCGAGACTGTGGGTTCTTCACCCCGACCATAAGTGAGCGGGTTGGGCTTTTTTCTGATCGAAATTAAACGGACCAGTGCCGGGTAAAGGACGTAGGTAAAACCGACCAGGAGCAGTGATATCCAGAAAACAAAAAGCATCTCAGGGAAGATGAGTTAGGTAAAAACGGGCCAGTGCGTCGGCTACTTTCAGGTTATCGTAATTCTCGCGGGCAAATTGCATGGCGTTTTGTCCCATGGCTTGAATACGTGTAGGATCACCAAGCAGGTAGTGGAGGGCCTGCACCATCTCGTCAACCGTGTCGGCAACCATGATATTTTCCTTGTGGCTGCAATCAATTCCTTCCACGCCCACAGTAGTTGAAATAATGGCTTTGCCCAGGGCCATGCCCTCGATGATCTTGATGCGCAGGCCGCTGGCCGAAAACAAGGGGACGACCATGATGCCTTTGCTGCGCATGAATTCGAAGGCATTATCCACCTCGCCTAAAAAGACAACGTTGGGCAATGCAATATTCGAAAAGGAAAAGGTGGCGTTACGCCCCGCCAGGTAAAACTTCAGGTGAGGAAATTCACGGTGTATCCGAGGCCAGGCATGGGTTAGGAACCAGCGCACACCATCAATATTGGGAGCCCAGTCCAAGGCTCCGATATGAAAGATTGAATTAAGATCCTCGCCGTTGGTAGCAGGTATGAGTTCATTCGGATCGATCCCGGTGGGTGAAACATGGATGGGCAGTTTGCATCCTAGCCGGCGGTAAATGGCTGCATCGCGTGCGGTAATGGGTATCAGCACATCGTAGTTGTTGATCATTGAGGTTTCGAACCTTTTGATCCGCTTTGCCAGGCTGTGAAGGTAGGCCCGTTTGGGCCAGGGAGTCATCACTGATACCCTTTGCCATATTTCGTGCTCTACGTTGGGCGGCCTCATGCTTATGAGTGAGGTGGTGTGTCTGCGGATAGTACGGATGTAGGGCCCCAGGTAGGCGCCTTCGAGGTGTATTACATCGAAATGCCGCTGTGAGAGCAACTCGCCGAGTTTCTGGTCGTAGGCCGGAGTTATAAACCGCTCGGCATTGTAAGGTACTGAGCTTATCAGAAAATTTCTCAATGCCCTCAGTACCGAAATATCCGTATTCACATCCACAGGGATTATTTCAATTTTTTGGCGCACCTGATCCGGTACATTTTCGAGCCTGAAATAGTGTTTCGACGTGTTCATGACGAGCATGGTAACCGCATGGCCCAGATCGGCGAGCCCTAATGCTGTGTTTAATGTGGCAATTGCTCCTCCATCCTTGGGAGGATAGGGCATTTTGTTCGAAAGCATCAGCACCCTGAGCCTGGAAGCACTCATAAATAAATTGGCGGTTGGCTATGCAAACATAGGTATATGATTTGTGGTATCCAAAGAATGGGACATTACGGATGCGTTCAATGGGTGCTTTCGCTGTTTTATTAGTTTTGCACCGGAATGTTAAAGACCTTTTATTATGAGCGAAGACAACAAAATTATTTTTTCGATGGTGGGGATCGGAAAGATTGTGCCTCCCAACCGGCAAATTCTGAAAGATATATACCTGAGTTTTTATTACGGGGCAAAAATTGGCATTATCGGGCTCAACGGTTCAGGAAAATCGAGCCTCCTGAAGATCATTGCAGGTTTGGATTCCTCGTATATTGGCCAGGTGGTATTTTCACCCGGATACAGCATCGGGCTTTTGGAACAGGAACCTTTGCTTGACAACACAAAAACGGTTCGTGAGGTTGTAGAGCAAGGGGTTCAGAAAGTTGCAAACCTACTGAAAGAATACGAGGAGGTAAATAACCGGTTTGCCGAACCAATGAACGATGCCGAAATGAACCGGCTCATTGAACGCCAGGGAGAGCTCACAGACCTTATTGAACAATGCGATGGCTGGGAACTCGACTCCAAACTCGAACGGGCCATGGATGCACTGCGCTGTCCTGAACCCGATACACCAATAATTAACCTCAGCGGGGGCGAACGGAGAAGGGTAGCACTGTGTCGGCTTCTGCTTAAAGAGCCCGATATCCTTCTTCTCGATGAGCCAACCAACCATCTGGACGCAGAATCTGTTGAATGGCTCGAACATCACCTGCAACAATACAAGGGCACCGTGATTGCAGTGACCCATGACCGTTATTTTCTCGACAACGTAGCAGGCTGGATACTGGAACTTGACCGCGGCGAGGGCATTCCCTGGAAGGGAAATTACAGCTCGTGGCTTGAGCAGAAATCTAACCGTCTGGCTTTGGAAGAAAAAACCGAAAGTCGTCGGCGCAAAACACTCGAGCGTGAGCTTGAATGGGTGCGAATGTCGCCAAAGGCACGCCAGGCAAAAGGTAAGGCACGCTTATCAGCCTATGAAAAGCTGATGAATGAAGACATCAAACAAAAGGAAGATCGCCTTGAAATCTTTATACCCAACGGGCCAAGGCTTGGCAATAAAGTGATTGAGGCTAAAGACGTGTCCAAATCGTATGGTGATAAACTTCTGTTCGAAAACCTGTCCTTCTCTGTTCCTCCGGGAAGTATCGTGGGTATTATCGGACCAAACGGTGCCGGAAAAACAACCCTTTTCAGGATGCTGATGCGACAGGAAACCCCTGATAGTGGAAGTTTCGGGCTTGGAGACACCGTTAAGCTTGGCTACATTGACCAGGCGCATGCCGAAATTGATCCTGGAAAAAATGTCTGGGAAGTGATAAGCCAGGGCCATGAGCTTATTCAGCTCGGCGGGAGGCAAATGAACTCACGAGCGTATGTTGCAAGGTTCAACTTTACCGGGGCCGATCAGGCCAAGAAAGCTGGCGTATTGAGCGGAGGAGAGCGTAACCGCTTGCATCTGGCCCTCACCTTGCGTAGCGAAGCCAATGTTCTCCTGCTCGACGAGCCGACAAACGACATAGACGTCAACACCCTTCGAGCGCTTGAAGAAGGCCTGGAGAATTTTGCGGGCTGTGTCCTAATCATCTCTCACGACAGGTGGTTTCTCGACCGCATTGCCACACATATACTCGCTTTTGAAGGCAACTCGCAGGTGTACTTTTTCGAAGGAGGCTACACCGATTACGAAGAAAACAAGCGGAAACGCCTGGGCGACGAAGGCCCCAAACGCATCAGATACAAAAAGCTGGTGAAATAAAGCTACAGATTCAGTACACACCGGAATTACCAGTCTGAGTTTGGCTTTTCATTAGGTCTGAGTACCTAAAATCTTTACATTTGCGGGGTTTTATCCCAATCAGAACACATGGCCAAGCATTCGTCAATCCCGAAAGGAACAAGAGATTTTCTGCCTCAGGAAAGCCTGCGGCGCGCTTATATTTTTTCCACTATCCGGTCGGTTTTCAGGCTTTATGGATATCAGCCCATCGAAACGCCGGCCATGGAAAACCTTTCTACCCTCCTGGGTAAGTATGGAGAGGAAGGAGATAAGCTGCTTTTCAGGATTCTCAACTCCGGTAATTTTTTATCCGGTGTACCTGCAGATGCGTTGCATCAGGGTGAAGCCACTGCCCTGGCCTCGAAGATTTGCGAAAAAGGTTTACGTTATGACCTGACTGTGCCTTTTGCGCGTTTTGTTGTTCAGCATCTGAATGAAATTACTTTTCCGTTCAAACGCTACCAGATTCAACCCGTGTGGCGCGCTGACCGTCCACAAAAGGGACGCTACCGCGAATTTTTTCAGTGCGATGCAGATGTGATCGGAAGCGACTCCCTGCTAAATGAAGCTGAGATGGTTCAGATTATCGATGATGTTTTTTCCTCGCTTGGCATCCGGGTTCGTATTATCCTGAATAACCGCAAGATTCTTGCGGGAATAGCCGAAGTCCTCGGCATTGCAGGCAAGCTGATTCCGTTCACTATTGCCATCGACAAAATCGAAAAAGCCGGTATAGACTCTGTGCATACGGAGCTCCTTGCGCTTGGGGTGCCGGAAACAGCCCTCGAGCGCCTGACTGGGGTCCTCAACCCGGCAAGCCAGGGAGTTCAGGTTCCGTCGGTGATAGAGCAAATGATAGCTGACAGTGAAATAGGACGGAAAGGTATCATCGAGATGACCGAAATATTGAAATATCTTTCTGCCTTGCCCCTGAAGTCAGAAGTTGTGATTAACCCCTCGCTTGCACGAGGACTGAATTACTATACCGGAACCATTATCGAAGTGAAAGCTGCGGATGTCCAGATCGGCAGTATTTGCGGAGGAGGACGCTACGATGACCTGACCAGAATTTTTGGACTCCCCGGCGTATCTGGCGTGGGTGTATCTTTTGGCGCTGAGCGCATCTATGATGTACTCGCTGAACTGAAGGCTTTCCCGGCCGCGATGGAAGGAAGTACCAAGGTGCTGTTCATAAATTTTGGCCGAGCCGAAGCCATGCGCTGTCTGGCACTCATGCAGCAGCTCAGGGCTAAGGGTATTAGCACCGAGCTATATCCCGATAATGCAAAAATCAAGAAACAGTTTTCATATGCGGACGCCAGGCAGATACCTTTGGTAGCCATTATCGGCGAGGAAGAATTATCATCCGGAAAGGTGATCCTCAAGAACATGGTATCAGGAGAGCAGGTTGTCGCCGAACAGGCACAATTGGCTGATTTAATAGTTTAAAGGAGTTGTATGGCTGAGAAGTTTGTAATTGACTGTGGCCTTCTGGATTTCGAAATCATTGAGGCCATTCTTGTAGAAGGCAGGCAGCTGGTACTGGCACCAGAGACCATTGAACGTATTCAACGTTGCCGCGACTATCTTGACAACAAAGTCGAAACCTCTGCAGAACCCATTTATGGTGTCAATACCGGTTTTGGCGCGCTGTGTGATGTGAAAATCTCTAAGCACGAGCTGGGCACGTTGCAGCGAAATCTGGTGATGAGCCATGCCTGCGGCGTGGGTAACGAAGTTTCGTCCGACATAGTCAAACTGATGCTGCTGCTCAAAATTCAGTCGCTCGCTTACGGCCATAGCGCGGTCCAGGTTGAGACAGTGCAGCGGTTGGTTGATTTTTTCAATCACGACGTGTTGCCGGTGGTATATGAATTCGGGTCGCTGGGTGCTTCGGGCGACCTTGCCCCCCTTGCACACGTGTCGCTACCTCTGTTGGGAATGGGTGAGGTTTGGTTTGAAGGGGGAAAAAAACCGGCATCAGATGTGCAGAAAAAATTCGGTTGGCAACCCATTGAGATGAAATCAAAGGAGGGGCTGGCGTTGCTGAATGGAACCCAGTTTATGAGCGCTATCGGCGTTATGGCTTGCCTGAAGGCATTCAGGTTATCGCGCCTGGCCGATATTATTTCAGCCATATCACTCGATGCGTTTGATGGCCGGATCGAACCTTTTCATGAACACATACAACAGATCAGGCCGCATAAAGGCCAGATTAAAACTGCCGCACGCATACGTGCCCTGCTTGACGGAAGCGAGCTGATAAACCGTTTCAAACTCCACGTGCAGGACCCGTATTCGTTCCGTTGCATACCCCAGGTTCACGGCGCATCAAAAGACTCGATCAATTATGTAGCGTATGTTTTCCGCAAGGAGATCAACAGCGTGACGGATAATCCCACTGTGTTCCCTGACGAAGACCTGGTAATCTCGGCAGGAAATTTCCATGGTCAACCCCTTGCCCTGGCTTTTGATAACCTCTGCATTGCTCTGGCCGAACTTGGCAGCATATCCGAGAGGCGCACTTACCAGCTTCTGGCAGGCAAACGGGGCCTCCCACATTTTCTGGTAGCCAACTCAGGCCTGAATTCGGGCTTCATGATACCACAATATACCGCAGCATCACTGGTAAGCCGAAACAAGCAGCTTTGCACCCCATCATCGGTGGACAGCCTTGAATCGTCGCAGGGGCAGGAAGACCATGTGAGCATGGGGGCCAATGCGGCCACCAAAACGCTGCAGGTAATTGACAACCTGAGGAGAATACTGGCTATAGAGTTGTACAATGCCGCACAGGCTATGGATTTCCGTCGTCCGGCCGAAACATCAGCGGTGCTTGAGCGCTTCCTGAAAGCCTACCGCAACAGGGTTGCCTTTGTAAGTGACGACAAGGTGATGTACCACGACATTGCCGCCAGCGTTGAATTTCTGCAGGAAGTGGGCATTGAACTTCCCGGGGAGGATGTGAAGGTTTACAAACTCTGAAATACGTGGTACATGAAGAAGTTCCTTTTCGCCGGAATGTTATTTATGCTTGTACATGCTCAGGCGCAATACTATACGGCCGGGCAGGATCCTTTTTTGCAACGGTGGAGGCAGTTGACGACCCCTGGCTTCCGTTTCATTTATCCTGAAAACTGGGAAGGTAATATCCAGGAATTGGCGAAATTCCACGAAATGATAAGACCGCCTCTCTCATCCCAGCTGGGCAGCAATCCCAGCAGGATACCGGTAGTGCTTCGAAGCCAGAGCATGTTGAGTAATGGTTTTGTGATGTGGGCACCGAAAAGGGTCGAAATGATTACTTCCGTTCCTTACGATCACGAAGCCAGCGATTGGATAAATCACCTGACCATACACGAGTTCAGGCATGTGGCGCAGGTTGAAGCTGCCAACGTATCCACCACCCGATTCTTATCCCGTATTTTCGGACAGCACATTACAGGTGCTGTTACGGGGCTGCACCTTCCTCTCTGGTTTCTGGAAGGAGACGCCGTGCTTGCGGAAACCATCTTTTCAAAGGCAGGCCGCGGCAGGCTTCCTTCGTTTTATATGCCCCTTGCCGCCCAGCTGGCCGAAAAGGAAATATATTCATACGATAAAGCCATCTTTGGCTCCTACCGCGACATGAATCCCAATCATTACGTAATCGGCTACCACCTGGTATCAGGAATTCAAAAAGATTTTGGTTTTCAACCTTTCCGGCAGGGCCTTCACCGCTCCGGGACTGTTCCGTTTTTGCCGGCCCGATTTTCGGGTGGAGTTAAACAGGTTACCGGAAAAAGGCCTGAAAAACTTTACAGACAGATTTTTTCGAATCTTGCGCAGCAATGGAAAACAGAATCCGGAACAACACAAACATCAGAGTTCGTATCGGTAAGCGGTACCACCAGACTTGATTACGCAAACTATCACAACCCGCATTTCCTGGATTCATCGGGGGCCATGATTGCCGTTCGTACTGCACCCTCCGATATACCGAGAGTGGTTGTAGTAAATGAAAACAAGAAAGATTCCATTCTTTTCTCGCCCGGATACGGATTTTACAACACCTTCAGCTATGCCTCGGGCAGGGCAGTGTGGACGGAGATTACCTACGATCCCCGGTGGTCATATCGCGTATATTCCAACATACGGGTGCTTGACCTCGCAGGAGGAAAGAGCCGGTTAATTGGCGGGAAGCAAAGACTGCAATCTCCCGGATTATCTGCCGACGGAAAAAAAATCGTTGCCATCGAACTGGACGAAATCAACAAATGGAGACTCGTTCTTGTAGATGCGGAATCAGGGGAGGAATTATATTCATACAGCAACAACAGTTTTTCATTGTTACAGGACCCATGTTTCGATGAAGCAGACGGCACCATAGTCGCAGTAGGGTTCGAGCAAACTTCGGGTAAATGGCTGGTAGCCATCAACCCCTGCAATCAGACCATCGTTCCTCTTTTCAATGCCGGACACACGCAGATAAGCCATCCTGTGGTTTATGACGGCATCATATACTTTACCGGGGCCTGGAGCGGAAAAGATGAAATTTATGCGTTCGATCGCAGGTCAGAACATGTCAGCAGGTGCGTAAACACTCCTTTTGGAGCAATGCATGCTAAGTTATCAACCGACGGCGGAACAATCGTATTCAACAATCTGACCAGTGAAGGAACTAAGATTGCCAAAGCAGGAAACAAACCCGGTGCCATCGTTGATCCGAAGGGAATCACTGACTCCTCTCCGCGACTTTTTTTGAGGGGGCAGCAGGAAACAATATTTCCTCTCAAAGAAATTGCATATGCTGATACCATTTTCCCTACCCGAAAGTTTAACAAACTGATGAACGCGTTGCACTTTCACAGCTGGGCGCCTGCCTACCTGAATGTTGCAGGTATGACGGCAGGAACAGGACTGACGTTTTTTTCGCAGGACCTGCTTGGATCCACCGTATTCTCAGGGGGCTATCAATCGGTGCCTGAAAACAAAGGCAACTGGTTTTTTGCTGATCTCTCGCTAAAAGCATTCTATCCTGTGCTTTCCGTCAGAAACGAAACCGGATGGGAAGACCGTCATTACCGCACCGGAGATCAGACGACAGTGAAACTGAAAACCGACGTATACAAGCTGACGGGGTCGGCAAGTCTTCCGTTATCGTTTCAGTCCAATTCCATCCTTTGGGGATTTTCGCCCCGGGTGAGCACCTCTCAGGAATTTTATGTCTTTACCTACCAGAACAAAGAGAATCAAAGAAGCATCCAGTCGATGTCGTATCGCATGTATTTATATGCGTATCGTCGTATGGCTTTGCGTGACTTGTTTCCCAGGCTTGGGATTGCTTCGTCCTTTCAGTTCAGCCACACTCCCTTTGCCGGCGACAATACCAGCAACCGTATTGATGCAGGAACCCGGAAAATTTTCGAGGTATCAACCTACCTGCCTGGTTTGCTAAGACACCACAGCTTCAGGGCGTATTACGGAAAACAGTTCATCCATCCGCAGCGCACCTATTTCACAAGCGCCCTGCCATTCGCACGTGGATATACCAGTCCTTCGTCGCCATCAGAATTAACCACCCTGCTGCTGCGATACTCGTTTCCCTTGGCCTATCCCGACCTTGCCGTAGGCTCGCTCTTGTATGCCAAGCGGCTGAAGGCAACCCTTTTCTACGATTTCAGCTACCGCTCTTTAGATGGCGGTTCCGGCAGTTTTGAATCGGCAGGTCTGGATGTACTGGCCGATGTTCACCTATTGAGAATGCCTATGCCTTTTGAGCTGGGATTTCGTTTTATATACCGGCTGAATGACAATAAGCCAGGCTTTAAGCTGGTTTGGAGTGTGGATTTCTACACCCTGGGCAGGTTGTTCGGATCGGGATCGTTTGCACCTCTTGTTTTTAAATAGTCTCCGCAGCGGGCTATTGTTTATCGGGAACGTTTATTGCATCTTTGTAGAAAAATATTTGCCATGAATTTTCTGCTAAGAGTCATTATTACTGCCATTGCAGCCATTGTTGCCGCATGGCTCCTGCCGGGCGTAAGTATTGACGGCTTTCTTACAGCCATCGTATTTGCCTTTGTGCTCGCCTTGCTGAACTCTATCCTCAAACCCATCCTAGTCATCCTGACCATACCGATTACGCTACTCACCTTCGGATTGTTTCTGCTTGTCATCAACGCCTTGCTGGTTTTACTGGCAGATCGTATCACAACCGGGGTGACAGTAGAAGGATTTTGGTGGGCGCTGTTGTTCAGCATTGTGCTCTCGATCGTTTCAGCAATCCTGGGTATCGATAAAACTAAGAAATAGGCCAGCAGAAATTTCATCCCCTGTGGTTCAAATATTAGCCGTATGAAACACCGTCAAATCACCTCCCGGAATACTCTGGATGAAATTATCCGGAAATGCAGCTTTTGCTCGGTAGCCATGGTCGATCAGCACCAGCGTCCCTATGTATTGCCGATGAATTTCGGATACGAAGATGGTGTAATCTATCTGCACTCGGCACCAGAGGGGAAAAAAGTCGATATTCTCAGGACCAATAACCAGGTGTGCATAAACTTTTCGACAGATCTCGAACTGAGGCACCAGAATGAGGAGGTCGCTTGCAGCTACGGTATGAAATACAAGAGTGTACTTGCCTTTGGAAAGGTTGAATTTATTGACGATCCGGAAGAGAAACGGAAAATTCTCGACATCCTCATGCGTCAGTACACCGGCCGCACAGGATACACCTACAACGACCCGGCTGTAATTAACGTAAAGGTGTATAAAATTGTGGCCGAGAAACTTGAAGGCAGAGTGTATGGCTATTGACTTTAAAGCCTGCCAGTACAGGTTTGTCTTTTATTAATCTGTCCAAGCACATATTTCATCAGGAAATAAACGAAAGCAGCTTCGATACTTCCAACCATAGCCCCCACCAGTACATCGCCCGGGTAATGCGCTCCAAGGTATATGCGGCTGTAGCAAACCCCTGCTGCCCAAACCAACATCAGCAGGATGTATGGGTGGTATCTACGCCCGATAGCCAATACCATAAACACTGCCAGGGCAAAGCTATTGCTGGCGTGCGAGGAGATAAATCCATACTTGCCCCCGCATCCATCAATGGCACGTACCATTCCCTGTAGCGAAGGTTCGTGACATGGCCTCAGCCGCAAAAAAACATTTTTGAAAAGGTGTACTGAAACCTGGTCGCTGATTGTTATGAGCAGCACAACCATTAACAGCACAACTATTGCCTTGCGCCTGTAGGCTTTAATAACAAGGAAAATCAAAAAGACGTATAATGGTATCCATACAGGTTTGTTACTAAGCCAGTACATGAGGAAGTCAGCAACGCCTGAGTGCCAGCTATTCAAAAGCAAAAACACCTGTTGATCGAATTCCAGGATCTGCTCCAGCATAATTTCAGGCAAGGGTTTTGTCCAGGTATTTCCAGAGAAGGTCTTTCAGCTTTTGAAGACCTTTTTGGGCAACGGATGAAATAAACACATACGGGATACCGGGGAGGTCTGCTTCCATTTCCTTTTCCAATTCCCTGTCAATCAGATCTGCCTTTGTGAGGGCCAGCACCCTCTCCTTATCCAGCAAGTCAGGATTGTAGTTGCGAAGCTCGCTGAGCAAGGTCTCATACTCTTTACGTATATCGGGGCTATCGACCGATATCATGAATAACAGAAGGGAGTTTCGTTCGATATGTCGCAGAAACCGGAGTCCGAGACCCTTGCCCTCGCTGGCTCCTTCTATGATGCCTGGAATATCAGCCATGATGAAGGAACGACCGTCTCGGTATGATACAATGCCCAGGTTTGGCGTGAGGGTAGTAAAAGGGTAGTCGCCAATTTCGGGTTTGGCTGCCGAGAGCACCGATAACAGGGTTGATTTTCCAGCATTAGGAAACCCTACCAGACCCACATCGGCCAGAATCTTGAGTTCGAGGATAATCCACGCTTCATCCCCTGGTTCACCGGGCTGGGCATAGCGTGGTGTTTGGTGGGTGGCTGATTTGAAGTGGTCATTGCCTAATCCGCCGCGGCCTCCGTGGAATAAAATTTTTTCTTCGCCATGCTCAAGCACCTCCAGCAATGTCCGGCCGGTTTCTGCATCCTTTGCAACAGTACCCAGTGGCACTTCGATGATTACATCCTCGCCCGAAGCTCCGGTCATCAGCTGGCCGCGTCCATTTTCGCCGTCCGGTGCATGAATGTGCTTGGTATATTTCAGATGCAGCAGGGTCCAGAGTTGGCTGTGGCCCCTGAGTATGATATGGGCACCCCGGCCGCCGTCGCCGCCGTCGGGGCCGCCGCGTGCCGTAAATCGGGTACGTATGAAATGTACCGACCCGGCGCCACCTTTTCCAGACCGGCAGAATATTTTTACATAATCAACAAAGTTCTGATTACTCATAGGCCAGACGAAGATTCAACCGGATAGACAGACTCGATAAGGCGGGTAACGCGGCCGAACACCTCGGAAATGGTCCCAAAGCCATCAACGGTGTGATATTTTCCAAGTGACTTGTAAAAACACGCGACCGGGGCGGTTTTGTTCTTATATTCCTGCATGCGGAAGTTGATCACATCCGGAGTATCGTCGCTGCGGCCTTCCAGTTTTGATCGCTCCAGCATGCGTTTGATCAGTTCTTCCTGGGGCACCTCAAGGCTGAGCATACAGGTTAGTGATGTTCCCTTTTGCGAAAGGAGTTTTTCAAGGCCTTCAGCCTGAACCACCGTGCGCGGAAATCCGTCAAACAACATGCCCTTATTCCTCAAACACTTGCTGATTCGCTTACCCACAATCTCGAAAATCAATTCATCGCTCACAAGCTCACCGCGATCAATAATTTTTTTTGCCGCCATCCCCAATTCTGTCTTTTCGGCAATCTCTTTACGAAGAATTTCGCCGGTTGAGAGATAGGTAAGTTGATATTTTTCCTGCAACAGTTTCGACTGGGTTCCTTTTCCCGCTCCGGGAGGCCCGAAAAGTGCTATGTTCAGCATGTTAATAGACATTGGCAGTTATGGCTAAAACGATTGCCTATGAAATCACTCTGTAGATGTCCGGAAGATTGCGACCCAGGCCGTCATAATCCAGCCCGTAACCCACGATAAAGTCGTTCGGGATTTCCATTCCCACATAATCTATTTTCAGATCTTTACGCAAAGCCTTGGGTTTGAGCAGGAACGTAGCCACCTTAACCTCGGCTGCCTCCTGTTCCCTGAGTCGTATTACTATGTCATCCATGGTATGGCCTGTGTCGATAATATCTTCGACCACCACCACGGTCCGGCCTTTCAGCACCTCATTCAACCCCATCAACTCTTTGATCTTCTCGGTTGATTGTGTCCCGCTGTAAGAGGATAAACGCATAAAGGAAATTTCGCAGCCAAAATTCATTTTACGCAGCAGGTCGGCGGCAAAAACGAATGCCCCACTAAGGATAACCAGGAAAAGCGGATTTTTTGTACTCAGATCCCTGTTCATCTGAATGGCCATTTCTTCCACGGCCTTCTGTATCTCTTCCTCTCGAATAAAGAGCTCAAACGAACGATTATGCAAGGTGATTGTTTTCATATGAAAATCCCAAACCTTTATTCAGAACAGAAATTAGTTGCTGACAGTATTTTTGATACCAGAATGCAAACCTACGTCAATTTCACCACATACGGCTCATTGTACCATAATGGTTTGACTTTTGTCTCACCGAACAGATGACACCTGTGGTCAGATCCCTGATTTACTTGCGATCACACCGCTTCAATCACTGCAGCAATGCCCTGGCCTACACCAATACACATGGTACAGAGGGCTTTTCTGCGACCTGTTTGCCTTAGCTGGTGCGCGGCGGTGGTAATTAATCTTGCCCCGCTCATACCGAGAGGATGTCCCAGGGCTATTGCGCCGCCATACCTGTTTATTCTTGGGTCTTGATCGTCAAGGTTCAAGCTGCGGATGCAGGCCAGGGCCTGAGCGGCAAATGCTTCATTCAGTTCTATGATGTCCATCTGATCTATCGACAGGGAAAGCCTGTTGAGCAGTTTTGCGGTGGCCGGCACCGGCCCTATACCCATGACACGAGGTAAAACACCTGCTGTAGCAACGCCTAAAACGCGGGCCATAGGTTCCAGCCTGAATCGTCTGACGGCTGAATCAGAGGCGATCAGCAGTGCGGCAGCACCATCGTTTATGCCTGAAGAGTTCCCTGCAGTGATAGTGCCTTCAGGGCGTGTGAGCGGTTTCAGGGCTGCAAGTTTTTCAGCGGAGGTAGGCCTCGGATGCTCGTCAGCGGATACCATGAGGGGATCACTTTTTCGTTGTGGGATCACCACTGGAACAGTTTCCGCTTCAAAATACCTGTTTTGCTGAGCTTCCAAGGCCTTTTCCTGACTCCAGAGGGCAAAGGCATCCTGGTCTTCACGACTGATATTCATTTCAGTCGCAAGATTTTCGGCTGTCTCCATCATCGAATCGATACCGTATCGTTTTTCAATGGCCGGGTTTACAAACCGCCAACCGAGCGTAGTGTCATACATTTTTACAGATCTTGAAAAAGGTTCAGTGGCCTTATCCATCACAAACGGGGCGCGCGACATGCTTTCCACCCCACCTGCAATGACCAGGTCGGTTTCACCAGCCATGATTGCCCTGGCCGCCATTCCGACAGCATCCATGCCCGACCCGCAAAGCCTGTTAACCGTAACCCCTGAAATGGTTTCAGGCAAGCCTGCCAGCAGCAGGGCCAAACGTGCTACATTCCGGTTGTCCTCTCCTGCCTGGTTGGCACATCCGGCCATGACATCATCAAGCTGTGTCCAATCGACACCGGCATGGCGCTGCGCGAGTTCACGAATCACATATGCCAGCAGATCGTCAGGCCTGACTGGTGACAACGCCCCGCCATAACGGCCAATCGGTGTCCGAAGAGCATCAATAATATAGGCTTCTTTCATCTTTAATATAATTTTGGCCGAGAGGTCACCAGAGTATCCCACTGATGATCAACTATATGAATTTCTCAGGCAATAATCTTTTCGAGATCGGCTTTAAAGTATCTAAAGGCTCCCAACATTGCTTCCGCAAGTCGATCAACTTCAAACTGGGTTAAGGCGGTTGAAAACATGCAGGACAAAGTGTTCACCATCATTATCCTTTCCCGGTGAAACAGATAATTCAGTATCTCATCCACGAGCGCTGCGGTTTCTTTTGGTTGATAGGCTTCGCGGTAGGTAGCGGGTGGTGTTTGTTGTAGATGAATACGGAACATAGAACCGGCCCCTGTCAGCGATACCGGCACATCGGCGACTCTGACGGCCTCTTCAATCTGGTCCATTGCCTTGCGGGTCATCTGGTTAAGCCGCTGAACAGCCAGTTGATCAAACAGTTCCATGGCCACCCTTCCGGCGGTTGTTGTAATCGGATTTGCTGAAAACGTTCCGGAGTGCGGAAAGAGCAGTTTGCTCATACGCGGATCCAGCACCTGCATCACTTCGGTGCGGCCGCCGAATGCGCCAACAGGGAAACCTCCACCGATGATTTTTCCAAAAGCCGTAAGATCGGGACGAACCGAGTATCTTTCCTGCGCACCGCCATATCCAACCCTGAAAGTCACCACTTCATCAAAAACCAGCAGGGCACCATGTTTTCTGGTCCAGGCATGAACAGCCTCCACAAACTCATCGCTTGCAGGCACCAGGCCTACGCGATGCGGCACCGGGTCGAGCAAAACACAGGCAATGCTGCCGGCATGCCGGTCAAGAATGGTTAGCGTTTTCTCAACATCGTTGAACGGGAAAATGATCACATCCTCAAGCACACCCTTGGGTGTGCCATATGCCAGCGGAACACTACTGGGATTCTCAACATCTCCCCAATTCGCAGGATTGGATGTTTGGCTCACTTCGGCATAGTCGTAGGTGCCATGATACGCCCCTTCAGCCTTTGCAATTTTTGGCCGTCCGGTAAACGCTCTGGCTGCCTTGATCATGGCCATGACTGCTTCGGTGCCTGAATTCACGAAACGTATTTTCTCGAGTCCTGCAACACGCTGCGTCATCAGCCTGGCAAACTGAACTTCGGCCTCAGTAGCCATGGTGTATGCAGTGCCCTTGGTCAGCTGTTCAACAACGGCTGCAACAATAGCCGGGTGTGCGTGACCATGTATCAGCGAAGCCATGTTATTGGCAAAATCGACTCGGCAAACTCCGTCCACATCGGTGACATAACAACCAGAGGCGTATGACGCGTAATGGGGATGAGGTTTCTGGAAAACTGTGTTGCGGCTGACACCGCCGGCAATGAACTGACATGCCAGTTCATACAGGCTCCCGCTTTTTTTATCCTGCTGTTGGTCTGATTGATTTGTCATTCCGCGGTAAGGCGTTGAATTAATATGATTTTCCGTAAAGCAGATTTTTCTGGGTACTGACAATTTGCCGTTGTGGCCGGCAGCAATATTCATTGCATTTTTATAAGTGTTTATGCCCTTCCTTTTTGATGTATCAATACGTGAAAAGCCTGGCATCGGTTTTCTCCTGAAGGTATCCGAAGCTTACACCTGGAGCCATCTCCCTGACAAAAAGCTTGTTGTCGAACACATCAATCACTGCAAGATTGGTATAGATACGGTTTACCACTCCTTTGCCGGTCAGGGGATAGGTGCACTCTCCTACAATCTTGGATTCTCCGGTTTTTGTATTGTGCTGGCTTATCACATAGATTGTCTTCACGCCGGCCACAAGATCCATTGCTCCACCCACGGCGGGAATGGCATCGGGTTCACCCGTTGACCAGTTGGCCAGGTCGCCCGATTCTGACACCTGCAAGGCTCCGAGAACGCAGACATCGATATGTCCTCCGCGTATCATGGTGAAGCTATCAGCGTGATGAAAAAAACATGCGCCCGGGATGGCTGTGACGCATTTCTTTCCGGCATTGATCAGCTCCGGATCTTCAGAACCCCGAGCGGCGGTCGGTCCCATACCAAGCATGCCATTTTCAGTATGGTAGATCACTTCGCGGCCTTCGGGCACAAAAGTGGCTACCAGCTCTGGAATTCCAATTCCGAGGTTGACGTATGCCCCATCCGGTATGTCCGATGCCACCTTGCGGGCCACTTCATTCATATCCCACCCTATGGGTGTGTCACTGGCTACCATGGGTACCTCCTTTGTTCTGCTATCAGTCTCGATTCGTCGGCAGGGTTTGCAACCTGAACAACCCTTGAAACAAAAATTCCCGGTGTGATAATGGATTCAGGATCAAGCCAGCCTACTTCAACAATTTCTCTGGCCTGAACAATGGTGGTGCCGGCGGCGGTGCACATAACCGGCCCAAAATTTCGGGCTGTTTTATTGTACACTAGATTTCCGTAACGGTCGGCAGCCTTGCATTTTACCAGAGCAAAATCGGCGCGGATGCCATATTCCATCACGTACTTCTTCCCTTTGAACAGCCTGATCTCCTTGCCTTCGGCCAGCACAGTATCGACACCCGAGGGCGTGAAGAATGCAGGAATGCCTGCCCCGCCAGCTCTGATGCGCTCGGCAAGAGTACCCTGGGGTACAAGTTCGAGTTCAATTTCGCCGTTGCGGTATAATTCAGGAAAAGCGACCGAGGCGGCGCTGCGGGGAAAAGAACAGACCACCTTGCTCACCTGACGGTTGGCAATCAGCGCAGCCAATCCCACATAGCCGTTGCCGGTATTATTGCTTATCACGGTCAGGTTCTTCACACCGTGGTCCACCAGGGCATGTATCAGTTCAACCGGGCTGCCTGCCTCACCAAAACCACTGATCAGAACAGATGCTCCGTCAAAAATATCCGACACCGCTTCTGCAACAGATCCGACAATCTTATTTATCATAATAACCTCGGTTTATTACCTGTTTTTTTGCCTGACTTCCTGAATGCTTTGGAGCAGAAGGTTTTCAATCTCCACCAGTTCATCTTCGTAGAAATGCTTCTCAGACCCGTAGGGCTTCAGGTGAGCGATGGTGTTTTCCTTTTCGTCGTAGTAGGCAAGAAAAACCTTATCCATCCATTCCATGTTGCGCCCTTCGTTAAACTTAAGAGCAAACAATTTTTGTCCGTTCAGTTCAAGAGTGCCAAGCAGGGAAATTTTACCGGCGGATGAAGTCATGGTGATGTAGCGCGAAGGCCTGTTGATGGACGGCAGGGAGCGGTATACCATACTGAATACTTTGTCGATCTGAGCCAGGGGCTGGGTGAAGTAATGGTGCTCTCCGGTAGGTCGGGCGCAGTACATCGAATGAAATCCAATGCCAAGCATGGCAAACAGATTTCCAAGGTCAATCCAGTTACCGGCTGATCGATCCACATCCACATTGCCATTTTCGTCCTGGAACAGGCTGATATGATTCATAACCGGGCTTTGGCTTTTGACGGTGGCTCCATGAGCTTTCAGTCGTCGAATGGCGGCAATGGTGCTAGGGTTCATCAGCTCGCGTGGAGTTGAAAAATGCGACATAAACACCAACTGAATCCCATTGTCGTAGAGTTTGCGGAATAATTTGAGCATTGGATCGTATTCCCGGGTAATGATCATTTCAGGGTGATACGTGAGCACACGAGTACCGAGGCGAATTGTCTTAATATGGCTGAGTTCGGGATCATCAATGATTGGCGTTATATACTCCTCAAAGCGGCTGGCTTTAATCAGCCCTGCATCGCCACCGGTGATAAGCAGATCTGTTACCTCCTTGTGCTGCTTCAGGTACTGGTGGATCTGATGCACCTCTTTCTGGATAAACATATCGTCATCGCCCCTAACCTGCGCATGCCTGAAACAGTAGTTGCAGAAAGCGAAGCAGTTCTGGGTTTGCACATCAAAAACAAGCTTGCATTGCGGATATTTATGCTGGCTGCCTTCCACCACCTCAAATTCACCGTCTTCGTTGATGAAAGTGGGCTTATTTAATTGTTGTTTACCGTCGTGCGGGTTGGTTTCCCTGATGTATTCGCGGGCTATTTTCTCACGTTCCTTGTCAGATCTGGCTTCGAGGTATTTTTTAGTGACGTCGGCCCTCATCATACCTGGTTGCGGGAAGACGAGCTGAAATACAGAATCCTTTTCAAAATTAGCCCAGTTGATAGTGTTGAGCACGTGCTTGGTGGCCATAAACCGATACACTCTGATAAATAATTCGCGCTCGTCGAGATGGCCGATTTTGATTCCGTGATCTGCAAGTACCTGAACTATTTCTCTGAACCCGCTGATGCCTGAATAATGTTTCTTTTCGTTAAACAGGAATTCGGCATCTTCGTTGAATCCGCTGTATTGCGGATAGGCAAGGTGCAGGCGGTGCAGTAAACCCTTAGGCAATAGTTCTTCGTGGCGGATAATAGTTTTGGTTTCTTCCGTGAAATGAAAGCGGCCCATTATGGCTTCGATGTGCGTGTCTGAAAAGATGCTTTCGTCAACTGAGGTTATCGCTTTATGACTCATGAGTAATTGATGTTTTTTATTTACCGTTCACAAGGCTGTCGACCCATTCCGGAAATCCTGACTATCAAGCTAAAACCTTTAACGATAGTGCCTTGCAAACCCAATAAGTGACGGGTTAATTTATGGCAAATGTATGGATATTTGGGCAGACCGCAGGCTATTTTAATATTGCAAAAAGAATTTTTTCGGTGTTATGGTGGGTATGAATAAACCGGGGCGGCTTGTATTCCCGATAGCCCTGGGGGTAAACTGCGATGCCCACAGAAATATACTGCTGAATATGAGGATAATGTACCTGCACGCGTAAGGCTTCGATTTTTTGACAACCTGCAGGGTTTTGAATTATATTTGCGACCATATTCCAATGCAACCATGAATATTATTATAGCCGGAGATGGCGAGGTAGGGTTTCATCTAGCCAAACTGCTTTCAGATGAACGGCACAATATCCGCATAGTAGATCCGCACGAGGAATTGCTCAAGATGGTTGAATCGCATACCGATTTGTTGGCCATTACCGGTAATTCCACGTCCATTTCGGTGCTCGAAAACGCCAACATTCGCAAAGCCGATTTATTGATATCGGTAGTCCACGACGAACACATCAACCTGGTCACCTGTGTACTAGGCAAGAAACTGGGGGCAAAGCGCACCATTGCCCGTATCAACAATGCGGAGTACCTGATTCCCGAAAACCAGGAGCTCCTCCGATCGCTGGGTATCGACGCCTTGGTCTGTCCTGAACGTATTGCGGCTGCAGAGATAATTCGACTGCTTCAGCAAACAGCAGCTACAGAGATATTTGACTTTTCAGGCGGCCGGCTGATGCTTTTTCTCATCAAGCTCGATGAAAAAGCGCTGGTGCTAAACAAATCGCTCAACGAAATCGCAACCGAAAACCCAAGGCTGGAATTCAGGGCGGTGGCCATTCACCGCGCGGGCAAAACAATCATTCCGAGGGGGGAAGACAAGTTTATGATCAACGATCTTGCTTATGTGGTCACCAAGCCGTCAGGAGTGTCGGAGTTGCTCAGACTGGGGGGCAAGGTGAAACACGAAATCCGAAACGTGATGATTATCGGAGGTGGACGTATAGGACGCGAATCTGCTCTTAGGCTCGAGAACCAATACAATGTTAAATTGGTTGAAATCGACAAGGATCGCTGCGTGGCCTTGTCGGACATTTTGCTGAACACACTTATAATCAACGGAGATGCCCGCGACACCCATCTTCTTGAAGACGAAGGCATCCGGAGCATGGACGCATTCATTGCGGTTACGGATGATACCGAAACCAACCTTTTCTCGTGTTTGCTTGCACAAAGGCTTGGGGTGAAAAGGGTAATCCCCCTGATCGAAAATATTGACTACATCGATATTTCGCAGAGCATTGGCATTGAGTCTATTATCAATAAAAAACTCACCACCGCCAGCCACATAGCACAATATACCATGGATGCCGAGGTGTCAGCCATCAAGTACCTGAGCGGAATAGATGCCGAAGTGTTGGAGTTTGTGGCCCGGCCGAACTCTAAAATCACCAAAAATCAGATCAAGAAAGTGACCACGCCTCCCGGCTCGCTGATCGGAGGTGTTATCCGAGGCGAGGAAAGCATTATAGCCGTTGGAAGCACTCAGGTGATGGAAGGCGACAAAGTGGTTGTGTTTTCTATTCCCGAAAGTGTAAGCAAGGTGCTTGAGCTTTTCAAATAGCACACTGCTTCCCTAAACCCACACTGGTCTTATGCCCGACTCTAGCAGGATACATATAGGTGTGATCATTAAATCGCAAGGTGTTTTCCTGATGATTGTAGGAGCTATGATGGCCACCAGTGCCTTTTTCTCCTTTTACTACAAGGAAAACGACGGATATGCCATATTGCTTTCGAGTGGCATTACCATCCTGACCGGCCTTGTGCTCTACCTCGTCAACCGCAGGGTTGACATGAGCCTCATCAGCAAGAAGGATGGATTTGTGATTGTCTCATCCACCTGGGTTTTTATGTCGCTTTTCGGCACCTTGCCTTTCCTGATCAGCGGCCAGATACCGGATTTCACCGACGCCTTTTTCGAAACGATGTCGGGGTTCACAACTACTGGTGCCACCATACTCACTGACATTGAAAGCATGACGCATGGCCTGCTTTTCTGGCGCAGCCTGACGCACTGGATCGGTGGGATGGGCATAATTGTTCTTTCGCTGGCCATAATGCCGGTGTTGGGTATCGGAGGGATGCAGCTTTTTGTTGCCGAGGTTCCGGGGCCAACCAAGGACAAGCTTCATCCGCGGATAGCTGATACCGCAAAAAGGTTATGGGGAATCTATGTCATTCTTACCGTGCTCGAAACCGGACTTCTGATGGCCGGCGGGATGAATCTGCACGAAGGCCTTTGCCATGCCTTCGGTACCATGGCCACCGGGGGGTTTTCGACGCGCAACGACAGTATTGCAGGATTTTCGCCCTACATTCAATATGTGATCATCGTATTCATGTTCCTGGCCGGAGTAAGTTTCGTGCTTCACTATTATGCCTTGCATCTTAAGTTCAATAAGGTTTTCCGGAATGAAGAATTCAGGGCATATACCATTTTGATCGTGCTTTCGGCAATAGCTCTGTCTGTTTCATTGCTGCTATTTCACGAGTTGGGTGTGGAAGAAACTTTCCGTGCATCGCTTTTCCAAACTGTTTCGATAGTCACCACCACCGGATATATAACGTCGGATTATCTCTTCTGGCCCTCATTCACCTGGCTGCTCATCTTCCTGCTCATGTTTACCGGGGGATGCGCCGGGAGCACTGGAGGCAGTGTCAAAATTATTCGTCAACTGTTACTCCTAAAAAACAGCCGTCTTGAGCTGAAAAGGCTTATCCATCCCAAAGCCATAATTCCGGTACGCCTCGACGGAAAATCGATTTCGGAGCAGGTAATTAACAATGTTCTCGCGTTTTTCCTGATATATATGCTGGTTTTTATTTCCGGATCCCTGATCATGTCGATGCTCGGCCTCGACTTTGAAAGCTCGCTCGGGTCGGTGGCGGCATGCCTGGGCAATGTGGGCCCCGGAATTGGCCTGGTGGGACCGGTGCACAATTATTCATTTATTCCTGTTGCCGGAAAATGGGTTCTGGCATTTTTGATGCTGCTTGGAAGGCTTGAACTTTTCACGGTATTGATCCTCTTCTCCGCCTCATTCTGGCGAAAATAACATGTCATGACGGCTATTCATTTTCGGGTAATTATAAAGAGTATCAGTCTTTTCCTGATAGTTATCGCGGGATTTATGCTGGCGTGTATCCCTGTTTCGATGCTGTACGGAGCTTTGGCGGTTAATGCCCTGGTCAAATCATTTGCAATCACCATATCGTTTGGACTATTGGGATGGTTCGTTGCCGGACCTTTTGAAAAAGAAAATCTCGGACGTCGCGAGTCATTCATCATCGTAACCCTTACCTGGGTGATTATTGCGGTGTTCGGATCCCTACCCTATCTGTTTAGCGGATCAATCCATACGTTCACCGATGCTTTTTTTGAGACCATGTCAGGCTTCACAACTACGGGGGCTTCGATACTTACGGACATCGAAGCCGTTCCACGCAGCATTCTGTTTTGGCGAAGCCTTACCCACTGGATCGGAGGCATGGGCATCGTTGTTTTTTCAATCGCCTTCCTGCCGTTTTTCGGTATTGGGGGCATGCAGCTCTTTGCTGCCGAGGTTCCGGGGCCTACCAAGGACAAGATTCATCCGCGTATCACACAAACAGCCAAACGCTTGTGGCTGATTTATTTTACCCTGACCGTGGCGCAGATCATATTTCTGTTGTTCGGACACATGAATTTGTTCGAAGCCACCTGCCATTCGTTCGCTACTGTATCAAGCGGCGGATTTTCAACACGAAATCTGAGCATTGGAGCTTTTTCGCCCTATGTTCAATACATCACGGTGTTTTTTATGATAATGGCCGGGGTCAATTTCACCATGCATTACCTTGTTCAGCATGGGCGATTCAGGGAAGTATTTCATAATGAAGAACTTAGACTCTATCTTGGCGTAATAGCTGTAGCGGTTGCAGTGCTGACCTTCGCATTGTACAGGCTCGACTACGCCTCGCTCGAAAAAACCTTCCGCCACGTGCTTTTTCAGGTTGTTAGTATTGTGACCTGTACAGGTTTCGGCACAGCCGACTACATGCGCTGGCCATCGTTTGCCTGGTTCATGATTTTTTTGTTGATGTTTGCCGGAGGATGTGCCGGAAGCACTAGCGGAGGAATAAAAATGATACGGCATGTCTTACTTTTCAAGAATGCCTACCTGGAGTTTCGTTCTATTATTCACCCCTCGGCTTACGTTCCCCTGCGTTATAATCAAAAACCGGTAAGTAATAATATCCGCATCAATGTACTAGCCATTTTCTTTCTTTACCTGGCCACATTTGCATTAGGTTCACTGCTGATGGGCGCCGCGGGTCTCGATAAAATTAGCGCAATGGGCTCTGTCGCCTCATGCATGGGCGGCATTGGCCCCGGGTTGGGATCAACCGGTCCGTCACTCAACTATGCCGAGGTCAGCGTCGCAGGAAAATGGATTTTGTCAGCCCTGATGCTTATTGGGCGACTGGAGCTCTTGACTGTCTATGTGTTATTTATGAAAAAATTTTGGAAGAATTAAAATCCGACAGGCCTGCAGCTTACACACGGACATTTGTTGACACGGGCGCACTGCAACAATAGCACTACCTTTGCTCCCGCCCTAAAACTTTCATTATTGAAAAATCTCCCCACTAACAAGCAAATCTGGAAGATTGCCAATCCGATCATTTTGAGCCTGCTGGCGCAAAATGTAGTGAACGTGGTGGATACCGCTTTCCTAGGCCGGGTGGGTGAAGTAGAGCTGGGAGCGGCTGCCATCGCTATCATCTTTTATGTGGTGCTCTATATGTTGGGGTTTGGATTCAGCATTGGTGCCCAGATATTAATGGCGCGCCGTCACGGTGAGGGAAACACAAAAGAAGTGGGGCGCATCATGGATCACAGCCTGTATTTCATGTTTGGTATGGGCGTGGTATTGTTTATCATTATCCGGTGGTTCAGCCCCGAGATGCTCAGGCCTTTTATAGCCTCTGATGAGATTTTTCATGCTTCGGTGAGCTATCTTCAGAACAGAATTTATGGTGTATTCTTCGCATTTTTCAATGTAATGTCCAGGGCTTTCTTTGTATCCATCACCCGGACAAGGATTTTAACGTGGAGTGCCGCCCTCATGGCCATTGTAAATGTATTGCTTGATTATGCCATGATTTTCGGACACTGGGGTTTTCCACAGATGGGCATTGCAGGCGCCGCACTCGCTTCAGCCATCGCTGAAGGCGCCTCGGCTGCGGTGTTTCTCATTGGCATCCTAAAGCTCAGCGACCGCAGCAGGTTCAAGGTATTCAGATTTCCCTGTCCCCAGTGGGCTGTAATAAGAAAGACGCTCGAAGTTTCAGTTTTTGTGATGATACAGCACTTTATCTCCCTAAGCGCCTGGTTTCTGTTCTTTATCATCATCGAAAAAATGGGCGAGAGATCACTGGCTATCTCCAATATCATCCGAAGCATTTACATGGTGTTGATGATTCCGGTATGGGCTTTCAGCTCTACCACCAATACATTGGTTAGCAACACCATAGGCGCAGGGCATAAAGAACATGTAATGCCGATTATCCGGAAAATCACTTTACTAAGCCTCGCCTCAGTGGCCGTCCTGATGATTCCTCTGATCTTTATTCCCGGCCACCTCATACGGGTGTACACGTCCGATGTATCGCTTGTTGCAGCCGCAACACCCTCGTTGTATATGATCTTTCTGGCTACCCTGATTTTCGCCTCTGCACAAAATATGTTCAGCGGCGTTTCGGGAACAGGAAACACACGTGACGCGCTACTGATCGAAACCTTTACCCTGATGATCTACCTTTTTTTTGCCTGGCTTATCGGTATATACTGGAAACAACCCATTACCCTCGTTTGGCTTTGCGAACATATCTATTTCGTGCTGTTAGGGTTATTTTCATGGCTTTATCTGAAATCAGGCCGCTGGCAGCACAAAACTATCTGAGAGGTTTTTAGTTTTATATTTGCTTTCGGCAACCTGGGGCCTTTGTTTATAGCACTATGATTGCCCTCGAGTCAGATTTTAATAATTAATGTACCGAAGGCTGATATGACTGACCGCATCACCCTTGACCTTCGCAACGTAATACTGGGAGCAATGGCATTGCTCATGGCCTCGCTGACCTATTCGGTTTATGCTATGAGTGTATCACAGTTTTTACTTGCCGGGGCATGGATACTCGATGGAACCGAACTTCCGGCCTTTAAGGGGATAAAGTCCGGCACAAAAACAGGAAAAGTGTGGAGTTGGCTCACAGGCCTGCTTTTTTCGGCTGGGAAAAACCTGATCCAGAAATTCCGTGACTTTTTCACCAACCGGGTGGCGCTCATCTTTGCTTCGGTTTTTTTTATGCATGTAGCCGGAGTGTTATACTCTTCCGATATTGCCTACGCACTTAAAGACCTGCGCACAAAAATCCCCCTGTTCATTATTCCACTGTTTTTATCCACCATCCGGCCTGTGGAGAAAAACGAATACCGCTTTTTATTGCAATTCTATGTGTTAGCCGTAGTGGTCAATTCATGGATAAGTACCTGGGTTCTCGTTACGCAGCAACCTGCGGACACCCGCAATATAGCACTCTATGTTTCACACATTCGTTTCGGCCTTAATATAGTGCTTGCCCTGAGCATATTGGCCTTTATGGCTTATGAAAGAGATTTCCTGCCGGCAGCGGCAAGGATAGCGGCAGGTATATTAGCCTTTTGGCTCTTTTTGTTTCTATTTCTGCTTCAATCCTTTTCGGGATTTTTGGCGCTGGCTGCAGTGGTCATGGGGCTCGGTTTGATTTGGCTCTCCCGATCGAGTAATCTTAAAAATAAAGTGGCAGGTATTGTATTTTTCCTTTTACTTGCTTTCGTCGGCAGCTGGCAATTGCGAACAGTGATACGATCTTATACGGTGGCAGCACCTGTTAATTTTCAAAACCTCCCGACGCATACCATGCTTGGAAATCCATACACACATGATACTATAAGTTTGGGGATTGAACACGGAAGGTACGTATGCCTTTTTTTGCAGTGGGAAGAGATGCGCCGAGCCTGGAACGAACGCAGCACAATGGACTTTGATGGCAGCGACACCAAGGGCAACGAGCTTAAATACACACTTCTCAGGTATCTTAACTCGAAAAACCTGACCAAGGATGCGGCAGGCATCTCGTTTCTTAGCGAGCGGGATATCCGCTACATCGAGCAAGGAGTGGCTGATTTTAAGCTGACCGGGAAACTTAACATCCGTTCAAAACTCGGACATGTGATTCAGGGATACCTAACGCTCGCTAGGCGGCAAGATCCCAACGCCAATACACTGCTCCAACGACTGGAATACTGGAAAACCTCCCTGTGGATCATAGGTCATCATCCGCTGGCGGGTGTAGGTACCGGTGACATGAATCTTGCATTTTCTGATGCCTATGATAAGCTTAACAGCAAGCTGCGCCCCGAGATGCGATGGCGGTCGCACAATCAGTTTCTTTCCATTACTGTAGGGTTCGGCATCCTCGGGTTGGCGTGGTTCGTCTTTGCCTTCCTATACCCGGTAGTTCGGTTGAAGGGATACCGGAATTATCTGTTCATGGCCTCTTTCCTGATCTCAATATCGTCCATGCTGGTCGAAGATACCATTGAAACACAGGCCGGCGTGACTTTTTTCGTCGTCTTTTATTGTCTGTTCCTCTTCCATCCCCTAAAGAGCTCCACACTGGGTGAAAAAATCACAGGGCGCCCATCGGAGCAAAATAAATCACTAATGACCAACACATAACCCTGCCTTAATCCTCCCCTCTATGATACCTCTTTCCGTAGTCATCATCACATTTAACGAAGAAGCAAACATCGCCAGGTGCCTGGAATCCGTCAAAGGTGTAGCCGATGAAGTGGTGGTGGTCGACTCATTGTCAAAAGACCGGACCAGGGCGATTTGTGAATCGTATGGTGTCCGTTTCATCGAGCAACCCTGGCGGGGGTACATCGCACAAAAAAATTATGCCGCGGCTCAAGCCGCTCATGATCTTGTTTTGTCGCTTGATGCTGATGAAGCACTTTCGGAGAAACTAAAATTGTCTGTGATGCAGATGAAGGAGACACCCGAAGCCGATGGCTATACGATGAACCGCCTGACAAACTACTGCGGCCGGTGGATCAGGCACTGTGGCTGGTATCCCGACAGAAAGCTGAGGCTCTTTGACAGGAGAAAAGGCCAATGGGACGGTCAGTATATTCATGAATCGGTGCTGATGGAACCCACATCTTTCGTCAGGCACCTTTCCGGCGACTTATTACATTTTTCATACTACAGCATTGAGCAACACATAAAACAGGTAAATGATTTCACACAACTCAATGCACAACGTTTGGCACAAAACGACAGAAAGCCATCCTTACTCAAAATCATTGGGTCAGCCTGGTTCCGTTTTTTCAGGGATTATTTCCTGAGGGGTGGGTTCAGGGATGGGTATTACGGGTTTGTGATCTGCCGGATTTCAGCGCATGCTTCTTTCTTGAAATACGCAAAAACCAGACAGCTTTGGGAACAAAAAAAACACCGGGATTCCTGACTGAAGGCAATATCCTGATCAGTCGTACGGATTCTATTGGCGATGTAGTGCTGACGCTGCCCCTGGCCGGATATCTGAAAACAAGATTTCCAGGCACCCGGATCATTTTTCTGGGCAGAAGCTATACCGAGCCTGTTATAAAGGCATGCAAATACGTGGATGAATTTATAAACCGCGATGAATTCATAGCCCTGGACGAAGCTTCGAAAGTTGATCGTTTTGTGATGCTGAAAGCCGACTGCGTGGTTCATGTGTTTCCGGACAAAGAGATCGCCCGGCTGTGTAAGAAAGCAGGAATCCCGTTTCGCATAGGCACATCGCATCGGTGGTATCACTGGATGTATTGCAATCACCTTCCTTCTTTTTCGAGGCGTAGATCTGAAAAACACGAAGCTGTACTTAACTTCTGCCTGCTTGAACCATTGACCGGTGTGATGTATCCGACCGATGAGGAATTGTTTCAATACACCGGCCTGAGCCATGTACAGCCGCTTCCTGCCCGGATAAAACAACTACTGAACCCGGTTAGGTTTAGCCTGATTTTACATCCCAAATCAAAGGGGAGCAGCCGCGAATGGGACCAGGAAAAGTACCTTGCCCTGATGCATCTGCTGCCCGCAGAGGATTTCAGCTTCTTTATTACCGGCACAAAAGAGGACGGGGAACAAATTTCGACCTTGCTTACGCACCTTCCTGTCAACGCTGCAGATCTCACAGGAAAATTGAACCTGGTGGACCTCCTGGCACTCATACAGGCCAGTGATGGTATTGTGGCTAGTAGTACCGGCCCTCTGCATTTGGGCGCCGCGCTTGGCAAAGTGGCTGTCGGTCTTTATCCTCCCATCAAACCTATGCACCCTGGCCGCTGGCGACCTATCGGGCCACGGGCCACCACTTTCAGCGCTGAAAAAAATTGCAATCGCTGTCGCGAAGGATCCAAATGTCTATGTATGGATGAGATTGATCCAGCCCGGGTGGCAGAGTATTTGCTGGAGGCATGTGTGCAGAAAAAGAAGAACAATTGTGCAGAGGCTTTCCAATCGCCCATATGCTGAAAAAAGCCAATTCGACCGCTATGCATCTGTATCAATAAAAAATGTATTTTTGGCCTTGTGAGTCAATCGCCGACATTTGCCCTGAACACAACTCTGCAACCACCCATGTACACCAGGTGTATCTAACCCTTCCAAATGGCCAGCGACAAGAAAAATACCGAGTGGTTTATAATCGTCAATCCCAATGCCGGCAGGCGTAAGGGAGAAAAAGACTGGCCTGAAATCAGTCGCCTGCTCACGAAATACAACATTAAGTACCAGTGCGTTTTCACTCAACACCGCATTCATGCCATCCGTATGGCGCGCCGCTATGTTGAGATGGGGTATAAAAACATCATTGTGGTGGGCGGCGATGGCACGCTGAACGAAGTAGTGAACGGAATCTTTACACAAAAAAAATTCCCGACCAACAGCATCACTGTCGGCATGATACCCGTTGGGACAGGCAACGACTGGGGCCGCACCTTCGGCCTTCCGCACGATTACGAACAGGCTATCCGGGTGATTACCGAGGGAAAAACTTTTTTACAGGACATAGGATACGTCAGGTTCATGCAGGAAGGTGAAGAAAAGGGCCGATATTTTGCCAATATGGCCGGAATGGGCTATGATGCCATGGTGGCTGAGAAAACAAACCGGCAGAAAGACGCCGGCAAATCAAACCCATTCTCCTATTTCATCAATATTTTTACCAGTCTGTTTGGTTTTAAGGAATCCAATACCACCGTTTTTGTTGACGATCACGAAGCGTTGAAAGCAAGGGTCTTCACTATGGTGGTGGGTATCTGCAACTTCAACGGGGGTGGAATGATGCAGCTGCCCAAAGCGATTCCCGACGACGGCAACCTCGATATGACTGTGATCACTCAGCTTAGCCGGTTCAGTGTGGTGCGAAATGTCCGGAAGCTCTACGACGGTTCCTTTCTCAACCTGCCGCAGGTACGTACTTTCAGAGGTAAAACGATTCAGATTGAATCACACCCGCCCATCTACATGGAGGCCGATGGTGAATCGCTGGGGCATTCTCCGTTCAGATTCGGGCTGTTCCCAAAATCCTTGCGGGTAATTGCCGGCAAAGACATGAAGGCTACGGATTTTGCCAACGACCCTGCTCCTTCAACAACCGAATAAGTTCATCCACGGCTTCTGCCTCGCTGATTCCTCTGCGAACCGCTACCTTTCCCGCATAAAGAGTCACTTTTCCGTTGCCCTGCCCTACGTACCCGTAATCGGCATCTGCCATCTCGCCGGGCCCGTTTACAATGCAGCCCATTACTGCAATTTTTAATCCTTTGAGGTGAGAGGTGGCTTTTTTGACTTTCTCCAGCGCCCCTTCCAGATCATACTTGGTTCTTCCGCAGCCCGGGCAGGCGATATACTCCGTTCTGACTATTCTCGACCGGGTTGCCTGCAATATAGTATAGCCCACCTCTGCCACCAGGGTTTCAGGCATATGTTTGTTTTCAAGCACGATGCCATCCGTGTATCCGTCCACCAGCAACGGGCCGTGAAGCAAAGCTGCTGTGATGGCAAACTCCCCTCCATCACTCATGTTCAGCCCCACAAAGGACAACAGGGGGTTAGCCAAACCCGACAATTCCATGACTCCGATCAGCCTTTTTGCATGGTCAAGCGAACGTTGATCTTTGAGCCGTAGCACCGGTACAAGCATACCGGGGCTCTTTTGCTCAGCAGTTTGCAGGAAATTGCTGATGTCAGCGTCGCCTGCTATATCAAAAAGTTTCAGACTCTTCTCGTGAGCCAATCCGTCGCCTGTGAGCCTGTCATCAGAGAATTCGCTAAGCCACCCTTCACGTTCCATTTTTTCTGACATCAGCCAAAAACCTTCATCTGAAATGGCTACTGTCGGTGGGTTGCTGCCGCCAAATACTCCAACATCGGTCGATCTACGTCGCTGGTAGCCAAACAGAGCATAATCAGCCGGTGCTGTGGGGGATTGGCCTGAAAAAATCCTGTTTGCAATTTGTTTTGGATAAAACTCACTGATCATCCTAGCAACCGGAATTTCATTTTCGGGGGGTTCAGTGAGTGACACGCGTATGGTGTCGCCAAGGCCGTCGGCAAGCAGGGTACCGATGCCCACAGCAGATTTGACGCGACCGTCCAGTCCGTTTCCTGCTTCGGTGACGCCAAGATGCAGCGGGTACTGCATATTTTCTTCTATCATCTTTGCGGCTAAAATCCGGGTGGCTGCTACCATCACCCGCACATTGCTCGACTTCATGGACAGCACAAGGTTATGAAACCCGTATCCATGACAGATCCTGACAAACTCCATAGCCGACTCGGCCATTCCGAGCGGGCTGTCGCCGTATTGATCCATGATACGCTGCGAGAGCGAGCCATGGTTGGTTCCGATACGGATCACCGTGCCATACTGCTTGCAAATATCCAGCAGGGGCAAAAGCTTCTCTGATATTCTTTCAACTTCGCTTTTATCGCCGGATTTTGACTTGCTGTGCGACGTATTGCGCGGATTGTCGGCATAATTTCCCGGGTTGATTCTGACTTTTTCGACCAGACGGGCGGCAATTTCGGCCACCGTCGGATTAAAATGCACATCGGCAATTAACGGAATATGGTATCCTGCCCTGACCATTTCCTTTTTGATGACGGCCAGATGTTCAGCTTCGCGGGGCGAGGGCGTGGCCAGGCGGATATAGTCGGCCCCGGCATTGGCAAGCCGGATACACTGCTCTACAGTGGCCCGTGTATCGAGGGTGTTGGTATTGGTCATGCTCTGCAACCTGACCGGGTGAGAGCCTCCCAGCTCCGTACCGCCAATGCTAACTTCGCGCGGGTACCATTGATAAAATACAGGATGCGGCATATTAAAAACTTTTCCAAACCCGGATTTCAGAAGACAAAAATATAAAATGCGCCGTTTATATACATTTGCAGCAGTTTGTGGTTGTTGGATAACAAATCAATATAGCATGTATGAACCTTACTGTTAAATATTTGTTTCTCGTTTTCCTGACTGGCATTGTGTCGTGCAGCCGGCCCGGCAACGATAAATGGATCATTACCGACCGGATTCAATACGACGTAATCATCAAAAGCCCTGATGTTACGTTGGACTGGTGGGTGCAGAATATCGAAGGCCGCGACCGGGAGATATTCATCAATACCCTTATTGAAGGTGCTGCCAATGGAAAAATAAAGGCCTATGATGCCTTTTCCTTTTCCTTGATCACCCCTGAGGCAGTCAGTAAGATCTTTCACCGCACCGACACCATCTCCTTATTTCAGAAATATCCGCCTTACGAGGCGTATGACTCGGTGGTTCAAAAAACACTGAGCAGGCAGGAAATCACGCGTATGAGGTTTCTCGAAGAATGGCTTCAGAATAAAAAGACCCTGGAGATCCAAAAAAATGTGATCGGGTACTGCCCTATGATGCAGAGCTTTGACCAGGAAGGCAATCTGAGGGGGTATATGCCTTTGTTCTGGGTCTTTACCCGCGACGGGTATCCCGAAATACTTAAGAAATAAACCCGGAGGCGCCATGGATGAGCAGGTTCAACAGTATGTGCTGGCGCATACGTCGCCCGGGATGGATGTTTTGGCCGGGCTTGCCCGCGAAACCTGGGTACACGTTTACGCCCCCCAGATGATGGCCAGCCCACTGCAGGGAGCTTTTTTACGCATGGTGAGCCACATGGTAAAGCCCAATACTGTCCTCGAGCTGGGCACATTCACTGGGTATTCTGCCATCTGTCTCGCCCAGGGGTTGCGTAGAGGCGGACGGCTGCATACGGTTGAAATAAACCTCGAACTTACCGAAATTGCCGCACGGTATTTTGCCAAAGCAGGCTTAAGCGAATCCATTGTGCAGCACACAGGCGATGCGCGCGACATAGTCCCCTCGCTTGATGACACATTTGACCTTATTTACCTCGACACCGGAAAAGAAATCTATAGCACCCTTTACGAGCTGTTAATTCCAAAACTAAAAACAGGTGGGTTCTTGCTTGCGGATAATACACTCTGGTATGGCAAGGTGGCAGATTCTGATTTAAAAGCCGACAAAGACACCGCATCGCTCCGGCAGTTTAATGACCTGGTGCAGAATGATTCAAGGGTCGAAAACCTGCTACTGCCTTTTGAGGATGGCATCATGGTGGTAAGAAAAATATAGGCACATTTACCGGGGATTTCGGGGCGATTTTTGTTCGAATGTGTAATTTAGCCAAACAAAATATATCACCTTAAATGCCAGCGTATGAAAAGCAAAGAAAAAAGCATCGATTTGCTCAACCGGGCTGTGGCCGATGAGCTGTCAGCGGTTCACCAGTATATGTATTTCCACTTCCACTGCAATGACATGGGCTTTGATCTCCTTGCCGGTTTGTTCAAAAAAACCGCTATCGAGGAGATGATGCATATCGAGCTTCTGGCCGAACGGGTTCTGTTTCTCAAAGGCGAGGTGGAGATGGTGGCCAGTCATAACGTGACAAAGATTACTGACGTCAGGCAGATGCTTGAACTGGCGGCAAAAATGGAAACAGGCAGCGCCAACGACTACAACGAATGGGCCAACGAATGCGCCCAAAATGCCGACTCGATGTCCAAAAAACTCTTTGAAACACTAGTGGCCGACGAAGAGCGGCATTTCGACCAGTACGACGTGGAAATGAATAACTTGAAGAAGTTTGGCGACAACTATCTCGCCCTTCAATCCATTGAGCGAAGCAAAGTTATTGGCCAGCCGGGAAGACCCGCAGCAGTCTAGAACAGCCTTATCGCAATTTCATCCGACCCGGATTTCTGCATGGCAATAGGTACCGGGACACAAACGAATCCCACGCTGCACTCCTCAATCGAAAGATGACGCACTACTGCCCAATGCAAATTTTCAGCACCTATGGAATACATCGCGCGGCCCACCCTGCTACTGGATGAGGCCAAATGCATCACAAACATAAGGCGCATGGCTCACAAGGCCAGGGAGAATGGCGTGCTACTCCGGCCCCACTTCAAGACCCACCAGAGCCGGGATATTGGTCGTTTTTTTCAGGACTTTGGCGTGGACTCCGTCACGGTGTCATCGGTACCGATGGCACAATATTTTGCTGCGGCGAGCTGGAGCAATATTACGATAGCTTTTCCGGTGAATCTTCGCGAGCTGCCCGGAATAAACCAACTGGCCGGGAAAGTACGCCTAAATGTACTGGTCGATTCTGCAGAGGTGGTAAAACGGCTCAGCCAGGGGCTGCATCACCAGGCTGGAGTATTCATAGAGATTGATACGGGCGGGGGGCGCTCGGGAGCGCCCCCCGCCAACAAAGCCCATCTTCAAGGTCTGATTAGCGAAATCAAAAAATCCCCGAATCTGGAATTTCGTGGCTTCCTGACACATGCCGGTCAAACCTATGAGGCGCGGGGCGAACAGGCAATCCTGCAGATTCATACCCAATCCACAGCCCTGATGGCCGAACTGAAAAACTATTTTTCATCAGAAAACCCAATCATTTCCACAGGCGACACCCCCTCGTGCAGCCTGGCCAATGAGTTTGGCTGCACCGATGAAATCCGGCCCGGAAATTTTGTGTTTTACGACCTTACGCAGCACTATATCGGAAGCTGCGCACTGGAAGATGTTGCCGTGGCAGTGGCCTGCCCCGTGGTGGCGAAATACGCTTCACGCAACGAGCTGGTGATCTGTGGCGGGGCTATTCACCTGAGTAAAGATTTTGCTGTCAATTCACGCGGCGTGAAAGTGTTTGGACGCCTGGCCTTACTTGATGACGATCACTGGAAGGCTCTGCCGGAAGGTAATGAGCTGATCTCGCTGTCGCAGGAACACGGAGTAGCCCGGATGGAAGAAAAGTACATAAAGCTGCTTTCGCCCGGCGACCTGGTCTGCGTCATACCTGCCCATTCCTGCCTTACAGTTGCATTACACAGCCAGTATCAGGGCCTGAGCGGCAGGCAATACGACATCATGCAGCGGTAAACAAAGAGCCTGGTTCATCAATCAAGACGCAACTGCTGCAGGACAATTTTTGATCATGCTTCGGGCTTGAATACCACCCCGATGTTCTTCTTGCCGTCAATAAGCACCGGAAGCGGTTTGTCAAACCTTACGTGACGAAGATATTCGTCTTCGTATAGCGCCGGTTGCTTCGACAAGTACTCCACATCATACACCCCTTCGTTGATGTAGGGATTAATGGTAAAATACCCCACCCTGAATGAGGTCAGGTTGTGGAAGAAGTGGGTGCCCTGGCTGGGATCTATCCTGTAGTTCTCCAAGCCGGATTCAACCATGACACGTGCGTTGGAAATCTGGGGCCATTTCACGGGTATGCCCAGCCATGGATCGCTTGATCCCCAGCGGCCAGGGCCAACGAGTATATAAAATCTTTTTTCCGCAATCATCTGTTCGTTCAACCTGGCTAGGTCTTCGGCAATCTCGCTATTCTTTGCTGCGTTGAACGATTCGGGTTTTACATACACCACATCAGTCAGGTTGCCGATGGTACCGTTGCCCATAGCCGTGGTCGAATACAGCAGTACCGACGACAGGTCGACAGCCTCAAGGTTGGTTTCCACCATCTCCTTGCTTTGTACGATGGGCCTTATCTGGAGGAGGTTGAATACTTTTGGGTTCCCCTGGGTGTCAAGGTTTACAGCAAATTCTATTTCCACAGGTTTATTCATAGCCCGGTGCCCCATCGCAAGCGCTTCCAAGATAATATCAGCCAACGGAAACACATTATGCGTCAGTATGGCGCTGAAGGTGACAATCCGTCTGCCCTCGTCAAACATGCCGTCGCGCAGCTGGTTGGAGTGCGGGTCGAAGGTGCTGGCTACGAACCTCAGCGCGGGATGTTTCTCGGCTTCAGACAAACGCAGCTTCTTGATATTTACCCCGTCGTCGATGCAGGGATAAAAACTTTCGGCCTGAAGATCCAGGGCATGAAACGTGCGCTGCGTTTCTCTCAGGGCCAGTTCCGGAGTGCTGGTCTGCAGGATCTTTTTCGGGTACCGCGGCGAAAAGCGCAAGGTGAGCCCTCCATCCACGATGTACTTACCTAATCCATAGGCTATATTGGCGATGCCATCCATCGGCTTTTCGGGGGGTATCGGGTAAAAGTTAATGGATCGTGCCACCCCCGAAATGGTGGGATAATACAGATCGCCGTGTTGCGATCCGCACACCTCCTGCAGCACAATGGCCATTTTTTCTTCTTCCATCACATTCAGCGTAGCCGACATGTAGGCCTTGCTGTCCTTATAATACGCCGAGGCATACACACTCTTGATGGCACCTGTCAGCATTTCTATCATCAACCGCTCTTCATTGGCTACGTAGGGTACCATATAGGTGCTGTAAATACCCGCAAATGGCTGATAATACGAGTCTTCGAGCAGGCTTGACGAGCGTATGGCGATGGGACTTTTAACCACCGTGATGAAGGTATACAAATCTTCGTGTATGCGGAAAGGGAGGCGCGCGTTGACAAAATGCCGAAGGATCTCCTCATCGGGCAAATCACTCAGAGCCACCTGGTGCAACCGGTTGTCTTCCATAAACTCATCGAAAATATCGGTACAAAGCACCACGGTACGGGGGATGGTGATCTGAACGTCGGAATATTTCTCAAACGCGTGGTTCTGTTTGATCAGGTTATCGAGAAAAGCCAGACCGCGTGCCTTACCCCCGATCGAGCCGTCGCCTATGCGGGTGAAGTTGAGGTATTCATCAAAACTGTCGCGGTTGAATTTGGCGATGATGCCTCTCGATTTATTTAGCCTGTAAATGGCAATGGCATCAAACATGAAGCGGCGGAGGTCGTCCAGATCATTGAAATCTTCGGGGCGAAGCTCACGGAAAAGGTCGGCAAGCGAAAAGAGCGCCCTGGCCCGAAGCCATTTCGAGAAATGGTTTCGATCGACGTGATATTCAAGCGAACTGTCGGGGATGTCAAAAATTCTTTGCTGAAGTGCTTTGAGGTCATCTGCCCGCGCCACTTCGAGCTGGGTTAAAGGATCCTTGAAAACAAACGGACCGAACGAAAGATATTCAATCAGGAAACGCTTCAGCTCAAGCGAAAGGGTTTTGGAGTGCTTGTGGATAAAGCTTACCCTCAGTTGTTTTGCCGCCTCTCTCGCTTCCAGGTCGGATGATTGCAAAAGTATCGGCATAAACTCGTCTTGGGCTTTGACTTTTTGCACCAGCCTCAGCCCTGCTTCCGGATCAACTACGCCATTCCGGTTGTATTTCATATCGGTGATCACACCCAGAAGGTTATGCTGATACTTATCGAACAGCTCCACCGCCTCCTCGTATGTGGTGGCGAGCAACACTTTTGGCCTCCCGCGCATCCGTAGCATCATCTGGTGTTCGTTAAGGCCTTCGGTCATGAATATTTTGCTCTGCTTGAAGATGATTTTAAAAATATGCGGCAGATAGGCCGAATAGAAACGTATGCTGTCCTCCACAAGCAGTACGGCCTGCACACCCACCTCCTTCATATCATGCTCCATATTCATCTTATCCTCTATCAGCTTGACGATGGCAAGCAGGATGTCCGAATTACCGAGCCAGCAGAAGATGTAATCAATCACACTGGTATCCTCGCGGCTTACCTTGAGGGTGACCTCGCGCGAAAAAGCAGTAAGGACGACGATGGGAATATTCGGCCTGAATTTCTTCACTTTTTTTGCCAGGTCAAACGTGTCGATGCCTTCATCGCTGAGCATGGTAATGATGAGGTCGATGTTTTCTTCGGCCAGGGTACGGAATGCCGCTTCGGGATTGTTAACCACAAAAAACTGGGGCGGGTAGCGCAAGCTCAGCGACACATATTCCATAAAAATCTGTTCATCCACCCTGCCGTCGCCTTCGAGTATAAAGGTGTCGTACTCACTGGCTATGAGAAGTATGTGATAGATACGCTTTTTCATCAGGTTGACAAAAGGCGTGTCTTCGAGGTAATATTTCTGAGCCAGTAATTTTTGCGCTTTATCCATGGGGATGAAATCTTAGATGCGAATTGGGCATTCATCAAAAATAGGCATATTTTGCATAGAACGGGCACACTTTTTGTATCTTTGCAGGGCAGATATCATATGGGACTGACCGGTTTTGACAGCAAGGAAGTGGTATTGTAAGCATGCCGGGCGTTGTGTTTTGGCCCGTTAATCCCAATGCATATGCCAGATAAATGGCAACAATTACAATTACTCGTTAGCTGCTTAATCAAGCCTGATTAGGCGCTTTCTGCTTCCCGCAAAACTTTGCCTGGTGGTGTTGCGTACGAAGCATCGAAAAAACCGGGATTGGAAAGGTTCTGCTCTGCCGCCTTTCTGAAAAATCAGGAGCTAAGGATGTGGTGGGTTTGCCTTTGACCAGTCTACATCCCGACAAGATAACAAAGGCTAAGCATGTAGAAAGCAGTATTGCTGCTTGTTTGGACGAGGGTTCGACTCCCTCCAGTTCCACCGCCATAAGGCTGCCTCACCAGGGCAGCCTTTTTTTATAGGTAACCCCTTTGACAACCTCACGCTGCACCTGACCGGGATCTTGTTGGTGTTAAGTGCACTCAAATGTTTATTCTTTAAATTTGTTACTTATAATGTGGCATTTGTAAGTTGAATCTGCCCATGAAGAAAGTTTTTTAAATGAACCAGCTTAGACAATTGCCGACGCTCAACAGCCACATTTCCCCAAAGCCCTCGGTGGTATATTTTTGAGTTGAGTCTGCCGGGCCATTTTTTTACTCCCGATTTTTATCGGGACTCTGACACGATCCGACTGAAAAACTTATCTTAACCGACTGAAATAGAAAACATAACTTGTACATGATTTTAAAAGAATTGAAACCTCGGAAGGCACTAAACAAAGCCTTTTTAAAAGTAAAACCGAACAGGACTGAAATTGAAGGTTTCAAGACTAATCTCATTACTTTACTCGAAAGGACAAATGACACGGAAAGCGAAGAGTTTCATAAAAATTTGGTTTCCGACTTTCTTAAAGACACTTATTACAAGCAAAATCACTTTATAAATACCAAAGGTCGAAACGACCTTGTTATTCATAACGGACAAAATGCAAACTCGACAGTTGGAGTAATTATCGAAGCGAAAAAACCGACCAACAAAGCAGAAATGATTACTACCAAAAAACTGAATGCAAAAGCATTTCAGGAATTGGTTTTGTATTACCTACGTGAGAGAATTACACACAAAAATCTTGAAGTAAAACATTTGGTGGCGACCAACATAAACGAGTGGTTCATTTTTGACGCTACCCTATTCGACAGACTTTTTGCACAAAACAAAAACCTTGTAAAGCAATTCAACGACTTTGAAGCAGGTCGTTTGGCAGACACCAAAACGGACTTTTTCTACAAACAAGTTGTCGAGCCATTTATTGACCAATTATTAACTCCCCTCCCTGAAGGAGGGGCTGGGGGTGGGATTGAATTTACTTACTTCAACATTCAGGACTTTCAAAAAACCATACGAAATAACGACAAAGCAGACGATAATTCGCTTATTGCCTTGTTCAAACTTTTATCGCCAGAGCATCTTCTAAAACTTCCGTTCACCAACGACAGCAACAGCCTTGACAAAAGATTTTACAGCGAGTTGTTGCACATCATCGGCTTGACCGAAACCAAAGAAGGAAGCAAAAAACTGATTGAACGAAACAAAACAGGCGAACGAAACACAGGAACAATCCTTGAAGATGCTATTATTCAACTTGACAGCTTAGATAAACTTAGCCGACTTGAAAAGCCAAACCTCCCGATAGCTATCGGGATCGGAAACACACAGCAAGAAAGACTTTTTAATGTTGCTCTTGAACTTTCAATCACTTGGATAAACCGTATTTTGTTTTTGAAGTTGTTGGAAGCCCAACTCATCACCTATCACAAAGGCGACAAATCGTTTTCGTTTCTCAATCTTGACAAAATCAAAAACTATGACGACCTGAACAGCTTGTTTTTTCAGGTGTTGGCTCGTAAGTATGACGAGCGAAACGAAGATGTAAAAATGATTTTTGAGAAAGTGCCTTACCTCAATTCTTCTCTTTTCGAGCCGACCGACATTGAGCAGGTTACTTTGTTTATCAGTAATCTGAAAGACGATAAAACTATTCCGATTTTTTCGCAAACCGTGCTGAAAGACCAGCAAGGAAAAAAACGGACAGGCAACCTTTCAACGCTTCAATACCTGCTTGAGTTTTTGGATGCTTACGACTTTGGGGCAGAAGGCGGAGAAGAAATTCAGGAGGACAACAAAACGCTTATCAATGCTTCGGTTCTTGGATTGATTTTCGAGAAAATAAACGGCTATAAAGACGGTTCGTTTTTCACTCCGGGTTTCATCACAATGTATATGTGCCGTGAAACCATTCGCAAAGCGGTGGTGCAGAAATTCAACGAAACCAAAAAATGGAACTGCACAACGCTTGAAGAACTTTACGACAAAATTGAAGACCGAAAAGAAGCCAACAAAATTGTAAACAGCATCAAAATTTGCGACCCTGCCGTTGGCTCCGGACACTTTTTGGTTTCGGCACTCAATGAAATGATTGCCGTTAAAAACGACTTGAAAATTCTGCAAGACCGTGACGGAAAACGCCTGAAAGAATATCAGGTGGAAGTGGTAAATGATGAATTGATTGTAACAGACGAAGAAGGAGAACTTTTTGAATACAACCCTACCAACAAGGAAAGCCAACGCATACAGGAAACACTGTTCCACGAAAAGCAAACCATTATTGAAAACTGCCTTTTCGGTGTGGACATCAATTCCAACTCTGTTAAAATTTGCCGTTTGCGTTTGTGGATTGAGCTTTTAAAAAACGCTTACTACATTCAAAGCTCCTCCCCTAATATAGGGGAGGTGTCCGAAGGACGGAGGGGTCAAGAACTATTAAATAACCTGCCATATTTAAAAACCTTCCGTAAAAATCTCCGCAAGAATCTGACTCCGGCAGAAGCTAAACTTTGGACAATGTTGAAAGGGAGGCAAATGGAAGGAAGAAAATTTAGAAGGCAACATAGTGTGGCTAATTATATTTTAGATTTTTATTGTCCTGAGGAACGACTTGCAATCGAATTAGACGGACAAGGGCATTTTGAGGATACTCAGGCAGAGTATGACCGCGAAAGAGATTTGTTTCTGGAGGCGTGTGGCATTCGTGTATTAAGATTTGAGAACAAATGGGTGTGGGATAATCCTGACGGGCTGCTTGAGGAAGTAAAGAAGTATTTTGGCAAACAACCACCCCGTCAGCCTGTGGCTGACACCCCTCCTTACAAAGGAGGGGAACTATACAACCCCGGCTTTTCAAGCCACCCCTCCTTAATAGGAGGGGAGCTTAATGAGTTGCAAACGCTACCGAATATTGACATCAACATCAAATGCGGAAACTCTTTGGTGAGCCGTTTTGCCATTGATGCTGACCTGAAACAAGCCTTGAAAAAAAGTAAGTGGACCATTGACAGCTACCGAATTGCTGTTGACACATACCGCAATGCTGAAAGCAAGGAACAGAAAAGAGAAATGGAACGGCTGATTGCCGACATCAAATCGGATTTCAGAAGTGAAATTGCTAAAAGTGATCCGAAGGCAAAAAAGCTGTATAGCCTCAAAGGAGAGCTACTCACACGAGCTACTCAGTATAAACTTTTTGAAATGAGCAAAAAGGAAAAAGCCGATTGGAACATAAAAGTAACGCAACTGACCGAAGAAACCAAAAAACTGGAGGCCGAAATTGAAGAAATCAATAACAACAAGATTTTTGAAAATGCTTTTGAATGGCGTTTTGAATTTCCCGAAGTGCTGAATGATGATGGCGATTTTGTGGGCTTCGATGTGGTTATTGGAAATCCGCCGTATTTGACAGGCTCTGCATTTAGAGAGTATCAAAGTTTTTTCAACGCTACCTTCTCAACTGCGGAATATCAATTAGACCTTTATACTTTTTTCATTGAGTTGTCATATGGAATACTCAAATCAAAAGGAATTATTTCTCTTATCACACCAAATTCTTGGTTGAAAAATTTAAGGATGTCAAAAACAAGAAAATTTATTCTTGATAAATTTACAATCAAAGCATTAAATCCACATATCGCAAAAGCATTTGACGAAGCTTCGGTTGATACGCTCATTTTTATTGCATTTAAAGCTAAAAACGAAAACAATTCACTTGAAATTTTTGATTTCAATTCATTAAAAAACTCTTTTACAAAAAATTCAATTCATCAAAACAGATTTTTAGAAAATGACAATTTAGTATTTGACGTTGAAGTTGATGAATCAGTTTTATTAATTCTGAAAAAAATCAGAAGCAATAGCGATATTCTTGCGGATAAATTTGAAATTACGAGAGGAGTAAATCCATACGATAAATATAGAGGACAAACTGAAGATGTTATTTCAACTAGAGCCTACCATTCTTCAACACAAAAAGACGACACATTTGTTCCCGAACTTAAAGGCAAACACGTTTCAACATTCCACTATAAATGGGACAAAAAACATTTCATTAGTTACGGAAGTTGGTTAGCCGCGCCGAGAGAACCGAAATTTTTCAAAGGTATAAGGATAGTTTTTCGTGAAATTATCGGGGAACGATTTGTTTGCGCTGTAATTGAAGAAGATTTTATAATAGACCGCAGTCTATACATTGCACTTCCTAAAGACGAAGAAATTGATGTTTATTACATTTTAGGTGTTTTATGTTCAAAAATGCTTGTGTGGCTATTTAAGTATGAGAAAAATGAATTTGACGAATTGTTCCCAAAAATCAGGCTTGAAGAATTTAAAAAGCTGCCTATTCCGAAAAGCAATAATCTCAAAGCAATAGGCAAGTTGGCTAAAGAAATTACAAAGTTGAAACAGCAAGGGATATACACAAGAGAAGAAGAAAACCAAATAGACCAATTGGTTTACCAACTTTACGACCTGACCGAAGAAGAAATTAAAATCATTGAGAACAGCTAAAAAGCCAGAAATGCCACCGCTTCACAGTCACGCATCCCGAAAGCTTTCGGAAGCAGGTCGCATAACAGGCAGACTATCAACACGAAAGACAGAAGGGCAAAAACTCATCGAATAGACACCCCCTACAATCTTTAGCTGGCGGGGAGTGCCTTTCTTACCATCCCGGTGTTCGCTGCAGGGGCGGCTCAATAGGTTGCAGGGCAACGTGCTAATCGACGATTCCGGACTCTGTGTAAACGTTTATAGTTTATTTCGATAAAACCGGCCCGGGCAGCTCATCCTGACGAAAATGATTTACTGTAACTTATGCGAATTTGCGCTGTTTGCAAATGGACAATTTCCTGTCAGTATGGGTTATCCTCCCATGTTAAGCTCACTAATTTGTTTTCTGTATTCTGTTTTTTCAACCCTTTTCCCGATAGAACCTGTTTCGAATAGTCGTCATACATCATAAGACGATGCCCCTTGCCCGGCAGCAAAGGGACTTTGTTGTACACATGCTCAAGCCCGTTGAACTTCCATCCTGCCATGCCCTTATCTCCGGATGCCGCAATGGTAAGTGACGCAATGGCGCCTGTGCGGCAGTCGTCAGTAAACATCCGTGAAACAAAGTTTCCGAGCGAATAGAGAACCAGCGCCTTACGGGGCACCCCGCAGAGATCCTCCACCTCTACCCTGCATCCGTTATCGGCGCCGGGATATCCATTAACGTAAACAACCTCGTAGGGCTGCACCACGTGCGGGTGGCAACCTACAACCAGGTCGGCGCCGGCGCACACCATGGCATAGGCGGCCTGGCGTATCAGACTGTCCGGGTAAAACTCAAACTCAAATCCCCAGTGCATGAAAAGAATTTTGAAATCCACCCCGTCTTGTTTCATCTGCGCTAGCACAGTAGCAATCTTTTCATGGTCAGTCGCCGATAAGGCTCCTGTGGCAAGTGAGCTCAGGCAGTGAATACGCACATCTGCTGCCCTGAGGTCGGGGGTGAAGTTAAGCCCGTAGGTGGCGGCATAGAGGCCGATTTTCAGGTCATTTTTACAGATGGTAAGGTATTCCGGTTCGGGTGCATCGACAAAAGACGCCCCGGAATAGGCAATTCCCTGCTCCCTGAGCCATTGCATGGTTTGCCGCAACCCGTCAACACCCTGGTCGAGCGCGTGGTTGTTTGCCAGCGAAACTGCGGTGAACATGTTTTTTCCATTTCCCGGGTGCCTGAAAGCCTGGAGCAACTGGGGCGGAGAATTGTAGGTCAGGTAATCGGGAAGAACGGTTGGTACCGGAAAATCTTTTGCAACGGGGGTTTCCAGATTCCCGATCAACACATCAAATCCGCCAAGATACTCCAGCACCTGCTGATCGACGAAGTCTTCCCGCACACTGCCCACCCACATGATGTCGCCCACCAGGCCCAGAATGACAGATCGGGCATCGCCTACTAGCTCCATTTCATCCCCGGTATCATCTGCCTGGCATGTAAAATGCTCCAGCGTTGCGGCATCGGTAGCAGGGCGCTTTAAATAGTATTTTTTGAAATACGAAGACCCTTTCAGACAGGCTTCCAGCATGGGGAGGGTCTCAAAGCGCACTTTGTGAAAGGATTTTTCAACCAACATGTAATAAGGGTTGGCCCGGAGCTTATCGTATTCATCCCTTGCATGGCTTCCGTGGCTTATCCAGGCAATATTGACAGCCATGACCGCAATGGATATCAGACCCAGGGTAATCAGAAAAAGCTTGAGGCGTGCCAGCATGAAATATACTCCTTACAGATGTGTAGTGCCGGACAAAGATAACATCATTGCTGGCTATCAGCTAAAACCGTCAGTTATTTCCAGATAGCTACCATTGAGGCATTGACTTTGCCTGATAACGAATGTATCTTTGTAAAGAAATCGATTTATACCTCCAACCTAAAATTCCTTTTACGATGAAAAACCTTCATTACTCTCTGAAAGCCGCGGCTGTGCTGATGTCAGCTATCATTTTCCTGAGCAGCTGTGCCAGCACCACCATGATCAACTCTGTGCCAAGCGGTGCTAAGGTGTACCTGAACGGGGAATCTGTGGGAACAACACCCTACCAGCACACGGATACCAAAATAATTTTTTCCTCAACTGCGGTAACCCTTGAAAAGGAGGGGTATGAAAAACTGAATACCAACCTCACCCGTAGCGAAGAGCCGGATGCAGGTCCGATCATCGGTGGCATATTTATCTGGCCTCTATGGCTGTGGGCGCTGAAGTATAAAGCCACACGCACTTACGAGCTGAAGCCTATTAGGTAAGATCTCTTCGGCAGCTTTGCAGGGGCACCCGCTTTCGATCGCGGGGCATGATCAGCTATTCTCCGAACAATCCTTCTGCCAGAGCCTGTATATCGGCTTCGGCTGCGGTGTGCAGGCTAATGACAAGGTGAGGTGCAAGGAAATGCATTGGCTTTTCCTTCCTGAACTTTTCCTCACCGCCTCCGGTAATATTTAGCATAATCAGGGCGTTGCTTGGCAGTTTTTTATTTTCCGCCTGTTTTACAAGTGTGGCGGTGGCTATGGCGGCCGCCGGGTGAATGTCGATGCCTTCGGTTTGCTTAAACAGTGCAGCTGCACTCCGGCCTTCTTCATTGGTGGCGCTCAATACTTCGCCGCCGGTATCGATAAGGGCGTCATACAATCCCCCGGCAGGCGGATAAGGCGGCTTGCGATTACTAAGCACCTTGGCCCCGATCAGCGAAGCGCGGCGGCGTCCTTCCTGCTCATCCAGCGGAAGCATATGCCTTGACTGTGCCTCCCAGGCCTCTTTGATAGGCACAAAGGGTTCGTTTTGCGACACCATCAACCTCATTTTGTTTTGCCCGAACCGGCCGTCTTCGAGCAATCTCAGGTTGGCTTCCCAGGCAGCGATAGCGCCTGTTCCGCTACCGATGGCCTGGAAATAATATTCGGGTATTGACCCAATGGCCGTCACTGCCGAAAGTACCGTGGTTCCCATTCCATCACGTCGTGCCACGTTACGCGCCCCGCCTTCGGGCCTGAAACTGGTGCTCTTGCAGATGATATTTGACAGATGTATGGCGTCAAAATAATCGCTCCCACTCTCGGTAACCGCCAGTTTTACACACTCGTGCAGGGGGGTGTCGAACCACAGGCTGTCGATGTTGTCTTGGGGCATACACAACAACAGGGGGATCCGGTTATCGGAGCACACCCTGGCAAAGCTGCGGGCGGTATTTCCCGCCGATGCAACTACGAGTATCTTGTCCTTGGAGCTGCTCATCCGTGCGCACACCGAGTAGGCTTCTGTCTCCTTGAAAGAGCATGTCTTCATGAAAGCACCCTGTTCGGGCCACCAGCCGCTGAATGTAATATAGAGGTTGGTCAGCCCAAGATGCCCGGCCAGACCCTTGCTTTTGTAAGTTACTGGTGCCGAGGAGCCTTCTAACAGCCTGCGAACGGGCAGCCAGCCGGCAAACCTGTACAGGCCAGGGTAGCCGTTATGTATCACTAATTGTTTATCCTGGTAAAGCGCTCTGATAAGCGTGGGTTCTGTTTCGTCCGGGGCATCGAGCAGCCATCCGCTGTCGCTGAAGATGCGGCCGGATGCCACAGAAAGCAATTTGTAGGAGGTGGGGGTAAAAATTTCGGTAGCAGGCATATAATGTCGCTTGATTACATCATGTGCATGGATATAGATTAGTCAAGTTTGAGCACAGCGAGGAAAGCGGATTGCGGCACCTCCACATTGCCAACCTGGCGCATGCGTTTCTTGCCTTTTTTCTGCTTTTCGAGCAGTTTGCGCTTACGGGTGATGTCGCCACCATAGCATTTGGCTGTCACGTCCTTACGCATTGCTTTAACGGTTTCGCGGGCGATGACCTTGGCACCGATGGCCGCCTGTATGGCGATCTCAAACTGTTGCCTGGGAATCAGCTCTTTGAGTTTCTCACACATGCGCCGTCCGAAGTTGTAGGCATTGTCGCGGTGGATGAGAGTGGAGAGGGCATCCACCATTTCACCATTAAGTAAAATATCCAGCCTGACCAGGTCGGCCTTCCGGTAGCCGGCTATATGATAATCGAACGAAGCGTACCCTTTTGAAATACTCTTCAGCTTGTCGTAGAAATCAAACACTATCTCAGCCAGGGGCAACTCAAAAGTGATCTCGACCCGGTCGCTGGTCAGGTACACCTGATTTTTCAGGGTTCCGCGCTTATCGATGCAGAGTTTCATGATGCTGCCGACATACTCGCTCTTTGAGATGATCTGTGCCAGGATATAGGGTTCATCGATCTGATCGATCAGGGTAACCACCGGTAACCCGCTCGGGTTATGCACTTCGATCAGTTCGCCGCGCGTGGTGGTCACCTTATACGATACGTTTGGCACCGTGGTGATCACATCCATATCAAACTCCCGGTCGAGCCGTTCCTGTATGATTTCCATATGCAGCAGGCCAAGGAATCCACAGCGGAAACCAAATCCAAGTGCGGCCGAGGACTCGGGCTCAAAACTCAGCGACGCGTCGTTGAGCTGAAGTTTCTCGATGGACGACCGCAACTCTTCGTAGTCGTCCGCATCCACCGGGTAAATACCGGCAAAAACCATGGGTTTAACATTTGTAAACCCGGCTATTGGTTCTGAGGCTCCGTTCTCAACGGTAGTTATGGTATCTCCGACTTTTACTTCGGATGACATTTTGATGCCCGAAATGATATAGCCCACATTGCCAGCGCTGAGTTCGCTTCGGGGTATGCGATCCATACGAAGGATGCCTATCTCGTCTGCGTCGTATTCGCGCCCGGTGGAGATGAATTTTACCATATCATGCTGCCTGATGGTTCCGTTCATAATGCGGAAATAGGCAATGATGCCACGGTACGAATTAAACACCGAGTCAAAAACGAGTGCCTGCAACGGCGCATTCGTATCGCCCTTGGGGGGAGGAATACGGTGAATGATGGCATCGAGAATTTCCTGGATGCCCAGTCCGGTGCGGGCACTGGCCCTGATCACTTCGCTGCGGCTGCAGCCTATCAGGTCAACGATCTGGTCTTCCACTTCGTCGGGCATGGCACTTTCCATGTCCATCTTATTCATCACCGGAATAATCTCAAGGTTGTGTTCGAGCGCCTGGTAGAGGTTGCTGATGGTCTGGGCCTGAATGCCCTGAGTGGCATCCACAATGAGCAGGGCGCCTTCGCAGGCGGCAATAGATCGTGAAACCTCATAGCTAAAATCAACATGACCGGGAGTATCAATCAGGTTGAGAATATAGGTCACACCCTGGTGGGTGTACTCCATCTGTATGGCATGGCTCTTTATGGTAATTCCACGTTCGCGCTCCAGTTCCATGCTGTCGAGGGTTTGCTCCTGCATGTCACGCTCCGGAATGGTGCCGGTTATCTGCAACAGCCTGTCGGCCAGTGTGCTTTTGCCATGGTCGATATGGGCTATGATACAGAAATTGCGAATGTGGTTCATGTGGCTAAATGGTGCTGGTGCCATACGGTTGCAGGCGCAAAGGTAAGGATTTTTGACTTTATACGGCGGCTGCCTACATGATGGTTTTGAGCTCTACCGATTCATAGGGGTAATGCCCGAGGAATATATTGCCCAGGTGGCCATCAATGGCAATCCTATCGCCTGATCGCAACACATGGTTGTTGATGATACATTCCTTTGCCAGATCGTTAACCTGCAGGGCCGTGGCATTAACCACACAGGTTTTGCCCAGCCGCACTGCAGTGACGGCTGCATGCGATGTGGCCCCTCCTTTGGCTGTCAGCAACCCGTGGCATTCAAAAATCATGGCAATATCGTCGGGCACCGTGTCGGGCCTAATCAGGATGAGTTTCTCGCCCGGGTATTTTTTTGTAAGGCTCGTAAGGTCATCCATGTCTATGGCGGCAATTCCGTTCATGGCCCCGCCCCCTATTCCGATGCCCCTGCCAAGCAGTGTCATCATGTTTGGCTGGGTTTTAAATACGTTGATCCGTGCCGGCAACTGCATGTCCTGATCACGGGTTTGCAGGATGAAGATGTCGTCGGGGTTGTCTGATTCAAAGGTGAACTCAATCTCCTGAGGATTATACCCGCGCGCTTCTGTCATTTCCGAAGCAATCTGGAGCAATCGTTTGTAGATATCGGGCAGAAGGGCCTGCAGCGACGGGCCTGCCAGGCCTTGTTGGATGCGCTGCGATTCGCCAACCGGAAGAGGCGTAACCAGACCGCCCACAATATCCTCGCCCTGACTCCGCAGCGAAAAATCGCCGTAGAGGCTTACACCGGGCCTTTCCTGCAGGGGGTTTTGAGTAAAAACGACTCCCGTTCCGGAATGGGAATTCAGATTTCCGAGGATCATTCGCTGTATGATGACGGCAGTGCCCCATTCATTGGCCACCTGTAGGTGATTTCTGTATGCCTTCGCCCTTTCCGAATCCCAGGAATCCAGCACACACTCGATAGTAAACCGCAATTGTTTGTAAAGATCCTGTTCAAAATACACTCGCAGATCGGCGATTGTTTTACGATAAGCTAGGGCTATCTGTTTCATCACGCCTGCGGTGAAGTCAGACTTTCGCTCAATGTTGTATTCGTTTTTGAAATCCTTCATGATCTGGTCGAACACATCGCGATGAATGCCGTTGGCCATTCCCCAGCTTTGCAGAAATCTTCGGTAGCAGTCCCATGCAGCCCACGCACATCCCTCCTGTTTGCTGAAAGCCTCGGCCAGCTTATCATTCATTCCCACATTCAGAAACGTATCCATGGCGCCCGGCATACTGATCGTAGTTCCTGAGCGCACTGACAGCAACAACGGATTTTTATGACTGCCATAGACTCTGCCGGTGGCTTTTTCGAGCCGTCGCAGGTTCGACAGGATCAATTCATCCATCTCTTTTCGCAGCTCGGGGTGGTTGTTCACGGCCTTGCGTCGGCGAAACACCTCGGTAGTGAGCACAAACCCCTGTGGCACAGGCAGGCCTGCCAGGCTAAGTTTTTTGAGGAAATATGCTTTCGATCCCAGAAATACCTGGTTATCCATGGCGACAGTTTCCTGACCAATGGGGCTGATGACCAGATCGGCGTTGTATGACATGATTTCGCCAATCAGATCAGGTGGCAGGGTATCATTCATATCCTGCAGGCTGTTCAGAATTTTCGAGATAAAGTTGTCGAGCGGCTGCACAAGGAAGGCAGCATTGATCATTTCGCGGTAAAACTCCTCCGACTTGCGGTTGATCATCTGAAGGGCTTCTTTCTCGGTATAGACCGTCCTATCCATAAATAGCTGCGGGATAACTGTCCTTAACGGATACTCAAACGGGCGCAGAAAATATTTATCAATGGTCACTTTCAGATTTTCGGCAATAAACTGAAATATATTGATGTACTGATTAAGCGAGAAGCTCCTGGAGGTGAGCGAATACCGGAACATTTCGAGGTTGGAGTTAAAACCCGGATTATAGATACCATCCAGCTCGAGGCCATCCTTGAAGAATTCGAGCACCTCAAAAATCCTGTTAAGCGTTTTAGCCGAGATGTAGTTCAGGTTAACTTTCTCTACAATTTTTTCCATCAGGCGCGTAGCGATTCGCTCAAGCCTGAAGGTAAGGCCGAGGGCTTCGAATTTGGGCTCGCGGTAGGTGCCGTACATGGAGGGAATCCCGATGGCGATATGCCGTTTGTGGTAGATATTTTCCCATCCCTGGCTGGTTTCGCGGTTGAAAATGATAACTTTGAGTTTTTCCATGAACCGGTAGATCAGCTTGAGCGACACTTCGTGCTGTCCGCGCTGCATAGCCTTTTCAAAGCGGCTTATGTCATCGCTGCCGACGAACGAATAGCGCCTGAGTATGGCACCGATATTAACCGTCTCGAACGAGTATTTTTCTTTGAGCAATGCATACAGGGCATGGATGCATGATAGCCTCAGGAGGTCTTTCTCGTTGACATTTTCAAGCCTTTTAAGCATTTTCACAAACCGATCATTCTCGATCAGGACCAGGTCTTCGAACCTGATATCCTCAGCTTCGATCAAATCGCGAAGTATGCGGTGAATGGGCATAAAGTATTTTCCTTCGAGGTCTATATTCCCGAAAACATCGGATGGCAGAAATGGCTGCAGCGCGTCTTTGTTGCCGTCGTACCAGAACCTGAAAATACGGTAGGTGAGCTCAATGAGAGTGTTGTTGCTTTCGGTGTGCACCTGTTTGCGCAGGAAATGAATCAGCCTGTCCTGCCTGCCGTTGATCTCATCCATGTTGGTGGTCACATTCCGTATATCCCCCTCGGCGCCTATCTCATTGAAATAGACGGGGAAAATGCGGGTAAGCTGTTTCACCTTTTTGAAGTAGGGTGCAATGTCGGAATTGAGAATTTTTGTTATCTCCCTCTGAAACAAGTCGGTATCGCTGATAAAAATGCCGCCGAGCCTGAGGTTGACGATCAATGATGACAGAAGCTTGTCCATGAGGGCTTCGCTGTATTCGATCAGTTCGAGCCAAACCCTGATGTTTTTAATGTGGTTCTCGTTGACCTGAATCTGCCATCCTGCGCTGACATATACCATGCCGGGGGTTTCAAACCCGAAGTCGATGAGTTTTCGCTCAAAATATGCCACCACCAGCTTTTCGTCCGATTTGTCCGAGTCGATCACGCGCTTGCCCAGTGTGAGCATTACGTCGAGCACTGCCGACATATGTTCCTGTCGCAGCTCATAGCAAAGCCCGAAAATCTGGTCGATAAAACCGGCAAGATCCTTATCGGCCACCTCATCCACCGCACTGGAGAGGATTTTGTTCAGCCTCCATATGAGCCTATCCTTCAGCTTCTGCATTCCTGGCAGGTGCAGCAGATAGAAAATGAAGAAGAACTGATCAATAAAGCTCCCGAGCTGGTCGATCTGGATGTTGAAGCGATCAGCTATGGCGTCAAAGGTGTGTTGATTTTTCAGCGCCTGCCAGTTGTCCGCCTCATCCAGGGATATTTGCTGCTGGCTGAACCAGGGTTTGCCCACCTGCTGCATTATGAGTGCAAAATCACTGTGCAGGTGAGGTTTCTTGGCCCGGTACCAATGTTCGATTTCGGAAGAGGCCTGCCAGAACTCCAGGTTGCCGAGCAGTACTTTTTTGGTAATGCTCAGTATGCCGGGCGTCATCGACGGAAGGGTCACCGGTTGATCGAGGAAACGGATAAAATAGGCTGAGCTGGTGATATAGGCTTGCCTGTTGCTCTCGTAATGGGCCGACAGTATTTCAAGGCAACGCGTAGCAATTTGCTCCTTTTCAGGCCTGTTTTCCCTGCATGTGCGCTGCAAAAACTCAAGCAGTGTGCGGATTATCTGCTGAACGAGGTCATCTTTGAGGGTTTCGCCAAGCAGGTGTTCGAACATGGTAAGCGGAGCGACCATATTCTGCTCAAAGCCGGGCAGGGCCGAGTAGAACCAGTAGTCGGCAATCAGGATTCCCCGCATCTGCTCGACCACAAAAAGCCGGTTGCTCATAGGGTGCAGGAATTCAATGACACACTCCCTGGTGCGTTTGTGGATTCCGTAATACCCCTCCGAAAGGTCGATAAATATTTGAAGGTATTCCGGAATGACAATGTCCTTGTATCTTGTTTGCTCAAGGTTTGCTTCAAGCGCTTTTGAAATAAATTCCTCTGTCATTGCCTGCGTTTCTGGTAGCGGATTATTACAATCAAAAGTAGATTAATTTTTCTTTAATACCTTCCCGGGAGACAATGTCCCTAATGGAGGTCTCCATAAAATTCCTATATTTGCACCTCATTTTAAAAAGAGCAGTTATGTCGAAAATTAAGATTGGTATTAACGGATTTGGGCGTATCGGGCGCAATGTGCTGAAACTCGCCTTTGAAAGAAATAATATGGAAGTTGTCGGTATCAACGACTTGACCAGTACCAAAGTGCTGGCTCATTTGCTCAAGTACGACTCCACCCAGGGTAAATTCAACGGCACTGTCGGATTCGACGAGAGCGGCATTATTGTCAACGGCACAAAAATTCCGGTGACAGCCGAAAAATCACCTATCAGTATTCCCTGGGCTGTTACGCCCGACGTGGTGATTGAATGTACGGGAGTTTTCCGCTCCCGCGAGAGCAGCAAGGGCGGCTATGGCGATCATCTGAAAAACGGCGCCAAGAAGGTGATTCTTTGTGTCCCGTCCAAAGATCAGATCGACGCTACTATCGTGATCGGAGTTAACGACAGCGACCTGAAAGACTCACACCAGTGTGTGTCAAATGCCTCATGCACCACCAACTGCCTGGCTCCCGTTACCAAGGTCATTCACGATAAATTCGGTATCGAAAACGGCCTGATGACCACCATTCACGCCTACACCAACGACCAGGTTATCCTCGACGCCCCGCACAGCGACCTTCGCCGCGCCCGCTCTGCTGCCCTTTCGCAGATACCCACCACTACCGGTGCTGCCAAAGCGGTTGGAAAGGTCATTCCCGAGCTTGCCGGAAAACTTGACGGCATTGCTGTCAGGGTGCCTACCCCTACCGGATCGTTGGTCGACCTGGTTGCCAACCTGAAAGTAGAGGTTACCAAGGAGATGATCAACAACGCCATCAAAGAAGCCGCCGAAGGGCCCATGAAAGGTATTATTGAATACACCGAAGATGAAATCGTTTCGGTCGACATCATCCATAATCCGCACTCCGCCATTTTTGATGCCGCCAGTACCATGGTAAACGGCAAAACCATCAAGATTTTTGCCTGGTACGATAACGAATGGGGTTACTCGGCACGCGTGGTCGACCTGGTTCAGATGCTTTTCTAAATCCTCTGCTGACTGACCGCCTTATATCTTACAAAGTGATCTTTTGCCTTAATCCGGTTCACGGAACAACGTCATTTATTTTATCTTTCTAGTGCCGAGGAGCTCACGGTGAATGTATTACTGAACCAACTGAACGAAGCGCAGCGCCAGGCGACCCTGCAAACCGACGGCCCGATCATGGTGATCGCCGGAGCCGGTTCGGGCAAAACCCGTGTGCTTACCTTCAAAGTGGCTTACCTCATCAGCCTGGGGGTGGATCCATTCCGTATTCTTGCGCTGACTTTTACCAATAAGGCGGCCAGGGAGATGAAGGAGCGTATCGTACAGCTGGTTGGCCCCGAAGCCAGAAACGTATGGATGGGAACATTCCATTCCATCTTTGCCCGCCTGCTTCGTATCGAGGGTCACAGGTTAGGCTACCCGTCTAACTTCACCATCTACGATACCGACGACTCAAAGAACCTGATCAAGACCATCGTAAGGGAGCAAAACCTCGATCCGAAAGTGTACCAGCCCTCCTTTGTGCTGGCCAGGATATCATCGTGCAAGGCAAACCTCATCAATGCGCCGCAATACCTTGAAAACAGCGAACTGATGACACAGGACAAAATAGCGGCACGTCCCGAAACGGGAAGGCTGTTCGCGCTTTACCAGCAGCGTTGCTTTAAGGCTTCTGCCATGGATTTTGACGACCTGCTCCTGAACACCTATGTCATTCTGCGTGATTTTCCGGATGCCCTGGTAAAATACCAGCGCAAGTTTGAATACATCCTTGTGGATGAATATCAGGACACCAACCATGTGCAGTACCAGATCGTGAAGCAGCTGGCCGCCAACAACGAAAACATCTGCGTGGTAGGCGATGATGCCCAGAGTATTTACGGATTCAGAGGGGCAAACATTCAGAACATCCTGAATTTCAAGTACGACTACCCCGATCACAGGATATTCAAGCTTGAGCAAAACTACCGCAGCACCCAAACCATCGTAAACGCAGCCAATTCAATCATTGTCAACAACAAGGACCAGATAAGGAAAGAGGTATGGACGGACAATGAGGCGGGGCAGAAGATAAGGGTGATGCGGGCCCAGTCGGAAAATGAGGAAGGAAACCTGGTGGCTGCCAGCATCTTCCAGAACAAGATGAATTTCCAGCTTTCCAACAACGCTTTTGCCGTATTATACCGCACCAATGCACAGTCGCGCGCCATGGAGGAAGCCCTCCGCAAGTTAAATATTCCTTACAGGATATACGGTGGATTGAGTTTTTACAAGCGGAAAGAAATCAAAGACCTGTTGGCTTATTTCAGGTTGTCCATCAATCACAACGACGAGGAGGCCTTTGTTCGCATCATTAATTATCCGGCGCGGGGCATCGGAAAGACCACCCTCGAAAAGCTCACCGTGGCTGCCGCCGATGAAAACAAGAGCCTGTGGGAAGTGGCCGAAGACACCGGCATACTTCACACCCTTTTTAATTTCGGCACCCAGCAGAAAATCAGCGAGTTTGTCATCATGATCAGAAGCTTCAGCCTGATGATCGGCTCAAAGGGTGCCTATGAAGCCGGCCGGCATATTGCGGTATCGTCAGGCATACTGCGCGATCTGGACGAGGACAAGACACCCGAGGGGGTAAGTCGATTGGAGAATGTGCAGGAACTGCTCAATGCCATGCGTGAATTTTCTGAAAAACCGCCCGAGAATAAGCTCGACGACCTTGACGAAAGGCTGGCTTTCAGGACTTTGACAGAGTTTATGCAGGACATTGCCCTGCTGACAGATTCCGATACCGAAGTGGAAGATGGTAATACGGTATCGCTGATGACGGTGCACCAGGCCAAAGGCCTTGAATTTCCGTATGTGTATGTGGTCGGACTCGAAGAAAACCTTTTTCCTTCGTTTCAGTCTCTTTCCACGCGCAACGACCTAGAAGAGGAGCGCAGGCTGTTTTATGTGGCCGTAACCAGAGCGCAGCAACGGGTGTTTCTTTCCTACGCCGAGAATCGCTACCGCTGGGGAGACCTTGTGTTTTGCGAACCCAGCAGGTTTATTGAAGAAATCGACAGCCAGTATCTGGACACCCAAGGGCTGCGCAGACCAAGGCCTCGTTCCCTCGGCTCCGGAAGCTTTATTCCGGAAGATGCGCTGGGCATTCCCGTATCACTTCCTACCTCAAAAAAACATTTTAAGCCGCTGAGCGAATCGGTGCATAAGCCGGCACCCCAACATACGGACAGCCACACGGCCCCTGAGCTGCAGACAGGTATGGAGGTAGAACACGAAAGGTTTGGCCGCGGCAAGGTGATCAGCCTCGAAGGAAGCGGCCCCAACTGCAAGGCGACAGTATTTTTTAACAATGTCGGCCAGAAACAACTGCTGGTGAAGTTTGCCAGGCTCAGGATTATTGGCTAATTGTGAAACGGGACGCACTTAATTGGTAAGGTTTTACTTACTTTGCAATAGATTATTTTTAAAGCTGCTTCCTGGGTGATTTTGCCGGCGATGCCCGCCGTACGGAAACTCGCCTTTTTCAGATAAATACGCACATAAAAATGGAATACAACACCGAACGTTCGAAACTGATTGTGCCCGAGTATGGGCGAAACATACAAAAGATGGCCCTTCACCTGCTCACCGTCGAAGACCGAGATTTGCGGAGCCGTATGGCCAAAACCATTGTGCAGGTGATGACGCAACTGCATCCGGAGGTGAAGGACACAGCCGATGCCCGTCAAAAACTGTGGGATCACCTGCATATCATCTGCGATTACAAGCTCGATGTCGATTCGCCTTTTCCTCCTCCCTCGCCTGAGTTGCTGGCCAGCCGGCCAAAGCCGGTTCCATACGTGCAGGAAAAAATCCAGCTGCGGCATTACGGCAAGAACATCATCCGTATGATTGAGGAAATCTCGAAACGTGACGACAGCCCCGAGAAAGAAGCCATGATCAAGGCCATAGCCAACCAGATGAAGAAGCTGTACCTGAGCTGGAACCGCGACTCGGTGACAGATGAGATCATTGCCGGCCATCTGAACGAGCTATCGAATGGTCGTTTGAGGCTTGAAGACTCGATGCGCCTGCACGAAACCAGCGACATCCTGCAGCAGCAACAACAACAGCAGATGCAGCAGCGCCGCCGCAAATACCAAGGAAAAGTCTTTAATAAAGGACGGGGCAGAAAGAAATAACACAACAGAATACATTGAGTCATGAGTTCATTTGAAATTTGTGGCGGAAGGAGCCTTAAAGGTACGCTGGTTCCGCAGGGCGCCAAGAACGAGGCGTTGCAGATACTGTGTGCGGTGTTGCTCACCGACCAGCCCGTTGTGCTGCACAATCTCCCCAATATTCATGACGTAAACCTACTCATCGAAATTCTTGGCGACCTCGGTGCGGAGATTCGCATGGTCACTCCGCACAGCGGCACATTCAGGGCCAAAGACATCGACCTTTCGCTGCTAAAGTCGAGAACCTTCAGGAAAAAAGCAGCCGGACTTCGTGGATCGGTGATGATCCTGGGGCCGCTTCTTTCCAGGTTTGGCGTGGCATATATGCCGCAACCCGGAGGCGACAAAATAGGACGGAGGCGCCTCGATACCCACTTTGCGGGTTTTCAGAATCTCGGGGCCACTTTTTTGTTTGACCCCGAAGAACGGCTGTATAAGGTGGAGGCCGACAGGCTGAAAGGCGCATACATGCTGCTTGATGAAGCCTCGGTTACAGGAACGGCAAACCTAGTTATGGCTGCAGTGCTGGCACAGGGTACCACTACTATTTTTAACGCCGCCTGCGAACCCTATCTGGTGCAGCTGTGCTCGATGCTGAACCGCATGGGAGCGCGCATTTCGGGCATAGGCTCCAACCTGCTCACCATCGAGGGCGTTGAGGCCCTCGGGGGTTGCGAGCATACCCTGCTTCCCGACATGATCGAAATAGGCAGCTTTATTGGGCTGGCCGCCATGACACAATCGGAAATCGCCATTAAAAACGTGAACTACCGGGCCCTGGGTATCATTCCTGACGTCTTCAGACGCCTTGGCATCCGTATTGAACTGCGCAACGACGATTTATACATTCCTGCCCAGGAATATTATGAAGTGGACACCTTCATGGATGGCTCCATCATGACTATTGCCGATGCCCCCTGGCCCGGATTTACCCCCGACCTCATCAGTATTGCCCTGGTAACGGCCACACAAGCCAAAGGGACGGTCCTGATCCACCAGAAGATGTTTGAAAGCCGTTTGTTTTTTGTTGACAAGCTCATTGATATGGGTGCACAGATTATTCTGTGCGACCCGCACCGCGCTACCGTGATCGGGCTCAACCGGCAGTTTCCGCTCCGCGGACTTCGCATGTCATCGCCCGATATCAGAGCGGGCGTGGCACTCCTGATCGCAGCACTCTCGGCCAGGGGCAACAGCATCATCGACAACATCGACCAGATTGACAGGGGGTATCAGTTTATCGACGAGCGGCTCAGAAGCATTGGGGCGCAAATCCAGAGAATTTAGCCATGCCCTGAATGACAAAATGTCGCAAAACCCTTATTGGCAGGTTATTTGCAATGAGTTCCACCACATTAGGGAAACATTATCCTACCCAAAATCTATTTTGGATCATGTGAGTTTATATTTTTAGTGCCTGAATATCAACAATCATACGTTTTGACAGATTACTATGACTAGAAAAAAGACCAGCGAAAAACCCCATTCTTCCGCCCCAGAAGTACGACCTGAAAATCTCACTGCGGAAACTGCAGAGACTCAAACCAGTCGTGCAGAACCCGCAATGGCTGACGATGCGGCGGTGATTGCCGGGCTCAATGTGCGCATAGCCGAGCTGAACGACAAATACCTGAGGCTCTACTCTGAGTTTGACAATTACCGGAAACGAACTGCAAAAGAAAAAATTGAGCTTTCAAAGACTGCCTCCGAAACCGTCATTCTGGCAATGCTTCCTGTGCTCGACGACATGGATAGAGCCATGAAGTCGGTACCGGAAGATATGTCGGAAAATTCCTTTATCCAGGGCGTGAAGCTTATTCACACCAAACTGATGGGGGTGATGACGCATCACGGGCTGAAAGAGGTTCATGCCGCCGGCAAGCCTTTTGACACCGACCTGCACGAAGCCATCAGCCATTATCCGGTTGAAGAAGACTCCAGGAAAAACACAGTGATTGAAGTAATTCAAAAAGGATATAGACTGCACGACAAGGTGATCCGCTACGCTAAAGTGGTAGTGGGATTATGACAAAACATAAGATAACGCACTCATTGACAACAATATAGGTGGCAAAAAGAGATTATTACGAAATACTGGGTGTGCAGCGGGATGCCGACGAGCAGGCGCTAAAAAAAGCATACCGTCAGATGGCTCTGAAGTATCATCCCGATAAGAACCCGGGCAATAAGGAGGCCGAAGAGCATTTCAAAGAAGCGGCCGAAGCGTACGAGGTGCTAAGCAATCCCGACAAGCGCGCCAAATATGACCGCTACGGGCATGATGGCCTCAAGGGCATGGGTAATGGAGCCTACGGCGGCGGCATGAGCATGGAAGATATTTTCAGCCAGTTTGGCGATATTTTCGGAAGTGCTTTCGGAGGGTTCGGTGGGTTCAGCGGGTTTGGCGGGCAGCAGCAGCGGAAGAGGGTTAACCGTGGCACCAACCTGCGGGTGAAGGTGAAACTCACGCTGGAAGAGATTGCCAAAGGCGTTGAGAAAAAGATCAAGGTACAAAAGTATGTGGGGTGTAACGAATGCAAGGGCACTGGCGCCCGCGGAGGAGGTTCCTACAATACCTGCCCCTCGTGCAATGGCAAAGGCCATGTGACGCGTGTAACCAGCACCTTCCTGGGTCAGATGCAAACCACGAGCACCTGCCCTGCCTGCGGCGGCGAAGGAAAAACCATCAGCGACAAGTGCCCTGCCTGTGCGGGCCACGGCATTGTCAAAGGCGAAGAAGTGATCAGCATCAATATTCCGGCAGGCGTGGCCGAGGGCATGCAACTTTCATTAAACGGCAAAGGCAATGCCGCAGCCCGTGGTGGAGTACCCGGCGACCTGATCATCCTGATTGAAGAAACCCGTCACTCTCAGCTCGAACGCGACGGAAGCAATCTGCACTACGAGCACAACCTCAGCTTCCCGGAAGCTGTGCTGGGAACCCATATCGAAGTTCCTACGCTCGACGGCAAGGCACGCATAAAAGTTGACCCGGGTACGCAGAGCGGCAAAGTGCTGCGGCTGAAAGGCAAAGGCCTCCCCTCGCTCGAAACAGGCTACCGCGGCGACCTGCTGGTAACCCTGGTAGTGTATACGCCAAGCAACCTGTCCAAATCCGAACGCGAACTGATGGAAACCTTGCTGAATGCCGAAAACTTCAAACCCAAGGCAGGAAGCAATGAGAAAGGTTTTTATGAACGCATGCGCGAGTATTTTCACTGATCCACGTATCTTCGTCCCCACAGAAACACTATAACCGCCTATGGAAATTCTCTCGGCGCACAATGTCAGTAAAAAATATGCCAATCACCTGGCATTGAACAAGGTGAGCATCTCGGTGCCGGAGCAATCGATCTTCGGACTGCTCGGTCCCAACGGAGCCGGCAAAACCACCCTTATCCGCATCATGAACCGCATCACCGGTCCCGACGAAGGCGATCTTTACTTTCGCGGGCAGCCTCTGCTGCAGGCACATACCGAAAAAATCGGATACCTGCCCGAAGAGCGGGGATTGTACAAAAAAATGAAGGTGGGCGAGCAGGCCCTCTACCTGGCCCAGCTTAAAGGCCTGCCAAAATCCGAAGCCATGAAAAGGCTGAAAAAATGGTTCGTGCGGCTCGAGATACAAAGCTGGTGGGATAAAAAGGTCGAAGAGCTGTCGAAGGGCATGCAGCAGAAAGTACAGTTTATCGTTACGGTGGTGCACCAGCCTTCGCTGATTATCTTCGACGAGCCGTTCAGCGGCTTCGACCCGATAAACGTCAACATCCTGAAGGATGAGATCCTGCGGCTTCGTGACGAAGGCGCCACTATCATCTTCAGCACACACAATATGGCCTCGGTCGAAGAGCTGTGCGACGACATCGCCCTGATCAACAAATCGGAAAAAATTCTTGAGGGCAAGGTGCGCGAAATCACGCAGCAGTATAAGGCAAACCGGTTCGAGGTAACCTATCACACCATGAACGGCGATCCCCGGCTCAGCCCGGGATTTATCATCACCGACAGGACCGTGACCGACGGGCTTCACCGGGTTCAGATACAGGTACCTCCGAAAACGCATCCGAACGAACTTTTGCATAACCTCATCGCAAGCGTCGAAGTGCACTCTTTCAACGAAATCCTGCCAAGCATGAACGACATCTTCATATCGAAGGTAAGCGAAGACAACCGTATGACAAACAATAACCTCACCGGGGAATAACCCTTACCACCATCCGTCATGAACAAAATCATCCTCATCATAAAGCGCGAGTATCTCACACGGGTCACCAAGAAGTCGTTTATCGTTATGACGATTCTTGGCCCCATCCTGATGGCAGCTCTTTTCATTGTGCCGGTGTATCTGTCGCAAACCGGAATCAAAACCAAGAACATACAGGTGGTAGATGAGACAGGCTTGTTTGTGCACCGCTTCGAAAACACCAAACGGCTTGTTTTCAAGCCGCAAAATGTTGACATCGAAGTGGCAAAGGCCAATTTCCTGCCCAGCGGCGACGATGCCATCCTCTATATCCCGCCTACCGAGCTGAACGTGCCCACAAATGCCATTCTGTATTTTGACAAGCAGCCTACCCTGGTCATGACCTCGCACATCAGTAGCGTGCTGCGAAAGGAAATTGAAAGCCTCAAGCTGCAGGCATCTGGCATCGATGCCGACATCCTACGTTCGATAAAAACCACCGTCAACCTGCAAACCATCCAGCTGAGCGAAGGCGGAAAGGAAGAGAAGAAATTCTCGGAGGTGGCCACCATCGTGGGGTTTGTTTCGGCCTTTGTCATTTATATGTTCGTATTCATGTTTGGTTCGCAGGTGCTGCGCGGGGTGATCGAAGAAAAGGTGAGCCGAATTGTAGAGGTAATCATCTCGTCGGTGAAGCCTTTTCAGCTGATGATGGGAAAAATCATCGGCGTGGGGATGGTAGGGCTGACGCAGTTCCTGCTGTGGGTGGTGTTTACGTTTGTGATTGTGACGGGATTCCAGGTGGCTTTTCCTGACACCTTTCGCAAGTCGGCCACGGATACCACCGTGGTAGCCAACGCCCGCATCGGCAGTCTTGCCCAGCAGCCTGCCGAGGAGGATGCTTCTCCATCGAACCCCGTGATGAAAAAAGTTGCCGAAGGCATACAATCGGTTAATTTCGGTGCCATCATCCTTTCCTTCCTGTTCTATTTTATCGGCGGCTACCTGCTCTATGCAGCCCTGTTTGCGGCCATCGGCGCTGCCGTCGACAACGAAACCGACTCACAGCAGTTCATGTTTCCGGTCACCATACCACTCATCCTGGCCATTGTCATGGCCCAGTACGTCATCAATGAGCCCAACGGTCCCATCGCGTTCTGGCTTTCCATCATTCCGTTCACTTCGCCCATCATCATGATGATACGTATTCCGTTTGGCGTACCGTATGCCGACCTTGCTCTTTCGATGGTCCTGCTGGTAGCGGGGTTTGTGTTCACCACCTGGCTGGCCGCCCGCATCTACCGCACAGGAATCCTGATGTACGGAAAAAAAGTGGACTACGCCGAACTGTGGAAATGGCTGACCTATAAAGGCTAATCGCTCCATCTAACTAATTCGGTAAATTTTGCTTTTATTTTTCCACCGTACCGGTGCGGTGTGAGAGAGTGGTTTTTCAGTATCTTAGCTATAGCTTCTCCGGGGGCTGTCTTAGATTTCTCTGCTGGTCGGGGCGCTTATCGAAAAAACTCCTGGTTATCAAGTTTTCATGCGCTTCGGCATCATGCCTGGCGGCAGATAAAAGCGCAGCGCACAGTCGAGTTCAGGCTTTTGAGGCAGTTTCAGGGCAGGCAATAACGGTAAAACGGTAATACTCCTATACGTATGATACAATTCATCCCGAAAGTCTTTTTGTGGCTACTCTTCATAGGGCAGACCACAACGGTGCAGTCCCAGCACATAATCGAACTGAACGCCGACTCGGCCAGCACACAGATCAGCAGGCATATATACGGCCATTTTGCCGAACATCTGGGCAGGGTGATTTACGACGGCATTTATGTGGGCGAAGACAATACAACGATTGCCAACACCCGCGGCGTAAGAAACGATGTGATCCGGGCGCTTAAAGAACTGAACATACCCAACCTGCGCTGGCCGGGCGGATGCTTTGCCGACACATACCACTGGAAAGACGCCGTTGGTCCGAAAAACCATCGAAAACCCATCGAAAATCTGGCATGGGGCAATTATCGCGAGGATAACAGCTTTGGCACGCATGAGTTTTTGGACCTCTGCGAGCTGCTTGGCGCCGAGCCCTACCTGGCGGTGAACATGAATTCAGGAACCGTTCAGGAGGCGGTGGAATGGGTGCAATATACCTCCCACGCCAACGGAACAAGCTATCTCACCGACCTCCGCCAACAGAACGGGCGCAGCCAGCCATGGAAAGTCAAATACTGGGGCATAGGAAACGAATCGTGGGACTGTGGAGGCCACATGACCGCCGAACACTATGTGAACCTCTACCGGCAATATGCCACAGCCATGACCAATTACTACAACTCCGAAAATCTTTTCCGCATTGCCGTGGGGCCAGGGTGGGACGACTATGCCTGGACCGAAACCGTAATGAAAGGCATTCCAGCCAAGCGTATCGAAGGACTCTCGGTACACCACTATTCGGTGAACTGGAGCCGTAAAAGCTCCTCGTATGCATTTACCGATGAAGAGTATTTCACCACCATGAAATCGGCGTGGTTCATGGACGAATTCATTAGGCGCAACAGCAGAGTGATGGACACATACGACCCTGAAAAGAAAGTGGCACTGGTAGTGGACGAGTGGGGAGGATGGTATGATACCGACCCGACCGGAGGCGGGGCTTTGTACCAGCAAAACACCATGCGCGACGCCATGATTGCCGGACTGACGCTTAACATCTTCAACAACCATGCCGGCCGCGTGCGGATGGCCAATCTGGCTCAGATGGTCAATGCCCTGCAATCGGTGATTCTGACCAGAGGCGAAAAAATGATTTTAACTCCCACCTACCACGTGATGGAAATGTACAAGGTGCACCAGGATGCTATGCTGGTTCCCACACGTTTCTCGCCGCCCGACTTTGCAGAGGGGGACAAGAAGCTCCCGGCCGTGTCGGTGTCGGCCTCGGTTGATAAGGCCCTCAGGATGCATGTTTCGCTCACAAATATTGACCTGAGGAAAAGCCACATGGTAGAGCTAAGGCTCATCGGATACCGGCCCGGCCAAGTGACCGGTCGGATACTGGTTTCGGACAGGGTGCAGGACCACAACACTTTTGAAGCGCCCGACAAGGTGAGGCCCCGAAGTTTTGACGAGGTAAAATTTTCGGGCGCTACGCTGCGGCTCACCCTGCCGCCGGTATCGGTGGTGGTACTCGAGCTTAGCGAGTAAGGCAGGCAGGATAGCGGTGAAGCAAGCGATTTTATCCGTCAGGATCCATTTCTTCAGTTATCGGCATGGGCGACAGCTGCGAGATGGTCACACTTCAATATCATTAATACATCTCGCAGATTCTGAGTTTCAATAGCCAATATCACTATAAGAATACCTAAAAATGGGTCATGGTATTTGTAATAAATTGGTGATGCTCATTCCCCAATGCATCAGCCAAATATCGTAGGTGGGATGGCCTAATCCTTCCGGCCAATATTTTAACCCGTTGTGCAATCTAAAAATTTTACGATGGTAAGAATTGTGCATATTATTAATATTTAATGCTTTAGCGAAATATAAACTTCATTTATTCTCCTACTGGTGCACAACGTAAAGACAAATTTCGACGTATTTTTGGCTTTCCAATTTATTATTTGAACACAGTATAAATACCTTCCATAATATTATGGAATATCCAAGAAAGCCAAAAATTTCTGATGCAAGATTATCACATTGGTTCTCCTTTCTGGATCTTTCGGGATTGACTCGGAAAATTACCTGTTGAGAAACCCCAAATCAGATCAGGTTGAAGATTTCCAAACCTGATTGGCTGGAGAAATTTTAATCGCAGACACAAGCGTCTATATCCCCGGTTTGCTGTTCTAAATGAAGGAATCGCCGACATAATGAATGAAATCGGGAATGCCCATTTGGTTGACCCAATACCGTTTCCTGTTTTTCAGATAGCAAGGGGGAAACGAAGTAATTCTGCAAAGAAAACTTCGAAACAGATCCTAATAAAGGATATTCCGCTGTAGGTAAGCCCTATCATCATGGTAATTTATTGCACCTGTCAATTCGGTTGATGGCGTATTTGTAAGCATAGACATGAGAGAGGCCGGTGTTCAGGATGTACAGTATTTTTCGGATATTTAACACTCTGATCCAATCAATTACATACTGGTAGGTGATAAAGGTTATCTTTCGAGGGGACATCAGGTTGATTTGTTTTCATCATGCCACATCAGCTTGGAAACGCCTAGAAGGTCAATTCCGAAGAATCGCAAATCATTCGATTATTTCAATAAAGTATCCGGAAAACGCCTTGAAGATCTATTCCCACAATTGGGTGACAAGCTCATGTTTAAAAGCAAAAATGCCAAAACTAATATTGGAATTTCAGACGGAATACATGTAAAAACACCTGTCGTCACGAGGTTTCAATATCTGAACCATACCTGTCAAAAACCTTTGAATAAACTAAATTTTGCTCTCGCCTTTTAATTTCACTACGGGTAATTGCTATTGAACATTCAACACCTCACATGCACAAAAAGGTCTTTGCCGGTTTATTGTTTCTCTTTTCATCGTGTGAAATATCGAATATCATTTGTAACTTAGCTGATAATAAAATTCGAAGCATTCAAATGGCGAATAATGAGATCTTTAGATTGTAAATGGTCCTGGCTCAAAATAAGATTTAACCTAATATCTTTACCATGCTGAATTTCCTGCTGTTTTTTGATGTTGAACATCACACCGGCAACAGCGCCGAAACCTCTGTTCGTAGCAGCTGACTCCCTTTTTAATACCCGTGGGATTATATACCTTGGCAGCCAGGAAGGCTGGCGGTTCCACCCGGGCGATGACCTCCGGTGGGCCGATCCGGATTTTGATGACAGCGACTGGACGTTATTCAGACCTGCAGGTTTAACCAGTCCAATCCCCGATTCATTGTGGAGCGGGTATGGCTGGTTTCGTTACCGGTTTGCCTGTGATTCATCGGTTTATGCAAAGGTCACGCATTTGTATTTTTTCACTCTTGGTGCCGCTGAAGTATATCTTGATGGTAAACTGGTTAAACGATATGGAGATTTTTCCACAGACATCCGGAGTGAAAAGAGATATGACCCTAATTATAAAAACTACCCCCCTCTTATGATGCAACCAGGGGATTCGCATGTGATCGCTATAAGGTATTCGTATCATAAAGGAGACCTGTATAAAAAATTACTTGGCGAAGATGCAGGAACTTTTGGTTTTAGTATTGGATTGGCTTCAGACCACTCAAGCCAACGAAGAATCACAGAAATAAATATTACTCAGGCATTTGTTTACATATTGTCAACAATGCTGTTTCTGATTACATTATTGCATGTTTTAATGTTTATGCTCTTTCCCTCAGAGCGTTCGAACCTCTATATTGCAATTGTGGCTTTCTTGTTGTTTAATCATATCATAGCATCTTATATATATATATATTTTGACGTCGATATTTTACAAAATGTGCTTTTTTGCGACATCCCTTTTATTGTGCTGTTTTTTGCAGCCCTTTCCATGTTCCCGTTAACAATCAGCTCCATGTTTAACCAAAGAATACGTCTGATTCATAAAGTGCTGATATGGTTGTTTCCGGATTTTGCGCTGGCCAATTTCATTCATGCGGGCTTTGGAAGTCCAAGTGTAATCATAACAGTAACTTACATTTTAGTGGCCATAGTCATTACTTCCCATGCGTTAATAACAGCCTTCAGGAATAAGCAAAGGGGAGTTTGGATTGTGGCAGTTTCATTTCTGGGATTAATATTGGTTACAGTAACATGGGTCTTTTATTACAGTTTTACCAAAAGTTTTAGGATAGAGATACATGCGGTACTGAACTATCTCATTTATGGAGCCATTCCCCTCGGGCTAACAGCATTTATGGCCACCCGATTTCGTGATTTGTACAAAAACCTCGAGCAAAAAGTAAAAGAAAGGACCCAGGAACTGAACCAATCATTAGAGAATTTGCGAAGTACTCAATCGCAGCTTATACAATCCGAAAAACTGGCATCTCTTGGCGCACTCACTGCCGG
>JBBIKG010000009.1:0-96631 GCA_037445555.1 Lentimicrobiaceae bacterium
GATCTGGGCTATCACATCGCCTTTCTTGAAGGATAGTGCATTTCCGATGCCCGTAATGCCTGCAATGGTCAATTGGTTACCATTAAGGCTGTAATGGTATATATCGAAAGGTGTTTTAACCGCTGTTACTTCGAAAGCGTCGCTAGGGTAGCTCAGCACCAGGCGCATGGCGCTCAGGCCGGCATTCTCTCCCAGGCGCACAGGCAGCCACATTTCCTGGTTTGTGGATGCTTCAACCGGGGTAGTGCTTGCAGCAAATTCAATGGCTTCATGTTTATTTTCAGGAACAAAAGTTCCGCCGACATCTCCGCTGGTGGTACCCCCTATTCCGGTGATTCTTTCCCTCACAGGCTTGGTTCTGGATTCTTCTGTATTTTCTTCGCCATCAGGCTCGGTTTCCATCGACTTCAGCGAACTGAAGCTGACAAGTTTTTCTTCAAAAATCCAGGTACGTGGTAAGGAATTACCCTGAGCAAGGTGATTGACAACCAGAGTGGTAAAATCTTTTTGGCTTATTAAGCCATCCCCATCAATATCAGCAGCGAGTTTCTGCAAACCTGTTAGGTTAATCTGACCTAAAATGCTTTTTTGCATTAATAGTACATCAGCCATTGAACGTTTTCCAACCGGGCGGTTGTAGGCTGCAGTTACAAGGTAATCGTTCAGAGGCAACTTAGTGAAGGCATATTGGCCATCAATATCGGTCAGTGTGGTATAGGTGATTTTTCCATCCACACTCTTCAGAATCACAGTGACCCCTTCAAGAGCACGGTTAACATCGTTATAGTAACTTACCACCCCCTTGATGGTACCGGTCTGGGCATACATGCCCAGCGAAAAAATACTACAAATGATGAAAATTATGACAGAGCGTAATTTGTTTGATTTCATATCCACCCCTTTAGTAAATTGAAATTTGTGATTGTGATCTATCCCTCTTTTGTACTCATTAATTCCCAAAAATGAAAAAGGTTATACTGAAAAACGAAAAATTTTTCAACTTTTTTCAAATTATTTCCATCTGCTTTATTAAGTCGCTGATTGTCAAATAGATGAAAAATGGTGATTGCGTTCCCCCTCACCAAAGGTAATCGAAAAAAGAAATAATGCAATTCGGATGTATGTTCAAATTTCGTAAATCCCTGCAAATGAGCGGTTATAAGCTGCTCATTACCATTGTTGAAAAAAACATGCTAATTTTGTATAACCTTTTTGGTTTTTGGGAATTAATACATGAACTCGATGCACTACTCTGACCAGGCCATAGTTGAAGGTATCAGGCAAAAGGATGGCGGCGTATTGAAATATATATATGCACAGTGCTTTCCGTCTGTTAGTTACCTGGTACGCAGCAATTCGGGCAACGAAGACGATGTGCAGGATGTTTTTCAGGATGCCATGGTAATCCTGTATAAGAATATCTCAGAAGGTAACTTCGAGTTGCATTGTTCTTTCCAAACTTATCTGTACAGTGTATGTAAGCGCTTGTGGATGAAAAAGCTGCAGGCAAAGCAAAAGCAGGAAGTATCTCTGAGCAACTTCGCTGCGACCGTCGAGTTGTCGGAAATTAACCTGATTGCCATCTATGACGTGGAAGAGGAAAAATTTCGGGCTTATCAGAAGCATTTTCTGCGTTTACCGGTTGAGTGCCAGAAATTGCTCAGGTTGTTTGTAAGCAAAGTCTCACTCAGGGATATAGCTGCACAGATGGGTTTTAAGTCGGAGAAATATGCTAAGCTGAGAAAATTCTTATGCAAGGAGGAGCTGAAGCGAAATGTCCTGAATGATCCGGAATGTAAACAGTTTTTTTAAAACGGAGATTTTATGATTAGTTACTCAAAAACCATTGATCGCTACAAATCGGGCGAAATGGTCGACCCCAATGAAAAACAGCGGTTTGAAAATGAGCTGGCTAACAATCCACAGCTTGCTCGCGAAATGCAATTTGATGATGGCATCGATGCCATGCTGGCCAATCAGGAGATCCTCGATTTCAGACAGCAGTTGGGCCACATCTACCAGCAGGATGCCAAGAAACTGAACCGACCCTACATTTTACCCACATACCGTAAAAGATGGTATGCGGCAGCGGCTGCCCTGACAGTCGTTATGCTGGTGGTCGGAGCAATGCATTTTTTGTTGCCCGACAAATACAGCAGCGATAAACTTTTCAGTATGTACTACAACCCTGAGAAAGTGACCACAATTTCCCGATCAGGGAACAATCAGCTGCTTAGTGCGTTGGTCGAATACCAGCAGCGTGACTTTGAGAAGGCCGCCATCCTGTTTGATGAGATACTGGCCAGCGACCCCTCAAATATGACTATACGATTCTACAGCGGCATTGCTGCCATCGAAACTGAGCAACCACAAAAAGCCATCAGCGCCTTCCTCTTCATTATCGAGCATAACGATAACCTGTTTGTCGAACAGGCCCGGTGGTTTCTAGGGCTGACCTACCTGAAGGAAGGCCTAAATAAAGAAGCTATCCTTACTTTCGAGAAAATTGCAGAAGATCCTCATAACTACTACCGGAAACAGGCAAATGAAATCCTGCCGAAAATACAAGGATACACCTAGTAAAGCTACCTGAGGATTATATTAACTGCCAATAACCCGGGGCTGTCAGAAAAGTTGCACCGGAATCCGATCGCCGTTCGTTTGAGATACGCTTCATTTCCCCGAAATACAAGCCGTCTCTGCCTGTCACGCTTCGGTACGAATTCTGAAACGCATCTCAATGACAGCCCCTTTTCAATTGAAGCCAAATTACCTAAGCTTTTTGCTGATGACGCTTAACGAGAAATAGATAGCTGCTGAAAACTATCGTCATCACAAGCTGGAAGTAGATCGGGATCGAAAATAACCCTCCGTTCAACATCGCCAGCTGCAGCAAGCCGAATTTTAACAGGTAATAAAACACTTTACTACCCACAACAGCAACGGCCATGGCTGCTAACGAATTTTTAACCGATTTGTTTAAGGCATAAAACAGCCATACGTTAAGCACCAGTTCGAGGCTGATAATGACTGATTTTAGAAATACCGGATGGGCTGCAATAGCGTAGGAGAATAAAGGTAATGTAAGGGCAAGACTGTATGCATTCAGCCGGTTGGTATGCACAATGGCCAGTATCACCATAATTCGCATGGGCTCAATGTAATACACGGGCAGCGCAAACATATGCGATAATGCCGGCATGAAATAGACAAAGGCAACAGCTGCCAGGTCGATTACGATAGTACGTATCCGTGAAGAAGTAAGGGCATGGACAATGCTGGTCATGATGAAATGAATTATTGGTTTGTCGCAAAAATAACAGAAATCCTGTTATGACCACAACCGCTGTGTATCTGTCTAAACAATAATATGTATTTTTACATGCTTGTTTTACGCTGATGGGCAATAATCTTCATTACTATGAAACGCAGAGATTTTATAGCTAAAACTATAACAGCAGGGCTTGCAGCAGGTGCAGCCGTGAAATTGGGAAGCACTTCCTCACTTTGGGCCATGAGCCCTTCGACCAGGCCTTACGACCTGGTTGCGGTGCGCAACGGAGAGCCTGACATGATGTTCGACCGCGCAATTGAATCGCTTGGGGGCATGGGAACCTATGTAAAAAAAGGTCAAAAAGTTGTCATCAAACCCAATATCGGTTGGGACACTCCTGAGGAGCGGGCAGCCAACACCAACCCCAAACTGATAAAACGCATCGTAGAACATTGCTTTAAAGCAGGTGCCCGCGAGGTATTCGTATTCGATAACACCTGCGACCTGTGGACCAACTGTTACAGCAACAGTGGTATAGAAGAGGCTGCAAAAAGCGCCGGAGCCAAGATGGTGCCGGGCAACAATGAGCGCAATTACCGCGAAGTTCAGCTTCCCAATGCCGAAATCCTCAAAACGGCAAAAGTTCATGAGCTCATTTTTGACAGCGATGTTTTTATCAATGTGCCTGTCCTCAAACATCATTCGGGAGCCCGGGTTACCATTGCAATGAAAAATCTAATGGGCATCGTCTGGGATCGCCGATTCTGGCACCGCAACAACTTGCAGAAATGCATTGCCGAATTTGCCGCTTTCAAAAAACCCCATCTTAATGTCGTGGACGCCTACAGAGTAATGACTCGCAACGGTCCGCGCGGTGTGTCGGATGCGGATGTGAGTGTGATGAAACAACTCCTGGTGTCCACCGACATGGTTGCTATAGATGCCGCTGCAGCAAAAATATTTGGTATCGAACCAACAGATGTACCCCATATTTTGCTTGCCCATGAAATGGGTGTGGGTACAATGAATCTGCAATCACTCTCAATCAACAGGATCGTACTCTGAAATGATACGTTTAATTCACCTGCGCATCTACCGTATCGTAATCTCGGTAGTGTTTCTGATACTTTTTACCCTGTTGTTTCTCGACCAGCGAAATCTGCTTCCCGTATGGATCTATTCTTCCGTCCTTTATTTGCAGTTCGTTCCCTCGTTTCTTAAATTCCTTTCGGCCACAACCCTGGTCGCTGCAGGATTTATTGTGGTTCTGCTGCTCACGCTGCTTTTCGGAAGAGTCTACTGCAGTGTCCTTTGCCCTTTGGGTGTGCTGCAGGATGTGCTCATTCGAATTTCGAGGTGGTTTAAGAACAAGAAAGCGAAACGAAACCAGTTTGCTTTTCGCCGCTCATTCAAAATTCTGCATTACTCCCTGCTTGCTGTTGTTGTCCTGTTGCTTCTGCTAGACATAATTACACCGCTCGGACTGCTTGATCCCTACAGCATCTTTGGCCGCTTCATGACACATTTGGTAAGGCCGGTCGTGATTGTTGTCAATAACACGTTTGCCGGATGGCTTGAAACCATGTCAGTGTATAGCCTCCGGCCTCTTGAATTCAGAACAGTGAGCTATGTGTCGATGGGTGTAGCTGCCGGACTGATTACGTTGGTTGTCCTGCTGGTAGTTTACCGAGGGCGTGAATATTGCAATACGGTTTGTCCGGTTGGTGCGGTATTGCGGCTCATCTCGCGGTATTCGGTGTTCCGGCTTCGTATCAATGAGAGTCTATGTAACAACTGTGCGCTGTGTGCCCGGGACTGCAAAGCCGGATGCATTGATGCAAAGAATAAAGTCCTTGATTTTGAGCGGTGCATTGGCTGTTATAACTGCATCAACTCGTGTAAGGCTCAGGGAGTTGTATTTGTTAACCGGTACGCTGAAAAATATCAGAACGAATTCAGTCCTGGTCGCAGAAAGTTATTGGCAGGATCACTTCTTGCACTGGCCGCCGGAAAAGTACTCGCCGAAGAGGAATCTGAGCCGGAACATGACCACCTGAGAGGTATGAGACCTGAAAACAAGGAATTTCCTGTATCCCCTCCGGGTTCGTTGAGCCTCGAACATTTCACCTCTAGGTGTACAGCATGTCATTTATGTGTGAGCGTCTGCCCTAAACAGGTGTTACAACCCTCCATTTTGGAGTATGGTCTCAGGGGTTTTCTTCAGCCGCGCATGGACTACCACACCAGCTATTGCAATTTCGACTGCGTGGTGTGCAGCACCGTTTGTCCCAACGGAGCAATACTTTCACTTACCGTGGAAGAAAAGCACCAGGTGCAGGTGGGTAAAGCATGGTTTATTCGTCGCAATTGTGTGGTTAGGACTGAACGAACCGATTGCGGTGCATGCTCCGAACATTGCCCCACCAAGGCCGTGCAGATGGTTCCCTGGCGAAACGGTTTGCTTATCCCTGAGGTGAATCAGGATATTTGTATCGGTTGCGGGGCATGCGAATTTGCCTGCCCAACCACTCCTTATAAAGCAATTTACGTAGATGGAAATGCTGTACATCGCAAGGCTGAATTGCCTGTGAATGATGAACAGGAACAGCAACCCCAAAAACCGACTGAGGACTTTCCATTCTGAAATGACTAGCGAAGCACTGTATGTTTCATGATCTCATGCGAATGCAGGATGGCATCCGCGTACTGGCTGCGTTTGTAAACAAACGGATCGTTGAGTACGCTGGCAGAGAGTTTTCCTCTGAAGTCGGCAACGGATTTATATCCTTTTTCCTCCATCCATTTTTCAATATCCGCAAGCATGGAGGCAAGATGTGAGATACGGTATCTGTATAAGGCAGTTACCACCTGCACCGCATCGGCACCGGCTAAAAGCAGCTTGATCACATCTTCGCCCTGATGGATACCCGTTGTAGCGCAAACCGAACCTTTCACATTATTGTGCAGAAGGCCGGCAAAACGGAGCGGAAGCCTGTAATCGCCCGATTCGCTCATGTACCACGGTACGCTGTGTTTTTCAAGGTTAATGTTTATCTCGGGTTGAAACAAACGATTGAAAAGTACATACCCGTCTGTACCGGCAGTTTCGAGGCTGGCGATAAAAGAAAGCACGTTGGTGAAGAAAGGACTTAATTTAACACTGACCGGGATATCAACGGCCTTTTTGACCGATTTTACAACTTCCAGGATTGAATCTTCTATGCTTTTAGCACTTTTGTCAAAATTGGTGGGCGTACTATAAAAGTTGAGTTCAAGCGCAGCCACACCAGTCTGTGCCAGTTGTCGCGCATAATCTTCCCAGCTTACTTCATACAGCGCATTAAGGCTTGCTATTACCGGTATTTCAACCGATTCTGTTGCCTTACGCATCTTCAGCAGGTGCTCTTCTGGGCCTGCATGTTTGATGTTTGGAAAGATCTTTACCATCTCGGCATTGCGCTCGTTGTACATATCAAGCGATTCTTCGAACTCAAAGCGCTCAAGCTGTATCTGCTCTTCGAATAGCGATTTATAGACGATGGCTGCAGCACCGGCATCCTGCATCTTTTTCAGGTTGTCGGTGTCGTTCACCAGATTACTCGATCCGACGATAATGGGATTTTTTAGCTGCAGACCCAGATAGGTCGTTTTCAGGTCGCTCATAGATTTTGACATTTTAAGGTTAGTGATGAGGCATGATTGGTAACAATACAATCTAACACCATTCTCCGGTTTTTGTTCAACACCAGTACAATACTTGCAGCGATTGAGCAAAGCATTGCTTTTTTTTCGTGTAATTGTGTTATTTAGAACAGTTATAAATTAGGATGTGAGAGCTAAATCAATGGACTCTGATACAGAAAAGAATATTATAAATCAGTAATTTTGCACCGCTTTAAAAAACATCGAAAAACTTAGAAAAGAAGCACTTAAATTACTATATCATGATCAAAAAGAAAAAATTTATCACCTGTGATGGCAATTATGCAGCCTCGCATATCGCTTACATGTTTAGTGAAGTAGCCGCAATTTATCCTATCACGCCAAGCTCGACCATGGCCGAATACGTGGACGAATGGTCAGCTACCGGACGCAAGAATATTTTCGGAGAAAAGCTTCGCGTTGTTGAGATGCAGAGCGAAGGGGGTGCAGCCGGGGCCGTGCATGGGTCCCTGCAGGCCGGAGCGCTCACCACCACATTCACAGCATCGCAAGGGCTGCTGCTTATGATTCCCAACATGTATAAGATTGCCGGCGAGTTACTTCCGGGTGTTTTTCATGTCTCTGCCCGCAGTCTGGCAGCCCAGGCACTCTCAATATTCGGCGATCATAGCGATGTAATGAGCACTCGTCAGACGGGGTTTGCCATGATGGCGACCAGCAGCGTGCAGGAGATTATGGACCTGGCGGGTGTGGCTCATCTTGCTGCCATCAAATCCCGTATACCCTTCCTGCACTTTTTTGATGGATTCCGCACCTCTGCCGAAGTGCAGAAGGTGGAATACATGGAACAGGACGATATTGTTAAGCTGCTCGACCGTGAAGCCCTCCAGGAATTCCGCAACCGCGCTCTGAATCCTGAAAACCCAGTGACACGCGGCACTGCGCAAAACCCCGATATCTATTTCCAGACTCGCGAAGCAGCCAACCGTTTCTATGATGCGGTTCCTGATATTGTAGCAGAGTACATGACGCAAATTTCAGCCATTACCGGCCGCGACTACCAGCCATTTGTGTATCATGGTGCTCCCGATGCTGAAAACATCATCATCGCCATGGGTTCAATCACCGATACCACCCGCGAGGTAGTTGACCATCTCATCGCCAAAGGCGAAAAAGTGGGTGTGGTGATTGTGCATCTGTACAGGCCATTCTCAGCAAAACATTTCTTTAATGTAATTCCAAAATCTGTCAGACGTATCGCCGTACTCGACCGCACCAAGGAACCAGGTGCTAATGGCGAACCTCTCTACCTTGATGTAAAAGACCTCTATTACGGCCGCCCGGATGCTCCTGTAATTGTCGGTGGACGTTACGGACTCAGTTCTAAAGACACTGTGCCTTCGCAGGTTCTGGCTGTGTTTGAAAACCTTAAAATGAAAGAACCCAAAAACAGGTTCACCATTGGTATTGTGGACGATGTCACCTTTACCTCTCTGCCCGCTTATCCCAGTATCGACGTCTTACCTAAAGGCACGTTCAGCGGAAAATTCTACGGACTAGGTTCTGACGGTACCGTAGGCGCAAATAAAAACTCCATCATCATTATCGGCGACAATACCGAAAAGTATGCCCAGGGGTACTTCTCCTACGACTCAAAAAAATCTGGAGGATTTACCGTTTCGCACCTGCGCTTCGGCGATAAACCCATCCGGGCACCTTACCTGGTAAGCACTCCCGATTTTGTCGCCTGCCACGTCCCTGCTTACCTTGGCCGGTACGATATGCTCAAAGGGCTGAAAAAAGGCGGAACGTTCCTGCTCAACAGCCCTTGGGATGCCGAAGATACCAAGAAACATCTGCCGGATGATATTAAAAAATATCTGGCCGAGCACCATATCAATTTTTACATCATTAACGCCACCAAACTAGCTGTTGAGATCGGATTGGGCAACCGCACAAATACCATCATGCAGGCCGCATTCTTCAAGATTGCCAATGTCATTCCTTACGAGCTGGCTGTAAAGGAAATGAAGAAAGCTGTTCTCAAATCGTTTGGCAATAAGGGCGAAGACGTGGTCAACATGAACTTTGCAGCTATTGATCGCGGTGGTGAGCCTGAAAAAGTTGACATACCTGCAGAATGGGCAACCATCGAAGTCAAGCCAAAGGAAGATGATCGCGATATCCCCGATTTCATCCGCGATGTGATGGAACCGATGACCTACCAAAAAGGCGACGATCTGCCCGTGAGTGCCTTTATCGGACGCGAAGACGGTACCTTTCCGGCTGGAACAACAGCCTACGAAAAACGCGGTATCGCAGTAGAAGTTCCGCAATGGATCGCGAAAAACTGTATCCAGTGTAACCAGTGCGCTTATGTATGCCCCCATGCCTGTATCCGGCCGTTCCTGATCAATACGGAAGAAATGAAGCAACTGCCCGAAGACACCGAAACGATCAACGCCATTCCAAAAACCTTTGATGGACTTCAATACCGTATCCAGCTAAGCCCGCTCGATTGTACCGGCTGCGGAAACTGCATCGATACCTGTCCCGCCAAGGAAAAGGCACTGGTATATAAACCCCTTGAAGAAATGATGGCCGAGGATGAACGCTATAACATCATTTCAAAAACAGTTACCTACAAGGATTCACTGGTTGAAAAGACAAAAACTGTCAAGAACAGCCAGTTTTCACAGCCTTTGTTTGAATTCTCAGGTGCGTGCACAGGTTGCGGCGAAACACCATATATCAAGCTCATTACGCAGCTCTACGGCGACAGGATGATGGTTGCCAATGCCACGGGGTGCTCGTCCATCTATGGAGGGTCAGCACCTTCAACACCCTATACTGTAAATTCAAAAGGACATGGACCTGCATGGGCCAACTCCCTATTTGAAGACAACGCTGAATATGGTTTTGGGATGGCTCTTGCCATTCGCCAGCTACGTGAAAGGATGGCTCAGATCATGCAGGCTGTCATGAACGATGGCATTGCCGACGAAACCCGACAAGCGTTTACTGAATGGGTCGAAAACATGAATGATGCCGAGAAAAGTAAGACAGCATCAGCCAGAGTTAAAGCAGCCCTTGTAAACGAAAAACACCCGGTTGCCCATGAGATTCTGAGTCTTAAACAATACCTCGTTAAGAAATCGGTGTGGGTATTCGGTGGCGATGGCTGGGCCTATGATATTGGTTTTGGCGGTCTCGACCACGTCATTGCTTCAGGCGAAGACATCAACCTGTTGGTGATGGATACGGAAGTTTATTCAAACACCGGTGGTCAGTCATCAAAGGCTACGCCTATCGGCGCAGTTGCAAAATTTGCCGCTTCGGGCAAGCGCATACGTAAGAAAGACCTCGGGATGATGGCCATGAGTTATGGATATGTTTATGTGGCTCAGATTGCCATGGGAGCCAGCCATAGCCAGACACTGAGGGCAATCCGCGAAGCCGAAGCATATCCTGGGCCTTCACTGGTTATCGCCTATTCGCCTTGCATCGCCCATGGTATTGTTAACGGCATGGGTATGTCGCAAAACGAATCCGACCGCGCTGTTGAATCCGGCTACTGGATCAATTACCGCTACAACCCAATGCTCGAGCATGAAGGCAGGAATCCACTTGAACTCGACTCAAAAGAACCCGATTGGAACAAATTCCAGGAGTTCCTGAATGGCGAAGTGCGTTACTCGTCGCTCAGGAAGGCATTTCCGATAGAAGCGGCCGAATTGTTCAAGGCTGCCGAAGAGAATGCCCGCTGGCGCTACAACACCTATAAACGTCTGGCCTCTATGCAGTATTAGACCAGACCGACTTTGAAATTTTGCGAAAGGCTGCCCCAAATGGCAGCCTTTCGGTATTTTTGCATCATCAAAATCCTATGCTTATGAAAAAGATTTTATGGATACTGGTTGTCTTTCTGTCGGCACAGGCAATAGTTTTCGGTTGGTGGTTGTATAAACTGCAGGCCCGCAACGGACAGGAGGCGTTTTCGGGAGCAATAATACCTGCGAGTCACATCACACTGGTTGACTCTATACAACCTCCGGCTACCAGCTATAAGATGCAACTTAGTGAACAGGCCATGCTGGCCGCCTTGTTTCACCAACGTGCAGCCGAGTACAGGGCGTTGTGTCACCAGGCCTTTATGGCAGCCCGCCTGATGCTTGAAATCGATCTGCTGGATAAATCTGTGAAATCGCCCAGGGCAATTATCGTTGATATCGATGAGACCCTTATCGACAACAGCCCTCATCAGGCCAAATGCATTGAAGAAGCCACTTCGTATCCCGATTTCTGGGACGAATGGTGCAACTTGGCTCAGGCCAAAGCCGTGCCGGGCGCGGTTGAATTTCTTATCCATGCACGTAAGTTTGGGGTTTCGGTGTTTTACATAACCAACCGCAGAGATCATCTCAAGGAGGTAACAATGAAAAACCTCAGGGATCTGGGTTTTCCGCAGGTGGAAGAGAAAAATATGTATTTCCGCACCACCGAATCAAGCAAGGAAGGCCGCAGGCAAGAGGTAGCAAAAATCTATCATATAAGCATGTTCATCGGCGACAACCTTGCCGATTTTTCCTACCTGTTTGACAATAAAACCATTGAGCAACGTGCCGCCGTGGTTGACAGCCTGAGCTCAGCTTTCGGCCGTCGCTATATCGTTCTGCCCAATACCATGTATGGCGATTGGGAATCGGCGTTATACAACTATGATTTTTCGCTAAGCGATTCAGCCAAATTGGCTGTGCGTTACATGATGCTCCAGTCCTTTTAGTTAGAGGCCTGGGTAAGGTTTCTCAAAACAGTTTTAGTACACTTCCATGATAAACGGCAGACGTGCCTGTATGCCGTAAAACCCGGATGCTTCCTTCATGTACTGAAAATACTTAAAATCGGCCCCAAGTTCATGACTGATTGCCCTGCGTATGGCAGCACCCTGCAGGTCAAACATGAGTTGGGAAATTAGGTCTTTCTGTTCCGGGAGTTCAGTGATGCGGTAATCGTCAAGTTGCGCGAGTTCGGCAGCTACTTTGATGGCCTGCTCCAGCCCCCCGAAATCATCAATCAGACCGTTAGTCTTGGCATCTACACCACTCCAGATGCGACCCTGGCCCAGCTCATCTACTTTTTCCACACTCAGCCCGCGACCATTTGATACATGGGTGATGAACGATTTGTAAATGCGGTCAATCATCTGCTGCATAATCTTTTCCTCATCCGGGCGCATGGGTCTGTTGAAAGGAATAAAATCGCTGTAGGTGTTGGTTTTGACCTCGTCAAAAGTAATGCCGAGTTTGTTGTTGAAAAAACTCTTCATATTGGGAATGACACCGATTACACCGATCGACCCGGTAAGCGTCGACGGACTGGCAATGATTTTCGAGGCTCCGCAGGAAATATAATAACCACCTGATGCAGCCACGTCGCCCATATTGGCAACCACCGGCTTTTGTTCTTTGGCAAGCAATACCTCACGCAGTATCACCTCTGAGGCCAGCGCACTGCCTCCGCCTGAGTTGACACGCAACACGATGGCTTTCACATTCTTATCCTCCCGTGCTTTGCGAATGGCTTTCGAAATTCCCTCAGACCCAATAGTATAGTCATCGCCAGCTCCCATCACAATGCTTCCCTGGGCAAAGATTACCGCGATTTTGTTGCGCGAAAATTTACTTTCTCCAGCCTTGCTCGCCGCATTGGCATACTTGTCGAGGCTGATGGTCTCGATCTTGGCATCTGGTTCCAAGCCAATCCGCTCGCGCAGATCAGCCAACACCTGGTCTTTATACCAAAGGGCATCGATCAGCTTGAGCTCAACGGCATCGACAGGTTTTTTAAGGCTAAAGTTATCTGCAATGGCATTAAGCTGCTCTGCACTTACCTGCCTTGATGAGGCAATCGCGTCGAGCATTTCTTTCCAAAGGGTAGAAACATAGGCATTGATCTGAAGGCGGTTTTCGTTGCTTAATTTATCGAGCATAAGTGGCTCTGCCGCACTCTTATATTTGCCGTATTTAACAAGCTGGGGCTCTATCTCTAGCTTTCTCAGCAACCCCTTTAAGAACACTTGCTGGCTTGCCAGCCCTTTGATTTCAAGGTCGCCCTCGGGATTCATATACACCTTGTCGGCAACTGTTACCAGATAATACTGTGATTGCGAGTAATAATCCCCGTAGCTGATGATAAACTTTCCGCCCGATTTAAAAGATTCCAGTGCTTTTCTGATCTCACCCATGGTGGCGATACCTGCCGATACTATGCCCGGCTCAAGGAGAATGCCACTTATGTTAGGGTCATCGGCTGCTTTTTTAATGTTTTTCAGGATCTCGTTCAGTCCGGGGCTTGGTTTAAGCCCGCTGAAGCCTGAGGCGGAAAAAGGGTTTTTCGAAGCCCGATCATTGATGGGTTTGTCGAGCGTCACATGAAGCACCGTATTGGGTTTCACCAGCACAGTTTCCTGCGAGAGCGAAACGATGGAAGCAATGATTCCGAGGGCAAGAAATAAGAGGAGAATCGTTCCGACCAGGAAACCTAAGAGGGAAGCGAAAAAGAATTTAAAAAACTGTTTCATAATACGCTGAAGATTAAAAGTATATGTTATGAGTGACCTTAAATAAACGATTTTGTTAAAACTATTCCGAAAGTATAAAAAAAATTAACCTCAGCTATTGAAATAAAACCACAGGATAAATTAACAATTGTAAATTTGCTTTCCACTCACGCATGAACTCTGCTGTTTATCTGATCACCGGAAGCAATCGCGGATCCCGCCTGCAGAACCTGCAGGAAGCTGCAATGCACCTTGGCCGGTGCTGTGGAACCATCGTTCGGCAATCAGGAATTTACGAAACGCAACCCTGGGGCTTCCGCGACGAAAAATGGTTTCTTAACCAGGTATTACAGTTGAGCACAGAATTACTGCCTGATGAGTTAATGAAAAAAATACTCGAAACAGAAGCAGGAATGGGTCGTCGCAGGCGAGGAACACGGTACATAGGCCGGAACATCGATATAGATGTTCTTTTTTATGACGACCTGGTTCTTGTAAATGACATCATTACCCTTCCGCATCCCCGTATTGCATCGAGACGTTTCGTGCTGGTGCCACTGGCTGAAATTGCTCCCCGGCTGGTTCACCCTGTACTAGGCAAGCAAATACAGCAATTGCTTCATGAGTGCTCCGACACCCTTCAGGTCAACTCCTATATGTTTGAAAGGAACTTAACTCATTGACTACATGACGAAATGCCGGATGAGATATAAATACATTGTGGTTGAGGGCAACATTGGCGCCGGTAAAACTTCTTTGGCTACTATTCTCTCGGAGCGATACAATGGCAAGCTCATCCTCGAACAGTTTGAAGACAATCCGTTTTTGCCCAAGTTTTATGACGATCAGGTTAAATATGCCTTTCCACTCGAATTATCCTTCCTGGCCTCCCGCTACCACCAGCTGAAGGACCAGATCGCCAGCCTCGACCTCTTTAAGTCCTTTGTGGTAGCTGATTATTTTATAAACAAGTCGTTGATCTTTGCCCGCAAGACACTGCAGGATGATGAGTTTGCCCTGTTCAACCGGCTTTTCCAGATCATTATAAGCACCATGCCAAAGCCCGATTTGCTGGTCTATCTGCATGTAAATATCGACAGGCTTCAGCATAACATCCGGAACCGTGGCCGGGCTTATGAGCAAACCATCGAAAACAGCTATCTCGAAAAAATCCAGCGGGGATACCTGGAGTACATTAAGCAGATACCCGACACCCGTGTGCTACTGCTCGACACCAACTCTATCGATTTTGTCAACCATCCCCACGATTTGGAAGCACTGGTGCAGGTGATAAATGCCGAATACAGCCCGGCAGTCCATTGCATCACTCTATAGATAGAAAACATCATCAATCCGTAGTGTAAAGACAAATAATTATTATTTTTGCACGTCGGAAGACAATCGGGGTGTGGCGCAGTTGGCTAGCGTGCTTGCATGGGGTGCAAGAGGTCGTGAGTTCGAGTCTCACCACTCCGACAAACAGAGAGGGAAACCTCTCTTTTTTTTTCATTCCGGGTCGTTTTAATTTCAATGTTTCTTACTTTGCAGGTCTTAATATCCGGATCTGACCCATTATTCAGGTAAGAAATATTTATGATTAAGCATTTTTCTTGCTTTTACGGTATTGTCATTTATCTTTTAACTGGTTGTAATCCAGATATTTCGGACGCATATCCTAAAGAGTCATGGAGCACATACGTTCTTGGCTCAGGGTGGCAGTTCCGATATAATGGGCGGTGGCTGAAGGCCGAAATTCCGGGTGTAGTGCATCTGGACCTGTTGAGGCACGGGCTCATCCCGGATCCTTTTGCGGGCAATAACGAAGCCATTTTGCAGTGGATAGGCGACAGCACATGGATCTACCGCCTGAACTTTGATACAGATACGGTTTGGCAGTATCACGACCGGGTGGAGGTAGTATTTGAAGGAATCGATACCTATGCGCTGATAACCCTGAACGGAACCCAGCTGGGCAAAACAGGAAACATGTTCCGCAGCTACCGATTCGATATCAAACCATTGCTTAGGCCACATAACAACCTGCTGGAGGTTGCGTTGCTGCCCGCTTACACTGAAGGGCTGAAAAGGCTTCAAAAGTCGCGCTATACCCTGGTGGCCGACAACGACCGGGGGCAATTCAAAACCAGCGTATTCACGCGTAAGGCGCCATTTCACTATGGGTGGGACTGGGCACCGAGATTTATTACTGCCGGCATATGGAAGCCGGTTCGCATCGAGGCCTGGTCAGAAACACGGATGAGCCAGATACAGTTTATAACCACCCGGCTGACAGCCTCCCGAGCCCAGATTACGGCCCGCGCAACCATCGAAAGCCTGCGGGAAAGCAAGGCTACAATCACCATCAGGGATGACAGTAGATCTGTCCTCAGAGCAAAAAAAATCATTTTGAAGCCCGGGAAGCACACGTATGACGTGGATTTTGCCATTACCCAACCCAAACTTTGGTGGCCCAACGGGATGGGTGAGCAACATTTGTACACTCTCGAAACTACCCTGGCAGTCAGCGGCGGATCACAATGCCATTCCGACAATATCGGGCTGCGAACTGTCGAGCTGGTGCAAGAACCGGATGCGTTGGGCAGTTCATTCATGTTCAGGGTCAATGGCATGCCTGTGTTCATGAAAGGTGCCAATATCATCCCTTCCGATGTCTTTCTGCCCAGAGTGGAACCGGAAAAGGTTGAAAAACTTGTGGGCATGGCTCGCGATGCAAATATGAATATGTTGAGGGTATGGGGCGGAGGGATCTACCCCGACAAGGCTTTCTACGAAGCCTGCGACCGCATGGGGATTCTGGTGTGGCAGGATTTTATTTTTGCCTGCTCTTTTTATCCGTGGGATGATGACTTCTTGGCCGATGTAAGTGAAGAAGCCACCGGGCAGGTGCGGCGGCTGCGAAACCACCCCAGCCTGGCCTTATGGTGCGGCAACAACGAGATCAGCGAAGCATGGCATCACTGGGGCTACCAGAAAGCTTACGGATGGAGTGCAGAAGACTCAGCTGCCATCTGGCAGGGGTACCTCAGACTATTCGAGCACACCTTGCCCGGGGTGCTTATGCAGGAAGATCCCGGCAGGCCCTACTGGCCTTCGTCGCCAAAGCACGGGTGGGGCAGCCCCCTGAGCCTAACACGCGGCGACTCGCACTACTGGGGGGTGTGGTGGGGCGAAGAGCCATTCGAAATGTATGAGAAGAAAATCCCCCGCTTTGCCAGCGAATACGGATTTCAGTCATTTCCGGCGGCCACTACCCTCGGTACATATGTCACTCCTTCCGAATGGAAGCTTACCTCCTCGCAGGTTCAGAACCACCAGAAACATCCTCGCGGCTTTGAGCTCATCGACCTGTACCTGGAAAGGCAGCTGCCAATGCCGCGCAGGTTCGACGACTATTTTTACCTTTCACAAGTGTTGCAGGCCGAGGGAATAGGCAGGGCCATAGAAGCACATCGCCGCCATATGCCCTATTGTATGGGATCGCTCTACTGGCAGCTAAACGATTGCTGGCCGGTGGTGTCGTGGTCGTCAATCGATTACCTGCTGCAACCTAAAGCTTTGTATCACAGGGCAGCAAGGTCCTTTGCGCCCCGCCTGCTCTCGTTCAGTAAGGATGGCGACACACTCCGCTGCCATGGTATCACCGATCAGGGATATACGGTAAACGATACATTGACCCTTACCCTTTTTGACCTCAGGGGTTACATGCTCTGGAGCCGGTCGGCGAGGGTATCCGTTAAAAGTGGTGAGTCTAAGGAACTAGCATGGGTTCACATTGGGCAGTTGCTGGGACAGAGCAAACCCGAACAGGTAGTGCTTGAGGCCAGGATCGGCGATCTTACGGCCCGCTATTGGTTTGTGCCTGACAAAGCTCTGCAGCTCTCCGATCCTGCAATCAGATACGAAATGGATCGAAACGAAAACGTTACCTGGTTGACGCTGCGCTGCGAAGCCGTAGCCAGGCATGTGTGGATCGAAGGAATTGACGAACTGCTGCCTGCAGGTAGCAACTTTTTCGACCTGGTGCCGGGCAAACCTTTGCACATCCTGATGAAAAATCCAGTTCCAGCCGACCTACAATCCCTGAAAATCCGATCGCTTCACGATTACCTCAGGTAGGTAAGTGTCATAATACCAGCGCAATAACTTGGCAGAAAATATTTTTTCTAAAAATGTTGCAACCACGTTTTTCTGTTGTACATTTGTGATATCAAAATGATATTAAAACAAATTACCATGGAAAAAGAAAAAGTCTTATCACCGTCAATGGGATACCTCGGTTTGTTGGTATCCATCGTGCTACTTGTAGGCCCCATTTATTTGGGTATTACCGTATCACCATTCTTTTTTATACTTCTTATCATAGACCTGTTTTGCTGGATAGGCCTGGAGATCGTGAATCCCAACGAATCCTGCGTGCTGGTGCTTTTCGGAAAGTACAACGGCACGCTGAAACGAAACGGGTTTTACTGGATTAACCCTTTTTATATCCGTAAAAAAATCTCGCTACGGGCTCGCAACCTCAACAGCGACCCAATCAAGGTTAATGACAAAATCGGGAATCCCATCATGATAGGTATTGTTCTGGTGTGGAAGGTCGAAAACACATTTAAAGCGGCATTCGAGGTGGACGACTACATCCGTTTTGTTGACATTCAGAGCGAGGCTGCCATACGTAAGCTTGCCGGGGCTTACCCGTACGATAATTTTGATGACGAGGAAGCTGAAATTTCTTTGCGTTCGGGAGGCGAAGAGGTGAATGGCCAGCTTGAAACCGAACTGCGCGAGCGGCTTGAGATTGCTGGCATCCATGTGATGGAAGCGCGCATCGCTTACTTGGCCTATGCCTCGGAAATTGCCGGAGCCATGCTTCGCAGGCAGCAGGCAACGGCCATTGTGGCGGCCCGCCAGAAGATAGTGGAAGGTGCCGTGAGCATGGTCGAAATGGCCCTGGATCAGCTTTCGAAAAAACAGATCATTGAGCTTGATGAGGAAAAAAAGGCAGCTATGGTCAGCAATCTGATGGTGGTGTTGTGCAGCGATAAGGATGCGAGTCCCGTAATCAACACAGGCACGCTACACCAATAAATTGTGCAGGTATGTCCAAAAAGAAACCTTTTGTCCTCAGGCTGAGCCCCGTTATGATGGAGCAGCTCGAACGTTGGTCTGCCGATGAATTCCGCAGTGTAAACGGGCAGATAGAATGGATCATTCAGCAGGCTTTGGTAAAAGCCGGCAGGGCAAAGGTTTCGGTATCTGCAGTGAAAAATACAAACCAACTCAGGAATCAACGCCATGAACCTGATCAAGGATGACCTTGTGCTGCTGGCCATCCATCCCGAACGCGGATGGGTACGCCGTCAGAACGACCTCCGCTACGTCCTTGTAGCGGCGACGCTATGCGACCTGACCCTGATGGATGCATTTGAACTGGTTGAAGGAAAAATCAGTGCCAGCCCGGTATCCTGCGGAGATGAGTTGCTGGATACTCTGGCGAATAGCCTGATTAACTCAAATGGCAGGAAATTTTGGCATACCAGCAGCCGTCGCCGGCTCGAAGCGACAAAATACTTAAAACGGCAGATGCGCTCTCTTGAGCATCGGGGGATGATTCACAGCCGAACCATCACCTGGCTCGGAATACCTTTGGCAAAACGTTATTCCCTGCAACATTCCTGCTCGATTAAGACACTGATCAACACCTTGGAGCGGGTGCTCATTTACGGACGCACGCCCGACCTGCGCACAAGCGTACTCATACGCCTACTGAAGATGCTGCGGGTGACAGGGTATGTTTTCAGGGGGCATGAATATCGCGCGATCGCCCGGAAACGGGCCAGAGTCGTTTCGAAAATGCCTTTTGATGCCTATGAACATACATTGGAAACTATTTTCAAAGAGTTGCGCACTACACTGCAGATGTCCGATTCGCGCCGCAACCTTGGTTGATGACTAATTGTCAGGTTTTGCGTATCTTTACAGCAACTTGTCGGGATAATGACCTTTGGCATCTTTTATGATCGGGGACAGGCAATTCAATCACATATAAAAATATATACATATGGTGGAAAAGATAAAATGCCTGATTATTGGTTCAGGCCCTGCGGGATACACGGCTGCCATCTACGCCGCTCGTGCCGATCTTAAACCTGTGGTTTACACCGGCCTGCAGCCCGGTGGCCAGCTTACCATCACCACTGAGGTGGAAAATTTTCCGGGCTATCCCGATGGCCGGACAGGTCCGGAGATGATGGACGACTTCCGCAGGCAGGCCGAAAAGTTTGGCACCGACATCCGCTTCGGAATTATAGACCGGGTCGATTTTTCGCAGCGTCCCTTTAAGGCTGTAACCGACGACGGCAAGGAGCTGGAAGCAGACACTATAATCCTTTCTACCGGGGCTTCGGCCCGGTGGCTGGGCTTGGAGTCGGAAAAGAAATACAACGGCTACGGCGTATCGGCCTGTGCCACATGCGACGGGTTTTTCTACCGCGGCAAGGTGGTTGCAGTCATCGGAGGAGGCGATACCGCTGCCGAGGAGGCCAGTTACCTGTCGAAACTTTGCCAGAAAGTGTATCTCGTACATCGCCGCGATGAGCTGCGTGCCTCAAAAGCCATGCAGACCCGCGTGCTGAAAACACCGAATATTGAACCTGTTTGGAACCATACTGTGAAGGAGGTGCTGGGCGATGGCAAAGTGGTGAACGGTATCTTGCTCGAAAATACCAAAGACGGCTCACAAAAACAGCTTGAGGTGGACGGTGTTTTTATAGCCATTGGCCATACTCCAAATTCAGACATTTTCAAAGGCCAGATAGAAATGCATGAAAACGGGTACATCAAGACCGTGCCTGGCAGCACGCGCACCAATATCGAAGGGGTGTTCGCCGCCGGCGACTTACAGGACCACGTGTTCAGGCAGGCCGTAACAGCAGCGGGCACCGGCTGTATGGCTGCCATCGAAGCCGAACGTTGGCTTTCGGCACAGGAGTAGTTGCCATTTATCCTAGATGAGGCTGCCTCATTTGGTTCAACTGATCGTTGAACTAATATCTGCTGCCAGGAATAATATAACAATGATTTTTGATTACCAATCTATTATGCCCTTCTACCCACGTCAGTAAGGCTAGGCGTCCGATTGATTTCCGGATTTCTAGACAGCATCAAAATGATTGCATAAGCATCCAGAAATAGTTTACCGAGGCTTTTTCCGTTTCCCAGTAGCATCCTTTGGCTTAGACATCTTCTCAGGCTTCTTTTCTTCTTGCCGGCCATGAGGTCTGACGCCCTTGCGGTGGTCTAATTTGGTAGTCTGCCTGTATTCATGCTCAGAAATTCGCTCACTGGCCATTTCAATTCGGATCTTTTGCGGGTTCAGTTTTTCGTCGGCAAAGCAACGCTTCAGGGTTTCAACAGCCTGGCTGTCCACATCCAGAAATGAAAAGGCATGTTTGATGTCGATCCGGCCGATCTTAATCTGGTTGGACCGGGTGATCTCATTTACAATACGGATGATGTGCTCCGGAGAGATACGGTCTTTCCTCCCTACACTGATAAACATACGCTGGTAACGTCGGACAGATGAGGGAGTATTATGACTGTCCTCGATGTTGAGGTCGGGGGCGTTCCGGTAGTAATCCAGAAACCGGTTGAACTCCAGTGCCACGAATCGTTTAATCAGTTCTTCTCTGTCTATCCATTCCAGTTTGCGGTAGATTACAGGGAGGTAGGAGTCGATCTCGCCGTGGTTCAATTCCACATTTTCCATTCGATCAATGTGATGAAAGAGCTGCTTTTCGCATACCTGCACACCTGTAGGTACTTTGGCGCGGGCAAATTCGCGCCCTACCTTTTTTTCAATTTCCCGGATCCGGTGTTTTTCCTTCAAATGGATAAGGGAGATACTGATGCCCGTTTTGTCGGCGCGGCCTGTTCTCCCGCTGCGATGAATATATATGTCGGGATCGTCGGGTAGATTGTAGTTGACAACATGGGTGAGATCGCTCACATCCAGGCCGCGTGCTGCCACATCAGTGGCTACCAGCATCTGAAGGCGGCCATCGCGGAAGCGTTTCATCACATGGTCGCGTTGCGCCTGGCTGAGGTCGCCGTGCAACGAATCGGCGTTATATCCGTCCCTGATCAGGGAGTCGGCAATTTCCTGAGTTTCGGCTCGTGTGCGGCAAAAAATGATGGCATAGATGCGTGGATGAAAATCGGCTATGCGTTTCAAGGCAAGATACCTTTCTTTGGCATGAACCATGTAATAGATGTGTTTAACATTGGCAGTTCCTGTATTGCGCTGGCCAATGGTTTTAATAACGGGATTGTTCATGTACCTTGCCAGGATACGTTCGACCTCCTCTGGCAGCGTAGCTGAAAACAGGAGGGTGTTTTTTGAACTGGGAGTTTCTTCAAGTATAGTATCTACTTCTTCCTGAAAACCCATGTCGAGCATTTCGTCGGCCTCGTCAAGAACCACCCATTTCACATGACTCAGGTCGGCCTTCTTCCGGCGTATCATATCGTTGAGTCTTCCGGGAGTCGCTACTACCACCTGAGGATGATCAGCGAGCTGCCTGAGCTGGGAGTCGAAACTGGCACCACCATAAACCGGTACTATTTTTACAGCGTTCATGAAACGGGAAAACCCCTGAAGGTCGCGTGTTATCTGCAGGCAAAGTTCCCGGGTAGGGCATAGAATCAATGCCTGGATATGCCGGTCTGCCAAGTCGAGATGTTGCAGTATCGGCAGGCCAAACGCTGCGGTTTTTCCTGTTCCGGTTTGTGCCAGTCCAACCAGATCGCAAGGCTGGCTGAGCAGGATGGGTATAACCGTTTCCTGCACTGGCATAGGGGTGTGGTAACCAAGGGCATCAACTGCTTTCAGTAGAGAAGGAATGAGGCCAAGTTCCTGAAAATTAAGCATGGAATAAAGATGAAAATTGAGCCGGCAAAGGTAGTCTTTATTATTGCACCTCGAACATAAGCCATCAGAAATACCCGTTATCCATTTTCAGAACGGATTACTGATGCCCCCGAAGTGACAGCAATCATTTTTTCCGGCCATGGTAGTTCACACCCCGATAGTCGAGCCGTAGTTTATGAGACTCGAGCCGAATGAGAAAATCGTCGTAATTGCGCTTATCCGTTGGAGACCAAACTACTTCGGCCAGGGCAATGGCACGGGGGTAGGCCATATATTCCGCATGTTCCGGTGTTTTTATGTATTCGGTCCACAAATTTCCCTGGGCACCTATGATATATGTTGCTTCTTCGGGGGTCAGCTCTTGGGGTGTGGGTTCGAAAGCGTACACCTTCTCGAGTGGGTTAAAGCAGCAGATAGCCAACGGTTCCAGGCTCGGGTCGGCCTGGTAGTGGTCGAAATAACACGGCGATCCGGGGGTCATGATTACCGGATGTTTGAGTCGGGCAGTTTCGATGCCTCCCTGAGTGCCACGCCACGACATGACGGTGGCATTGGGGGCAAGTCCGCCTTCAAGTATCTCGTCCCATCCAATTATATTGCGCCCTTGACTGTTCAGAAACTTTTCAATCCTGGTGACAAAATACGATTGTAGCTGGTGTTCATCGGCCAGTTTTTCGCTGCGTATGCGGCGCTGACATTTCGGGCATGCTTTCCATCGTGTCTTGGGTGCTTCGTCGCCGCCAATATGAATGTACGGCGAAGGGAACAGGTGCATCACTTCGGTCAGCACCCCTTCCAGAAACTCAAATACCTGTTCGTTTCCGGCGCAATATATATTCTCGCTCACGCCCCACCATGTCCAAACTTCGAACGGTCCACCAGTGCACGACAGGTGAGGATAAGACGCCAACGCGGCCTGTGCATGCCCGGGCAACTCTATTTCAGGTATCACCGTTATAAAACGTTTTCTGGCATACTCAACAATATCGCGCACTTCATCCTGGGTGTAAAATCCTCCGTAAGGGATGCTATCCTGGCCTTCGTTGCGGCCAACAGGCGAGCTTTTTCGCCACGCGCCCACACTCGTCAGCAGTGGATATTTCTTTATTTCTATTCGCCACCCCTGATCCTCAGTGAGATGCCAGTGAAAGGAATTCATCTTATGCATGGCCATCAGGTCGATATATTTCTTAATGAAACCAACCGGAAACATATGGCGGCATACATCAAGATGTAATCCCCGGTACGAATAGCGCGGATAATCGGTGATTTTGCACCTGGGCAGGGGTATTACCGGTTTAGAAAATCCGATGTTCTTCTCAATTTCTGCAGGCATGAGCTGGAAGAGGGTCTGCAGTCCGTTAAATAATCCATGACTTTGGTTGGCCAGGATGCGTACACTTTTTTTATCCACTTCAAGCTCATACCCTTCGGCGCCCAGCAGGGGGTTGTCAGCAGAGGTTATCAACAAAATGGTATTTTTCATTCCTGAATCACCGGTGGTAATAACCTCAGGCGATACGCCAGTGGCCAGTTCAATTCTTTCGGAAAGAAAGCCGGCCAGCTCAACCAGCGAAACTTCATCGGACTCAGTCACTATCTTTGTTTTGGACGTGATGGTAAAGGTACCGGGACGCATCTCAGCAAATACCGGTTCAGGAATGACTGACGGTTTGGGTTGGATATTGCTGCATGAAGCAAAGAAAAGTACCAAATACCCGCTGACCAGGATGAATAGAAGCTTAAAACAGGGTTTGTTTTTCATGTCGAGTTTTAGTTACAGAAATGGCCTTCTGCGACAGAAGGCCATTGATTTATGAAACAGCCCGTCTGGCTGCAGTGATAGGTATAAGAATTTGCCCTCTACTGGTATAACATTCCAAAAAGGATATAGGCCACCACCAGCGTGAGAAGGATATTGAAGGTTTGTGCGATGAGGAATGCCCATAACGGCCGGCCTTTTTCCATACTCACGAGGTCTTTGAAACGAGTTTCAAGCCCAATACACACAAAGGCAAGGTTGAACCAAAGCGACTGATAGCTCTTAATGACGGGCTGGCTGGCCTTCACCGTGTCGGGGTTGATAAAGAAGGAGAACAGGAGGGAGGCGAAGATAAAGCCAAGCACAAACTTTGGAAAACGTTCCCAGATGACTCTGGCAGTGGGTTTTTCGGCATTGGTTGTATTGGCGGCCTGGCGGAATGTCCAGAGAATGGCAATGAGGAAGGCGGCGACGCCAAGCAGGATGTTCTGCGAAAATTTTACAATTGTCGCTATATCGAGAGCTTCTTTGCCAGCGATAGTACCTGCGGCCGCTACGGCTGCCGTGGTATCGACGGATCCGCCCAGCCATGCACCTGTGACTGCCGGAGTCAGGCCAATCCATTTGGCAAGCAGGGGCATGAAAATCATCATCGGAATAGCTACTACAAGGACAAGCGAAATAGTGTAACTGAGTTTCTTGCTGTCGCCTTTGATGGCGCCTGCCGTAGCAATAGCCGCCGAAACCCCGCAAATGCTCACAGCACTGGCGAGTATAGCACTCAGCTCATCATCCACCTTAAACTTCCTGGCAATCCAGAAAGCAAAATACCATACGGCCAAAACAACAATGATTGCCTGCACAAGGCCGTATACGCCTGCCTTCATGATTTCAGCAAAAAGAATGGTGGCCCCCAGGAGTACCAGACCTGCCTTAATGTAAAACTCACTCTGGATGCCTTCTTTCAGCCATTTAGGTGTTTTGAGCACGTTGCTGATAAACAGGCCTATGAGCAAGGAAAACAGCACCGTTTCGAAGCCAAGGTTTTTCATTGAACCGCTTGAAGCAATGAACTGGGCAAGCATAGAAAGGATGAATACCAAAGGAAAGGCAATCAGCAGGGATTTGATGTTCTTTCGCATCAGAAATGCGCCTGCAACGGCAAATAGAAAGAAATAGAAAAACGTGGCTACCAGACGCATGGTGTTGCCGGTGGTGAATACGTCCTTGCTTAAGACAGTCCATCCGCTCCAGCCTTCCTTAGGCCCAAATTTTGGCATTTCAGGAAAAAAATTGGCGGCTGCCACAAGCAACAGCATGATCAATCCGATCACAACTGCGGTCCAGTCTTCGGTGAGTTTAAGTTTTTTCATGGCGGAAAAGGTCTTGGTTTGTGCAAATATAAATAAGTATGGAAATTTCCAATGCTTTCGGAATAATATTGTAGGTCGTGGTCACAAAATGAAAAAACTGTTTCAATGCATCCCGGGTGGGTGTTTGAAACAGTTTTATGCAGTAGCGGGGACGAGAGTTGAACTCGTGACCTTCGGGTTATGAATCCGACGCTCTAACCTCCTGAGCTACCCCGCCGTCTTTTTTGAGGATGCAAATGTAAAAAAAAAATTACTTGCCCTGAGTGCCCGTTTTCTTATAGTTGTGAAATGTGTTTATGGTACCGAACCCCTCTTGCTGCCTGTTCGGTAAGTAAAAATTCAACAAGTGCCCCATGGCGGGTGATATGCTCAGGTACAAATATCCCAGAATCCGTAAACTTGCGGCTCGCAAGCATCCTCAGTGCAGCAGTGGCGGCATAGCCGGTGGTGCGCGCCATACTGTGGATGCCCTGGTCATATTCGTCGTACAGGCTCCAGGTTACTGAAGTCCTGATCCCGTTAAGAGTGCCGGTCACCACGATCTTCATTACCGTGATGTCTTGTTCACCGGGAGTCAGTTGCCATTGTGAGAACAACAACCTTGAAGTAAGCTGCCTGGGGATAACCTGCTGATGACCGATATCGACCGGTTGGGTATCAAAGAATCCCGCGTGCGCCAGTACCTGCATCAGCTCACGATGGCCGGGATAGCGCAGGGTCTTTTCAACCATATCGGGCATAGGAAACGTATGAATGAGAGAGCGCAGGCCATCGCTGTTGAAGGCCTCTAGTGTGCCAACGCCTTCGACCTCGATCAACTCGGGCTCTGACAGGGCGGGTAATTCAATCACTTTGCCATGGCGGACCAGCCGGGCGGGGCGTGTGTATTCTTCTATTACGTCGGCAGGCGAAAAGACCGCCTTATATTGCCAGGGCCATGTTCGAACCCTGGGAAGACCTCCCACAAAAATTTCCAGCTTTTCGCACGTGTCGAGCATTGCGGCCGAAAATGCTGCTAGCACATTACTCATGCCGGGTGCAACACCCATGTCGCTTATTAGGGTACACCCGTTGTCTTGGGCCACAGGATTGAGCAACAAAGCATCTTCAGGCATAAAAGTGATGTCCACACCATTTTTCCCACACCGGGCGAGAGTTTCGAGTGTGCTGAAACCCAGACGACCGGGAACGGCACTTACAACAAAATCGGCAGGTTGAACAAGCTTAGCTACTGTATCTTTGTCTGAGAGATCGGCTTGCACTGTCTCTACGTTCGCTGTCTTTTTTATGCGCACCAGAGCATCCGTACTGATATCGGCCACTGTTACCCTGAAATCAGCGGAAAGATCGACTGCAATAGGTCCTCCGACTAGTCCGCATCCTAAAACTATTACATGCATATACTAGGTTTTAGAAGTGTTTTTTGATTGATTTATTTTTAGCCATCTCCAGCCGCCAAAAACACCGGATTGCGATAGCACCACGCCTGTCACCACCAGTATGATGCCTGTAATCTTATTTACACCGATGGTTTCAGATATCAGGAAATATGATGTGATGGCTGTAAAGACCGGTATCAGGTTGGAAAAAATGTTTGTACGGCTTATGCCGAGATGTTTGGTTACAATTGTGTAAAGCACAAATGCCAGCGATGATGCAAAAAAGGCCAGCTGGAGAAGTGCCGAAATCAGCCGCATATCCGGAGTGACCTGTAAAAAGTATTTAGATTCGAAAATCAGAAAGAACGGAAGAAAATACACGACACCTATCATGTTCTGTACCTTGATGATAGTAAGGGCTGAATACAGGCCTGCCAGCCTTTTGAGCAATACACTGTAAACCACAGCTACCAGCACGGCCATCACCAGGAAGGCTACTCCCACGACCGGGGCTGCCAGCGAAAAATCTGACCTGAACAACATAATTAAGATGCCTACAAAAGAAATGATCATTCCAAGGTAATTCATCCAAGTGAGCTTTTCTTTGAGCAAAAGCACACCCATCACCGGGGTAAGCAGGGGTATGGTGGCGATGATCACGGCCGATACAGTAGGTGAGGTCATGAGCAATCCGTAATTTTCGCCCAAAAAATACAGGAAAGGATTCAATAGTGCCGACAGGGCGAAAAGCCGGTAGTGTTCGCGATGTATTTTCTCCCCTGGGGTAAAAATATGTGCCATGGCCAGCAAGATTACCGACGACAGGACAAGTCGGAGAAAGACCGTAGTAATCGGGCGGTAATATTCAAAAACGATGGTGGACCAAACAAAACTCAGGCCCCAAAAAATCATGGCAAGTAGGGCAAGAATGTAGATGTAGGCTTTTTGGTATCTCATCTGCAGGTGAACGGGCAAAGATATTCAGAAACATTATCCGTGCAGGCGCATTTTATGGCAATATCAGAGCGTTTTTTGGAACATTTTTTGTCAGTTGTAACAAATAGGTGAAGTTTTGCGTCATATACTATCAAAAATACCAAACCATGAAAAAACTGATTACCAAGGTAATGCTCATTATGTCTGCCATGCTGCTGGCCTCGTGCGAGAATGTGCTGGTTGGAAGCGGAAATATCGTCAAAAAGACATTCGATGTTGGTTCGTTCAGCGCCATTAAAGTCAGCGGCGTATTCAAGGTGGTTCTTACCCAGGGGGCTTCGGAGCAGGTGGTGATTGAAGCCGACGATAACCTGATGCGCCTCGTGAATGTGGATGTGAGAGGCGGAACACTGGAGATTGGCACCTCAAATTATACCTTCAGCAACCCTACGCTCCGCGCCTTCATCACAATACGCACCCTGGAACAGATGACCATCAACGGAGCGGCAACTGTTAAGTGTGAAAACGTGTTGAAATTGGATAACCTTTCCATCAATAGCAACGGAGCTTCAAAAATCGATCTGGAGGTGTCATGCAGGCATCTTGCCGTTGAGGTGGATGGTGCTGCCATGCTCGACGTGGAAGGCGAAGCTGATAGGATAGACGTTGAGATATCGGGAGCCGGCAAACTGAGTGCCCGCGACTGTAAAACCCAGACCGCTTCCTTGCGGATCAGCGGAGCAGGCATGGCCACTGTAAATGTAGAGGACGAGCTGAAAGTAAAAATTACCGGTGCAGGCAGTGTTAAATATTACGGCGATCCCAGGCTGTATACGGATGTCTCGGTCGCGGCCTCAATCAGGAAAATGGACTAATTCGTTATGCAGTTTCAGAATAGGGTAGGGTTAACGCCTATCATTCTGTTAAATTCCTCTTCACCAATGATTTGTACACCAAGCTGGGTGGCTTTCTTTCTTTTTTCAGGTCCCATTTTCTCTCCTGCAAGCAGATAATCCGTATGTTGGCTCACTGCCGACACGACTTTACCTCCGTTTTCTTCAATGGCTTTCTTGATACCCTCACGCGAGTAGCTTGTAAATACGCCGCTTACGACAAATGATGTACCGGCCAGTATGCCTCCGGAATGCACTGATTTCACCTCTTCCTTCATAATCAGCCCGTGTCTTCTCAGGCGTCCGACCAGCATACGGTGTTCAGGGTTGGCAAAGTACTCAACCACCGAAGTGGCGATGCGCTCACCTATATCGGGTATAGAGGCCAGAGCGTCGCGATCGGTAGACATCAGCAAGTCGATGTCAGGGATGGCTTTCGTGATTTTTTTTGCCACGGTTTCGCCTATATACCTGATGCCTAGGGCAAACAGAACCCTGTGGAAAGGAACCGCTTTTGAAGCCTCAACCGCTTTCAGGATGTTATCAGCGGTTTTTTCCCGAAACCTTAAAACCTTCGTCTTATCTTCTGTCTGCAGCACTTTCTCAAGACCGAACAGATCTTCATATTTCAGCTCATATAAATCGGCCGCATTTCGAATAAGTCCTTTGTCATACAACAGTGAAATCTTCCCTTCTCCAAGGCTTTCAATATTCATGGCTTTGCGGCTTATGAAATGCTCGAGTTTTCCTTTGATCTGGGGCGGGCAAACATCAGAATTCGGGCAGTAAAAGATCGCTTCACCTGCATTTCGTGTCAGTGGAGTGCCACACTCGGGGCAGGTGATGATAAATTCAAGCGGGTCGGAATGTGCAGGCCTTTGCCTCAGGTCGACTGAAATGATTTTGGGAATGATTTCACCGCCTTTTTCGATGATGACGGTATCTCCGATCCTCACGTCGAGCTGTGCAATGATATCCGCATTGTGGAGGGAGGCCCGTTTCACTGTAGTGCCTGCCAGCAATACCGGCTGCAGATTCGCCACCGGCGTTACTGCTCCGGTTCTGCCTACCTGAAAATCGATGGATAGCAGACGTGTGGCAGCTTGTTCAGCAGAAAATTTATAGGCAATGGCCCAGCGTGGATTCTTTGCCGTGAATCCGAGCAACTGTTGTTGCTCGATGGAGTTTACCTTAACCACAATGCCGTCAATGTCGAAGGGAAACTCCGAACGGCCTTTGTCCACTTCCCCAATAAAGTCCGTTACCTCGTCCATGGAGCGGCATCGTGCCCTGTAATCACTCACTCTGAAACCCCAGCTTTTCATCACCTCAAGGTTTTGATAATGGGTAGCGTAAGGCAGTGAGTCGCTTAAAAGATAATATAGGAAGCAGTGCAGGCCGCGTCTGGCCATTTCGGCAGGATCAAGTAGTTTTAGGCTACCGGCTGCGGCATTGCGTGGATTGGCAAACGGCTCCTCCCCCTCGTCGATACGCTGTGCATTTAATTTTTGAAACTGATGACGGGTTAGATACACCTCTCCCCGGACTTCAAATTCGGCAGGGCACTGCCTTCCACGAATCATCAGGGGTATGCTACGGATAGTGCGCATGTTGGCGGTAACATCGTCGCCACGGGTGCCATCGCCCCGTGTGGAGGCCCGAACCAGTACCCCGTTGCGATAGGTGAGTCCGATAGCTACTCCGTCGAATTTCAATTCACACACATATTCCACTTCATTACCCGTCGCTTTGCGCACACGCTGGTCGAAATCGCGCAATTCTTCTTCGGTATAGGTATTTGCCAGCGAGAGCATAGGATATTTGTGAACCACCTGACCAAACTGCTTGGTGAGGTCGGAGCCAACACGTTGCGACGGCGAGTCGGGCTGTATAAATTCGGGGTAAAGTTTTTCGAGATTTTCGAGTTGTCTCAGCAATGTGTCAAATTCCTGGTCCGAGATAACAGGTGCACTGAGAACATAGTAGCGATGATTATGTTCGTTGATCAGGCGGGTAAGCCCGATGATCTGCTGCAGTGGGTTATCTGCGTTCATGGCTGTTAGTATTTAGGAAGATTCTAGGAGCAGGCAGCTAACAGCTTCTCGACCTGCATCAAGTTTTGCCGCTTTACTTCGTTACGAAGCTTCTGGGCCGAAAGGGTAAAATACTCATGCCTCCGTAGAAAATCATATTGAATATTATACCATTCGGTCAAATCGGTTATGTGGCCTTTATAGCCCCATTCGCAGCGCAGTTTGTCAGCAATCGTAAAAAAATCGGTCCTGCCCAGATAGTCCATATCTGCATCGCACAGTACCTTTCCTATCAGACCGCAGGCTTTTTGCGGCAGTTCGGTGCAACGTATCATCCGGCAAATTTTTTCAATTTGTTCATCATTGTACCCAAAGCCGGGTAACACTTCCCTGACTATCACAATGGATGCCTGTTCATGGTTTTCATACGCAACTAGCATTCCTGAGTCGTGATAGAGGGCTGCTGTCTCAGCCAGAATGCAATCGTCGGGTTCCACACCTTCGAGTGCAAGCAGCCTGACACAGGCACTGTGCACATCAAGGGTATGATCCACACTGTGATAGAGCAAACGCGGGTCGAGATCATTTTTCAGCTTCCGGATAATGTATTCTTTTGCTTTTTCCAGGTCCATGAGTGGTGCAAATGTTTCGTAAAATTAAGGTTTTATAGCATACATTGCGACATCGTGGCGACACAGGATTTACGGTTGAAAAGAACAATGCCTGCTGTAGGGCAGGCACTGAACCGGAGAGGCAGAAATATTTAATGCCGGCGAAATCAATATAGCATCAGAGCCCAAGAATCTCGTAGTTGAACTTACGGGGATTGATGCACATGACAGGGATTTGTGATGAGTTGAAGATGATTTCTTCATCGTAGCTGCCCAGCAGGAATGAGGTAAACCCTTTGTCGGGGTTGGTCATGATCATGATCAGGTCGGCGTTGGTTGATGTGGCTTCATCGATAACAATTTTGGAGAAATTGCCTTTTGGGGCACTCTTGAGGCTGTGGGCCACTCCGTTCTTTTCAAAGTAGGCGGCGATGGTTCTGGCGGTAGATTTAACTACTTCAGGCGCATCATGTTCGAGCAAAACATGAATTGTTGATCCAAACTGCTTGGCAAGAAAGACCGCCCAGGTTGTTTTTTCCCATGGCCCTGCTTCGCTTGTGATGGGAAGCACCACATTTTTATAACCCCTGTCGAAGGTCCGTTTGTGAACCACAATCACCGGGCAGGGTGAGGCAACGATTACCTTGAGTGCGAAACTACCGGTAAGATGCTGGATGCCAACCTTCCCATGTGTTCCTAGAAACATCAGGGTTGCACCCAGGTCGCGAGCCACTTCTGGGATGACATCGAAAATATTGCCTTCAACAGCCTTGGTTTCCACAATGACTGAAAATTGGGCTTTCAATTCATCAGCTAACGCACCAAGTTTATTATTGATGGCTGCTTGCTCGAGGTTCTCTTCTTTCAGGTATGCTTTGGTTTCTTTGGTAATGACATGCAGCAAAACAAGGTTAAATCCCAGCGACCTAGCAGCAGCGGCAGCCTGGTTAGCTGCATTGGCGCATACTTCAGAAAAATCGGTTGGCACAAGGATGATGTTTTTCATTTTAGAATCCATAGTGTAAAGATTTTGGTGTGATATGTCTTTATTTGCTTTATTATCAGCAGACCTACAAAAATACAATAAAACTGATGTGGGAGCAAGAAGTTCAATAAAATAACGACGGTTTATCACCACTGTTCGATTTGCCTTACTTTTGCCGAAGTTGTTAAATCTGTTATGGGAAGGGAAACTTATTAACTCACCCGGATACTTATTCCTATTTCACAAAAATTAAAATCATGGATGTATGTTAAAAAAACGGTCATTTATACTGGGGAAGGCGTTCTTACTGTCTGCTTCGCTTTTTGGGCAGATCGATGACAAACAGTTGAACTCGGCAGAGATCACTACCGATGTTGCTGCAGGCAAACTCTATGGGACACTACTGCTCCCTGAGGCTGCCCCCCCGTATGCCCTGGCGATTTTTATTTCAGGTTCGGGTCCTACCGATCGTGACGGCAACCAACCCGGCATGAAAAACAACAGCCTGCGTATGTTAGCCGAACAGCTAGCCCGGCAGGGTATTGCTTCGCTGAGGTACGATAAACGAATGATTGGTCAGAGTAAGGTATCGATGACCGAAAGCGAGATACGCTTCGACCATTACATTGACGATGTCTGCCAATGGGTGGAGATGATGAGAAAAGATGTGCGTTTTTCGAAAGTGTATATCGTTGGCCACAGCGAAGGCTCTCTGCTTGGGATGATTGCGGCGCAGCGTACCCACACGGATGGGTTTATATCGCTTGCCGGTGTGGGGTACCCGGCCGATCAGATTATTCTGGAACAAACCAGAGAGCTGCCTGCTCCGATTTACAGCGAGGTCAAATCAACCCTCGACAGCTTAAAGACAGGAAAAACCGTGGCAAACACAAATCCTGGTCTGGCAGCCCTATTCAGACCTTCGGTGCAACCCTACCTGATTAGCTGGATTAAATACAATCCTTCACTGGAAATCAGCAAGCTGCATATACCAGTGCTCATTGTACAGGGTACCACCGATATTCAAGTAGGAGTGGACAACGCCCGCAGACTTAAAGAATACTGCCCTGGTGCCGAATTATTTATAGTAGAGGACATGAATCATTTGCTGAAAACCGCTGAAGCCGACAGGACAAAAAACATTGCCACCTACTTCAATCCCGACTTGCCTCTGGCGCCCGGTGTGGCGGCCTACATTGCCGGGTTCATTCAAATGCACTAACAAGTTCAGGATTGTTTTTTCTGCCGTTGTCTAGGCACTTGTTTCGGCTGCCTTATATGCACTCTCAGGAGATCCCCGGCAGCGTGACAGGATTTTATGTAAATTTTAAGTTCGTACTGAAATTCCGGCTTTTCAGGTCGAAAGCCTGTGTATATTTGTGCTGTGATGAATATGCTTCATTTGTCAGTATGGCCATTGAACCCGATTGATTACTCGAAACTAAGACAGCCTCCGGTATGAAAAACGGTGCGAACCGATTACAGCAAACCTTTCCCTTGATGGACAAACTCTTTACATCCACATTAAAACTTGGAATCATCGCCGGGGGGCAGCTAGGCAAAATGCTCATTCAGGAGGCCAGCAAATGGGATATTGCGACCTATGTGCTCGATGAGGATCCGCAATGCCCGGCTGCAAGTATTGCCACAGGGCATGTGAATGGAAGCCTCAGCGATTACCGGGCCGTGTATGAGTTTGGTAAAATGGTCGATATCCTGACTTATGAAATCGAGAGCATTAATATCGATGCGTTGTTTGCCCTTAAAAAAGAAGGGCTGCACATAATGCCCGACCCTTCTATTCTGGAGCTGATACAGGATAAAGGCCTACAAAAGGAGTTTTACGCAGGCCACCAGATACCTACTGCTTCCTTTACCCTTTTCGAAACCCGCCAGCAAATCATCGAGGCTACTCAGCAGGGCAGGCTGGCATTTCCCTTTGTGCAGAAACTTCGGAAGGGTGGCTACGATGGCCGCGGAGTGTGTGTGATCAATACGGCCGATGATCTGGACGAACTGCTTAAAGGGCCATCTGTTATTGAGGAGAAGATTGCCATAGACAAAGAAATCGCTGTGATTGCCGCCCGCAATAATTCTGGCGAAATCAAATGTTTTCCGGTGGTTGAGATGGTGTTTGACGCCAGGGCCAACCTAGTCGAAGAGCTTATCTGCCCCTCGGTAATTAGCGAACCGCTTGCACGCGAAGCACAACAAGTAGCTGCCAGCCTGATAGGTGCCTTAGGCTTGTGCGGACTCCTGGCGGTAGAGTTTTTTGTTGATATCAACGGAAAACTGCTCGTAAACGAGTCGGCTCCGCGCCCGCACAACAGTGGGCACCATACAATCGAAAGCGTCATCACCTCTCAGTTCGAACAACACCTCAGGGCTATCCTGAATCTGCCTTTAGGCAGCATACACATGAAAATGCCTGCAGTGATGATTAATCTGCTGGGCGAGGAGGGAAATTCAGGTCCTGTGGTCTATCACGGACTGGCCGAAGCAATGGCTATCGAGGGAGTTAATGTGCATCTTTACGGAAAAAAAATCACCCGCCCCTTCCGGAAAATGGGGCATGTAACCATAATTGCCCCCAATATGCGCGAAGCGCTTGAAAGGGCGGATAGAGTCAAAAACCTAATCAAAGTCAGGTCATGAAAAAACCATTGGTCAGTATCGTGATGGGATCGGACTCCGACCTACTGGTGATGCAGCAAGCGGCGGATATGTTAAAGGAATTTGATGTGGATTATGAGATGGATATTGTATCAGCACATCGTACACCCGAAAAAATGATGCAGTTCGCCTCGATGGCCCACCAGCGTGGCATTCGCGTAATCATTGCCGGAGCGGGAGGCGCCGCACACCTGCCCGGTATGATTGCCTCAGTGTCGCCGCTGCCTGTGATCGGGGTACCCATCAAGTCATCCAACTCTATCGACGGGTGGGACTCGGTACTTTCCATCCTGCAAATGCCCGGCGGTGTGCCTGTGGCCACCGTAGCGCTTAACGGCGCCAAAAATGCCGGCATTCTGGCTGTGCAAATTCTTGGATCAGCCGATGAATCGATCCGGAACAAAATCATCGATTACAAACACCGACTGCGCGACCAGGTGATGAAGAAGTCGGAAACGATGCAGAAGTAAAGTCAGACCATCACAACTCCCCGCCTACCAGATACCAAAGGTAACCGCTGTAAGCCAGAAGCAGTAAAAGAGCTTCCCACCGGTCGAGCTTGTGGCGTTTACCGGTAAACATGGCTGCGAAAACGAAAAGTGTCCCTGTCATCAGCACGATCAGATCGGTATTAAACGCGGTATTATAGGAAACAGGCCGGATAAAGGTGCTTGCAGAAAGTATCAGAAAAAGGTTGAAGATGTTAGACCCCACAATATTACCAATGGCGATATCGGCATTACGCCGGTAGGCCGCCACCACCGAGGTTGCCAGCTCGGGAAGGGAGGTGCCTGCTGCCACAATGGTGAGACCGATAATTTTTTCGCTCACACCCAGGGCATGTGCGATATCCACGGCGCTGTCCACTACCAGGCGGCCTCCGCCTATCAGTGCCAGCAACCCTGCGATGATCAGGACCAGAATTTTCAGCCTGCTGTACCGCACGCGAAAATCTCCTTTGATATGTACGTCGGTCTTGAGTTGTTTATATACATAAAAAAGAAAAGCAGTGAAGAACACCAAGAGTAAAAGACCATCCAGTCGTGAAATCACCTTGTTCTGAGCCCCTGTAAAAAACTCATTTCCAAGCAAGAACACCAGTCCGGCCGCCACAAACGACAGAGGTACTTCTCGCCATACCGTTCTGGAGTGAACCTTGAGCGGAATGACCAACCCCGACAGGCCAAGGATGATGAACAGGTTGAAATTATTGCTTCCGATCACATTGCCCAATGCAACATCGGCAAACCCATCGTGGGCCGCAATGATATTTACCACCAGCTCGGGAGCCGAGGTGCCAAAAGCAACGATGGTGAGCCCTACAGCAAGATCACTGACCTTATATTTTTTCGCCAGCGCCGAGGCTCCCGAAACCAGCCAATCGGCACCTTTGACCAGCAATATCAGGCCAACTGCAAGCAAACCCAATTCTGTTATCATATGCAAATATTATTAGGGTCATAAAAACCTGACCTTACCGGTTTCAGCCAGGCCTGTTTTTAGGTGTCTTACATTGTCTTTCAGCGAACTAATCTAAAAGGTATTTTTCAAAGAAAAGCACCGTTGCCCATTGCTGAAATGAAGAGTTTTCCTTTTTTCTGAATCCATGTCCTTCGTCCTTTGCGAGCAGGTACCACACCTCCTGACCAGCCTGCTGCAACTGCCGTTTCATTTGTTCCGACTCAGATGCCGGCACACGCGGATCATTCAAACCCTGCACAATGAATAAGGGTTTGGTGATTTTATCCACATGGTTAAGCGGTGAAATTTTCTCAAGGAATGCCCGCATGGCAGGATCGCGCTCATCGCCGTATTCCACCCTCCTAAGGTCTTTGCGGTAATCTTCGGTGTTCTGAAGAAAGGTGACAAAGTTGCTGATGCCCACCACATCCACGCCGCACCGCAACCTGTCGCTGTAATGTACCATGGAGGCGAGCACCATGTATCCTCCATAGGATCCTCCCATCACAGCTACCCTGCTGGCATCCAGCTCTGGCTGCCTGGCAATCCAGTCAAGCAAAGCACCGATGTCCATCACCGACTCCTCTCGCAGGTACCCATTGTCGAGCTTTACGAAGGTTTTACCGTATCCGGTGGATCCGCGAACGTTCGGATCGATGACCGCAATTCCCATCTCATTAGTCAGGTAACTGCGAAAGGCGCTGAACGAGGGCACCGACTGTCCTTCGGGTCCTCCGTGAATATTGATTACCACCGGGAATTTTTTCCCTTTTGCAGCCGGCTTATAGTAAAAAGCAGGAATCAATCTTGGCTTGCCATCAACCTTGTCGAAAGTTTCATATTGTATCAGCTCAGATGCGACAAATTTGGTGTTGTCAAGACCACCCACTTCACTGTATGTCCACTGTGTGAGAGTGTGCTTTTTTAAATCATATGTATAGATATCGCTTGGAGAGGAAGGGGAGTTTATGACGAGCGAAAAACTATTGCCGTCGGGATGAAAATCAGCCAACGAAATAAGACTTGTCGGCAATCCGGGCAGGGCGGCATATCTACGAGTAGCCATGTTAAGCTTGTAAAGTCGGGTGATACCGTTCTCGTTGGTGGCGAAAATCATGGTTTTCCGCTTTTTATCGACTATCAAACCATTCACGTCCCAGGGGATGCCGGCAGAGATTGAACTAGATTTTTTTGAGGCCAGGTCATAGTATCTTAGTGTGCTATATTCAGTACCCTCATCCGATGAATAGAAGATTCCCTTGCCATCTGCCGACCACACTCCGGCTCCATAGGCGATATCTTCATCCGAAGGGTTAACCTGACTGAGTTCTAATGTTTCGAGGTTGAGTATGTGCACAAATGATTTATTCGCGGATATGTAATTCATCACCACTATAAATTTTCCATCCGGACTCCAGTCGCCCGGCGCCCATGAGCCCCCTTTGGCCAGGATCAGCTTTGCCTCCTTGGGCTTTTCCATGGTTGAGAGATACAGGTCATAGTCGCGGCCGTTACGGCGGGTACTTACGTAAACAAATCTATTTCCGTCTTCTGACCATGAAGGGCCGGAGTTTTGTGTTCGCCCCCCGTCAGATAGCATTTCGTTGCTGCCTTTGCCCAGGTCGAACCAATAAAGCTGTCGGAATTCATTGCCACCCACATCTTTGGTAAACATGAACCCCTTGTAGTCCGGATTAGGACAGTAGGAAGCCCCACCCACAGGCTCCTTAAAAAAAGTGAGCTGTGTGCGGGCCCCGCCTGGCTTTTCGATAAAGTGAATCTGTGCCGTCTCGGCAAACCGGGTTGCCATCAGCATGCCTTTGCCGTCTGGCTTCCAGCTCAGGGCACCAGCGCCCCTAGCATTCTGATACTGATTCATCCGGTCTTTGAGTGCTTCCGGTATTTCGGGGATATTTTCCATCACCAGGTTGCCGATCTCTCTGCGCCCAGATTGAGCGGAAAGAAGAAAGGGGGTGAAAAAAATAAATACAAATGCTACTGTTAATTTTTTCATAATGAATGCTTTATGGTTCGACATAGAATTATATTGATCGTCTTGACGCTATCCGCAGAGAGGGACTTCTGAGCTGAGTTTATATCCCCCAGCAAAATCTCGATGATTGACTATACCTTGATGTATGGCAAACCTCGTGATTGCTTTTTAACGATTATCCGTAGCTGTTGTTTTAAGTTCCCATTTTTCAATATTAAATATAAAGGTAATTCTCTTGCTGATCAGAAAGCTCTTTTCCGTCTGATCTTCTTAGAATCTTATTGTATAATTTTTCCGTGTTTGAACTGACAGCTATCTCCAATTTACTGATTGTTCCACTTGCTACCTGATCAAAATCGTCAATATTATGGATTTTCGGTCACACTATTCCTTTCTCAGAATAAACAGTCAGGCAATTAACTGAAAACAAGTCAACATATGTTATTTCATCTGTCTTGTTCTAATTTTTAATAATCCGGATCAAATCTTTAACATTTGAAATTCCTGCCGCTCAAAAATATTCAAATCGCTCATGCAATTTGCATTGCCGAATCATTATTCCTGCAATAGACGGGCAGATTTCAATTATCCCTGAAAATCATTAATAGATTTTTCCGAATCATTAATGGAGTCCATTTAACAATCAATCGTGCGATAATTTTTGTGTTCGTCGGCATCCTTCACTTACTGCCACCTTCCTAATCTGAATTCCTGGTTCTGCGGTTACAAAGGCAGGCGTAGGAGCAATACCTGCAAAGGTCCGTATCGGTGGTTTGATTAAAAGACACTGCAGGGTCATAAATCTGACTGAGTATTGTCGTGATTACCTCCTGCGTCTTACTGAGAGGGTCTTCTGCAGGTGCATTCACTTTAAGGGTCTGTAGCCCGCGGTTCAGCTTCCTGAAAGAGATGATTCCCGCATTGGGCATAGGGGCGTTTTTTTCGCGGGCATAAAGCCAGCTGTAGACAAGCAGTTGCAGTGCCTTGTCTTTTTTGGGATCAGAGATAAGCCTTTCCCATTCGGTGATGGATAATGCCCCCTGAGCAACATCCCCGGTTTTGTAATCAATAATCCTGATTTCGTTGTTCAGGCTGTCAATGCGGTCGGCCTGGCCTTTAATCCGCACCCCGACAGGTGGTTTTCCTGTTTGATTGACAGGGATTTGTAACGCCGGTATATTCGGGAAGAAATACTCCAATTCATGTATGATCAGGTGTTGATTCTTCAGTGATAATTCGTTAATTTGTTGCTTTTCGAGAGCAATGAACCGCCGTATAAATCCCTGTGCTACCTTGAACATGAGATGATTTTTCCCAAACTCAAGATCGCCACCCTCATATGTGCTGACGAATGCCTCCTTTAACACGTCACGATATCTTGATTCCATGTCGGTGAACATCTCAGTAGTTAGGGGCTTGCCCTTGTATGGTTCATGGAGGGTTTTCAACGCATGATGTAGTGCTGTGCCAAACGTGGCAGCGTCCATCTCGTCGTTGGTTTCTGTCTCTTCTTCCACTCGCAGCAGATATGAGAAATAGAATTTCAAGGGGCACTGTACCCATGTACTCAGCGCACTTGGCGAGAAGCCTGAAGCAGCCATACGGACCAGCTGTTCTAAAATCCTGTCATTCTTGGTGATACAGATCACCTCCGGTGACTGGTTCAGTTCTATGCCCGGGTTAGCTACAGATGCATGAAAACGCATGGTTTTGTTTTCTGGCACGAGTTCATGTTCAATCTGCATCAAGTACCGGCTGCGTTCTCCTCCGCCCAGTTCACCGGCCAGGTTATTGTACAGAAAATGAATTGTGTCGGCACGGTGCAGCAGGCGGTAGAAATGGTATGCGCTCACTGATTCCTTGTCAAAATAGGTGGCAATGCCAAAGGCCTTACGGAATTCGTGGGTGATGAATGAGATTTCGTGCCTAGATTTGGGCAGAATCCCTTCATTCACACTCAGCATAATGATATTGGCGAAATCGAGCGTACGTGTTTCCAGCATACCCATAATCTGCAATCCCGCAAGCGGCTCCCCGGTAAAAGGTAACCTGACTGAACCTGCCAAGTTGCTTAAGATCAACTGAACGCTTCTCAGATTGAGCTGGTTACCTGCTTTCTTAACAAGTGCTTGCAGTCGATTATTGATGAGCCAGAACTGATAGATATATTCAATGTCGGTTGTTGACTGGCTTTCTGAGAGTGCTTTTCTTAACATTGAAAGCAGGCGATCGGTCTGTCTGCATACATCAGCCGGTGTTGTCCAACCGGATAACAGTAACCTCAGTATTTCGATTGCGGCGGGATGCCCGGTCATCTGTTCCAGTTGTTCCAGACTTAGGAATACCCTGCCTGAAGCCATGATTTTTTGGTCGATCCCTTCGAATGAAGGGGCATAGTGTTTGGCTGCCCGGATCACGTAAGGATGCCTGATCACCTGCAGCAGTTCCCTGAAGTAAAAATGGATGCCAGATATTTCATCCGTCGGCCTGTTCAGGGTTTTATTCCGTTCGGAGGCATGCAGATGCAGGATCAGCAAATGTTCGATCAAGGTGTATGCGGGCGTGAGAGAAAGTGGGTACCCCATGGTGATATTGAAAAGCTTTACATTGCCGGGTATGGCTTGCAGCATGGGTATCAACAGCCCTTCGTCGCATAGGATAAGAGCGGTTTGCTCAAGTTGCTCGTCGGTCATACCGGCAAGCAACCTGCCGGCAAGTCTAGTCTGTCCTATGTTTCCTGATATGCCTGTATGATGGATTTCCTTGGCTGATCCCCTGAGGTAATCCCCTGTCCACGGCAAGGGGTTTATGGATAGGCGATGTTTCAGGCTTCTCAGGTTATGACCTGCCTCGTATGCGGGATTGTCAAGATACCAGGAATCGGCATCAAAAAGCATCTCGACCTGACTGACAGACCGCATTCCGGTTATTATCATATTTTCGGTGGGCGAGAGAGCGTTAAATCCGGCAAAGACATACTTCTTCCAGTGCCTGATGTGAATAAGGGAAGAAATATTTGATGCGCAATACCTGAATGCCAGCCCGTTATATGCCTGATATGTTGACAGGAGGTTGTTAGTGAACCGCTCGTAGATATCAGAGAGCGACTGGTAAAAAGCAAGGTATTGTTTTTGTCTTTCACTGAGTTGTGCCCCAAGGTTCCAGCTGTCGATGGCCTTGGTCTCGGACAGATTGGCAAACAGCGCACGGGCATCCACCAGGTGCATATCAACCTCTTCGAAATCATTTAATAAAATCTGCCCCCATTTGATAAACTCTTCGAACGGGCGGGCCTCAGCCACATGCACATGGCAATATTCTTCGTAGAGTTGCCAGATCAGCCACAGTGGGTCAGCATTTCTTAACCCCGTTATCTCAAACACAAAATCTTCAATTGAAAAAATGCCAGGCATGATGACAGGTTTCTGGAGATACCGGGCGAGATATTTCTTAAAAAAAGTACCTGAACGCCTGCTTGGGAAAATGAGGCAGACGTCGTGAAGTCGTTCGTGATGGCGCTCAAGCAAATGACTTGCTACCCGGTCGAGAAACGGAAGATGGGTCATATAGGACAAATATCGGCAAATCAATGAAAATCCGAAGCTTTTTTCAAACTTTCGGGCTTCCCGGCATCAATCCAATCGGCTGCGGGGTGTTCATATGCCAGGATTTTGCTGCTGGCACAGGCAGCCACAAGCACATCCACAATTGAGAATGTTTGCGCAGGCGGCATGTATTCAAATATGTGTGGACTCAGGGCGTACACCCCACTAAATGCAAAGGAAGTGACCTCCTGCTTTTGGTCTATGATTTCAGGTGTATACCGGCCAAGGAGTTTGCGCTCCCAGTCAAATGCCAATGGCCGTGACGTTTGCCGCCGGCTAACCGCAACCGTGGCCAGTGCACCTGACTGAACGTGCTGAGCATACAATTTATCGAGCGGGATTCGGGATAGCACATCGCAATTATGCACCATGAATGATTCACCTCTGTCAAGAAACCACCTTGCATGCCTGATGGCTCCTCCGCTGTCGAGCAGGAGTTCTGTTTCGTCCGAAAAAGTTATTTGCCCAGGGAATTTCAGCGAGGATTGAAGGTATTGGCGAAGCATTTCCGCCTTGTGATGCAGGTTTACTATCACTTCATCAAACCCGGAAAGACGCAGTCGTTCTATTACATGATCAATCAGTGGACGCCCGTTTACCTCCACAAGTGCTTTGGGCACAACGTCGGTCAGCGGCCTAAGGCGGGTTCCCAGCCCTGCCGCCAAAATCATTGCTCTGGGCATGATCAGGACTTGTTTTTCAGTTGTTTGAAATATCTGGCTGTCAATACTTTCAACATTTCGCGGCGGATGACAAGATCCGCCAGACACAGGTGAGGGTCAGGGCTGTGCCTTAAACATTCATCCACCATTCCGGGCTTGAGATCGATCTGATAGAACAATGAAAACAACGTGCCGGAGTTGTTCTGCAACAGAAGTTTGACGGCATCGCCGAGCTGAACCATTAGCTCATGATACGCCCCGGATGTATGTCCCGAAAAAGTTATTTCAATACCAAACATGGCGAAATCCTTCGCGATCTGCTTTGCAGTGAGGTGAACCACTTCGGTGTTGTCCTGGTATTTCTCGACCGACAGATCCGGGAGCTCTTTCATTTAACTCTTTTTCGTTTTTTCGGGTTTGCAGAGTACGTCCGCCTTTGGGGCTGTCAGGCTGCATTTGGCGCAGGTAAACTTACCTTTCTTCGGCGTGGCGTACTTTTTCTTTTCACATGCTTTCTTACTCACTGTCCCTTACTTAACTCCTGGTGTTTCACAACAACACGAACCCCCGGCTGGTTGTTCAGCCACATCGCTATAGCTTCGGCACAATACACCGAACGATGTCTACCTCCTGTGCATCCGAAATTTAGCTGCAAATGCGAATAGCCCTTTTGGTGATAACTTTTTAAAGCCTGAAGCAAGATCAATTTCACAGAATCTAAAAATGAGCTGGTTTCGGGTTGGGTTTCAAGGTAGTCCGCCACATCCGTATCCCGGCCTGTCAGAGCTTTATATTCTTCAAGAAGGCCAGGATTGGGCAACAGACGGCAGTCGAAAACAAAACCGCCTCCGTTGCCACTAGCATCATAGGGAATACCACGCCGATACGAAAAGCTATTCAGTTCGATAGTCAATCCCTGAACTTCAGTTTGGGTTCCGCTCATATCTTGATAGGTTATATCAGTTATAATACGTTTAATTTCAGGAAGTTGGCTCATAAGCCTCTTTTGAGCGAGCAGCCAACTGATGTTAGGCTTGAGATTATTGATGCTCTCAAGAAAATGGGGTTTGCGCTCAAACCAACCCCTGTAACCATAGGCTCCCATCACCTGAAGTTGCCTGAGCAGAACAAACACCGGCAACTGGCTGTGGAGTTTGTTTTTATCGTAACCCAGTTTTTCTTCAATGATTGCGGCATAATTGTCAAAGAGTTCAGCCCGCAGGTTTTGACTGAGCTGAGCACTCACTTGGTAGAGTAGCGAAACGATATCATAAAGCAACGGGCCACGACGCCCTCCCTGGTAATCAATAAAAAGGAACTGACCGGCTTGTATCATGACATTTCTTGCCTGAAAATCCCGGTACATAAAACCTACCGGAGTGTCCTGTGTGGCGAATTTTATGAGGGTTTCAAAGTCGTTTTCAAGGGCGCCTTCTTCGAAATAGATGGATGAGGGCTTTAGAAAGCAATACTTAAAATAATTCATATCCCACATCATGCCATGCCGGTCGAACTCGGGAATGGGAAGCTTGTTAAAGTCAAGGCCAATGGCTCCATCAATCTGAAAGCGGGATAATTGCCTGATCGCTTCGTAATACTGTGCAGCGATATCGCTTTCACTGCGATTATTTGGTTTTGATGTGAGCGAGCTGAATAACGATTGGTCTCCGGCATCCTGTAGCAGGCATACTCCGTGTTGGGGATCATTGGCTATGAGAGCTGGAACCGGTAAACGCCTGTCCATAAAATGCCTGGTCAGAAATATAAAAGCCTGGTGGTCCCGGTGGTCGGGGTTTATGGAGCCGATCACGGATTGCCCTTGCCCCAACATCCGGTAATACCTCCGCTGCGAACCCGATTGTGCCAATGGGCTGACCGCACTGGGTTCATATCCGAAAGTTCGGGTAAATAACAGGAGTAAATGGTTACTGTAGGTATGAGCGTCTTTGGGAGGCATCTTGCAAGCATACAATTATATTCTTCAAAGGTAGAAAATCAGCCCGTGACATCTGATTTATTTGCCGTGGTGTCAAATAAATTTTAGAAATGAGCCACATTTTCGAAAAAAACGTTGTAAGTGTTAGGTAATGTAGAGAAATGCACTACCTTTACGCCGTTTTTAATTTAATTTTTTCCGTTTATGAACATTTATGTAGGAAACGTTGATTTCAAAGCATCAGAAGATCAACTTTCAAAATTGTTCGCCGAGTATGGCGAAGTGACCTCAGTTAAAATCATCAGCGACAAGCTTACGGGCAGAAGCAAAGGATATGCTTTTGTCGAAATGGCTAACGATGATGAAGGTAATGCAGCCGTCAAGGCTTTAAATGGTTATGCGCTGAACAATCGCCCCATGGCAGTTTCGGTTGCCAGGCCACGCGAAGAAAATCGTACCTTCAACAAGGGTAGGGAAGAGAACAGGGGATTTAACAGAAGATACTAATCACCGGCACAGTACGGTAAAGTTTCCAGCCAATCCTAACCACATAAGCCGGCCTCTCAGCCGGCTTGTTTTTTTGTATCTTCGTTATCTCTAACAATGAACAGATTTAATTCTTTATACCATGGAAACACAATCAGCACTCGATATTCTTAAAACAGCCATTCTGCTCGAAAAGCGGGGAAAATCATTCTACGAAACTGTTGCCGGCACAACACCCGATGCGGATGTGAAGCGTATCTTTGAAATCATGGCAGGCGAGGAACAGTCGCATATCGACTTTTTATCTCTTCACTATTTGTCGTTCGAAAGAACTGGCGGTTTCGACAAGTCTGCAGGCATTCCGAAAGCCGACGAAAGCATCGCCAACCTGGTACTGAACCCGGAGATCAGCAAACGCGTTTCTGCGGCAGGCTTTGAGGCGGCAGCCATCTCGGCGGCCATCGACATGGAAAACCGTGCCATTGCAGTATATTCAAAACGGGCTCTCGATTCAACAGACGTAGCCGAAAGCAAGCTATATTCCTTTCTTGCCGACTGGGAAAAGGATCATCTCAGGATTCTGCACAAACTCAACGAAGAGCTTAAGGAAAAAATCTGGAACGAGAACCAGTTCTGGCCGTTCTAAGCCGACTCTATCGTTTCAAATTCCTCTTTCAGAATTCCGTACCCCACCAAATCATGGTACATACCCCAGTGGTACAGGTGGCGGTGCATATACGATTCCTGTCGCATTCCAAGTTTTTGCATCACCCTGCCCGAAGCCTTGTTGCTGGCAAAGTAGGTGGCGAAAATCTTGTTTAATCCGATTTTGTGAAACCCGTACCCCATTATGGCCCGGCAGGCCTCGGTGCAATATCCGTTGTTCCAGAATTCAACGCCTACCCAGTAGCCAAGCTCGCCCAGCGAATAGTTCATCTTCAGTGTAAGTCCGGTACAGCCAATAATATCTACTGAAGTTTTCAGGCAGATTCCAAGCACCAGGGCATCACGCTTCAGAAAATCGCTTTCATGAGTAGCAATCCATTCCTCGGCAGCTCCATCGGGATAGGGATGTGGTAGATTAAGGGTGGTGGCTGCAACGAGTCGGTCGCCAGCAAGCAGCTGTACCCTTGTAGCATCTGATGCTTGGAATGGACGAAGCCGGAGTCGGGCGGTTTCCAGAACAGGTAACAACGCTGACATGGGAAATATTCCTAAAAGGTGATGGTGTACCCGTAGGTTTCTTTTGATGTTTTTTCGGCTGTTTTTGGCTGCTTTGGGCTTGTGCTAGAGTTTATAGTGTAATGAATAGAGGCTGTTGGTGCCGGAAGCCTGAATTGAATGGCCGTCTTTGTCGAGATCATCACCCTCACACCCTGATTCCTGACCTTCTCAAATCTAAGCAACGACACCACACGCACGGCTTCCTCATCACAGCCATAACCTAAACCTTTCACAATATGAGGATTGTGTACATATCCGTTGTCATCAATATCATAGGCAACAATCACTTTTCCTTCCACCCGGGCCTCAAGCGCTTCAGCAGGATACCTGAGATTTTCGCCGACGAACTTTCGAAAGGCCTGTGATCCGCCTATATATTTAGGCAAGCTTAGAAATTTTTTTTTCTTCGGATATTCTGACATTGATTCTTTCACTTTGGTGCAAAGGTATCAAGATATAGTCGAAAACCCACCCGAAAGGTAAAGGATTCGGGTGGGCTTGCATACTGGTGAACACAGAGATGGGTGGGGCCGGAGGGCTTAGCGCAGTATAATGAGCTTATGATTCCGGTTTTCCATCTTTTTTGTTAGTTTGTCTATCACCTCCATCCGTATGAAGTAGATACCTGCATCCAGGTTGTTGCCCGTCCAGCTTAACCGCTGGCGGCCTATGGGCAATTCTTCCATGGCACACCTTTTTGGGCGGACAAATACTAACAGCATCTTTTAATATAAACTGATGGCAGCAGGCCGATGCGGAAGTTTGTGCCCTCAACGTAGTAGTGACAGTTGATATTAAAATGGGTAGAAGAGATAGCATCAGATGATTTATTTGCAAAAAGTTTCGTAGCCCAAATGCGTTTTCGAGGAATAATTTCATATTACCTCCGATCAAAATTTGAATTGAATACTTAAAAACACCATTAATGTTTTTCTTAGTTTGGGCTTTAGTATTTTTACCACAGCCTTCTTAAAGAGATTAATTGTCAAAGATATAGCTGGTTAGGTTTTATGTAAACTTTGCTTTGTGCGTCTAAATAAGGATTACGGGGGTAATTTTCCCTTTTTAATAAGGAAATATATCCCTGCGAAAGCGTTTGCCGATGAACAGTGTCTTGGCTGAGGTGTTTAATAAGGAATGAATTTTGAAAATGATCGGCACTTCTGCCTGGAGTCTGGGCATGACTGCAGAAAATGTGGCCTCACTGCTCTTTGTTTCATCTGCTGTCGGAGGATGAGATGCAGGCCATCCGGCGGCACCGGTTCTCGGTAGTTTTTCGCAATGACGAAATAAAAAAAAACAGGGCACCTTTCTCTCGCATGTCATTTCCGTCACTTCGGGGCTGGTAAAAATCTACCTTGAAGGGTACAACCAGCAAAACGCTATTCTCCGAATCGCTAAACCACTTGATTTTGTGGGAGGACCGGGCTTGTATTACGATCAAATGCACCACTTTACAGTTAAGGCGCTCACCGATACTACAATTTGTTTTATCGACACCACCCTGTTTAAAGAATTTATAAGCAACAACAAGGCATTTGCTAATGAATTTCTCAAAGATTTCAGCCGCAACACCCTCTCGGTATATAATCGTCTGATCAACCTCACCCAGAAACAGATGCCAGGCCGAATGGCTGACACTATGTTGTATCTTTCCACAGATATCTATGCGTCCGATAAATTTAGACTGCATCTCTCAAAACAGGATCTTTCCGACCTCTCTGCCATGTCAAAAGAGAGCGCGATAAAAGTCCTGCGCGATTTTCAGCATGAAGGACTCATTCGATTCTCTGACCATGAACTGGAAATTTTGAATAAGGCTTCCCTTATGAAGATCAGCCGCTTTGGGTAACTTTGCACCTCACAACATCAGGTGATTACTGTGACTGGTTCCGCCTCCTTCATACCCAAACCTTATTTGCGAACAATGCCTGCCGTCCACATCGCCTTGCCTGTGCTTAACGAATTTGAAAACATTCCTGCCTTCTTAAGCGATTTGCAGGCTCAGGATTATAAGGGTTTGATATACCTGTGGGTATGCGTCAACCAGCTCGATGAATGGTGGGATGACCCTGCCAAAGTCCATATTTGTCATAACAACAACCAAAGCATTGCCTATCTGGGGCAGGTTGCGAATGAAAATATAAGAAGCATCGATCGCAGCTCTCCTGGCTTGGGCTGGAAGGGTAAGCAACACGGTGTGGGCTTTGCCCGCCGTGAATTGATGGAGACCATAGCTGCAGAGGCGGATGATCGGGATATATTAATCTCCCTGGATGCTGACACGCGATTTCAGCCCGGGTATGTTCGCAGTGTGGTCGAAAACCTGAGCCGCCACCCACATGTAACAGCCTTGTCTGTACCTTATTATCATCGTCTCACAGGCGATGAACGTACAGATAGAGCCATGCTCAGATACGAGGTGTATATGCGCTGCTATAGCCTTAACCTGTGGCGTATCGAATCTCCCTATAGCTTTACGGCCTTGGGATCAGCCATCGCATTGACAGTCAAGACCTATAAAAGTGTTGGAGGTATCACACCCAAGATGAGCGGAGAAGATTTCTATTTTCTCCAAAAACTCAGAAAAAAAGGAAACCTGCTCCACTGGAACCTTGAAAAGGTGTTTCCGGCGGCCAGATTTTCGGACAGGGTATATTTTGGCACAGGTCCTGCTATGATTCGGGGCGATGCAGGCGATTGGAGCAGTTATCCGGTGTATGATTTCCATATATTTGACGATATTGCTGCAACATACAATCTTTTTGCCGATCTCTATACCCGGGACGTGACCACCCCAATGGATGCATTCCTTGCTGAAATATTTCCTAACGAAATCATCTGGGGTAAACTTCGATCAAACTCGGCATCGTTGAAGCGGTTCGTTCAGGCATGCCACCAAAAAATTGACGGGTTGAGAATACTGCAGTATGTAAAATGGCGTCACAGGCAGGCCTCACAACCGGATGAAACAAGCCTGAGTGCATTTATCAGGGCGTTATATCCGGATAGCATTTGGAGAGAGATAACCGCTCAAAATAACTTTTCATTTGCGACAAGCCCGGTAGCATTACTTAATGACCTCAGAGATTTTCTGGCTGCCGAGGAAGAAAATTTTCAGGTAACACATGCAACTTACATGCAATCGGCCATGACTGAATAAATCAGCCCGATTTCATTGCTAAGAGCTACGGGGCAGATTTTGTTCGCTCTATTTCTGTTTGGCCCTAAGCGTTAAACAGGTAACCTCAGGTTTCATTCCGATTCTTGCTGGAAACGAAATGTGCCCCAGGCCGGCATTCACATATAAGGATAACTCAACGCCCTCCGAGCGGATTTTGTGGTAGATCCCTTTCCAGTAATGCTTGATAAGTGAGGCAGGAGAGTAGGAGGCCCTCCCCAGCTTCATGCCCAACTGGAAAGCATGAGTATGCCCCGACAGAGTTAGCTGTGGGTGGTAATCCGACACAAGAACTTTCTTTTCCCAGAATACCGGATCGTGGGCTAAAAGGATTGTGAAATTAGAGGGCGCAATACCTTCCATCGCCTTTGGAAAATCCACCCTGTCCGGAAACCGCTTATGAGGACTCCAATGGTCAATACCTGCCACAAAGATTCTTCCGCTTCCCCGATAAATTGCTACATTGCTGTTACGGAGCAGAGTCCAACCGGCCCCGGTAATCAATTGCTCCATGAGTTTGATGTCGGCTTCTTTATATTCTGGAGCAAACCACTCCAAATAATCGCCAAAGTCGTGATTTCCAAGCACGGCAAAAACCCCGTCTTTTGCTTTTAGCGATTCCAGAAACCATGTAAACGGGATGGCTTCTTTGGCGCTGTAATTCACCAGATCGCCTGTGAAGACAACCATGTCGGGTCCGCATTGGTTGATACATTCTATGGTTCGCATCAATGCCTTTCTGGAGTGAAACCTGCCCAGATGTATGTCAGACAATTGTACGATCTTGTATCCATCAAATGGCTCGGGTAAGTCATTGAATACGAGTTCATGACTTTCAACCTGCACATCATATACCCAAACAGTTGTACCTAAAGTCAGTAAAAGTGCGAAAACGAGGTCAAGAGTTATGATGACTGACAAAAATAACTTGGCGTTTCTTTTAAGAGGTTGATTGATTGGTTTATACGACTTGATGTAAAAGACGACATCAAGAATCAGAAATGAAATCAGTGGCAATACTTTGAGCAAGCTAAGCATCATTGCAGCCCCCAGCCAGTAAGTTCGCAGTACTCCACCCCACTGCAGGGGATCCATGAAGGCCATTGAAGTGAAAAAAAAGAGAGCAAGCGCGGTTGGGGTAAAGATTAGCCATTGCCAGACTTGGCGGGTGTGCCGTAACCCTCTTATTCTGTGTAAAAACCAGAGCATATAATGATCGGCAACGGGCAGTATCAATAGCATGGGAAGGCGGTCAGCGTACGCCGGAAGTCTCCATGCCCCCAAAACAATGGCTGCCAAAGTGAGTATTAGCCACAGAAATAGCGATATGACCTGTCTATTCTTCATGTATGCCAATCAGCAAAAATAGTATTTACTTCCAGGCTTTTTGAGTGCTGAGGCAGATAATGCACCCAGTAAGGTTAAAAGGCAAAATTTGGCAGTTTGGGTCATTGTTTTTGAAAACATTTGCGGCTCTGCCTGTCGGCATTCCAACTGAAACATTGGCACCTGCGATCCCCTTTATCCGGATTAGGTGGCGCCAGTCAGCCTGGCTGCCTAGAATCGAATTACCTGGTTTGGGTGTATAAAAAAGTAGAAGGCAGACCTGTGAAGATCTGCCTTCTTAGTCGGGGTAGTAGGATTCGAACCTACGACCCCCTGGTCCCAAACCAGGTGCGCTAGCCGGGCTGCGCTATACCCCGAAAAACCTGCGGTGAAGGGGGGATTCGAACCCCCGGTACCGTTTCCAGTACGACAGTTTAGCAAACTGTTGGTTTAAGCCACTCACCCACCTCACCATTTCGATAAAAGAACGTACCCAACTAATTAACAACGTGATTGAGCGTGTCAGGGATCGACGTTTTTAGGGGTTGCAAAATTACAAAAAACCTTCATTTATGCAAATGGGCAGTAATATTTATATCAACACATATCCATCCACGGTAAAATTGGCGCCATCTCAAGCAAAAAGGGCTGCTTTCTGTCGAAAGCAACCCTTCTTGACTTAAGACTTATAATTTAGAAGCTATACTCAATGCCGAGGGCAATCACAGAAGCCGAGCGATTGTATGTTTCCTGATAGTATTCCTTACTGGTGCCAAATGGGACGGCAGCGGTCTTGAAATCCTGAATGTACCAGGTGTTCATACCACCCAGATTGATGCTAAGCTTATCATTGTGTATATACTTGATACCGCCTCCAAGGCTGTTGGTCGAAAGGCTGTGACTCTGATCGCTCTGATACATTGAATTCACTCCCGTCTGGGTTCTCAGGTATCCGAGGCTGAGAACGAACTTGTCGAAGAGGGTATATTCAAGCCCGCCAGCCGCTTCCCAGAGGTTTTTATCAATCACCACTTTGTTTTCAACAAAACTTCCACCCACTTTTTTGCCATAATCGGCCTGCCGATCGAGATACATGTGGTATCCGCCATGCAGCTTCAGGTTATCAGTAGCCTGAACCGATATGCCGGCAGCTAGCATTGAAGGCATATCGTTCGGAGTTTCGGCGCCATCGGGGAACAGATTCACATCATCCTTGGTAGTTTTGTTTACCACGTTCATGCTGGCACGATGCTCATACTTAAGACCAATATTCACTTGGTCTGATACTTTGAAATTCACGCCTATGATGGGAACAAAACCTGAACCTGTCTGTTTGGCATCCAGCTCTTTGTCCTTGGTGCCGTTTGCGTTGTTAGTCATGGCTGTGGCATTGGCTGCATAGGATGCCGATGCTCCGTCAAAAAAGGCTTTGGCCTGTGCAATGGTCATATTTGCAGGGCTTCCTCCAAGTGAGGTAATGGTGCCCTGAAGCTGTGAAATCTGAGCGGCCGTCAGCCCGGCAGCCGTGCCATTGGACAGAAGCACTCCACCACCGCCCGCATTGATAATCGGCTGAAGCGAAGTACCCGTACCAGCCAATACGGTAGAGAGGTTTGAAAGGTAAGCCGAAAAAGCAGTGAAGAAGTCCGTCGCCTTGACCATGTTGCCTGTAAAGCCGGCAGCCGGGAAGTTCGGATTGATCTGAATGTTCTTCAAATACCCATTATACGAATTTGAGATACTCAGGTAGCGCAGGCCTACGGCAACCGAAAGCTGATCGTTTACTTGGTAAGCGGCTGTTCCCTGTACACCCCAGATAATAGATTTAGCTTGAAAATCAACATCCATTGAGTATTTTGTGGTGGTAACTCCGGCGGCTGTCAGCGATCTCGGTAATGTGGCAGGCTGGTTTTCGAGTGAGGGCAGCCCGTCCTCGAAGGCTGCACTGCCGCCACCTCCAATCGGGTTTACCGAAAGGGCGAAAGCCAGTTTGTTTTTCTTGTATACTCCGTACAGTGAAGGGAAAAGGGGTGCAGTAACTCCACCCACAAACTCTTTGGTATTGGCGGGTAGATAGGAGTTGCCGATGGTGCGGGTTTGCTTGATATACTGATTGTTTACCGACAGATGGAATCCATCTCTGAGAAACGAAATTCCTGCCGGATTATAATACACGGCCTCGATACCGAGGGTGGCATCCTGAGCTGGCATGCGAATAAACGATGCGCTCTGGTTGGTGTTGGTGACAATGCCACCGGCTAGAACGATGGCGGAAATTGCTGCGAAACCTAGGGTGAATAATGCTTTTTTCATGTTTTCTGTTTTGGTTAGCAGGGCAAATTTAGACAACTTTGTGAAATTTCCAAATCAATAAGTAATTTTTACAATCTCATTGTCTTGTATGTGAGATAATTATTTCCGGAGAGGCTTTTCTTGAGTTCTTGAAACTGATCCCCTTAATACTGGCAGACTATTTGTGTACATTAGGCGTTTATAGATATGGACTGATAAAAACCCATTACTACTTATGATACTCAGATGCTTTCATTGTCTGTTGCTAACTGTCCTTTTTGTTCAAGGTGCGTTTACCCAGCCACATGGCGGACAAAATCAGACTGATTCTAAAGGCTTGAAACAAGGATTTTGGAGAAAAGTAAACCCTGACGGATCAGTAATCTACGAAGGGACATTTGTTGACGACAAACCTTCCGGTGAATTCATCTATTATTATCCTGGCGGAAAAGTGAAAACACGTATGCAGTTTGACGCAAACGGAAATAAAGCTGAGACAAGGTTCTTTTATCAAAGCGGGGCATTGCAGGCGCAAGGCATGTATGCGAATCAGAAAAAAGAAGGGGAGTGGATATTTTTTAATGAAAAAGGTGAGAAACTGTCCGAAGAAAATTACCTGCATGACTTGAAACATGGTATTTGTCGCGATTTTTATCCAGGCGGAACTTTGGTAGAGGAATGCAACTACCACCATGGCCTGAAACATGGCTTATGGAAGCAGTTCAATGAGGATGGCAAGATGAAAGCTCAGGTGAATTACGAAAAAGGATTGCAACAGGGCCAGGCTTATTATTATTACCCCAATGGTGAAATTTATATCACAGGGCTATATACCGAAGGCCTCAAACATGGCACCTGGACTTATTACTCTTTTGATGGAGAAGTTGAAAGAATAGAAAAATGGGTTGCAGGGCAATTTGTTGAACCACAACCTCAGCCCGAGTGATGATTGAGCAGATTACCCAACTCCTCCATTTTATCAACCACCGTACAACCCAGCGAACTGAGCCTGTCGGCAATCTGGTGCCCGTTTGTAACCAGTACACACTGCCAGCCCTGTCCTTTAGCAACCTCAAAATCATGCACAGTATCCCCTATCAGAAGTACTGAGTACGGATGCCCGTTCAGATGACCTGCCAGCCATTGTGCGGCATCATCTTTCCCGTGGGCAAAATGGTCGCCCGTACCGGCAACCATCTCAAAATAATGCCGGATTCCTTTTTGCACCAGCGACGACTCAAGCATCTGCTGTTCCATAGCCGAGAGTACGAACTGCCGGTATTCCTTTTTATGCAAATGCTCAAGCGTATCCCTGACTTCGGGGAAAAGCCTGCTGAAGGGTAGTTTCTGACGGTAAAGGTCAATGAATTCGACGGCCATCACATCGAAAGGCTCAGCCGAAAAATCGAACCCGACCTTTTCATAGTAATCTTTTACCGGAAACCCGAAAACTGACCTGTACCTGTCGGTACTCAGCTCTTCGAGATTTCGCCTCCTGAGCATCTGGTTAATTGAATCTACGCAGGTTTGAACGTCATCGAGCAAAGTGCCGTTCCAGTCCCACACCAGGGTTTTTATGGTTGAAATATCGAGTTTCACATGGCAAAACTAACAAATATCCCCTTCTCGACATAGGGCGATGATGCCCCGTTGATTCAAGCATTGTATATTTGCAGCAATTTATCCGCCAAACGTATGATTCAGAGAATTCAATCCATTTTACTGCTTCTGGCAGGTGTTGCCGTTGCGCTGATGTTTTTTTTTCCGGTAGCCAGTTTTTATGGCAATGAGTCTTATTTCAGTTTTGGGATTACAGGCGTATCAGATGCCGCGCTGGTAGCCATCACCACCTGGCCATTACAAGCAACTGCCATCCTACTCACGGTGTTGTCGTTGCTGAGCATTTTCCTATTTAAAAACCGTATGGCTCAGTACCGTGTTGTGCGATTTGCGTTGCTGGTTGACCTGGGATTCATCATCATGATGTATTTTGGATATATCGACGTGATCGTGAAAAAAGCCAACGTCAGCGCCCAGTTTGAGGCGGGCACTTATTTTCCGCTTGTTGCCATTGTGCTGTTGCTTCTGGCGGCACGCGCCATTCTTAGTGACGAAAAGAAGGTAAAAGCCGCCGACCGTTTGAGGTAGAAACAGTTATTGTTTGCGAGGCAAATCGAACACCTCCAGGTTTTGAGCCCTTCTTTTGATAATTTCCAACCTAATCATCGTGATGTGGGTGTGAAAACCTGATTTTCCGGCCGCACCCGGGTTGATGTGCAGCAGGGAGTGACCTGGATCAAATTGTACTTTAAGGATATGGGAATGCCCGCAGGCAAAGATTTCCGGCTGGTGTGCCCTTATGAGTTTGAGGGCTTGCGGATCATACCTGCCCGGATACCCTCCTATATGTGTGAGCAATATGCGAGCCCCGGCGCAGTCGAACACCTGAAATGAAGGATAATTTAATCTTATTATCTGGTCGTCAATATTTCCGTGCACTGCACGGAGTGGCTTAAACGCACGCAGGGTTTCGGCGACGCCGATGCTGCCGATATCACCGCAATGCCAGATTTCATCGATTCCTGCAAAAAAGCTGTACAGCTGTTCAGGAAAACTTCCGTGAGTATCAGACAACACCCCGACCTTTATTACATCCATCGCTTTCGTCTTATATACCAGATCAAACCTAATGCCACCAATGACATTAACCCCAGGGCAAAAGCATACCCGTAACGCCATTCCAGCTCAGGCATAAAACGGAAATTCATTCCGTAGATGCCTGCAATAAATGTAAGAGGCATAAAAATGGTGGCGAAGATGGTAAGTGTCTTCATTACGTTGTTCATGCGGTTTGAAGTTACAGCCATATGCAGCTCCATGAGGCTGGTAATACCTTCCCGCTGCGAATCAAGCCCTTGTGCGAGATAGTTCAGATGGTCGAGGACGTCGTCAAAATAATTGTAGGTGGCTTCCTCGATAAGGCCGATGTTCTTAAGTTTGATTTTCCGAAGTTCTTCGCGAAGCGGAAGCACACAGCGCTTCATCTGCATCAGGTCTTTTTTGCAGGTAAGCATGGTCTGCGATATACCGGTGGTTTGGTTGGCAAGTAACGATTCCTCTACCAGGTCAATGTTTTCGTCGAGGTGATCAAGGATGAGATAATAATTATCCACTATAGTATCGGCCAGTCGGTAGAACAGGTAATCACAGCCACGTTTGCGTATCAGTCCTTTGTCGGAGCGTATGTTTTCGCGAATGCTTTCAAAAACATCCCCGTCCTTTTCCTGGAAGGTGAGCAAATAATTGCGCCCCAGAATCATGCTGACATGTTCCTGATCGATTGCCCCGTCAACCATGCGAAGCATTTTCAGAGTCATAAAAAGATAATCGCCAAAGTCTTCGATCTTTGGCATATGATCGGTGTGCAGAATGTCTTCGAGCACCAGGGGGTGTATCCCGAACTGGACACCTATGGATTCAATGATCGACGTGTCATGAAGCCCGTTAATATTGATCCAGTTTACTTTTCCCTGAGCGAGATTCTCTTTCAGATGATATGCGTCGGCATATATTTTCGAAGAATACGAGTTAGCATCATATTGGTAAAACTCGATAGTTACTTTATCCTGCCTCTTTTCGGCAGTATACACGAGTGTTCCCGGCATGAGGCCTGGTTTCTTGCTCATTGAGCGTTTCTTTCGTTTTGTTTTCATGACCGAATTTTCACTAAGCTAAATATCCATCCTTTCTCTTTGGTACCCGTTGCAGGAAATCAACGTAGAAGATCAGCAATAAACCTACCGTGGTCTAGAAAATCATTCCTTTTGCCTGAGTTCAAATTTTATTTCGCTGATTATTTCCGGGATAGATTCTTCTAGGTAGTCCAACAATTCGAGTATTTTTCCTGCTTTGTATTTGTTTTGCATAACCCGACGAGCTGACTCAACAATCTTGTTTTTAAGCTGTTCGCGTGGTTGCTTGTCTTCCATGAACTGGGCAACCTCCGTGAACCAAAACAGAATAGGCATGTATACTGAGGTGCCGATGATTTTTTTCTCTTTTTCGGTCAGATTGTATCGTTTTGCCAGCCAAAGCAACTTAGCGTATTTAGATGCGCTTATCAACGCTTGGGCATAAGCCGAGAAAAACAGATGCCACCGGGTTTCAAATATTTCTTTCTTATAAGCCTCAAAAAATGTAGTGGCATAGCTGACGGCGTTTTTTGCCTTTCCGTTGTAAATGAGCGTACGAATATAGAAACTTACGAAACCGATCTTATTGTAGTAGCTGCTGGTTTTTTTTAGTTCCGGCATCGACTCATTCATGAGCGTTAAGGCTTTGGCGTATTTTTTACTGCGCAGCAATACTCCACACAGGTTGGCAAGGTAAAAAAGGTAGTCGCTGTTTTTCTGCCGTATGGAAAGATATCCGTAATGTTCGGCCAGGCTCAGTTCGTTCAGCTTGCTGTGCATCATGGCGCGGTTTGAGTAATAGTTGGCCAAAACCCTTTTTGAGTAGAATGCACCGTTCGTAAATTCCTTATCAAGCGCATTATACAGCGATCTGAGGTTCTCAAATTCCCGGTAGTTGTAAAACAAAAAAGTGAGCCTTACTGCTGCCCGGTAGCGGGTGTACCCGTCAAGGGTATTGTCATTAAAAGTGTCGAGCAGGAATGCGCTGAAATGGATAGGTTCGGCATCTAGAGTTTCATGTTGCCGGATGATTTCCTCGGCTGCCCTGTCGAGCTGGTTGTTTATGGCTATGCTGCGCTGGTATGAGCCTTGATGCGCCTGAAGATAGTTACTGGTAATTTTATGATATCTGGTACGGACCCGAATCAGCAGGAAATCTCTGAAATACTGAAGTAATTCATAAAACTTAAGAAAATAATAATGCGATGGGGTAATCATACGTACGAACGAAATGATCTGTTTTTCTTCCTCGGGCAGTATCGAATCAGTCATCACCTGCTTTTCGGTAGCCAGCAGCCATTCATAAAATTTATCTACCTCTTCATGGTCCAGGGTTTCAGTAATCCAACCTTTTATATATGAATACACGCGCTTATCGATTCCCTGATCGAATGGCAACTGATTTTCAGGATGATGGGAGTTGTGGTGTATGATTTGGAGGATGGCTCGGTTATTTTCCTTAACAAATCTGCTGCGGCCAAGCAGCAGGTCGGTTTCATGGGGATACAACTTACCTGCAAAATCAACAAAAGCTGTAAGCTTATGTTTCATATTTTTTTGCCATGAAAATAACAAAAAAGGAGGCGTGTCGCAGCCTCCTTTTCAAAAGAATTATAAGTTTATGGCTACTCGAGAAATGTTTTCACTTCGCTGTTAAACACCTCGGGTTTTTCGAACATCATAAAATGCCCGCACTTGGGCACCATAATCAGCTTGCTCCCTCTAATGAGCGATGCTCCATGCTCCGCCACCTTACGGGTGGTGCCCGGATTAAGATATCTATTGGGGATTAGCATATCGTTTTCGCCAAAAAAGATCAAGGTTGGCTTATCGAGGCCGGGCAGTTTTTCGAGTACAGGCTCATCCACCATGCCGGCTACTGATCTCGATACAGTAAGGCAATACGCATCAAAATCGCTGGCAGTGCGCATAGCGATGCGATCTTCAATCATGAATGCTGCGTCTTTCGGCATGCGGAAAAAATTGCTGGCCAGATTGGTTTCGATGGCATCCACCGGTGTAAGGCGCACCATGTTTGGAAACATCACCTCCTTGAACCAGTTTTTTTGGCCGGGATGAAAAGCCTCAAATCCTGCCGGATCCACAAGTATCAGTCGTTTGACCAAGTCGGGTTTTTCGAGGGCGAGCACCAATGCAATCTGCCCGCCCATTGAGTGGCCGGCCAGGTTGACCTGACCAAGGTTTAACTGAGCTATTAGCTCGGAAATAACCGAAGCATAAAACGACATCAACCCGCTATGCGGATTTTTTGATGATTTTCCGTATCCCGGCAAATCAACAGCAATCACCCTGTACGCTTTGCTCAGTTCGCTGATGTTTTTCTTCCAGGCAGGCATGTAACTTCCCAAACCATGTATCATTATAATGGTTTCATCTCCTTTTCCCTGGTCAGTGTAGGCCAGTGTGATGTCGTTGCCAAGCCGGGCATATTTTACCGGGAATCCGTAATCCATCTCGTTCATCGACGTCAGCTTCGGGAGGTTTTTGTATGGGGTGCATGCCATTGCTGACAGCAGAATTATGAGTGCTGTTATTTTAATAGATTGAATTGTTTTCATGGTTCGTTGCATTTCAGGTCATTAAAACATCAGCCATTTGTATACGAGAAAAGTCGTGTAGGGATACACAGGGCGTTCCATCATGTTTCCGTTCACCGGATATCCTCTGCTGTTATCCCTGCTGTCGTAGAATTTTCCAAGCCAAAGGTAGGCTCCGTGAAGTTCGAGACTCATAAAAGGACCGAAATTATAGCTAAGCGCGGCATTAAGCTCGGCACCCATGAAACGCCCTCCGCCATTGGGCGCCAGTGGACTGGAGGCAACTGCCAGGCCTGTTTTTGCGTTGATCCTGTGAGGAATAATATCGTAAGCTAAATTGGCAGTACCACCCAACAGGCCATAGCCCATATTTGACAGGTCCGAAATGGCCGGAGTATAGCGATTGACTACGTTTGCATGCGGAAATAGCAGATAACCGCCGGTTCCGACGAAAATGGTCGTAGGCATGCCCCAGTAATTACCGGTCACAACGCCGGTATATTTGTTGTCGTCAAGACCATATTTGTCAGGCGAGGCAAAAATGAAATCCGCTGAAAAATAGTCGTTCAGCGTACGTCCATAACGATAGGCAGCCCTGATGTTGGCTCCCACTCCTGCTATATCAGCAGCTTTCTCGTAAGTGCCTTTCACATTTTTTCGTGCAGAACCGAGATTAACATTCACGAAACCGGTAAGCTGAAAGGGGTCCAGCCAGAAGTCGGGATTGCGGCTGACAGTAGCTCCCAACCAAACAATATCGGCCCGATATTCACGCTGAAGCGGAAACACATATGCTCCGTTGTAAGTGGCTAGCAAACTTGTCAGCCCCTGACTGAAAACAGATACACCACCCTGGCCTTTGCCGCGGTCACGCACATAATACAACGAGGCTCCGGCATTCCAAAGCATACTGAGTTTTCTGTGATACACAAGTTCGGCCAGTGTCACATCATCATCAATCTCGGTATTGTTCTCATACAGGATGTAATACCCAGCCTTTGCTTTTTGCACATCGCCATCATAGCGGGCAGTGATGCCCACGGCGTCCGTGCCCCAATAGGCCAGCCTGTAGCCTGTAGTAGTCATCTTGTCGAACATGGTGCGATAGGGATTGTAAGGAGTGTCGAACAGTCGCTGTAACCCCAAATTAATGGCAAAATCCTTGGCAGGTATCAGTTCCAGTTCTATGTTCTGGGTCTGGATGTTCACGTTATCGGCATTGATGGCAGCTCCTTTGTTTCCGCCTATACCATAGTTTTGATCGCCCCAGGTCCAGTCAATTTCAAATGAAGCTCTGAGTAACGCCTTACCATTGAATAATTTTGGCTGGTAAATGAAAAAAGGGATGATCCGCTGTTCCACATAATTTGATACCATGGTGTCGGATGTGGCAGATGAGTTTCCTCCAAACAACCTCCCTACCAACTGCCCGTTGAAAAGGCTGGCTGAGGGGTATACATTCGTTCTCACCCCCTGGTTAATGAAGAACGCCAGAAACTGGAACTCACGGTTCGCTCTGACATTGTATGGCAGGTCATGCGAAAATAACGTAAACCTGTTTCCGGCAGAGTACCCTTTATCCTCTCCGGTTTGGGCAATGACCGAAAGACCCACCATGCTCATCAGGAGGACAGCCGATAGATACAGTATTTTTTTCATATTCTATTGAGTTTAATTGAAAAGGCAGAGCCATTCTTTCAACTGAATCGGCTCTGCCTCATTACATCTCTGATGAATTTTATTGCTAACGTAATTCTTAGTTGGTGCGTACAAATTTCTGGATATTGATGGTGCCCAGTGTCCCCCCGTTTGAACTGCCAAAGCCTCCGGCTGGTGTTGGAGGAGTATTTTGAGTACCGGAAGTTTGAACTATTTCGTACCACAATACTTCCGGATTGGTCTTAATTTCAAAGATGCCCGCAGCCGTAGCTACATAGGGTTCGGCCTGGTTGATATCAATGGTCCATATATTTCCGACCACAGATTTATTGATCTGATAGGTGCCTCTAAAGATCAGGTTCGGTGTGGTAGTTGTGTTACCAATGTTGAATTGGTTCACGATGTAGGTGTAGTCCGTTTTGAATTCGGCGGTGACTTTTGCCACGTTGAAATAGGTAACAAGAAGAGGAGCCACATTGGTTCCTTCACTGAGCCATTTACCCATGATGGCAAGTTCTTTGGTCGCTACGTTTGATTCAATGGACTGAGCTGCATCCATGGCCGCTCCGTCGGCATCATAAACCGATGTAGCCGAAGCAGGTTTAACCAAAAACTTGCTGTTTTCAGGAACCACTGAAGTAATGGTAAGGGTGATTAGTGCTGTGTTGGTTCCGGCAGTATGTGTTACAATATAGGTAAACACTACGCCGGCAGGTGCTGTAACAGTAAGATTGGAAGCCGATAACCCGCCGGTTTTGTTGGCACTGGCGTACACGTCCTCGGTAAAGAGTACTGTAAGGGTTTTGTTGTCTGCCGACAATGTAGCTGACTTGAATTTCGGTGACTGATTTTCTTCAGTGCATGAAGAAAACCCAAGAACAAGAGCCATTAGAATGAAAAGTGGAAATAAAGGAATACGTTTCATAAAGTTAAGGGTTTAAGTGATTATCGTTTAAAGAATTAAAGATACATAACAATTACTGGATAGTGGCCTATGGGCAGCAATATTTTCAGGATTGACTTAATTGATTTTTACAATAAGATAAATCTGTAACTAATTGATAATGAATTCTTAGGGTTGTGTATAAATACTATTGACTTGCTATCCTCCCCATCTTATTACATTTGCACCCCAGGCGTATCCTATGCCGGCAGCCACCATCGATACCACCGTGCCTTCGGCCACCAACTTCTGTTGCACTGCCAGGTGAAGTGAAAGAATGGGGTCAATCTGACCCAGGTGCCCATAGTGTTCAAGATAGATGGATTGATCTGCGCTAAGGCCTAGCTCGGTGACAAAACTTTGATACATCGAACGTTTAAAGTGGAGAGCAGCCAGGTATCCCAGCCTGTCTCTCGATATCCCTGATTTGATGAATGCCTTTTCAATACAGGTCATCCAGTTGTTCATCGAGACAAGGTTCAGGCGGCTTTTCATGTGTTTCTCATCAAATAATCGCAAAGACTTATATGCCAGGTGAACATTTTCAGCGTTGATAGGTTTCTCTGTACCGCCGTACTCTACCCCGGCATCGCGGGCCATCGTTCCATCTGTGATAATATGTGTGCCAAATAAAAGGTTCTTACCATGGTCTCTTTTAAGCAGGATGGCGCCTCCCCCTGCACCTAGGTTATACATAAAAGAAATGGAACTGTCGGTATAGTCGATAAAATCACCGTTACGATACCCCCCGGCAATCATTACTGTCTTGATTTCAGGGTCGGACAACATCATGTCTTTGGCTATTTTCATAGCGGCAACGGCAGAGCAGCAACGCTGCTGCAGGTCAATAGCCCAGGCATTGTCAGCCCCCAACCGCTGTTGGATATATATACCCGAGGTCGTCAGCGGATATTCTTTCCATTCTTCCCCGATGCAAAGTATCAGGTCGATTTCAGAAGGCTTCATGCCGCTGTTGCGCAGGCAATCAATAGCTGCCAGGGCACCCATTTCCTGCGTGCCGTCACCTGGTCCGGGTATGGCTTTTTCAACGATACCCAGTTTTTGCACAATAGCCTTCTCATCCCATTTTCCGTCTGTGGCGTCGGCAATCTGGGCCGCACTCATGCGGGCAGACGGAATATATATTCCCGTAGATATAATCCCTACATTCTGCTGATCATCTGTTGATTTCATAACAAAGGATTCAGTATCAGTACACAAATACACTTCCTCCAACGGCCAGCCCTGCCCCTGAAGCCACAAATATCACACGGTCGCCACGTCGTATACGGCCTTCGCCCACGGCATGATGAAAGGCCATAGGTACGCATCCCGAACCCGTATAGCCATATTTGTCCATCACAGTAGTGGTTTTGCCCGGATCAGCGCCTAAAATTTCCATCACCCGTTTGATTACCGAGTGATTAATCTGTGTAAAAATATAGTGGTCAATCTGTTCTTTTTCAAGATGGTACTTCTGAAGAAGCTTTTCCACTACCATCGGCCAAAGACGTACATTGCGTTCGCCTGGAAGAGGCTTCAGGCTAAGAAGGCCCTGCCTGTTTTCGTCCAGTACCTTGAGGGTTACTGGCTCATGTGTGCCTCCGGCGTACACGCCGATAAAGTCATGCTGTGTGCCGTCGGTTAACAATTGACTGCCGATGTAGTAAGAGCCTGAGCCTGTGTTTCTTTCCAGAACAACGGCTCCTGCGCCATCAGCAAAGATGGAGTAACCAAATGCATCATCTTTCCTCAGATAAGCGGGCATATTATACACACCAACCACCACTGCATAGCGAATTGCTTCATCCGTGGCCATTATGCGGGCGACATTATCGAGGGCAATGGTAAAACTGGCACAGGATGCTGACACATCAAACGTCGATGCCCAGGTTTCCTTTCCCTGAAGCCTGCCCTGCAAAAGGATAGATGTGGCAGGAGTGATGTACTCAGGAGTGTCGGTGGCGACAATGATCAGATTCAGGTCTTCAGCGTTGATACCTGCATTACGCAAGGCCTGCTCAGCAGCAAAGGTGGCAAAATCTGCTGTGGTTTCATTCAGGTTGCGCAAATGAGCGATGTGCCGCGAATAGATACCTAGCTTACTTTCGAGTTTGGCGGCATCTATTTCAAGCCCTGTCAGCTGTTGAAGCTCTTTGTTGGGTATAGGGCTTCCTGGAGCGTAAATCCCTGATCCTATGATTCTTACTGGTAACATATTTAAATTTTACAGATAACCTAGCCTTTGAGCCTGTTCTTTAAGGACATTACGAAAGTCGGGATGAGCTATGGAGATAAGTGCGAGGGTCCTCTCCTTAATGGTACGTCCTGTAAGGCGAACGCTTCCCCATTCGGTTACAATGTAATCAGTATTGCTGCGGTGCAGGGTTACGGCGGTTCCCTCAGGCAGCACAGGAACAATTGTCGAGATCTGGCCGTTGCGGGCGGTAGAGCGACAGGCTATAATCGATTTGCCTTGTCCGTCGGTACCTTCGATGGCACCGGCTGCTGTATCGGTTTGCCCTCCTGTACCCGAGTACTGTTCGGTGCCGATCGATTCGCTGGCTACCTGGCCGGTAAAATCAATCATCAGGCAGGTATTGATCGAAACCATTTTCCTGTTTTGTTTGACGACACAGGGGTCATTCACATACTTGCCTCGCAGAAACTCCACCGCCATGTTGTTGTTGAGCCACTTGTAAAGTTTCTCGCTTCCCATGGCAAACGTACATATGAATTTGTCCTTATGTATAGACTTGTGCTTGTTGGTGATTACACCGGCTTCGTAAAGCTCCATCATGCTGTCAACAAACATTTCGGTATGTACCCCAAGGTCTTTTTTGTTTTTCAGCGACAGAGCGCAGGCATTCGGTATTTCCCCAATGCCAAGCTGAATGGTAGATCTGTCTTCCACCAGGTCAGCGATATACTGACCTATGCGCATGGCCGTTTCGTCAGGTGCCGGAGCCGGAAGGGTAGGAGGTGTTTGCGGGTATTCCACAAAATAATCCACCTCCGAGACATGCACATGGGTGTCGCCAAAGGTGCGCGGCAATTGTTCATTAACCTCCAGAACCACAATGTCTGCCGCCTCAAGAATGTCTTTTTCATAGGTGATGCCAAGCGAAAGCGAAACATAACCTTTTTCATCCGGAGGGGTACATGTGCCAAAAAACAGGTGGGGATTGCGTACTTTAAGACGGTCAGTGGCAGCTCGGTGCAACATGTTCGGAACGTATGTCACCGTACCCGTTTTTGCCTTCACAGCCTGACGTGAGCCACCGGCATGAAACCAGCTGCACAGCTCGAAATGTCCCCTCATTTCGGGAAGAATGTAGAAATCATAGGGCTTGAGCGTCAGTACCGAGAACACTTTGACATTCTGAACTCTTTCTTTAACAATATGAAACCTTGACATGCAACCCTGAGGTTCGCTCGCACATTGGGCTACTATTACATCGCTATCACTTCGTATCAGGCTTATGGCTTCGTCGATAGTGATAAGTTTACTTTTATAATGCGACTGAAAGGATCTCATTAGGTTTGATTTTGTTTGTAAGCGGAAATTCGGGTGGTTATCAGATGGATAGTCAGGCTTACGGCTACAGAGATGACTATAGCCATCGCTGCTGCCATAGCCGGATTTTGGGTTGATCCTGAAAAATACCTGTCAGCACTGCCCAGACTTATGGTATTGCCTTTAATCAGCACCGGAAGAATGTAGTAAATGGTAAAATATACTGTCATGGCAGTCAGTGATCCTGCTACCGCTGTAATAATCCTTACACTTCTGATGAAGATCCCGAATACGATAGGAATGAAACATATAGAGAAAAATGAATACACTCCGTTTTGAGCAAAAATGGCAACACTTAGATTAGGGCGCAGCAGCTGCTCGCGCGAAGCCAAAAATGCTGCCAGTGCCATACCCGCTATTACGATTCTGTTGATGAGGATATATTTATTTTCATTGTGGATATGGGCACCAAATAAAGGCCTGATGATATCGGAGGTTACGGTAGTGCTCAGGCTTTGTATAAGGCCTTCGATGGTGGATAACCCGGCACTTAAAAGGCCCATAATTACTATAAGCCCTATAGCGACCGCCATCCAGCCTTGCGAGAATACTTTGATGACATAGGCTGGGATGATTCCATCTACACCAAGCGCCCTGCCATTGGCCATCAGACCGGGGAATGTTATGCGGGCGTAGAGGCCTGTAACTACCACCGAATAAAACAATGCCTGGATCAGTACTGCTGCGACAAGAAATTTATTGACATCCGCTTCGCGCTTAAGCAACAGGGACTTGGTGATAATATGAGGCTGGCAGACAACGGCAGCCCCCACAATCATCTGCACCATAATGATTTCGAAAAAACTCCTGAACAAAGGACTGTTACCGTTTACTGGCTGTGTAAGCATCGGGTCAATAGTCCTGAGTTTGTCAAAAAAGCTCAGAACACCATCCTTCAGATACTCATAGCCTGAACATAAAAGGATGATGGCAACAGCTACCATTACAAACGCCTGCACGGTATTGGTATAGACCATGGAATTCGCTCCGCCGAACATCATGTAGCTGAAAACAAATGTAACGACGGCCAGTAATACCCATATCTCGTTCAGATTCAACGCCTGGCTGAGCACTTTGGTGATTGCAACCAGTATCAGCACTATAAATGTCAACAGTAAGACAGATAGAAAGGCAATGAACAATTTATAGGATTTGCTGTCGTAGCGGCTGCCTATCCATCCGGCCAACGTCATTGCCTTCACGCTGCTTCCGAATTTCCTGAAACTTTTTGTCAGTACGATCAGTGAAATCAGAGATGCCAGCGGAAAAAACACGCCGAATGACAGCACGGCGCTAAGGCCGTAGTTTGCAATCAGTCCGGGGTTAATCACAAAGGTGGCGGCGCTGGTCATGGCGGCTGCCAGCGACAGCCCGACAAACCACGGCGAGAAGTTGATCGAGCCCAAAGCGTAGTCACTGATACTGCGGGTTCTCAATGCTCCTCTGACAACAAAAAACAAGATGGCCGTGGCATAGGCTATAATTAAAATCCATCCGCCGATGACCTGTTCAGGGGTTGCCATGTGATTTAGATTTGGTAGCTACAAAGGTCCGCAAATTCAGTTTAAGAAAAGGAGGCGCTAAATCGTTACTCCGCCATCCACACTCAGCACTGCACCGTTCACAAAAGCTGCTTCGCGGCTGGCCAGGTAAAGGTACGCAGCTGCTATTTCCTCGGGCTTTCCAAGACGCCCTGCCGGTGTTTTGTCTTTCATCGCTTGCAGAATATTTTCTGGCATCTTTGCCACCATTTCGGTTTCAATAAAACCGGGAGCCACGGCGTTGACGGTGATTCCTTTTCGTCCCAGTTCCTTTGCCAGGGTTTTGGTCATTCCGATCATTCCAGCCTTGGCAGCTACGTAGTTGGTTTGTCCAAAATTGCCATACAGCGCTACTACAGAAGAGGTATTGATGATCCTGCCGAAGTTTTTTTCCAACATATATCCTGCCACAACCCGTGTGCAGTTAAACACTCCGGTCAGGTCTACATCGATCACCTGCTGCCATAGGTCGGGGGTCATTTTTTTCAGAGTGCTGTCGCGGGTGATACCAGCATTGTTGATCAAAATATCGATTCGGCCGTATTTTGCGTAAACCTCAGCCGCAGCTTTTTCAACCATGTCGTACTTGGCTGTATTTACTCTCATGAATGCTGCTTCCATGCCTTGATGTAACAGTTCAGTGGCCAATGCCTGTCCCTTATCTTCATTAAGGTCCCAGATGACGACTTTAGCCCCTTCAGAGGCAAATAATTGCACGGCGGCTTTACCTATGCCATCGGCTCCGCCCGTGATGATGGCTACTTGTTCCAAGAGTTTTTTCATAGCTGTGATTTATATTTGTTTGATTATCATGGATATACCTTGTCCGCCACCTATACAGAGGGTGGCCAGGCCGGTTTTTGCATGCCGGCGTTTCATTTCATAGAGCAAGGTAGTCAGGATGCGCGCCCCTGAGGCTCCGATAGGATGTCCGAGGGCTATGGCACCACCGTTTACGTTCACAATATCAGGGTTGATACCGAGGTCTTTTACCACAGCTATTGATTGCGCTGCAAACGCCTCATTAGCTTCAATCAGGTCGAGGTCCTCGATGGTTATTCCGGTTTTCTTCAACACTTTTCGTGTGGCAGGTACCGGGCCATAGCCCATGATGGCGTGGTTGAGACCCACATAGGCGCCGCCTGCAAATACTGCCATAGGCTCGATGCCAAGTTGCACGGCCTTCTCCCTGCTCATCACTACCACCATGCTGGCACCATCGTTGATTCCTGAAGCATTGCCTGCAGTCACAGTTCCGTCTTTTTTAAAAGCGGGTTTAAGTGCTGCCAGCTTGTCAAGGGTGAGTCCGTGACGCGGAAATTCATCGGCGTCCACAACCAAAGGCTCTCCCTTTCGCTGGGGGATCATCACAGGTACAATTTCATCTTTGAATTTGCCTTCTTTCTGGGCTTTTTCGGTTTTGTGCTGACTATTCAGGGCAAATTCATCCTGCTCGATCCTTGAAATTCTCCACCTCTCGGCAATATTTTCGGCTGTGATGCCCATATGTACATTGTCGAAAACATCGGTAAGCCCGTCATAGATCATGCTGTCAATCAGGGTGGCATCTCCCATTCGATATCCCTGTCTGGCTTTTGTAAGCAGGTAGGGTGAGTTGCTCATGCTTTCGGTACCTCCTGCCAGCATAATTTCTGCCTCACCAAGCTGAATGAGGTTAGCCGCCATCAGCACCGAACGCAGGCCCGATCCGCAAAGCTGGTTTATAGTGGTGGCAGGAACTTCTTCAGGGATGCCTGAATATACTGCAACCTGCCTGGCAATATTTTGCCCGAGACCCGCAGAAAGGATATTGCCTATGATCACTTCATCAATCTGACCGGGGGCAATAGTTGCCCTGCGCATAGCTTCTGTTGCAGCAATTTTTCCAAGATCAACGGCACTGAGTGACGCTAATGAGCCGCCAAAGTTGCCGATAGCTGTCCTTACCGCCGATGCAATTACAACCTCTTTCATATGTTAATAGGTTAGTGAATGTATTGACCGTAGTTTAAAGCTACAAAATAAAGCCAGGCACCCTCCATATCAAATACTCAGCGATTTAATTATCAGGTCGACATAAAAAGGAAAGAAGTTTAGCTTATGTTCTAAATATCAGAATATAAGTATATTAAATACATAATTGCCTTGTCAGACCGTAATTTAGAACTGAATCAAGACATACTTTACTAATTTTGTGGCATGTTTGGTAGTACTATGAACCCCATAGCCAATAACCTCAACGCGCTGCGCATTCATGTACCTGAACGCGTCAAAATTATTGCGGTCTCAAAAACGCACACAGCAGAGGAGATCATGCAGGCATACAGGGCCGGTCAACGGCAATTTGGCGAAAACCGGGTGCAGGAAATATGTGCCAAGCAACCCTTGTTGCCGGCAGATATTGAATGGCATTTTGTAGGGCACCTTCAAACCAACAAGGTTAAATACATCGCTCCTTTTATTTCTATCATTCATAGTGTCGACAGCAGCCGGCTATTAAAGGAAATAAACCGCGAGGCGGCAAAAAATACTCGGATTATCAAATGCCTGCTGCAATTTCACATTGCAGCCGAAGAAACCAAATACGGGTTTGACCTCGATGAAGCGCTTGCATGTATCAGTTCGGATGAGTGTACCCGGATGAACAATGTGGAAATCATTGGTGTTATGGGGATGGCTACATTCACAGATGATATGGATCAGGTACGGAGGGAATTCAGAAATTTGAGACATTATTTCGACCGGTTAAAGGCCGACCGTTTTTCGGGAATGGACTCCTTTAATGAGATTTCGATGGGAATGAGCGGGGATTATCCTGTCGCCATCGCGGAAGGAAGCACCATGGTCCGAATCGGGACTGCGGTTTTTGGAGAAAGAAACTTTTGATAACTTATATCCTGATGATTTACCTTGCCCTAACTCTGGGATTTGTTTTTTTGACGCTAGGCGCGCACTGGCTCGTGGATGGAGGCAGTTCGCTGGGGAAGCGTTTCAATATTCCGGATATTGTAATCGGCCTGACCATCGTTTCGATCGGCACATCGGCACCCGAACTGGTTGTAAGCCTCATCGCCAGCATAAAAGGAAGTACCGACCTGGCAATAACCAATGTGATAGGAAGCAATATTTTCAACACCCTGCTTATCATCGGGCTTGCCGCTGTATTTTATCCAATCGCAGTTAATCGCAACACCCTCCGCTGGGAACTCCCCCTGAGTATGCTTGCTTCAGTTCTGCTGATTCTTTTTGCATGGGATATTATTCCCACCGGTGGCAGGCCGCAGGCCATTGTACGCCTGGATGGAATGATTTTCCTGGTTTTCTTCTGTGCTTTCCTTTATTACAACTATTTTACCGCCCGCAAAACCAACAGAACCGACGGAGATGACATAAAAATTATGGGGCCTGTTAAATCCGTATTATTTATCCTCCTTGGTATCGGTTTTCTTTATGCCGGCGGTCGTGCGGTGGTGTACGGTGCGGTTGAGGTCGCCCGTCAGCTGGGAGTGAGTGAAAAAACCATCGGGCTCACCATTGTGGCTATCGCCACCTCACTGCCCGAAGTCATCACCTCAGCGGTGGCTGCCATAAAGAAAAACAGTGACATTGCCATAGGGAATGCCCTTGGATCAAATATTTTCAATATCTGGTTTGTGCTTGGCATCAGCGCACTGGTACATCCGCTTCCGGTTAATAACAATCTGCTGCCCGATACTGGTGTATCTGTACTTTCGAATGTGCTGATATTCTTTTTGATAGTGGCCAGCCCCAGGGGAACCCGCTCTATAGGTCGTTTCCAGGGACTGTTCCTGATACTGGTATACCTGGCCTACATGTATTATGTGCTGGCTAACAGGTAAATAATCAGGCCTGCCGAACTTTTACTCCACCACTATTTCGTGCGTGATCACGGCGGCCATGGCAAGCATTGCCGATACTCCGCAATACTTTTCCTTCGAAAGATTTATAGCCATTTCGAGTTTGTCCAAAGGCAGGTTCTCTCCTTTAAAACGGTAGATCACGTGCAGATTTTTGTACACCTTAGGGTGTTCGTCGGTGAGCTCGCCATCCACATCCACACTAAAATGATCGGGCTTTACACGCAGTTTACCCAGGATTGATATCACATCCATGGCAGTGCAGCCTGCGAGCGCCACCATCAACAGTGGTTTGGGGCGAGGGCCCTGGTTGGATCCCCCTGCAGACTGGTCGGCGTCAATCACCAGGCGGTGTCCATTCACTTCTGTTTCGAACACCATCTGCCCGTTCCACTGAAGAGCTATTGAATTTTTCATATCGAGTATTGATTGAGGTTGATTATTCTTTATTTACAATTATGAACAAGCCAGGCGCAGAGTTGTTTGCTGCAGCCCGCAGTTTGCCTGTCATTTTATCTGCCAACATCCTTTAGCCAGGGTGCATGGCCATATCGGTCAAAATATTACCTTTGCCTGGCAAAAATAATCCACATCATGAAACAATTAGTATTTATCTTATCAACTGCTGTTATGCTTTTAACTGCTGCCTGTTCAACACAGAAAACAGAGCAAAATCCGCTGCTCAGCGAATTCAAAACCCTGTTCGGTGTTCCGCCATTCGAACAAATTAAGCCCGAACATTTCACCCCTGCTTTTGAAGAAGGGATGCGCCAGCACAATGCGGAGATCGAGGCTATTGTAAACAACAGCGAAGCTCCTACCTTCGAAAATACCCTTCTGGCACTTGAGTATTCAGGAAAACTGCTGGGCGATGTCAGCCGTATTTTCTACAATACCAACTCAGCGAACACCAGCGACGAAATTCAGGCCGTAGCCCGCGAGGTAGCGCCCAAACTTTCGCAGCACAGCGACAATATCGCCATGAATGCGTCACTCTATGCCCGGATAAAGGAAGTATACCTGCAAAAAGAATCTCTGGGCCTCGCAGGCGAAAACCTCAGGCTGCTCGAAGAAACCTACAAACAGTTTGTTCGCAATGGTGCCGACCTTGATTCGGCAAGCCAAGCCCGGCTCAGGGAAATAAACCAGCAGCTTGCCCTGCTCACCCTCAAATTTGGCGAAAACGTACTGGCCGAAAACAATACATACCAGCTTGTGGTCGATAATCAGGAAGACCTTGCAGGGCTGCCTGCCTCACTTATCGAAGTAGCTGCCAAAACTGCAAAGGACAAAGGGCAGGAAGGCAAATGGATATTTACCCTGCACAATCCGAGTGTGATGCCTTTCCTCCAGTACAATGCCAGCCGCGATCTCAGAAAGAAACTGCAGCAAGCCTATGTGATGCGCTGCAACAACAACGATGAGCGTGACAACAAAGATATCATCAAACAGGTCGTTGATCTCCGCATCGAGCGTGCAGCTCTGCTGGGTTACCCCGATCACGCTTCGTATGTGTTGACCGAAAACATGGCTAAAACTCCTGCGAGGGTGTTTGAACTCCTCGACCGACTGTGGCCTCCAACCATGAAAGTGGCAAAAACCGATGCTGCCGACCTGCAACGACTTCTTCAGAAAGATCATCCTGGTGCCAGACTCGAAGCCTGGGACTGGCGCTACTATGCCGAAAAGGTACGTGCTGAGCGTTACAACCTCGACGAAGAGCAAACCAGGCCCTATTTCAGGCTGGAAAATGTTCGCGATGGCATTTTTGACCTCTGCAACCGGCTATGGGGAATCAAATTCGTGGAGCGTACCGACCTTCCCAAACCCCACCCCGACGGTGTTTCATACGAAGTAACCGAAGCCGACGGTAAACATATCGGTATTCTTTACATGGATTTCCATCCGCGTGCAAGCAAGCGCAGTGGCGCGTGGATGAGCAGCTACCGCGAGCAATACCGCACCCCGAATGGGACCTTCGTTGCACCTGTGGTGACTCTGAACTGTAATTTCACGCCTGCTACCTCCGAAACGCCCAGCCTTCTCACATTTGATGAGGTGGAGACCTTTTTCCATGAGTTTGGCCATGGTCTGCACGGATTGCTTAGTGACGTGACCTACCCAAGCCTTTCGGGCACCAATGTTCCGCGCGATTTTGTGGAACTGCCCTCACAGATAATGGAACACTGGGCTGGCGCTCCCGAATTTCTGAAGCTCTATGCCAAACACTACCAGACCGGCGAATCTATTCCGGATGAGCTTATCGAAAAAATGCAGGCAAGCGCAACTTTTAACCAAGGTTTCACCACCGGCGAATTTTTGGCGTCGGCATTTCTGGATATGGACTACCACATACTGAAGGCACCCATGACGACAGATGCCTATTCCTTTGAGCTGAATTCGATGACGAAAATAGGTCTCATAAATGAGATTTTGCCGCGTCATCGCAGCACCTATTTCCAGCATATCTTCAGTGGTGGATATTCGGCAGGATACTACAGCTACATCTGGTCGGCAGTGCTCGATGCTGATGCCTTTGAAGCCTTCAGGGAAACAAATATATTCGATACAGAAACAGCTGCCAGATACCGCAGGTTTGTTCTGGCCAGGGGTGGCACCGAAGATCCGATGAGCCTCTATGTTCAATTCCGCGGACGCGAACCAAAGATTGACGCCCTGCTTAAAGTAAGGGGTTTGAACTAATACTTAAAAAACTCACCTCAATAGGCGAGGCCGCCCTGTGAAGGGCGGCCTCGCCTATTTTTTGTCAAATGAACCTACCTGTCGCAGTATCTCTGCTTGGCAATTACCGCCGCACGCGTACCGGCAAATCATCACGGTGAAACGGGTTATTATTAATTTTGCACCATGTTTGAGTTCGACTTTCGGCCCTACCTTCATCACCAGCTATTTGGGATCATATCACAGGCTGCCGGGGCACTCCATACCCATGCCTATGTGGTGGGAGGGTATGTGCGCGATATCCTGCTCAGGCGACCCTGCACCGATGTGGATGTGGTGACCACAGGCGACGGAATCGCACTGGCCCGAAAAGTTGCCTCCTTGATACATCCCAAACCCAAAGTGTCGGTATATAAGAATTTCGGCACAGCCATGCTTCGATATGGCGAATGGCAAGTTGAATTTGTGGGAGCCCGAAAAGAGTCATACCTTTCAGATTCGCGAAAACCTGCCGTTGTACCGGGAACCCTTGACGATGATCAGAAACGTCGCGATTTCACCATCAATGCCATGGCGCTCAGCCTGCAAACGGAAGATTTCGGGAAGCTCATCGACCCCTTCAATGGGCTGGACGACCTGCAGGAACTCCTGCTCAGAACACCGCTCGAACCAGACCAGACATTTATTGATGACCCCCTGCGAATGATGCGGGCCGTCAGGTTTGCCACGCAACTTAATTTCTTCATCGACCCGCTGACCTTCACTTCGATCGCACGTAACAGGGAAAGGATTGCCATAATATCCGCCGAAAGAATAACAGAGGAACTGAACAAGATCATGCTGTCAGCAAAACCGTCGAAAGGGTTTTTATTGCTTGACAAGGCCGGCCTACTACAACTCATTTTCCCGCAGGTGGACGCTTTAAAGGGTGCCCAGTTTGTGGAAGGACGGGGACATAAGGATAATTTCTATCACACCCTGCAGGTGCTTGATAATATGGCCTCAGTAAGCGATAACCTTTGGCTGCGATGGGCGGCCCTGCTTCACGACATTGGAAAACCCAGCACCAAGAAGTTCGATCCTGTGGCCGGTTGGACCTTTCACGGGCACGATCATCTGGGCTCAAAAATGGTGTACCGTATCTTTAGCCAACTCAAACTGCCCCTGAATGAAAAGATGAAGTACGTACAAAAGATGGTGCTGCTTCATCTTCGGCCTATCGTGCTTGGCGAAGGGCAAGTGACCGACTCGGCGGTGCGCAGGCTGCTGTTCGACGCCGGCGACGATATCGACGACCTGATGCTACTTTGCGAGGCCGATATCACATCCAAAAACCCGGATAAGGTGAAGAAACACCTTGCCAATTTCAGTCTGGTGCGCGAAAAACTACAAGAGGTGGAAGCAAAGGACCGAATGCGTAACTGGCAGCCTCCCATCAGCGGCGAGCTGATCATGCACACCTTTGGTATCGGTCCGTGTCGCGAGGTTGGCGTCATAAAAACAGCCATACGCGAAGCCATTATTGAGGGTACCATTCACAATGATTACCACGAAGCCTACAATTTCATGATTCAGGAGGGCGAGCGCTTAGGCCTGTCGCCCGTTGCCTGATTCGCTCCCTGATCCCGGCCAGTGCCAAAATCAGCCCGGTCAATGCATTGATTTTTGTTTATTTTCGTACCTTTACTGAAAATTTCAGACCTATGCACGCCTATCGGTTCAGAATTTCGATCGAAGACCAGGAAGATTTTCTGCGCGAGATAGATCTTCTGGCAAACCATACATTTGAAGATTTTCATCATCTGCTGGTGGCCTCAGCAGGTCTCGACGGCAAGGAGCTCGCTTCGTTTTTTACCTGCGACCACCGCTGGCGAAAACTGCGGGAATTCACACTCATCGATATGCAAGCCAATACTGTGCTTGATGATGACGAAGACCAACGCCACCGCAAGACCCCCATACCCATGAGCATGATGAGCGAAAAGCGAATAAAGGACGTCATCAACGATCCGCACCAGCGTCTGGTTTTTGAGTATGACTTCCTGAACCCGAAAACTTTCTATATTGAGCTCGTCAAAATCTTCACGGCCCTTTCTGAAGATAACCTGCCAAGGGTGTTTAAGAGTGTCGGAGTGCTGGTTAAATCGCCCGCCACAACTCATTTTGCTTTTGATGAGGAAAATGAGGATTTCGATCCTGCAACAATGGAACCTCTCGACGATGAATTTACCATCGAAGAGGATGAGCCGGGCTATGGCAATGAGCCTGAAACAACCTGGTAACCGGGCGGCATGTCATTGCACGGCATGAGGAACTATCAGAAGCTTTTAGTCATTGTAGCCGGCCCCACAGCCTCGGGGAAAACAGATTTTGCCATAGAGCTGGCCCTTCGTTTTCAAACCTGTATACTCTCATGCGATTCCCGACAGTTTTATCGCGAAATGCGCATTGGCACTGCCGTTCCATCGGACGAACAGCTCGCAAAAGTCAGGCATTACTTTGTTGCTAACCTTTCAGTTACCGAATATTATAACGCTGCACGTTACGAAACTGAAGCGATCAAACTGCTCGAGTACTTGTTTTGGCAGCGTGACGTTGTGATTGCCTGTGGTGGGTCAGGTCTGTACATCGATGCCCTGTGCCATGGTATTGATCACCTTCCCGACCCCGACCCTGAGCTACGAAAGGAGCTTCAACGTTTGTATCAGGAACACGGTTTGGTATATCTTCGCCAGCGACTAAAGGAACTGGATGAGGTTGCGTATGCAAGGACAGACCTGAATAATCCGAACCGCATGCTTCGGGCTATCGAAGTATCGCTGGTAACCGGCAAGCCCTATTCAAGCCTGCTCAGGCACGAGCAAAAGTTCCGGCCTTTCGGAATACTGAAAATCGCCTTGAACCTTCCGCGGCCTGAACTGCATGATCGCATCAGCCGTCGCTCCGATCAGATGATACGTGACGGGCTGGTCGAGGAGGTCATACGTTTACAACCTTTTAGGGAGCATACAGCACTCAACACCGTTGGTTATAAGGAGATTTTCGCCTTTTTGGATGGAAAAATGTCCCTCGATCAGGCCATTGCCAATATCAAAACCGCCACACGCCGCTATGCCAGACGCCAGATAACATGGTTTGGCAAAGATAAAGCGTATCACTGGCTTTCCCCGTCCGATCTGCGCCCGGCTGTTGAACTGGTTGAGCAGGCCCTTAAGGTTGAAGCTATTTGAGCCACTGATCAAGCCAACGGAAAAACTCACGTTGCCACAAAATGGCGTTCTGTGGCTTCAGCACAAAATGTGATTCGTCGGGGAAGAAGAGGAAGCGGCTGGGTATGCCCCGAAGCTGAGCTGCATTGAATGCCTGCATGCCTTCGGTGTAGGTTACGCGGAAGTCGTTGGCTCCGTGGATCACCAGGATGGGTGTATCCCATCGTCCAACAAACCGGTGAGGCGAAAAGTCGTAGCTCTTCGGTCTCGGCTCCTGCCAGTAAGGCCCGCCCAGGTCATGGTTAGGAAAGAAATATTCCTCGGTTGATCCGTACTTACTTTCAAAATTAAACATGCCGCAGTGGGCAATGAATGCCTTGAATCGTTTCTGGTGGTTCCCGGCCAGCCAATATACCGAAAAACCCCCATAGCTGGCGCCTACGGCACCAAGACGGGTTTCGTCAACCCAGGGCTCCTTGGCCAGTACATCCACTGCTGACAGGTAATCCTCCATGTTTTGGCCACCATAGTCGCCGCTGATCTGGTCGTTCCATTCCTGTCCGAAAGTGGGCAAACCTCGACGGTTGGGCGCAATGACAATATAATCGTTGGCGGCCATCATCTGGAAGTTCCAACGATACGAAAATGACTGGCTTACGGCACTCTGTGGCCCCCCCTGGCAATATAGCAAGGCGGGGTACTTCCTGTTTGGATCAAACTGGGGAGGAAGGATTACCCAAACCAGCATCTGCTTGCCGTCGGTAGTTTCGATCCAGCGTTTTTCGACCTTGGCCATGGCAACCTCCTTCATCAGTTCGCGGTTGGTAAATGTGAGTTGGGTTTCATTTCCTTTAACGTCGATCCTGAAAATCTCGCTGGGTAATCCCATGCTCATCTTCGCACCCACAAGGTCTTTGCCTGCCAGCGCAACAGTTTGATAATTGTGCCAGCCATCGGTGATTTTGCTTATCTTTTTGGTTTTAATGTCTAGCGTGTATATCTGGAAAGTGGCGTGGATGCCGCTGATAAAATAAAGGGTGCGGCTGTCGGGAGACCATACAAAATGGTCACTGCTCTGGTCAAAGCCTACCGCATAGTCGGTGGTTATTTTGGTGTTGAAATCATGGATCATGATACGGTCCTTATCGGCTTCAAACCCGGGAGTGGCCATGCTGCGCCATACAATTAGCCTGCTGTCGGGAGAAAAAACCGGGTCCTGGTCATATCCCGGCATCCCAATAGAGATGTTTTTTGTGGCACGGGTTGCAAGGTCGTAGATGTAGATGTCGGAGTTGGTGCTCAGGGTCCATTCCTTGCCTATAAGTTTTTTGCAGGTGTAGGCCAGTCCATTGCCGTCGGCACTCCAGGCAATCTGCTCCATGCCTCCAAAGGGTTTCATGGGTGTATCCCAGCGCTCACCGGGCATGATATCCCAGGCAGCACCCAGTTTGCCATCCTGGTAAGGGGCAATGAAGACGTGGTTGTATGTATAGTCGTGCCAGCTGTCCCAGTGCCGGTACATAAGGTCGTCCTCAATGCGGGCGTTCGCCTTTGGCAGGTCGGGATACATATCGTTCGGCGTTTTGTCGAGTTTCACTGCTTTATAGAATACGATATGCTTCATCACAGGTGAATAGGAAAACCCGCTGATGCCGCCTTCCACATCGCTTATCTTTTTCTTTTCGCTGCCGTCGGGGTTAGCTTCAAATATTTGCATGGCACCGCCGTCAGCAGTCAGATAGGCTATCTTTTTGCCGTCGGGGCGCCAGATGGCATTGTACACGCTGCCTGGTGACAGATCGAGTGCCACCGCTTCGCCTCCGGCTACAGCCACCTTGAACACAGTGCGCTTTCCTTTGTTTTCAGCCACATTGTACCAGGTCACTCCGTAGAGTACCTGTTTGCCGTCGGGCGAAACCTGAGGCTCGCTCACCCTGCCAAGTTTCCAGAGCAGTTCTGGAGTGAATCGTTGCTGTGCCTGCGTCACCATCGCAAAGACCATGGCAATAGCTACGAAAAAGAAATATTTTTTCATGATGAATTGGGTATTAGGATGATATCTGGTCGCTAAATTACGGCTTTTATCCCGAGCAGAATCCATTCGCAGGGATGAAAAATGAAAAACCCGACCAGGATGAAGTCTCTGACCACGCCCCGACCGGCATACCCCTGAGGAAGTACCACGGCCTGAAAGTATTCTTTTAGGGTAAACCGCTGTTTGGCAACATCTTTGGTAAGCGACTGTATATGGCTTCCCTGATAGATCTGATCGCCGTTGAGGTGCTGGAAAACTCTGCATTTGCCATCCCCTAATTATCCGAGTTCGGTTTCAAGATACTCGAAAGTAATCGGGATTGGCCGGCAAGGTCAGCCGGATACTTGCCAGCGACGCCGCAAAGACAGTCTTTTTCATGGTAATACTGTTGAGCGAACGAACCTCCATCGTCGAAGAAGTGAATGGTGTAAAAATGCAAATTGTGGTAGAATCATAGCATTCACATTATAAGTTAAATTCCTCTAATTTCTATATGTGCCTCATTGGCTCTGCCGACAGGCTGCATCCTTAAAACAGTAAACCAGAGCAGAAATCACTCTGTATCGAATCAAGGTTCCGCTATGATGTAAAGCCGTCTATCCTCGAGGCGGTAGAATAGAGGAACCACCTTGACCTTCGGGTATTTCTGCCGGATACGATTGGTATCTTCCAGCACAAAAGCTACCTCATCGCCAATTTCAAATGCAGGGGCATACGTATCAAAATATACCCGGGCCTTTTCTTTTTCCCATCCGGCATTCGCTATCATCCCTTTCACAAAATCGTCTCTGCGTTCCATCAGCCCCGACATACCGCAGCGGTCGTGACCGATAAGTGCAATATGCGTGACGTTTCCCACGGCAATAGCAAACGACAGGTTGAAATCTACAAACTGAACGTTGGCGCCGGCACAACGTATGACATAGGCAAAGTTCTCAGGGATCCGCAGATGCTTGCGGTTGTCCATGCACATGGCCACGATGAGTTCAGCCTTGGCAGTGACATTCAGGGCGCGATTGAGGTTGTGGTATTCCAGAAGCCTGCTGACAGGTGTGTGACGGATTGCCGCTGGGATATCCTCTGAGGTGTTGACCGGGATCAGGCGCATTAGGGTAGCAGTATTGGTGTGAAAATAGTCGGTAAAGGTATCTATTTACATGCAAGCAACCAATATATTTATTGAGTTGCCCGGATATATTGAGGGATTCGACTGCTGTCATTTCCGGCGGTTAATGAGCCATTGTTGCCCGCGATGGCACAGATAGGCCGTACCGGCTCCCAGCAAGGCGCCTGCCAGCACGTCGGTGGGGTAATGCACACCCAGGTGCATGCGTGAGTAGCCCACAATGCCGGCCCAGGTGCATACCGGCAGCACCATATACCATTTCGGAAACGCCAGACTCACCGAGATAGCCAGCGCAAAGGCATTGGAGGTGTGGCCCGACGGGAACGAAGGACTGCCGGCGCCGGTCAGTTTTTCAATATCGGGGTAGGTGATGTACGGGCGCGGGCGGCGTATGCCGTACTTCAGCAGTAAGGTAAAGGTGTGCGTGGCAAGCACTGTCACCCCCATGGTAACGGCCCGCATGCCTGCCACCGTATCGTGCGTGGTAATGCCATATGCCAGCAGCGAGATCGGCACAAGGGCTGCCACGGGGGCAGAGGTCTGTGTGATGATTCTGAAGGCCGGATCAAGGCGGGGGTTGCGTTGCAGGTTAAAATGCCTTAACAGGTCAATGTCCGGATTCTGGCCCGCAGCCTGTAACGGTATAAGCCATAGGGCATTGAACAGGTAAACTGACCGAAGAAGAAGCCTCATGGGTGATTTTTTCGCCCGACCGGAACAGGCAGGTACTGATACGCTCAATTTCATGGTTCTGTGCTTCAAAGCCTTGTTTTGACTTAGCAAGTGTCCCGACCGCTAAAAAAAAGTTATTGTACCCGGTCCGTCACAGGGTAGTACCTGCAGTCGTTTAGTTTACATTCCTTATTTCTGTTGTGAAATGTACATACAATTTCTGATGAATCAATCCTAAACCCCGTGTGCTTTTCAAGGAAGGTAACTGCCGTTTCAAGAGATAAAAATGTATCCCTTTTGCAGCATCTCGGGCCACCTTGCATGGCAATTTCATGCAGAGATCTTGAAGTCAAAAGGTTGCTCAGCCTCCACTCGTCGTTCTTCAGTGGGTTGTTGTTTAGTATGATGCTCATAAAAATGCCGCTTCCGACTCCGGCTCCGCAAGTTCCGTAAAAGCCGCAAAATCCTCCCAAAACGTTACGTGCACGTGATAGCGCCATTGTAAGTTTTTCGGAAATCAGATCAGGGGTGGCTGTTTTGTTGTAATAGGCGGTAATCAGGACGGCAGGAACAAGAAAATGGTGTTCGGGTCCATGCATGTGTATCTTTGGGTGGTTCATTATTTCGGCAGCCATCTTTAAGGGATCCGTACCGGCATTGTGCCGGCAGTATTGGGTTATATATTCAAACCCCTCTGAGTTGTGACAGTCGTCGCAAACAAAATGTCCATCTACACATGCAGCGTTTGAGCCGTTCGTCTGCTTACATACATAACAGGTGTAATTCTGGGTCTTCTGAGTATAGACCAGCTCTTTGCCACAGATTACACAGCCGTCAGGCAATATGGTTGTCGGTTTTATATTTGTATTCATAAACGTATGACATAACGGGTTGAAGATAACCAATGATCGAAAGTTTTTCTTCAACGTTGAGATGCCTGAAAAGGAAAATAATACCCCTGTTCGACGAAGCCTCCTTACTTCGCCAAACGAGAATGGTTTGGTCTGAAATTGTATTCATCCAACAGCTTTTCGCAGGATCTTTTCCATCTTTCTGCCATTAGCAAGCTCATCAACCAGCTTGTCGAGGTATCTTATTTTTTGTGTAAGTGGATTTTGAATTTCTTCAACACGTACACCGCATACCACACCGGTTATCAAAGGTGTTAGCGGATGGAGGGCAGCCCGTGCAAAAAATTCTTCAAACGTGGCTTTTTCGTCCATGAGTTGTTGTAGCTGCCGGGTATTGTAGCCGGTTAGCCACTCAATCACCTGCTGCAATTCCTGTTCGCTTCGGCCTTTCTTTTCCACTTTGGCAACATACAAGGGATACACCGATGCAAAGGTCATTGCAGCAATACGTTCGTCGTGGGTAGGTTTTAAGTTCATAGGCATCTGATACGATTAGTTCTGTCAAATTTATGCAGATTGCCGGATTTAAAGCATTTTTGGCATCCTCCCTCCGGGAATTTTTGTTCTGTGGCGGATAATTTCGTGCAACCTGAAGTTAATTTCTTTGCCGGGCGGTGAGGAGACCACTCGTTTAATGGGTCCAACGAAGTTAATAATACCGGCATCATTTTCGAATTGTGTTGGTAACACCCTCCAAATAGATAGGATAGGTTACGGCCATACAGCCGGTGTCGGCCTTATACAGATGCTTTCCTTTTTTAATTTTCCAGTGTGAGGGAAATTTCAATGTGCTGTTTTCCAGCGAAATGATAAACTCCGGCAGCAGTTGACTTGTTTCCGTGGTGCATTTCACAAGCTGACCCACAAGATCCCCCCCAAAAAATACGGATCTCTCTCGAAAATATATGCATAACCTATGTTCCGTGATACCATCCGTTCATAGGCATAAATGTGGTTCAGGGTTCAAGAAAATGCGCCTGCCGACAAGGTCTTCTCAATACCATTAATACTTTTTCATGAATTCATCACGAAAAAGCAAGGGATCACCATCTGTGACAAACTCAAAATGCCAGCCATTTCGTAAGAATAGCTCTTTGATTCTTTCATCGTGCCGTTCATGCCCCTTCACGACATGTATGACAAAGATCCCTTCCTTAAATATATCATCAATCTTTTCGCTGCCCGAAGTATTCACGGTGATCCAGGCTCATTGTCCCGAGTTTTCTGCTACAAATCCATTGCCATGCCATAGGGTGGCATTGCATTCATTGTCAAAACTTTCCGGTGCTGAGCCTGTTAAGATGAGGCTTTAAATACAGAATCATTTGGATTTCAAATATTTATAAGCCACGCCCGCAAGTGCCGCACCGAGAATCGGAACTACGATAAACAGCCACAGTTGCGAAACCGCCCAATCGCCCACAAATATAGCCTGGCTGATGCTGCGTGCCGGATTCACCGAAGTGTTCGTCACCGGAATGCTGATCAGATGTATAAGTGTCAGGCATAATCCTATGGCGATGCCCGCAAAGCCTTTGGGTGCTTTTTCGTCGGTGGCTCCCAGTATCACGATCAGAAACATAAAGGTCATTACAAATTCCGTGATCAATGCAGCCATGAGGCCATAACCTCCAGGCGAGTGCTCACCGTAGCCGTTTGCCGCGAAGTTGCCAATATCTTTTCCATTGCCGGTAGTTATCAGGTAAAGGACGCCGGCGGCAGCTATCGCCCCCAGAATCTGGGATATAACATAAGGCAGGATCACCTTGCTCCCGATACGGCCGCCTGACCATAGGCCGATGGTTACTGCAGGGTTGAGGTGAGCTCCTGAAATGTGTCCGAGCGAATAGGCAATCGTTAGCACAGTGAGCCCGAATGCAAGAGAAACTCCTGCCAGCCCGATACCTATTTCCGGAAATCCGGCAGCAAGCACTGCGCTGCCGCAACCGCCCAGGACCAGCCAAAATGTCCCGATGAATTCAGCCAAGTTTTTTTTCATAATTTTCGACATTAGGCGAAACATCACTATCCATACGATTTTTCGGTTAGCCTCCGATACTCCCCGAGGGCGGGTTGTATTTGTGGTTTCAGATCTTCATCCACATCTACCCGTCGGCCTCGGTGCGTTAAAGATAATTCATTTTTAGCCATTTTCGGCTACCAACCTTGCATTTCAGCTTTGTCAGGATTAAAAAAAACAATGGATCCGCCTTGCGGGTAGTCGGTTTCCAGCTTCTAAAATTTACTTTATAGCGTGTTGAAGGCCCCAATGTCGGCTTTGGCTCTGAGCCTTTCGGGCAGATTAAGTCGTGCCCTATCTCATGGGCCAGCATTTCAACAAGCTTCATCGATGCGAAAAGCACCCGCCAATGATCATGCCGGCATACATCCTGTCGCTGCCACTGTTGCTTGTAATTACAAAGCCCATGTGCGGGGGCGTGATTTCTTTAAGGTTGGCAGGATTCGATACAAAATCCCATACCGCATCCGCCGATGCCGGTATTTCCTGCGACTGTGTGAATAGATAAAAAGCCATGTGAGATACTTTTTGGTGCGCTGAGCATAACGAAGGCCATATTGCGCAATGATTGAACCGGTTTCTTCCATTCGAGGACTTTACCTGTATTGATTAATACATCCTATTCGTGCCAATTGTTCTTCGCTGAACGTCAGAATTTACAATGTTTTTGCTCGCAATAAGTGCTGACATTTGTTTATACAGGCTTCAGGATATTTTCGGGCTAAGCTACCTTCACATGGTACGTTGCGATCTTGCCTGCAGCACTTTAGTAGCGGTTTTGTGTATTTGCCTTTTTGGCAGTGGGAGGCGTTTCGGTGGGCTTAGGACTGAACGGCCTTCTACTCGATTGGTTGATGGGTTCATAATTCAACATTCAGTTCTTCACTGAAAATTCCCACCATCGTGTAAATTGCTGGGTAGTGTCATTGATAAAAACCACTTCACCAATCTTTGGGGTGATTATGTTTAGGCTATCGTTCAGCCCTGTGATTTTTTTTAGCGGTTCGTCCCATTCGTGTGAGGATATGGAGAATTTTCCTGAATGAATCGGCATTATTTTTTTTGCCTGCAATTCTTGAGCTATCAATATAGTTTCTTCGGGAAAGGTGTGTATTTTCGACCATAAACGGTTATATTGACCATTTTCGAGAAAAGCAATGTCGAACGTACCAAACTTTTTTGCTATCTCTAAAAAATGACTGCCGTAACCACCATCACAGCCTATAAAAATCTTTAAATCAGGGGTTTGTAAAACGTAGGAAGCCCAAAGAGTCTGATTTCGTTTCAGTCCTCTTCCCGAAAAATGTCTTGCAGTTACGGTATGCAACATACTTTGGTTTGCAATGGAAATGGTTTGGTTCCAGTCTTTTTCTATGATTTTGCTTTTGTCAAAGCCCCAGTGCTCAAAATGTTCCCCAACGCCCAACGGGCAAATAATAGTATCGATTTTTTGTTTTAAAGCGATAACAGACTTATAATCCAGATGGTCATAATGGTCGTGGGTGATTATTAAATAGTCTATTTGAGGAAAGTCTTCGGCAGAATAAATGTTCGTTCCCTTGAATGCTCTATTCATAAATGATACGGGAGATGCATAATTGTTTAAAACTGGGTCAATAAGAAACGTATTGCCCTCTACCTGTAGCAGATATGAAGAATGTCCGAACCATACAAATGCGTTTTTATCGGGGTTTAATGTCTTAAGGTCAGTTTTAACAGTGGGAATTTCAACAGGGGGCTTGGTATTTCTGCTATTATTAAATAGCAACTCCTTAATCGCTTCTCGAAAATTTATTGATTGAGGCGTGGGAATTATATTTTGAAATGCCCCATCAGAATAATTGGGTGAATGCTTAATTATTTCTAATCTATCGCCAGAAGGATTTTTCCCAAATTGAGGTTGACTCAAGACAGTACAGGCTGCAACGACAATTAATATGGAGACTGCTCATTGTGTACTTATCATTTTTCTTTTCATCTTTCGCCTTGATGTTTAATTGCATCTTATCTTTCAACCTTGCAGCCAAAGTTGTCGGGCTTTGGGTTCGGGCGGGTTTCGGATGTCAGATTCCCGGTTTTTTTCTTGCCGCTTGTTCTTGGGCTGTTTAATCAGTTTTCTTCAGCACTGTAACCTCCTGTTGCAAAGTTCTCCAATGATCTTTTCTCCTAACTCCATAAAGAAATAGTTTACTGGCCCGATAATGGAATTTAAACTTCCGATCATAATCAATTCCAACTTCCCGGTAATTTAAGTTCGGTTCCTGATGAATGCATTCTTTAATTGCTTGGGTATAGGCTGAAGGGCCAGTCATTTTGTGAACATCATTCGGAAATTTGTTTGCCCGGAGATTTTCTATTACAATTTCTATAGTCCTTTTTAGAATTGGATGCCCGGGTTCAAATATAAGAGCCCACTGTACATAATATTGTAAATGGCTTTCCAGAGAAATAATTGCAGCATCTGTGGGTAAAATAAATCTATCCAGTTTTTCTAAAATCAAACTATCTATGTCCAGATAAACGCCACCCTTCTTGTACAGAATTGCATACCGAAAAAAATCTGCTTTAGCTGCTCCAATATTTATCCTGTTATACAAATCGAAAATTTCCCGTCCATATTCTTTTAAGATAAATTCTGCAATTCTTTCATCGCTATAAAATTGATAATCATACTCGGGATTCCTCCTTTTCAAATTCCTTATATGCCATCTGGTTAAAAATGGAAGTTGCTCATTCTTAAATGTCTGATAAATTACCTTGGGAATTGTCATGAATTGTTTTTTTTATATTTATAAGTGTTTTTGGTTTATTTCTGCGTTTCTGGTCGCTGTGCCTACGGTTTGCCGCTTTGCGAAGGCGGGGATTTCCAGCACTAAATTTCATTAGATGCACAAAGCTTGGATTAAGCACTTCACTGTCATAGAAGCACGAAACCCTCGCTTTTGCAAAACGGCTGTTACCAGCTGCCCTTCTTGTCTGTCGTGTTTGTTCGTTGTCATTTTGTGTCTGTCGTGGTGCGTAGGCTTGGTGGCTCTTTTGCAAAACTTGGCTTTAGCATTGGATTGTGCGGTTTTGCAAATGTGCCACCAATAGCTTTGGCTTTCCGTGTCGGCCTATGTAAAGAAACCAAAGTCTTTGTCAATTAGTAATGCTCTGTCTAAAAAGCTATTAAACTCTTCGCAAGATGTTTCGGGCAATAGCGAACAAGAATAACAGGCTGCTAAATTCATTCCCCCAATTCCTTGACCGTCTGAGTGGTAACATACTGGGTCGGATGCACAATCGTTGCTACGGAACAAAGCTGATTCCAAAATCTTTTTGAAAGATGTCGGGTCTGATTGTGTGATAATACCTCCATAACTGCCTTCTGAACCTGCGACTGTATAAAGCAAAAGTCCTTGCATATTATCACTATCAACAAACAATCTTTCATTCAATGAAGTCGCAGCATAGCCGCAAAGAAATTCTAATTCTTTTACAAGTAAATGTGAAAGCGTATGCACTAAAACGAACTTTGCCAAATGTCTGTTGTCTAAGAATTTATTTTTTTGAATGATTTCCGATAGTGAAATTCTGTCTTGTAAAATGTCAATACGTTTTCTAAATGCTGGTGTATTTTCGTAATGCTTGTAAAACCATTCATCAATTTTTATTTTGTCAAGGTCAATGAAAATTCCTTCGCCAAAACTTTCGGTTGCCAAAAGATAACTTGTGTTTACCGCTTGCGATGAAGTGTATTTTATTTTTACAGGCGTTTGATTATCGCCCTCACGTATAAACAAATCTTTGTCAAAGGGTTCTTGTCTTGTAAATGCAGTTTGAACGGTTGTAAGTTTCAGGCGTTTAACTTTTATGAGTGTTGAAATCCCATATTCTGAAAGCGTATCCGTAACCTGATTTTCGTATGTAAGATTACTATTTTGTTCCTCTCTGTAATTTGGGTGTTCTAAGATGAACTTATATTCCTTCAAACGATATTGAATTTCTGCTTCAAATGTTGCTTCATCTTTTTCTTCAACAAAATCATCAATCGTTTGCTTGTCATAACGGTTTTGAAATGTTGTGTAGATAATTTCTTTGCTTACTCCACTTGCTAACAAATTTCTGATTGTTGCTTTATCGTCTTGTTTTATCTCTTGATTTTTCTTAGGCAAATATAAACTGTTAATGTAAAGCGGATAGTAAACACTGTTGCTCGTTCTGATAACGGGTTTAAGTTGCTTTTCTTTATCTTTTCCAATTCTTAAACCGAACAAACCTGCAAGCGTTACTTCTCGTCCGTTTGCTTTGCAACCTTTGTTCACGCACTTTACACGAATACCTGCTAAGTCAGCAAAAGTTTCCGAACGCAAGTATCTTAAATCTTGATTATCACAACATTTTTCTGCCCAATCAATGCGGATATTTCCACCGTCTGCGTCTTCTTCTTTCACATTCTTTTCTGCTCGATTCCAATACTCCCAAGGCAAGTCCCGTATTTCTCCATTTGGTGCAGTCATAATGAAGCGGACTTGTTCCAATTCATAATATTTCTTTTTCTTGTTTTTGGCTTTCGCTTCCTCAAAACAGTGGTAGCATTTTGGTTTAATGAATTTATCACCTGCATTTGGCTCATTTAATTTCTGTAACGTTTGGTTCCAACTACGCCACCAATCTTTGATATGTCTAAATCTTTCGCAGTTAGGGCAATACATCCATTCTGGAAAATATTTTGCACTTGCAATTCTCTTTGTTTCCAAAGGAACAGAGTCATTTTGGATATACGGATTAGAAATGTTAGTTGGAACTCGAACGAATTTTTGAAGTTGCTTAAAATGAACCTGCAAGCGTTTCAGCAAACGATTATCTTCAATAATAAATTCGTCTTGGTCAAAAATTCTTGAACCGTCTGAAAAGAATTTCCATTTATCAAATTGCTCTACAATTAGAGCACCTTTTGAAGTTTCCAAAATGGAACCTACTCCACCATAGGCAGTAAGCATTTTTCTTGTTTGCGATTGAATATATTTTGGCATAGTGATTTTATCTTGGGTTAAATGCAAATGTTTCTTTTATTTGTATGAATGTGTCGTCATCAACTTCTCGCATTGATTGCATTACAATCCAATCATCAACATCGGAAACTCCAACCTGTGTTGGTCGTTTCAATAATTCGTCATATTTCTTCAAACCAATATTCTGAACTCGTTCTTCCCAATCATTGGCTAAAAAATCAATACGACTTTCAAAAAATTCATACTCGGCTATGTTATTTTGGAAACGGTCTTTTAAAAATTGTTTTAGTTCGTCTATGTGTTCTTTTTGGAAATACTGTGCGTCATAATTTTGGTTCAATCCTGAAACTTTATGGCGCACATACGTTATCATTAAAGTAGTGAGCATTTTATCAATCGTATTTTCCGTAAATGGCGTTACGCTTAAGGGTTCAATACTTTTATAAAACGCCTGATGAAACGGAATGTAATGTTCAAAATAAGATTTATCTCTTGCCTGATTTGGGTTTAAGAAAGTAACAACCAAACCATCAACTTTACGCCCTACACGACTTGAAGCCTGAATGTATTCTGCAATGTTTTTAGGCATTCCGTTAATCAACATCAAGCTTAATCTGCCAATATCAATTCCTACGGAGAACATATTGGTTGCAAGCACCAAATCAATAACATCGGATTTTACGGCTTTAAACGCCACACCTTTATCTGAAACCCTCTCAACCAATTCAACACTGTTTTCCAGCTGTTTTAAAACGGTTTTTATTTTACTGCTTTCAACTCTTGCGGTTAATTCTTCGGTTCTGTCTTCAAGAAACCTGTGATTGTAATTCCATGGGTTGTCAATTCCCCAAAGTCTTTTTTGTAGCGTACGAGTATTTGTTATAACCTCATCACCAACTTTATTTCTAATTTTCCCGACATCTTTCAGCGAATTGTAGTAGGAAACTACCGTCCAATAATTGTCATTGATTGGTTCTTTGTTTTCAATTCTAGCTTCCAATAAATGGGCAATCACTTGAAGTTGTGTATCAATAGCCGTTTTGCCAACAGGCATAAAGCCAATGTATTTTCTTCGGCTTTTTTCTTTTGATTCTTTGGCAAAAAAACTATCGCTGTAACTTAAACCCGATGGCGGGAAAATATTTACACTTCTTCCTCCGTAAAGTTGTTGTATTTGTTGCGTTGTGTTTCTTGTTGTCGCTGTTGAAGCGATGATTTTCGGTGTAAGATTTCGATTCTCTTTTGTGCAAAGTTTTTCAACAGCACTTTCAAAAAGTCCGACAATTGAACCCAAAGGTCCGCTCAATAAGTGTAACTCGTCCTGAATGATTAAATCGGGTGGTAGTTTCTCATCTTCCAAACTATTGAAAAACCTATGAGCTTCACCTTTCCAAGCTAATTGAGCAAATTTGTCAACGTTTGCAAACAAAAGGGTAGGAGGTTGTGAAAAGAGCATTTCATCAACAACTTGAACAGGAATCTGGTTGTGAAAAGAGCATTTCTTATTAAGGCATTTGATTTTGAAACTTCTTGTTTCTGCATCAAAACCATAATCGCCTTCTGAAATCAATTTTGTTCCACACCAAGGACAAGATGAAATTTGAAACGTATTTTTTGTTTCAGGTTTACCGCTTTGTTTACTGCATTCTCGTTCTATTTCATCAACAATTTCTTTGGCTTCCGAAATTTTACCTGGTGTTAATTGATTTCCTACCCACAATCCAATGCTGATAGTTTCTTTTTTTAATTCATCTGTAAAATTCTTTCTCAAAAATTCTAATGTAGCAATGAGTTTTGAGGCTCTTTCAAATTGTTGTGCCGTAAGCAGACGCAAAGTGTAACGCATAATTACAGAAACGCCTTGAGATGCTTTTACATCGTTCATCATTCGCCTCCAAATAATTGTAAATGCAGTAACGGCTAAATAGGCTTCTGTTTTTCCGCCACCTGTCGGAAACCAAATCAAATCCACGATTTTTTTTCTGTCGTCTGATTGCGGTTCGGTAATTCCTTTAATACTCAACAAAAGAAACGCTAATTGAAACGGCCTATATTTCGGAATTTTTTCTTCAATTCCCTTTTCGTCAAGTCGCTTATAATCGTAATTTTCAAAGAAATTCAAATCATTGTAAGGAATACTTTCATTGATTTGAGATTTATCTTTTTCCTTTTTAGTAAAATCAGTATCGCTTGAGATAATGATTTGAATGAGCATTGCCGTATTTGCCAACTGAAAGGCACGAAAAACATCTTCATCGTTAAGGCAATCAATGTTTGCTTTTAAGCGATTGTAGTTGTAATTAAGTCGGTCAATAATTCGTTGCCCGATTTCTTGTTCTTTTGCTGTTCCTACTTTGTTTTTGGCTTTTTGTTCATCAATCCATTTTCCGTAAAGTTCTACGAAGTTTTGCAAACGTATAATCGTTTCCGTTTTTTCAACATCGCTGAATATTGACAGATTTTTTATGTCAAGCGATTGATTTAGCAATCTAAAAGCATCTGTATTTTCAAAGTCGGTTTCATTAAAATAGTTTTTTGTATCTTTTACATTAAATTCAGGCAGAAACGTAGTTTTCAGTATGTTTCCTTCTTTGTTCCAAGTAACGGAACAATTATGTCCGATGCCGTAATTTTTCACTTCACGATAAAGAAAATTCAGTTCTTCTGCTTCGTGGTCAAACGGATTTAGTTCTTGATTGGATTTGTAAGGCAGTATCTTGTCCGACTTCACTTTTATTTCTGCTTGGAATAAACATTTTGAGTTCAGTTCAGGTGTTTTAGGTGTAAAACGTTTTGATGATTGTTCTTTTGAAGTGTTTACTAACTGAATTTTTACATACTTGTTTCCTTTTACAAAGTAGGTTTTCACATTGTAACCTAATTTGGTCTCCTTGTGAGTTTTGTCAGTAAGCGGAATTTCAATTGGTTGTAGTGTATCTTCAATTTTAATGGATTCTGAATACGAAAACGGTTTTCGTTTCCAAATTCGTCCGATAAGTTTTTGGAAATATTCAATGTAATTTTTTGCTGACCTGTCTTTGTAACTGTCCGTCTTTTTGAAATCGTCAAACTGCAAGCATTCACCACTACGTTGATTTTTTCCACCTTTATCGCCTTTTAGTTCTCTTGAAAGTGATAAGTAACCGTTTTCATAAACTAAAATATCCTTGAACGGAAAGCCCAATTTTTCATCAATGAAAGCCTGATAACCTGCTTCAGCAATTTTGATTTTTATTTCGGGTTGTTTGTCTGGTGTATAATAAAAACCTCCGCTAAATTCTACTTCAATAGTTTCAACTTTCGGGTCAATGCAGAAAGTCAAACCGAAATTGTTCGGGTGAAAATGGTTTTGATTGGCTCTGTTTTCTTCTTCCGTGCTATCCTCTTTTTTCGGTTCTGTGGCTACATCATTTTCGGTTTCTGTAACAACTTCTTCAGGTATAAGATTGTTTGCTTCTTCCGTTTCTGTTTGAAGATCTAATTCATCTTCTTCACTTTCGGTTGCAGAAAATTTCTTTTCAGGAAATATGACTGCCGAAAAATACCGTTGCAACGGATAATCCGATAAAATTTCTTCTTCATCAGGTAAACCAAAACTGTCCGAACCTGAACCGATTAAACCTTTTAAAAGGCGTTCTTGAAATGTATCTCTATGTTTACTGCTCATTAGTCTGTAATTTCTTCTTCAATTATTTTAATAGCCTTAATTGTTCTCAAAGGTGCACCATCGGACACAATTTGCTCAATATGTTCGTCTGAAAGCCAATCTAACATTTTGCCTTTTTCTTTGGTTAAAATGTAAATATTGATTTCTTCGCTAAACTCAACTCCTGCTTTAACTAATCTGCCTAAATAAGTTGTTTTTAGTGAAAAAATATTCTGAATGTTCCTGTTTAGTTCCGGGTGGTTCGTGGTTTTGATAATTGCAAGTAAATCCCGCTTTTTCATCGGAAATTTTGTTTTACTATCTTCTTTTAGCCAATATTCTAATCTTGGCTTATCAACGGACAGACCGTTTTCTTTTAGTTCTTCAAACAACGTTTCAAAATGATAGCCAAAACCTTTACTTGAAAGATAACTTCTTAATGCGTTTTTCCATAGTGAAGAAAAATTATCTACGCTTGTAAAAAGCTCTTTTTCATCAGTCATTTTTATAATGTCGTGAAGGGTTTCCTTATCTGGATTGTGATAGATTCTTACTCGGTCGCCCTTTTGAAGTTGTTTTATTTCCTTGTATAATTCTTCGTATCCATCAACGAACACTTTTTTTGATTCTCTCTCTATGGCTTTGCTTCCATCTTCAAACACAATTTCAAATCGTTGTTCATCTACTCTTGAATATTTCTGTTCGTCAAGTTCAATTAAATGCGTAATCCAATCATCAATATTTTCTGTATTTATATTAGGCGTTTCTGGATATTTAATTCCGCAAAGTAATTCCCTGTGGATGGAGCGAAGCTCTGTTTCATCTTCTTTTTGAAAGCCGTGTAAATACATCTGCATTACTTTGGCTTCTTCCGTATAGCAAAGGATTTTTGTTTTGTGGTTGCCCGAAAGAATTTTTTGCAATAGAATATCTGTGAAAATTCCATTGCTGTAAAGTGATAGAAATAGATACGTTTTACCGTCAGGGTCTTTTTGGAAAAACTCTGAAACGGTAATGACTTTCGTATCTTTCAATCCTGTGTAACTACCGCTTACATTTTGTTCAGGTTGTTTTAGTAGTTCAGCAATGTTTCCAAAACTGTTTAATCTTATACCTTTATGTTTGGTTTCAAAACAATATTGAATTTCTTTTTCGTAGTGTTTCTTTATAGAATTTGGAACAACAATATAATCAATGTCTGTTGCATTTTTGAACCAATTATCTTTTGCATTTGCTTTTTTAATCAGGTCAATGATGTTCTTCGTTATTGATATCAATTGTTTCAAATCTTCTTGGTAGTTTGTGTCTATGTTATAATATTCATCTTGAAAAACTTCTTCTGCTTCGCTTTCAAAACTTGCACAAACTTCATTAGCTCTTTCTCGTATTCTATTTTCGTTGTTTATTGCTGTAATAGGATATATTCTGCGAATGAACTTTAAAAGTCGTTTTAAGTTTATTAGATTTTCGTAATGCTTTTCAGTTTCCACAATGAAATTTGTAAATTTCATTGTTGCTTCACTTAACTCTGTATTGCTGATAATTTCAGGAGTTAGGTTTTGATATTGCTGTTGATTAAAGAATTTTATTTCAGGTAAAGTCCAATTCCATTTCAGAACTTCAAAGTTTTCGCCTGTTTCAATATCCTGTGTTCCGATAAAAATACAGCGATTGAACTTTTGTTGTCTATAAGCCTTAGATATTGAAGAAATGGATTGTTGGTATTTAGTGTCGCCAATGAAAGCGATTGTGTCAATAGGAATGCCTTTTTCAATAAAATTTTCTTTGGCGGTATTGAAATCATTTACCACAATTAACAAAGGGTCAAAAGGTGTGTCAGGGTATACTTCGCCAATTTTGTTTACATACAGGAATGGAATACAACTTGGGATTTTGGGAAGAATTTCGTTTTTTGAAGCTACAATAATTACTTTGTTATTATTCTTTAACGGCAGTTGAATTTCTCTCGAAATGAAATAGGAAATAATGCCTTTGTAAGTTTCATATTCGGCAAAAATCTTTTTTCTAAGATTTTCATATCCTTTGTTTCTTTGAATAAGAGTTTCTCTACTTGCTATTTCTCTTATTTTGGAGCTAAACTTAGTTGAAATGGAAATATAATTTTCAGGATTCTCAAGATCAATTCTCTTAGTATTTCCCAAAGGTAAAATGCGAACTTGAGTTCCGGTTACTTCTCTTACTATTGATATAATACCGTCTTGTTTTGAAAGCAAAATGTCAGACAATTCAAATGTAGGTTCTTCATTACTGTTTTTCCACTGGCAATTCAAGGTCGTAGTTAGAATTGTCGGAAACAGGAAGTCATTTAGTCCTCCTTTTACTGGGGTTGTTATGAGAACGTTAGTTCTATCACTATTCAGAACTTTGTCAATGAGGAAGGAATTAATCGTGTCGAACTTGGAAAAATTGTCTTTGTGGAAATTGAAAGTCTGATTGAGCGATTGTCTGCTATGCTCAATTAAATCCTTTAAATATTCCTTGTTTAATACATCCATGACCAAACTAAAAGATTCTGTTGTTACTTGGGTTGTGCGTTGGGGCAAAAGCAAATGTGCTGCATTGGTTCTGCTTTGAGCGTGGGGATGCAGCTCTTTTGATTTTGCTAAAGCGTTGGCATTTTATCTGTCATTTTTGTGTTCGTTTTCTATCTGCTGTGTCGTCTTTTAGGGTTGCACACAACGGTTTTCGGCTTTGCGAAGTGGCGGATTTTCAGCACAAATGTTAATTTGAAAAACAGAACTTGAACCTTGCACTAAACTGTCAATAGAAGCACGTCAGCCCGCCTGACGCAAAACCGATGTTAGCGGTTCGGTGTTTGTTGTTATATCTATCTTTCTCAACTTAGTCGTGTCTCTAATTTCGAGTTTAGAACTTATTTTTCTTCATATCCTTTTTGTAGTTCTTAATCACTTTTCCAAACTCTTTATCTTTTTTTCGTCTCTCTTCAATTGTTGATTCAAAATGTGCTTTTTCCAGCTCCATTTTCAGATAGTTTTCATAGGAATTTATGTCAATATTTCCTTTTTCAACTGCTTCAATTACCGAACAACCGATTTCATTTGTATGTGTACAATCTTTAAATTTGCAATTTAGCGAAAGGCGGATAATTCTGTCAAAAGTAGTTTCTAATCCGCCTGAAGTATCTGCAATTCCTACCTCTCTCATTCCCGGATTATCAACAAGAATACCACCGCTTTCAAGAACTATTAATTCCCTATGACTTGTTATGTGTTTTCCTTTATTTGTACTTAGGCTAATAGAATCCGTTCTCATTAAAGTTTTTCCAGAGAGATTGTTCAATAAAGTTGACTTTCCCACTCCTGAAGAACCAAGCATACAATAGGTTTTACCTTTTTCAATAGCCAGTTTAAGCTCTTCGTATCCATCATGAGTTTCGTTACTAATTGCAAAAACTACAATGTCTTTTATTCGTTGTTTAATACTATCAATAATTTCAGTAATCTTTTGATTATTTATTAAATCAGTTTTCGTCAATACAATTATTGGTTTTACTTTAGACGAATAACAAATTGTCAGGTATCTTTCAAGTCTATTGATATTAAAGTCTCTGTCAGCGGCTTGAATAAGAAATGCATAGTCAATATTTGTTGCTATTATTTGTATCTCTCCAAATTGACCAACGGCTTGTCTTGTAATCATTGATAATCTCGGAAGAGTTTTATGGATTACCGAAAATTCAGAATCATAGGTTGTCAATGCAACCCAATCGCCAACTGCTGGGAAATCTATACGACTTTTTGCTGAAAACCGTAAATTCCCTGTTATTTCGGCTTCATATTCACCGTTTTCGGTTTTTACAATATATCTTTCCTTATGTTCCGCAATGACTCTTCCAATCTCAAAGTCTATAAGGTTATTCTCAACTCTTAATTTCTGGAGTTTGTCATTGTATCCAAAATCTTCTAATTTCATATCTTCTGCTATGTTTTTCTTTACACTGACCGCTAACGTTTTCGGGTATGGTTAGTTGCCTGGTTCAGGGCGCTCACTTGTCCGGGTACACAAAAGAATATTAGTTGAGCAAACCTTCGAAAGAGCACTTTGCCGGCAATGAACTATACCCGGTGTGTGTGCCCTGCATGAGCATGCAGCGCACACTTGCTGTAAGCTGTTGAAAAAGATCAAAAATACAAATTTAATTCAGCGGAGTACAAAAGTGTGCAAATTCCAGAGGGTGGAAGTCCCTTATGCG
>JBBIKG010000010.1:0-90788 GCA_037445555.1 Lentimicrobiaceae bacterium
GCGCATGTTTTACGGATCAGGCACGCTTCATAAAAAGGCAGGCCAATACTTGAGTTTTACGGCAGGAACAGACTGGATTGTAAATCAGTTGCATTCATCCCAATACATCTCCGACCCGATGCGTGTCACCTGGCTTGCCATGGCTAGTTCATCATACAGTAAGGACCGGCTCCAGGCGACGGGTATTCTAATTTCCACATTCGCTTTCGATCGAAATAAAACCGGTGAAGGTTCGGTAATAAACAACAAGATCAATTACAATATATCTATGCTATGCAAGATAAAACCGGCTTTGTCGGCCAGGGTAATGCTACGCTCGATCTACCGCTTGCCCACCTTCAACGAGCTTTATTATTCACTCGTTGGCAATCAATCGCTCAGACCCGAGTATGGCACTCAAGCCAATGCAGGTCTGAGCTTGCAGAAAAGATCAAGAAAAATTGCGATGGAACTCACCGGAGATATATTCCATAATGTTTTGAGAAACAAAATAGTATCAGTACCCACTCAGCAACTTTTTATCTGGAGCACACGAAATATCGGTAAAGTACAGACACTAGGAATCGAGGCTCAGGCTAAAATCAGCATGATCATAACAAGTCAAACCCTGCTTAATTTCAGCGGCACCTACACCCTGCAAAAAGCCAGCGATCGCACTGTAAAAGGATCCACTACCTATGGCCACCAGATAGCATACGTCCCTTACGAAATTGCTGCTGCCGACTGGACCTTGCATCACAAAAAAATTAGCATAAACTATTCATTCATCTTTAACGGGTTCCGTTATTTTCTTGATCAGAATATAGCAGCTAACCTGCTCCCGGCCTGGTGGCAGCACGATCTGACGATCAGGTGCGCTTTACTCATACCAAAACCCGAAATAGCTCTAAAAGCCAATATTAGCAACCTGTTTGACAAAAGGTACGAAGTAGTCAGGAGCTTCCCAATGCCCGGGCGGGCCTTCAACATTACACTCGATATGAAATTTTGAAACAATTTTTCGATGAAAAAATTTTACAAATGTCTACCCATTTTTTATTGATTTTGTTTATCGCTTTTCTTGCGATGACTTCATGCATCAAAGAGCCTAACAGGGAACCTTTCGCCGGAAAAGTAAGCAAAGCCAGGGGAATATATGTGCTCAATGAAGGACTGTACGGTTCAAATAATTCGACCATCAGCTATTATGATTCGGATAAAATGGTAGTGGTGAACGACTTTTTTAAGTCTGTAAATCAAAGGGGTTTGGGCGATACCGGCAGCGATCTGGGCATATATGGGACCAAGATGTATGCCGTGGTAAGCACGTCAAGTGTATTGGAGGTGATGGAGGCAAGAACAGGAAAAAGCATCAGGCAGGTTCCTCTGTTCAGTGGAAGCAAGCCGCGACAGCCCAGACAAATGGCATTTTATCACGGTAAAGTATGGGTTTGTTCCTTTGATGGAACCATAGCAGTGATTGACACGCTGGTACTGGCAGTAGAAAACGTCATTCACGCCGGCAAGAACCCGGATGGCATCCTGGCAACAAATGGAAAGATCTTTGTCTCAAACAGCGGCGGCCTCGATTTCCCGAATTACGACCAAACCCTTTCGGTGATTGACCCCTTTACACGGACCGAAATTAACAAAATTGCGGTGGGGCTTAATCCGTTTACGCTTCAAGCCGATTCCTACGGCGATTTGTATGTTGTATCGCGCGGCAATTACCGGGATATCCTTTCACGTCTGCAGATTGTGAGCACCGCAGATCAAAAATTGAAACAGACATTTGACGGTTTTGAAGCTTCAAATATCGTGATCAGTAACGACACAGCCTATGTGTATTCCTATGACTTTGCCAAGTCAGAGTCGACCATAATGGTTCTCAATACCAGGACCGAAGAGATAATTACTCCCCGGTTTATCAGCGATGGCACTGTGGTGGAAACAGTTTACGGAATAGCAGTAGATGCGTGGAACGGGGATGTATATATTTCTGATGCGCGCAGTTTTCTGACTACCGGGCGGGTTCATTGTTATGACCGGCATGGTCGTCGCAGGTTTTCATTTGATACTGGGCTCAATCCGGTTAAAATTGTTTTTGTAAGGTGATAAAGACAAAAGCGGGAAGTTGTTCTGGCCGATCAACTTCCCGCTTCGCTTTTCCGATTGCCTTAGCTTTCGGTGCGCGCCAAGCTACTGTTATTTGGGCGGCACAACAAAAGGCGATCGTCTCCAATCCATTCCCTAATCTCTCTGCCTGCCGAGGTCACTGACAAAAGTCGCGACGTACTTGAAGCAGGGTTTCAGGAAACCTTTGCTGCGCTGGCGTCACGGATGGGCTCTCGCCTTCCCCTTTTCCGACACCCTCTTCTGTGTTTCGCCGGTTGCTCCCGTAAGAACTCCCTTTGTTTTTCGGGTGATTCCTGAGTCTGCCTTTCGGCTTTTCAGGGTATCTTCCCTTCAGAAGTACGCTTTTTATCCCTTACTTGGTCTAACAAAGGTAATCCAATACCAGAGGGCTGTCAATAGATTTATCCCTGGAATAGCCCACAAAAAATGCACAATTGTTTTCAACAATTGTTAATAACTTCAACCACCCGAAAAAACAATTTTCCTTTACGGCTGCCTTCATACCATCCACTTATAAAATCGCCTGCCTTAACCCCATCATCCGGATAGAGGAAGGCCAAATGTAATTGTCGGTTCGCATCATGTATACGGTGCAATTTATGTTTCCGTCCTTTGTGATCTGTAATGTAACATTCCTCAACAACCTTCAAGGGGTAACGGTAATTTGCCACAAAATGCCCGTGCATGGGTTCAAGTAAAATACGACCGGAACAGTTGATTTTATCAACTCTGCATTTCACTTTCACTCCAATCATAATTCCGAAACTTTCGTATGTATCGGAAGGTATAAGCAGCCTGTTTTTAAATCTGCTGAGAAGCACAAAGAACCGTTGCCCTGATTCCGATATGATATGACCGGTCACAGTAAATTTCAGGTAGCGTCCTTCGGTATATCGCTCGCCAAAAAAGAAGGTGGTTCTTTTCCAATTCCGCCTCATCATAGGAGATATCTGTAGTTAGGCCACTTTAAACTTAATTGAATGACATTTAAGTGATTTGCACTCTTGAGGCTTTTTTCACCCCTGCGATATTCACCAACCGGTGCAATAAGGAATCCAAGTGCTTTGAGTCAGTCACCATAACCCTTAACATGCCTTCAAATTTTCCCATTTTTGAATCAACCTGTATACTACGCAAGCTTATTTTACTATCCTGGCTCACCGCCTGGGTAATATCGCTGACAATACCATGCCGGTCGTTTCCAGCAATTCGGATGTCGGCAATAAAACTTGTAATTTCCTCCTTCTTCACCCAAATCGCTTCGAGTACCCGGTAGGGATATCTTGTCTGCATCTGGTTGGCATTGTGACAGTCAGCTCTGTGGATCTTTATGCCTGCTCCTACGGTCACAAATCCGAAAATAGCATCGCCCGAAACGGGTTGGCAACATTTTGAAAGAGTAAAATCGCTGATTTCAGGGTTATTGTCTATCAGTAGGAAATCGGCACCGGGTTTTCCCTGAAACGACCTGGTCTGTATTTTTTTCTGGATCTTTTCTTTTAAAGCCTCATCAACCGACTTTGACGGTGCCTGAACCACCTCCTTGATTTCAGAAATATCGATTCGGCCTGCAGCAATGTAATGGTAGAGTTCGAGCGGCTCGGCGAGTTTGTAATGAGCAAATAACTTATTCAGGACAGTATCACTCAAGGTCAAATCCATCTGATTAAGTTTGCGCCGCAAAATTTCACGACCTTCTTCGCTCCGGTTGAATTCGGCTACCCTTAGAAATCGTTTTATCTTATTACGCGCCCTGTTCGTTGCTACCCAGTTCAGCCAGTCTAGATTTGGCTTCTGGTTTTTTGAGGTGATGACTTCCACCTTATCCCCATTTTTGAGCACATGCTTAATTTGAACCTGAACTCCGTTGACACGTGCCCCCGTACATTTTTCGCCCAGGCCTGTGTGGATCTCGAATGCAAAATCGAGAACACTTGCTCCTTTCGGAAGCTTTTTTAGATCGCCCTGCGGCGTAAATACAAAGATGCTGTCGTCAGCAATTTTTATTTTATGCAGATGTTCGGCATCCTCGGTCGGGTCTGCCCGTTCAAGGACATGCCGGATATTGACCATCAGCGACGGATCGTTTCCTTTGGCTCCTTTATAAAGCCAATGTGCAGCATGTCCTTTCTCCGCCTCATCATCCATGCGCTGTGTTCTTATCTGGACTTCCACCCATCGGTTTTCAGGACCCATCACCGTGGTGTGCAACGACTCGTATCCGTTCTCCTTGGGTTTGGTAATCCAGTCGCGCAATCGCTTCGGATTAGGCTGAAACAGATTTGTGACTACAGAATAGGCTTTCCAGCAATCGGATTTCTCATTTTCAGGTTTGCTCTCGAGTATGATACGAATGGCAAAAACATCGAATACTTCGTCGAAGTCGACATTTTGCGCCTTCATCTTGTTCCAGATTGAGAAAATTGATTTCGTCCGGCCTTTGATTTCAAACCTGAGGTGATCCTTTGAAAGTTCTTTTCCGATAACTCGACTGAATTCCGCTACGTACACATCGAGTTTCTCACGCGAATCCTGCAACTTTCGGTCAATTGAGAAGTAGATTGCCGGTTCAGTATAACGCATGGATAATTCCTCGAGCTCTGTTTTAATATTGTAAAGCCCTAGCCTGTGTGCCATTGGGGCATAGAGTTTGCTTGTTTCGACCGAAATTCTTGCCTTGTCGCTTTCGCGGAGAAATTCAAGCTGGCGCATGAAATGCAACCGATCGGCAAGTTTGATAAGAATCACACGTGAATCACCGGCAATGGCCAGCAATAAGCGGATGAAGTTTTCAGAATGAAATGACACTTTTTCGGTGCGAAGCAGGCTGATGGTGCGAAGCCCGGTAGCAATCCGGGCAATCTCGGGTCCGAACTGTTGTTCTACCATCAATTCATCCATTCCTTCGGCTACAGCAATATCCTGAAGCAATGCACCAACCACCGCCGTGCTGCCCAGCCCCATTTCGATAGCGACAATATTAGCAACCGAGAGGCTGTGTTCGACATAGTTAAATCCCGAAGCAGTAATTGTGGTTGGCCACCTGTGTTTGATCAGATGGTAAGCTCTCTGCATCACTTTTTGTTCAGCAGGCTCGAATAAACCGAGCAGCGCAAGAAATCTCTCATCTGAATCCTGCAAAAGGCTATGCATTGCTTTACTCTCAGTTGCTATCATCTTTATTCACCTATGCCTTACACTGTTAATAAGGAATACGTACGAAAAAAGGGGTTGTCGTTTTGACCAACCCCTTTGATATGAGTATTTTAGAGTGTGGGCTGGTGTTATTTTTTCTGACTTTCTGAATCCTTCTGCCCCTTGGTGGCATGAGGATCAGAAATCGATTCACGCATGCGGGTATCAGCCTGGATATTCTGGAATTTATAATAATCCATAATGCCTAAGTTACCGCTCCTAAACGATTCTGCAATAGCCATCGGAATTTCGGCTTCGGCCAGGATGACCTTGGCCCGGGCTTCCTGCGCTTTGGCTTTCATTTCCTGCTCTACCGCAATGGCCATGGCGCGTCTCTCCTCAGCTTTAGCCTGTGCAATATTTTTATCGGCATTGGCCTGATCCATCTGCAGGTAGGCTCCGATGTTTTTACCTACATCGATATCGGCGATGTCGATCGATAAAATCTCAAAAGCTGTACCACTGTCAAGACCTTTGGCAAGCACTACCTTTGAAATCACATCGGGGTTTTCGAGTACACTCTTGTGCGAATCAGCTGACCCGATAGCACTCACGACGCCTTCGCCCACCCTGGCAAGAATGGTTTCTTCGCCTGCACCTCCAACCAACTGTTTGATATTGGCCCGGACGGTTACCCTGGCGGTGGCAATAAGCTGTATACCGTCCTTCGCTACGGCGGCAATCTGCTTGGTAGTGATTACTTTTGGATTTACCGACATCTGCACAGCTTCGAATACGTCGCGCCCTGCAAGGTCGATAGCGGTAGCCATCTTGAAATCAAGGGCTATATTTGCCTTATCGGCCGAAATAAGTGCATTGATAACCGGCCTCACCCTGCCACCAGCCAGGAAATGGGCTTCGAGGTCGTTGCGCGTCACCCTCAGACCTGCTTTGGTGGCGGCAATCATGCTGTTGACGATAACGGCCGGTGGGATCTTCCTCCACCGCATGAGCACCAGTTGCAACAGCGAAATCCTTACCCCTGAAACCAGAGCGGAGAACCAGAGCCCAACTGGGATAAATACAAAAATAAACCAAAGCCCAAACAGGGCAGCAATACCTATGGCAATAAAAATCAAAGCATTCGGTTCCATGTTACGTTGTTTTAGGTTTTACCAATATTTTACTATACTCAATTTTAATCACTTCAATTTCGGTCTGCGGATCGATGAACTCGCCAAGGGTGTGCACCTCGTAGTAATCACCGTTAATAAAAGCCTTGCCTGCAGGAGCCAGCCTTGAGATTGTTTTGCCTGTATCACCCACCTTTACCTTCTCTGCATCCACCACGTTCATCTTTGAATCTACCTGGGTGTCCAGCATCATTCGCTTCCAGGTCTTCGACTTAAGTGCAAAGTACAAAACAAGGCCTGTGAGCACCAACACTCCCAACAGCATGTAGTGCCCTTCGGGTGTGCCATACACAGCATAGGCCTGCCAGATACCTATAACCAGCAGCACAAATCCGGTGATGCCGACAAAGGTGGTTCCGGGCACAACCAGCACTTCAGTAAGCAGGAGTAGAATCCCTACGATCACTAGAATCAGTATAATTGTCCAGGTCATCTTTGGAACTGTTGATTGATTGAATAATTGCTGGGCAGCAAACGAGTTAATTCAGATCTGTCAGCTTTGAAGGCAAAGGTATTCACATTTTACCAATTTTCCAGACAAAATTGCCATAACGAGATTAATATTTATTGCAAGGAAACTTTCAGTCCCTTTGACTGCAGAGCCTGCGCCTGACGTTTCAGCGAGTTGGTGTCGCTGTAGCTGATTGTGCATTTTCCATTGTAATGGGTTATCAGTGCACACTGTTCAGCTGTTTCGGGTTCGTGATCACACACTTCGATAAGGCATTCGATAACATAATCGAACGAATGGACATCGTCGTTGTGCAGAACCAGGCTTCGGTCCAAATCGTCGGCAAGGTCCTTCCTGAGAGCGGGGCGAACTTTATTCTGATTCATGCGGATTATTATGATGAAACGGACGGTAAAATTAATGAACTTTGATGCTACCGCCGATGTTGTTTATAAAAAGATTGATTATTCTGTCCATGCCTTCTTTTCCACACCCATTTACTATATTCGTCAATGAACTGTCAAAACACCTCTCAGAGCCTTTGCCAGGGTATGCCTCACATGCAAAAATGATCCCTGCCGAAAGGTTGGCTGATATGCAGAAGACGGAGGGTTTGCAGCATGCAATGCCCAGCAGTGTGCTCATTGCGCTGTTTGAAGAGGCGGGCGATGTTTTTACTTTACTAATCAAACGTACCGCCGACAACGGCCCTCACAGTGGGCAGATTAGTTTTCCGGGCGGCAAAAAGGACAGTAGGGACAGAACCTTTATAGATACCGCCATACGTGAAGCGGGCGAAGAAATAGGTCTTGATCCTGGCCAGATAATCGTCCTGGGGCAACTAAGTCCGCTTTTTGTTGCGCCTAGCAATTTTGTCATAAATCCCATCGTGGCCGTAATCGAACCACCCATAAAACTTGCGCTGAATTCTGAAGAAGTAGAATACATCATTGAGCTTCCAATAACCAAACTCGAAGATTTTGTAACTGTGCAAAATATTGAAGTCAGAGGGAGAGTACTCCGCGATATGCCCTGTTTTTCCTGCAACGGCCATGTCATCTGGGGCGCCACTGCAATGATACTGCAGGAGTTAAGGGACGTGTTGGCAAAATCAACTGTTTAGGGTTGTCCTGTAAGGCAGGCTTGTAATCTCAACATTCTGACAGACACAGCCGCGGAACTACTGCCTTATTGGAAGATTTCCAAAAAACATTATCGTCACACCCCTACCCGCTGGTATGAAGCATAAAAGTTATATCGCCCGATGATTTCTGAGATAAGCAATAGGATGAACAACCCGTAGGCAGGAATATCTTGGAGGTGGGTTTGATGTTTCGCAGCGCGGAAAATAAACCAGTACAATCCGGCTAACACAGCTGCCAGAAGACCTATACGAACAATAAAAAGCATACTGATCAACCTGGAATGACTAACCATAGGGCCGACCATTTCACCTGCGGAACGGGTTGACCATATTTCTACCAGCGTGGAAATCAGAATAAAAAAGTTCACGAGGGTAAAATATATGCACCGCATCTGTGTCGATTGAGTGTCTTCAAACCCACTTCCTGTTTTGATTGTCAGCAAAGGCCATATGGCGGCCGTTCCCAGGAGCAGGGCGCTAAGGAGAAACCGCAGGAGTGTTGATGGATGACTCCAGATTGGTACGGTCGAAATCATGTATACCTTCGCCATGGCCCAGATCAGCAGCAAACCTACCAGCAAAATGATACCAAGGATGGTCTTCATGCTCAACACCGATGTTGCGCCAATAAAATACAGGGTAATGAAGGCGGTCCCCAGCATAAAAAAATAAAGAGAAGCCAGTAAAATTTCCCTGCTCAAAAATGAAGCATGCACATTACTTAGGGATAGTATGGCATTCCAGGGTCTTGAAAGATGTAAAAAGGAAAGCGCCAAAGCTACACCCATGGTGATCAATGCCAATAGCAGAATAATACGGTACAAGGCTGCAAGGCTACCAGTTTCAGCTGACCGGAATGTTGTAAGCAGCACGAGGCCACCTGCTACAATGCCGACGCTGAGTTGTGAAAGCAGGGTAAAGAAAACCAAAGGCCAGGCATTGCTATTCATCAGGCAATTTCCTCCATATTTGCAATTTTCATTTCAACATCATCGGCGTTCATGGCCGCAGGGTGAGGCTTTACCACCAACGATGGCTGCGTATAGTCAGGTTGAGGCAGGGGAAACACCACATCCGGAAAATCATATTTTAGCTTCAGTTCTTCCAGATCCCCGGCTTCTAAGGCCCGCATGGGGCAGGCAGCTACACACACAGGTGTTTGCCCTTGCATAAGATAATCGACACAGAGGTCGCACTTTGTCATCACTTTCTGATCAGGATCATACTGCAATGCGCCGTACGGGCAGGTAAGTTCGCAGTACCTGCAACCCATGCACCTTTTTTTATCAATCCACACCACGCCAAGGTCATCTTTCACGATAGCCCTATTGGGACAAGATGTCAAACAGATGGGGGCGCTGCAATGATTGCAGGCAAGCGACATATTATAAGTAATGATGTGGCTGACCCAGGCTCGCCCCTGTTGTTCCCAGAATCCTCCAACTGCTTCATATACTCTGCGCCATCGCACACCCTGGGGCGAGTTATTTTTATCCTTGCAGGCTACCTGGCATGTTTTGCAACCAGAGCATGCGGAGGAATCAAAATAAAATGCCTTCTGTTTAGCCATACTGTTCCGGGATTTTATCTGCCTTTTGCTTTTTTAACTTCAACCATGATAGTATGCTGTGCATTTCCGTATGCCAGGGGTGTCCACCTGTGACTGGTCAATACATTGATGTTTCCCCTCCGGTCGATGCCTTTTTTGTCAGGCTGCCACCATGCCCCCTGCGGAATATTGACCACTCCGGGCATAATTCTTTTTGTCAGCCTGCACGGAATTATGATTTTGCCCCGGTCATTATGAACCATCACCTTATCTCCATCCTTAATGCCACGTAGCTGGGCATCAATCGGGTTAAGGAATACACGCTGGGGAAATGCCTCTTCGAGCCAGTCGATGCCGTCGTGGGTAGAGTGAACGCGCGACATGTAATGATGTCCGAGTGCCTGAAGGGGGTACCTTTTTACCTCATCACCAAAAGGACTCTCCCATTCTTGTATGTATTTGGCTATCGGAGGAATGGTATCTGGTTTCCCCATATCAAACAGTCGCTTTGAGAACAACTCAATCCTGCCTGAAGGTGTTTTGAGAGGATATTTTTCAGGATCACGACGAAAATCCGAAAAAGCAATTTTGGGCTCTAAGACGGAATTTGAATAATGTCCACGATTCATTTCGTGCAACACATCCAGGCTCGGAATATCCGGGAAACGGGTATTTCTATAATAATTTATCGCCCACTCAATCCAATCGCGTTCGGTACGTCCCAGGGTATATTCATCTCTAAAACCAAGCCTTTCGGCCAAATCAGCACAAATCTGATAATCGCTCTTAGTCTCAAAGGGCGGTTCAAGTATTTTGGGCATTAGGATAACTTCATCACCATATTTCCATCCGTCCTCAACGCCCCAAGTTTCAAACTGCGTGCATACAGGTAGAATCAGGTCGGCATATCGGGCTGAGGGAGTAAGAAACTGATCCTGAACTGCAATAAATTCCACCAGGCTTTCATCTGCAAGTATTTTTGCCGAACGATTCACATCGGCATGCTGATTGATCAGGATGTTGGAGGCCACACACCAGATGAGCTTGATACTGTTTTTGAGACGATCGACACCCTTCACCCCATCTTCCATTGTCATTTCTTTGCCTCGCAGCACGGCTTCCGTCCATAGAAATACCGGTATGGTTGCTTTCACCGGATTGTGTCCTACCGGGAATACATTCCAGAATGGCCCACCGTCATCGGCTTGCAGTGCAATACCGCTAGCCCATCCTCCAGAAATACCGACGTTGCCTGTGATTGCCGCCAAGGCGCAACCTGCCAGCACAGGCTGCTCGCCGTAGGCTCTGCGCTGCATCCCGTAGCCCTGGTACAGCATTGCCGGTTTTATACTACCGTACTCTTTTGCAATCTGCGTGATGGTGCCTGCGGGAACTCCTGTCAGCATTTCGGCCCACGCAGGAGTTTTCGGTTGTCCATCCCTGATTCCGAAAATGTAATCAGAATAGCTCTCTTCCTTCTCACATCCCGGGGGCATATGATCCGAGTCGAACCCGATACAGTACCTCCGGATGAAACCCAAATCGTGCATCCGTTCCGAAATGATCACATACGCCATTGCGCTCATAAAAGCCACATCTGTGCCTGGGCGAATGGGTATCCATTCATCAGCCAGGGCAACGGCGCTCATGCTCATGCGCGGGTCAATGCAAATGATGCGGGCGCCGTTTTCACGTGCCTTTTTGATAAAAAACTCACTGTTGGTTCCATCGCGCATCTCGCTAGGGTTCCATCCCCACATCAGAATGTATTTGGAGTTTATCCAGTCCTGGCGTTGATTTCCCGTGATACCTGTTCCGTAAATATACGGTGTTGCCTGGCTGATGCAGGCCCAGCTGTAACTGTTGTAGAACCCAAGCGAACCGCCAAAGAGGTTCATCAGCCGGGCAGCGGTTTGCCTGCCGTTGATTTGATTATAGCTGCCCGTGCCATAAGGTAACAGGATGGCATCATTTCCATATTTTTCCTTAACCCTAAGCAGTTGCGACGCCAGCGTATCGTACGCCTCATCCCAGGAAATGCGATTAAATCTAGACTCTCCCCTTTTACCGATTCGTTTCATCGGATATTTGAGTCTGTCGGGGTGATACTGTCGCCGTCGGTAGGCGCGCCCCCTGATACAAGCTCTTAGCTGCGGATTGCTTAGCTCATCGCCGGCCCGGTCGTCGGTCTCAATACGTATTATCACGTCATTTTTTACATACAATTTGAGAATGCACCTCCCACCGCAATTATGTGCCGGACAACCCGTCCGTATGATCTGACTATCAACCGGAGCAGAAATTTCTTTACTTTGAAAAGGCGTTTCCGATCTTCGGCAACCGGGCATAACACCAAATGCAGCAAAACCTCCGGCGGCAAGAGTACTAAGTTTAACAAAGCACCGGCGGCTCATACCCATCGAATCAGGATCGATGCTGAGGCGTTGATCATCCGGTTGATATTCGAGCATAGTTGAGGAAATGAAAACCGTTTTATATCAAACAAAAGTAGAAAATTCAAGATTCAATTCTTGATTTTTTGACATATAGGTGTGGTGTTTTGTTCACATGTCGCCACCTTGAGGCCGGACATTATTTTTAGCAAGTTTCAGCCAGGCATAATCATATTATTAAGAACCGAACCGGGTTGGTCAATCAAGGCATGAATTTTGTTTCAGGTACAGATATTACCATACAATACTTAGGGATTGTTTATTATTTTTGAACTCTTAACCCTAACGACAATCTAATATGAGTAAGACTATAATCAGCCTTTTGCTGTTAATGCATCTGATCCCTGTATCGAGGCCTTTACTTGCCGAAAATCCTCAGCCTTCACCCAATATCGGTATCCAGTTTTTTGATGGCACCTGGGATCAGGTACTTGCCAAGGCAAAGAAAGAAAAGAGGCTTATTTTTCTTGATGTATACGCTACATGGTGTGGCCCATGTAAGCGTCTACAGGCTAATACCTTCACCGATGAGGAGGTTGGTAAATATTTCAACAAACATTTCATCAATGTTAAGCTTGACGGCGAAAAAGGCGAAGGCCGCACGATCGCACAACGTTACGGAGTTCGCGCATACCCGTCACTGTATTTCCTTGATCACACTGGCCAGGTAGTTCATTTTACGGCGGGTTTCCGCGATCCACAGCGTATGATTGAACTGGGTGAGAGTGTGGTTGGAAAACTCAAGGAAAAATAACCCCGTCGGACTGATTTCAATCATTTTATCGAATCATCCATTGAATTTCGAATCGTTTAATCTGGAACCGCGTGTATTCGACGCCGTTGCAGCCATGAATTTCCACACTCCTACCCCTGTTCAGCAGCAGGTTATTCCAGCTGTCATCCAAGGAAAGGATGTGATTGCTTGTGCACAGACCGGTACGGGCAAAACAGCAGCCTTCCTTATTCCTGTCATTCATTCCATATGCCAAACTCCGGACAACAATCAGAACAAAGCCCTGATCATTGCCCCAACCAGGGAGCTGGCTCAACAAATAGCTCAGCAAACGGAAGGATTTGGGTACTTTGCCGGCATCAGTTCGCTGGCTATTTATGGTGGAAACGACGGAATGTCATTTGAAAACGAAAAAAAAGCACTCACAAGAGGGGCTGATATCCTTATCTGCACACCTGGCCGATTGCTGGCTCACATCAATATGGGCTATGTTGATTTTTCGCAACTTCATTATCTCATCCTCGATGAAGCAGACCGTATGCTCGATATGGGATTTTATGAAGATATCATGAAGATTGTCGATATTACACCCCATTCGCGTCAAACCTTGCTTTTTTCGGCTACTATGCCGGCAGATATCAGGAAACTTGCACGTAAAATCCTACGCCAGCCTTCAGAAATTAACATTTCGCTGGCCCTGCCGCCCGACAGAATCACTCAGAATGCGCTTTTCATTGACGAGAACAGCAAGATTCAGGTTGTTTCTGTCTTGCTCAAGGAAGCCGACTATCAATCAGTACTCATTTTTTGCGACACCAAACTGGCTGTCAAAAACCTAACCCGTGAGCTTAAGTCACACGCCGAAGGAGTAGCTGAGATCCACTCCGACCTGGATCAGACCAAGCGCGAAGAGGTATTGAATGCTTTCAGAAACAGGCAGGTTAAGGTACTGGTGGCCACCGATATTGTTTCGCGTGGGATTGACGTGGAGGACATTGACGTGGTTATCAATTACACGGTGCCCCACGACGCCGAGGACTACATCCATCGCATCGGTCGCACAGCGCGTGCCCAGGCTCAAGGCATGGCAATAACTTTGATTGGCGAAAAAGATAGACGGCGATTCGCCAACCTCGAAGTAACGCTTGGACTCACCCTGAATCGCCTGGAATTACAGGCGCTTCCATCCTATCCTGCCAATTCTCAATCATCAGGTGATCCGTGTGAAAATACCTCCACAAAAAAGCGCAGGTTTAAACGGAAATTCCGCCCTAAACAGCGAGGCTCTTCTAACAACAACATTCCGGGAAAATAATTCTGGCCTTTCCTGTTTCGAACTCATTCGTATCTTTGATCGATGCATTAAATTCCATTTATCGATCATGCGCGTCTTGAACAAATCCTTCCTATTTCTTGCCACAATCTTTCTTATCAGGTTGCTTCAAAGTTGCGATTGCATCTGGCCCGTTCTGTATGGCGACTTTCACGAAATGACAATCGATAACCTCTACCATTCAGGCAATCTCCCCGAATCCGGTTCCACCGATACCATGTACGCAGAAGCGGTGGCTTTTCGCGTCACAGTGCGCGACACGAACGATCTGTTCAACGAGTCGGCACAGCGGGCCTCGTTGGGTTTCACTACGGCGCAAGCCTTTCAATGTGCCTGTAGCGTTGAATATCTCTCGAACCAGCAAATCACGAAATTCCGAATTATAACCCTGCATCCATTAAACCAGAATATACCTGCCCTGACCGATATTACCCGCTATTTTGTTGGCAGGCAATTCCCCTATCATAATGGGAATTTATATCAGAGCCTGGAAAATTTAAGCCAACGGATCAGCAAGAACCGCTATTGTGATTCCAGACCCATTGAGAAGATCGATTTGTATCTGAAACTAAAGGTTCAACACGCGATCGCACAGTTTCGCATCGACATAGAACTTAGCGATAACCGTACCCTATCATCACTTACAAACCTGATCAACATCAAGTAAGTTGACAGCTATGCAAAAAATTTTAAGTATCGCTATCCTGGCGTTGGCTATTCTGGCTTCACCTGTTTATAGCCAGGAAAAGTTCATCCGCCAAATTGAATATTCATTCTGGCTGGGAAGCCGAATTTTGCACATCGATAGCCTGCCGAACGCAGGGAACCTCGACTTCATGAATTACTTCCACACCACTAAAAATCTGAACGAATGGTTATACATGGGATTTACAGCTCATTTATGGCTACCAAAAAACACAGAAGTCGACATCAAAGTATTCACCGCCGATGATATTTTCCCGAACAGTTTCAATATCTCGGTTCAGCGATCACGCAACGGACATATGGGCTTAAATACCGGCATTTATGGATATCCGATTTATAACAGCAGTTTCTTTCGCTACCATTTGATCGAGGATCACGGCTTCCATCACGACACAAACATGATAATGCAGTTTCAGCGTTTCATTTACGATCTCAACTGGTATGTAGGCCCTGCTTTCAATAATATTGGCAGGTTTTTGGGAATTCGGTTGAAGGCAAATGCAGGGATAGGGTCTTTTGCCCGGTTCAGTGCCGACATATATCAGCAGAAAGCAAAATCGAATTTCCGTCGTAAGGTTGAGTATCAAACTAAGCTAACCCCCACCCTTTTCTTTTTTCCCGAGGTGGAATTGAGTCTGGCTCTAGTCAAGACTCCAAAAGCCTTGGGGGGAATCTACATAAAGGCGACCGGATATTTTGCAAAACGCAGCATCCACTACGAAAGACTGACCTACGAATGGATTGAGGAAAAACCAAACATCCAAAAAGTGAAAAACCCAGCCCATTGGTATAAGAAATACGATGTTGATGCCGGTTTTTTCTTTCGGTTTTAGACGTTTAAAGAAAATTTTAACTTCTTGCTGATTGTGCAGCTGCCTGAATAATGTAAAGCAATACTACTCGATTCCAGCAAAATGTTTCATGAACTGCACCCGCTCCCATGAGGCCGGGTTATCTGTTTTCTTGAAGCTTAGCAGCCCGTTGAATTGTTTAATCTCCTGATAGTTGTGTTTGTTCATCCAGAAATCAAGGAAATTAATCATTTCGTTGACGCGACCAAACCCGTTTTTATACAGAGTGGTTGCCACCTGCACCGCTTTGGCGCCGGCTAACAGTTGTTTTACCATGGCTTTTCCGTCGTGTATGCCGGTTGATGCTGCTATGTCGCAGTGCAGACGGTCGCTGAGCATGGCCACCCACCTGAGGCTGTGGTTCAGTTCGTCGGGGCTGCTGAACACGTTCGAAGGAACTACCTTCATGCTATCAAGGTTAATATCGGGTGAATAGAACCTGTTGAAAAGCACGAGTGCCTTGGCGCCTGCCCACGACAATTTAAGTGCTGTCTTGGACAGGCCGGAGAAATAATAGCTGATTTTAAGTGCTACCGGTATCGAAACCTGCTTTAGCACCGCCTCAAGTATATCGAAATAGATTTTTTCGTTCTGTTCGCCTCCAAATGCAGGATCGGCAGGAAGGATAAAAACGTTGAGTTCCAGTCCGTCGGCTCCGGCTTCTTCCACCTTTTTGGCAAATCCGGTCCATTCGTCTGCACTCATGCAGTTGATGCTGGCGATGATGGGCACCGACACAGTCTGCTTCGCCTGGCGGATAAGAGATAGATACTGATCAATATATTTCTCCTTGGCATAATTGCCTATGTAGTCAAATGCTTCAGGATACAGGCCGTTGACACCACGTTCGTGGTCAACAGACTTACTAATCTCAAAGCGTATCTGTTCTTCGAAGAGCGACTTCAGAACAATGGCTCCAATACCATTTTTTTCGAGTTCACGGATGTTTTCAAGCGAATGGGTTAATCCCGAACTGGCGGCAATCAGTGGGTTCCTTAATCGCAGCCCCATATAGTGAATTGATAAATCGGCCATGTGTGATTGGTTTATCTTGAATAAGGTTTGAACAAATATACTGCAAATGTGATTCTGTGAGTAAGCTACACTTCGAATTTCGCATGAATGTCGCTTTGCAGGGTAGCGAGTTATTTTTTGAAAAGAATCTTATCAAACACGGCATTGTTCTGCATCGTTGACAAGGCTCTGCTAAGGTCTTTGTCAATATCTAATACCACGCGGTAATAGGTATTCAAATCGAACAGGCTGCGGGCAATGTACGCTTTAAGCAGCACCCGCATGTCGTTTGCAGATGTCGCCAGACCCCGCTCTTCCTTTTTCACTCCTTCCTTTTCAGCATAGGCAAGAAAGCTTTGAAAAAGGGCATCGTCCACTTCGAAATTTTCCAGAACACTTTCAGGTGTGGAGAAGTTTTTTTCGAGCCTTGTACGATTGGAATTCATGTAGTCCATCGTGAAGCTGTTGAAAACGCCTCTGCGCACAAGGCTATTGTAATAATTTGAATTCGATGTGGTATCGACCGGCAGAAAAATGTCGGGCATAATACCACCACCTCCGTAAACTACTCTTTTATTGTGGGTCAGGTATTTTAATGAATCCGGGAACCGGATGCTATCAGCGTAAAACATCTCGCCATGTTCTATCCTCCGGCGAAAGTCATTTTGATACTCGGCTACGCCTTCACTATAGGGTTTCTGGATGCTACGACCAGCGGGTGTGTAATAACGCGCAGTGGTTAACCTTATTACGCTGCTGTCGGGCAGGGTGAACGGACGTTGTACCAATCCTTTTCCAAACGACCTGCGTCCCATTACTACCCCCCGGTCCCAATCCTGCACAGCGCCAGCAACGATTTCGCTTGCTGAAGCGGAGCCTTCATTGATTAATACAATAAGGCGGCCATCCTGGAAGCTGCCCTGTGATGTAGCCCTGAAATCCTGTCGTGGGCTTCGCATACCTCTTGTATACACAATCATTTTGTCAGCGCCTAGAAACTCATCCGCCAGGTCGACGGCTACATCCAGGAATCCGCCCGAGTTACCCCTCAGATCGAGTATAAGGTGCTGCATTCCCTTCTGCCTCAACTTCGCAATGCTCTCGCGAAACTCAAGCATAGAAGTTCGTGAAAACCGGTTCAGGCGGATGTATCCTGTCTCAGGTGCAGCCATGAATGTGGCATCGATGCTATTGATGGGGATTTTATCGCGGGTGATTGTGAATTCCAGCAGTTTAGGGTTTCCCTGCCTGAAAATGGAAATGTTGACTTTAGTGTCTTTCCTGCCTCTTAATCGATTCAGCACAAAATCGTTGTTGATTTTCGGACCGAAAGCATTCTCACCTTCGATTTTCATGATTTTATCTCCGGCTATGATGCCAACCTTCTCCGAAGGACCGCCGGCAATGACTGCAGTGACTACGATGGTATCCTTGAAGATCTGAAACTGAACACCAATGCCTTCAAAATTTCCTACTAGGGGCTCATTGGCGCGATCAATTTCCGCCTTACTGAGATATACGGAGTGTGGGTCAAGCTCCATTAACATTTCGATGATTGCTTTTTCAATGAGTTTAGGCTGGTTAACGCTATCAACGTATGCCATATTAATCAGTTGAAAAGCTGCATTGAACTTTTGAAAAGTGGTTCGCGGGTCAACCGGTTGGGCTGTGAGACTTCCCGCAAACAAAGTTGAAATGATCAGAGAAACTGCTATTGTTTGCTTTAGATGTATTTGCTTCATAATTTAGGGTGCTGCTAAAATATCAAACTGGACAATCCTACTTGAGTATGACAATGACTTTCCTTTTCACTGCATTAGCTGTGCCAAAATTAGTATATTTGACCTAACAGCGGGATTTAATATTGTAAACAAACTAAATGAACCTATGTTTGTTTCATTTTGGAAAGGTATCTGAAAACTATTTCTCACGCATGCTGCCGCATACTCAGGTAAATAGATTGACTGACAGCACCAACGGGGCTGCCTCGAGATTCATTTGGATTTTCTATTTTTGAGGCCACGTTTACATTATCTCCGATTCTCCAAAAAATCACACAAACCGCACTTCCATGAATATAAAAACTCTGTTCATCGGACTTCTAATCCTGGCTACAATACTCGTGGTTGGTGCCTACTTTCTGTTCATCCATCAAAAGCAATCCGGGCATAATATGGGGTCGCTACCCACAGATTATAGCATCACCGCAGCGGAGTTGTACTATGAATATCAAACAGACAAAAAGCTTGCAGCCCGGAAATACGATCTAAAAATCTTACTTATATCCGGGGCGGTTGATCATGTGGAGTATACCGGGAGCACTACAATACTGACTTTCTTTTTCGAATCGGGACAGGATGGGCCCGAGGGTGTTTACTGTTATCTTACTGCCAGCAGGCCAAGTAAGTCCGATCCCATTCAGATTGGTGACTACTTAAAAATCAAAGGTTTATGCATAGGATTTGAGGATGGTATTGTAGTTCTTGAAGATTGCATCGAGTTGCCGGAGAATGAATAGCATCCTTACATCACTGCTATGGGAAAATCCACTCGTTGTGGTCAGGCAGAATTCATGAAAGAATCCGACATAGAGCGTATAAAGATGATCTCAAGTGCCCTGTGGCCCTTGCTGTTCATGCTTTTGCTGTGGCTTATCAAAGGAGTGGAAGAGTTTATTCAGATAAACCTGTCGGAGTTTGGACTGATGCCCAGAACCCTTCGTGGCTTGCCCGGTGTTTTCACCTATCCCTTTCTGCATAAAGACCTATCCCACCTGTTTTCGAATTCTGTCCCAATATTATTTCTTGGCACAGCACTTTATTACTATTACGGAAGATCAGCCACGAGGATTTTTATTGAACTTTTCCTGTTTTCAGGCATACTTTTGTGGGTGTTCGCACGTCCCGGAAGCATACATATTGGAGCCAGCGGCCTGGTTTACGGGCTAGCCGCATTTCATCTCTTGTCCGGTTTGGTCAAAAAGAATACCAGTCAGCTGGCTTTCGCCATACTGGTGATCTTCCTCTACGGAAGTCTTGTTTGGGGGATCTTTCCTGGTTTTTTTCCACACAAGCGTATTTCCTGGGAAGGCCACCTTATAGGTTCAGTAACAGGCCTTTTGCTTTCCTACTACCATCGCCACATCGGCCCGGCTCCGGACCGATATGAATGGAGTGATGAGCCGGATGATTATGATCACGAACAACCGCCAGCTTAGTCCGATGAAAAAACGAACATGACTGAGGCTCCAAATTTTAGTGCACTCACCCAGTCGACAGGCAATGAAAAAAGCCCTGTCTGAAAACAGACGGGGCTCAATTCTTATAGGCGTAAGGATGCTCTACAATCCGGCGCTGATAAGGAACGTGGCAGCAAAAGCCACAATGGCATAAAGTTCGGGGAAAACTGCCAGCACCATGGTTTTACCGAAGACATCATAGCCTGAGCCGATGCCAGCAATGCCATTGGCACAAACCTGTCCCTGCTTTATGGCTGACATGAGGCCGACAAGACCCAGCGCAAGACCTGCAGCAAAAATCGCTGTTCCCTGGCCGATGGTCATGTTGGCTACAAATTCGGGAGTAAGTTTCATGTTGATGATAAAAAAACCTCCAAAACCATAAAGTCCCTGGGTGCCAGGTAAAGCACTCAGAAGCATGTATGACCCAAAGGCTTCATCGTTCTTTTTCAACGCTCCGATGGTAGCATTGCCACCTATCGAAACTCCGATGGCGCTACCGATGCCGGCAAGACCCACCATAAGGGCCAGACCTACATACGCTAAAATCACTGCTGTTGTCATAATTGATTGATTTAGGTTATTGAGATACTCTATTAATTTCTACTGTTTTCGGAAAACGGTTTGTAGGCTTTCCCTCCACCTGTGAAACCTGCATTTTTATAAAATTCAACAAATGTCAAACGCATGGGGTGCACGAAAGACCCGAGCGAGCTAATTAGGATGTTGGCGAGATGACCTACTGCCAGAAACAACACGAATAGTATCGGTCCTATATAAGGAACTCCCAGCATATTCATCCCGATGCTGTTGATAACCAGTCCCAGGATGGCACTCGAAATGCCCAGAGCAAACAGTCGAATATACGAAAGCAGGTCGCCAAAAATGCCGGTCACCATACCATAGACGTCCCACACGCCCTTGCCCATGCGTACAAAAACATTTGCCTTTGGATCGTTGAGCAGCAAAATCATCACACCGCTCACCCCAAGGATAGCATACAACAGGATCTGGTCATCTTCGGGAAGTACTTTAAGTTTAAGAAGCAGCATCCTTACCATCATGCCTACGATAAGCACAATCCAGCCAATGGTCGAAATGGCATAGGCAAAGCCTTGTTGGCGGGTTACATTGAATACCTTAACGAACATACCGAAGATGATCTGAACCGCTCCCATGATGAGTGCAAGGTAAAACATCTTCTGACTGTCGAAGAAGTAACCTCTTACCGATTCGAGAGCAGGGATTTTGGCTTCGATCAGATTAATACCAAACAAGGTTCCTGAAACAATTCCGAAAATAATTGTGGCCCCCCCCAGATACTGCGCCAGTGTGAGGTATGGACGAAATGACTCTTTGGCCTTACGTTTGTAGAGCGTTGCACCTAACAGAACCAGAAGGCCGTATCCGGCATCGCCCAGACAAAAGCCGAAAAACATCATAAAGAATGGTGCAAAAAGCGGAGTCAGGTCCAGTTCAGCATATGATGGCAATGAGAAAAGTTTGCTGATAGGCTCGAAAAGTTTGGAGAATTTACTATTCTGCAAAAGCACGGGCACCTTATCTTCAGGTTCAGGCCTGTCGCTCAGAAAAACGATGTTCTGATGCTCGCAAAATTCAGACAAATCGGCTTCTCTTGGTACAGGAACAAAACCTTCTAGCAACATAACTGAATCATCCAGCTGCGGGCGGGTGTTGGCGATTACCTTGTCAAATTCGGTTTCAAGAAAAATGCTCTGCTTTGTAATCTCCAGACTCCCTAGCTGTGAAGTGGCTATGTGATCTAGTTCGTCACGAATGACCTGTAGCCGAATGTCAATTTCAACCTTCCGCTTTTCGAGCTCCGACAATGTCCGCTCAGGCATCCTGATTTCTTCAGCATCAATGTCAATCTCCTCATCACCTTCGCGCACAACGATAAAATACACATCGGGAGAGATCGTATTGACAATGCCAATATTATACGTACGTTCCCATTCGGGGTTGTATTTTTTTATGGAGGTAATAAAGAAGGAAATTTTCAGGCCTGCCTTTTGAAGCTTCTGGATAGTGTCCTTCGAAAAATCACCCCAGGGGCTAAGATTGTTAATTTCTTTGGAAATGGTAGCCTGCGATTGTAGGTTCTGCTCTTCTTCCTGCAACAGTGCGCGTACCCGCTCAACCAGCTGAAGTCCATCGGGTGCATCGGTTTCGGCAGCGGCAGGTTTTGCGTTGCGCTTTTTTAGTATTTTTATGGTATCAGCTACCTGTTTCAGCATGAGCAGTTTGTCCATGGTAGCGCTATCGTATTCGCGGGTGCGCTGTACAACATCCACAACTCCTAACTTACGTATGCCTTCCAGAAACGTAGTGTATTCAGCATGATACACCAGGAAAGCATATTTTCTCATGGGTACTATCATGCTATGCCTCCATTTGTTCTAGTCGGTTTTTTACAATCTTCTGCGATGACTTGGAAAGATTTTCTTCGTCTTCCAGAAAGCGCTTAATCTTTAGTATCGCGTGCTCGTAACCAGGGATCTGCACCTTTTCGTAGAGGTTAACTTTTTGCGTAGTCTTCTTACGCGCCTTATCTAACAAATGCATTTTTCGTATATAAAACTCGCGTTCAATTCCGATCGAAGCCAGTTGTTTTAGTATAGCGATTCCGTCGAGAAACCAGCTTGGGTTATTGAACATGCTGTAGTCTTTTATTTTAAAGATCACTTTTCCAAGTAACGGAGTTTTGACGCCTGCTATCTTCTTAACTTCAATTTCAACATCATCGACTAAAAGCAAACTTTCATCAAACTCTCCCCACATTCTGACCATCTCATCATACTCAGCCATTTTGCTTTGCAATTCTCCATCAAGTCTGGCAGCATCGTCCTTTGCTCGCTTGACTTCAACACGCAGTGCCGATTCCTTATTTTTCAATGTTGGCAAGGCACGCACACGCACCTTCAGCTGCTTATTCATATCCTGCAGCGCAGTCTTGTTATATTGAAACTTTATGGCCATCGACTTAATCTTGCATTATAATTAATAGGTATAACTTCAGCCTCTATTTGAGCCAGTACAGATCAACTAATTCCTTTTTCAGTCCAACTTCGGCCGGAGTAAAATACCTGGCAAACAACTCCCAGGCTGTTACCAACATCTGTTCGGTATCGATGTTCACATCGATGGCCAGTAATTTATCAGAATAGGCCTTGGCAAAATCCAGGGTACGCTGGTCATAATCGGTCAGGTCAAACCCGTTTTCGAGTTTGGTCTTGGCATTGGCAGCATCAGCATAAAGGCGCACGGCGGCATTCATCACTTGCGGATGGTCATTGCGTGTCTTTTTTCCGATCACTAATTGTTTTAGTCTCGACAAGCTTCGGAAAGGGTCAACGATTACTTTGCCTATGTCCGTATCTCGCCTAAGGAACAACTGGCCCTCAGTGATGTAACCCGTGTTGTCGGGAATGGCGTGGGTGATGTCGCCACCCGAAAGCGTTGTAACTGCAATGATGGTGATCGAACCTCCGTCAGGGAACTGCACGGCCTTTTCGTACAACTTGGCAAGGTCGCTGTAAAGAGACCCGGGCATGGAATCCTTAGAAGGTATCTGGTCCATACGGTTCGACACGATGCTGAGCGCATCGGCATACAGGGTCATGTCGGTCAGCAAAACAAGCACCTTTTCTTTCTTGTCAACGGCAAAGTATTCAGCAGCCGTGAGTGCCATATCGGGTACCAGGAGTCTTTCGACCGGTGGATTCTCGGTGGTATTGACAAAGCTGATGATGCGGTCAAGCGCACCTGCGTTGTCAAACACATTTTTATAATACAAATAATCGTCGTTTGTAAGGCCCATACCGCCCAGGATGATTTTGTCTGCTTTGGCACGCAGTGCAACCATAGCCATCACCTGGTTAAAAGGCTGGTCGGGGTCGGCAAAGAAAGGAATTTTTTGCCCGGTTACCAGTGAATTGTTGAGGTCTATACCAGCAATCCCCGTTGCGATCAGTTCTGATGGCTGCTTGCGTCTGACTGGGTTCACCGAGGGGCCGCCTATTTCACGTTCTTCGCCTTCCACTTCCGGTCCACCATCAATCGGCTTCCCAAACGCATTAAAAAAACGCCCGGAAAGTTCCTCACCCACCTTCAGTGTAGGCGGACGACCAAAGAACACCACTTCGGCATTGGTGGGTATCCCTTCCGTGCCAGAAAATATCTGAAGGGTTACATCATCGCCCATGATTTTCACCACCTGAGCAAGGCGGCCATGCACCATGGCAAGCTCTTCATTGCCAACGCCTGTAGCCTTAAGCGAACATGTAGCTTTGGTTATCTGAGTGATCTTGGTATATATCTTCTGAAAAGCCATTGTTTCCATTACACTACTTTCCTTTCCTCGAATATGTTGTAGAACTCTTTTTCGTTTTTGTAGAAATCAGCAGTCTGATAGAGTGAATAGTTCATCTGCTTGAGCTGATTGATCACACGTTTGAAGTAGGGATTCACTTCTTCAAACCCATCAAACCTGAATTCGGCCCTATAGACCTCCATAACCTTGTCAAGCATGTACTTTTGCCTGTCCATGGGGCAGTTGGCATCGATTTTATCAAATGCATCCTGCTGCAGGATCACTGAATCAATCACTTCGGCCTTCCAGTAGGTGATATGATAGTCAAGAGGAACACCGTCGTCGCCAAGAATATTGATCTGTTCAGAGGTTTCCTTACCCCGGATGAGGATATTTTTGAGAAGCATGACGTTGTCAACCCAGTCTTCAGCAATATTTGTTTTCAGGTTTTCCTGCAGTTCAGGATACTCAAGGTATTTTGAATAACTGTCAATCGGGTCGATGGCAGGATAGCGTTTGCTGTCGGCACGCTGTTGCGATAAGGCGTAGAAGGCGCGTGCGGCCTTCTTTGTTGCTTCGGTCACTGGCTCTTTGAGGTTACCGCCGGCCGGCGATACAGTGCCGATGAAAGTGATAGACCCTGACTTGCCGTTGTTCAGGTAGACAAAACCGGCACGGCTGTAAAAGTTGGAGATGATGGCAGGAAGATCCATGGGAAAGGCGTCGGGTCCAGGAAGCTCTTCCATGCGGTTCGACATTTCGCGAAGCGCTTGCGCCCATCGCGATGTTGAATCGGCAAGCAGCAGGATTTTAAGACCCATGGCGCGATAATATTCTGCTAGGGTCATCGCGGTATACACAGAGGCTTCACGGGCTGCTACGGGCATGTTAGAGGTGTTGGCGATAATCGTCGTACGCTCCATCAATTTGCGCCCGGTACGCGGGTCGTCGAGCTCCGGAAACTCTGTAAAGATCTCCACAACCTCGTTGGCCCGCTCGCCGCAGGCAGCAATGACCACGATATCGGCTTCGGCCTGCTTAGAGATGGCATGCTGCAACACGGTTTTTCCGCTCCCGAATGGCCCGGGAATAAACCCTGTACCACCTTCCACAATGGGATTAAGTGTATCAATGGTACGTATACCCGTTTCGAGGAGTTTAAAAGGCCGTGGCTTTTCACGGTATGCACGAATGGCTTTTTTTACCGGCCATTTCTGTAGCATGGTCACTTTCGTTTCCTTGCCTTTATCATCTATGAGCACGGCAATGGTGTCTGTCACTTTATACTGACCTTCGGCAACAAGAGATTTTATGGTGTATTTTCCCCTGAAGACAAACGGCACCATGATCTTATGAGGTATGGAGTTTTCCATTACTTCGCCAAGCCAGTCGCCGGCTTCAACAACAGCTTCTGGGATGGCCAACGGGACGAAGTTCCATAACTTTTCGGCATCCAGCGGGCGGGTGTAATCGCCTCGCTTAAGGAATACCCCGTCCATCACATCAAGATCGTGCTGCAGACCGTCGTAGTTGCGCGACAGAATTCCCGGGCCTAGGGTAGCCTCAAGCATGTGTCCGACGAACTCCACTTGACTTCCGGGTTTCAAACCCCTTGTGCTCTCAAAAACCTGCACAAACGCCTTGTTACCCATCACCTTAATCACCTCAGCCATCAGCCGAGTGCCATTATGATCGATGTAGCATATCTCATTCTGTGCCACCGGATTATCGACCTCAACTATCACGAGGTTGGCGATGATTCCGGTTACTGTTCCAATAGTCAAATCGCTGTTTTTAGTCATTATACATTAAACTCATTAGAAAATTCGTAACTGCTTTGAAGGTCGGTCAGGAGTTGTTTGAACATCTGTTCTCCTGTCTTTTTGTCGAGTTTCATCCAGCGTTCAACTATACCGAGTTTAATTAGATATCCCAAAATAACCTCAATAGAGAAATAATTGAACGTATTTAACTCATCAATATAATTCCACCGGAGTATGTCGAGCAATTTTTCGCGCTCCACCACGTTGGAAGCCTCATTTATCTGTAGCAACTTTTCGACAGTCGGAAATTCATTGGTCAATCCAAAATCACGTGCGTTGCTCTTTTTAAGAAGCTCCGTTACCAGACTGTGTCCTATTAACTGATTGTCGAACGGCATTCTGTATTTGCGAGCATTCATCGCCAGCAAGATATTTCTGACATTCATTTCAAACCTGAACCACTCGCATATAAAAGTGTTGTTGCATTGCATCAGGTGGTCGAAATACATGGATGCCAACCGATTTTCCTGGCTCATCTTAGCATCCAGACTGCCTGCTTTAAACCGGGCAATAAACGTTCCGAGGTATCCGGGCATCAATTCCGGATCTTTGATAGCCTCTTCAAGTTCATCGAAGCTGTAGTTTCCGGTTAAGTCAAAATCCTCAATATGTTTAAGTAGCAGGTTTATCAGATTCCTGTGGTCGGCTGGGGCAAACAGCATCTGCACCAGTCGGTAATCGTCCTGATGGAGGTGTTGCCGCAATTCATGTTTAAAGTCTGCCAGCAGGGTGGTAAGTTTCCCCTGTTCCAACATCAGGTCAGGCAGCCCGGCAACCAGATAGTAATAATTGCGGCTTGCCATTATTCGCCTCCGAAAAGAAGTTTGATTGTGCGGGGCTTCAAGTAATGCCTGAAAAATTGTTCAAAATCATCGTCCGTGAAACTCAGCACATAGCTGTTGTCCTTCGGGCCGATTCTGAATCCGGTAGTCATTCGGTCGTCGAATTTCACGGTAAGTCCATCCTTAAGCATCAAATGGGCCTTCTCGGTAAAATACTTACCCAACTTTTGTTCGTCGCTTTGTGGCAGAACCAGAGCAAGGTCAGTATGCCCCGCTTTCTGGCTCCAGTTGTTAATCAGCGTTTCGATAATATTTTTTATAAATTCTTTATCATTTACCGATTCTTTGACAGGTTCTGATAACATTCTGGCTCCGATCAGGTGTATGATCTGCTGTTTTATGGCACTCAAAGCCTGACGGGTCGAAAGCTGAAGTTCATTGTGCACATTGCGTTTCAACTCTTCCGACTCTCTGTTTGCAGAATCAAGAATTTTCGCTGCCTCAGCACGGGCATTTGTCACCAGTTGATCGGCCTCAAGGTGTGCATTATGGAGGATAGCTTTAGCCTCTGTCCTTGCTTTTTCGATACCTTCATTATAGATCTTGCTCGTGAGTTCCTGTAACTTGCTTTCCATATGTAAATTTTTTGTGGCGCAAATTTAGGCTTTTTTCCGACTCCTGAAACGGCCGCAAGACAAAATAGAAAGTCTTGGCTTAATAAGCCAACTCTGCTCCGGTTCCCTGAAGTTTAAAGTGGCGGCGTACTGTATAAACCACAAGATACACTATTGGGGTATCCAGCAGGGCAAACATCACTTTAAATAGGAACCCGCTGATGATTAACCCGAAATATCTATCCCATGTAATTACTTCGGAAACGGACAACAAGGTGATGATCACAAACGTGTCAATAAATTGAGAGGTAAAAGTGGAGGCATTGTTACGCAGCCAGAGGTGCTTTCCGTTGTTAACTCTTTTCCAGAAATGAAACACATACACATCGATGTATTGTGCTATAAGGTAGGCCACCAGCGAAGCACCAACGGCTATGAAAGTGAATCCAAACACCCTGCGAAACATATCATTATCCACAGGAGACCAAGGGGTGGCTGGTGCCTCGGCAGAAACGCTCACGATGATGAGCGCAAAAAAACCGGCAAACACGCCGGCGGTGACTACCTGACTGGCACGATTACGGCCATATAATTCCGAAATTATATCGGTGATTACAAATGTCACCGGATAGGCAATAATGCCAGCCGAAAGCTCGAACGAAAATAGGCCAAATGGATTCCAGCTGAAAAACTTCTGAAAAATAAGATTGCTTGCCACCAGCGATGTGATGAATAAAGAGCCAAGTATGAGATAAAGCAGTTCGGCCTGCCTTTTATGCCTTTCTGACATAGGATGATATAAGTTATGAATGATTCGGTAATCCTAACATACATCAACTGCTTTTGTTTATTGATAGTTTTAACAGTCAGTAGATTGTGATTGTTTAAAAAAATCATGTAGGTTTGTATGCATTAAAACTAAATACCTTACCCGACTATGGAAAATGTGTTCTCAGGCCTGAAACCAGAGCGTTTATGGCACTATTTCTATGAAATCTGCCAGATCCCAAGACCATCAAAGAAAGAGGGAAAAATCGCAGCGTATCTGTTGCAGTTTGCTGATCGCCTCAACCTTGATTCACGACGGGATGAAGCAGGTAATATTCTCATCAGAAAACCGGCCTCAAAAGGCATGCAGCACATGAAACCTGTCATCCTGCAGAGCCACATAGATATGGTATGCGAGAAAAACCTTGATACAGATCACGATTTCGATACGGATCCGATTATTCCTTGTGTGGACAATGGTTGGGTAAAGGCCAGGGGTACTACCCTCGGTGCAGACGACGGCATAGGAATAGCCGCGCAATTAGCAATACTTGAATCTCAAGATTTAGAGCACGGAGTTGTCGAATGTCTTTTTACTGTAGATGAAGAAACCGGCCTCAGTGGAGCCTTTGGTCTGAAGCCCGGATTTTTATCCGGGAAGATCCTGTTGAATCTTGATTCCGAGGATGAGGGTGAGCTATTCATTGGATGCGCCGGCGGAAAGGACACCTTAGCAACTATATCGTATTCAAACGTTATGATGATTGCTGATGCGTATGCATATACCATAAAAGTCAGCGGATTACAGGGCGGCCATTCAGGCGATGACATCAATAAAGGCCGTGGAAATGCCGTTAAGATTATCACACGCCTGCTATGGATGTGCAATAAGCTTTTTGATATGCGTATAGCGCATCTCGACGCAGGAAACTTGCGTAATGCAATTGCCCGCGAAGCCATCGCCACCATTGCCATACCCAGAAGGTTCAATAGTGAGTTCCTAGGTTTCGTGGAAAAGTTTCAAGCCAATCTGCGCCATGAATTCAGGGTGACAGAGCCCGGGTTAAGTATAAAGGCCAAACCTGCCGATATTCCCACCGGATTAATTGATATCTCAACACAGGAAAAGCTCTTGAATGCCTTGCACGCCTGTCCGCACGGAGTGTTGGCCATGTCAGCCGAAATACCACACTTTGTTGAAACCAGCACAAATCTGGCTTCGGTGAAGCTAGTAAATCAAAAGATTATTATTCAGACCAGTCAGCGCAGCAGCCTCGAAAGTGCCAAAGAATGTGCCGCCAACATGGTTGCCAGCGTATTTGCTCTGGCCGGTGCGCGTGTTGAGCACAGCGACGGCTACCCCGGGTGGACGCCCAATCCTAAGAGCGAAATCCTGCAGGTTGTTAAAACAACCTATCAGAACATATTCAGACAGGAGCCCAAAGTGCTGGCCATACACGCAGGGCTTGAATGCGGAGTCATCGGTGAGCAATATCCGGGTATGGACATGATCTCGTTCGGACCTACTATCCGGGGTGCCCATTCACCCGACGAACGGATTGAAATCGATTCGGTGGAAAGATTCTGGCAACTGACCATTGCAACACTGAAGCGCATCCCGGCCGCCTGAAGAGGATCTGATGGAGTATGATTTTGTTCAGGTTAAAGTCTGACAGTGAATGCCATCCGGATCAAGGGATTCTGGTAGGGCGATTTTTCTGTCTCATTCAGATTGTATAACAGCATGATGTCGAAAGAGCTGCGAGGCCCTAAAAACTGCCGATAGCCTCCGCCAATAAATACACTATGCACATGATCCGTCCGAGACGACTTATCATAACTTTGCTGTGCTGTGTTCAGGGTATATACCCTGCTTGAAAACCTCAGGTATTCATACTCAAGGTGAGCAAAAACAGGTTTAGCCACAAAAAACCTCGAAAACACTTGCCCGCCCAGGATGTGTGTATTCATGCTCTGCCATTGTCTGGTAAAACTATTGTAAAAGTAATTTCTGATGCGATAGAATTTATAGGTTACTCCCGCACCAAAGGTGAGTCGCTCGGTGAGGTAATACCCGGCAATGGGCGATATATCCACCAGGGTTACCTGGCCGATTTGCGCTCCCAATGATCCTCCCACATACCATTTACCTGGATATTCAGTGGCATTTTTCTGGGCGTTGGCAGCAGTAGAGAAGGAGTAAAAGACAATGCATAATAATATAATGTATAAGCAGGTTAATTTTCGGCGAATCGTAATTGTTGGAATCCTATTCATCGTGCGAAGGGTGTGTATTATCTTAGACGAAAATGCGATGCTAAAAGTATAAATAATGTGGTTCAAATATACTTAGCTGAATATCTGATTCTTAGAATTTCATTTTTGTATCTGTAGACTGTCCGGAAATTGTTACAAGCCATACAGGGCTAAAAACAATTTATATATAATCGCTGAATGCCAATTCCTTACAGACTTTTTTCTCATTATTGTTATTATTTGCTTGCAGGTATCAAAAGAATGTCTACCTTTGCAGCCCGTTTACATTTAAACGTTCTTTTTAAGGCCGAAAAGGTAAACCAGGCAACAAAATGAAAGCTGCAAATTGTTAATAACTTTCGCATTTGATTTGTTGCACGTTTGAAAAAAGATTTTACCTTTGCAGCCCCGTTTGAATGACTGGGAAACGTTCTTGAAAATTTTTCAAAAAAAGTGTAAAAAACTTTTGGAGATAAAGAAATAAAGATTACCTTTGCAGCCCTTTTCGATGAAAGGGGTTTAAGAAGAGAAAGAAGTTCTTTGATACGTTGAAGCAATAGCAGCAAATATCCCTCTAATAATTATTAGAGAGTTGAGTAAAACCTGAGATATTAAGATCAAATTTTACAATGGAGAGTTTGATCCTGGCTCAGGATGAACGCTAGCGGCAGGCTTAATACATGCAAGTCGAACGGCAGCGGGTCCAGTAATGGATGCCGGCGAGTGGCGCACGGGTGCGTAACACGTATGCAACCTACCTATAACCGGGACACAACCCGCCGAAAGGCGGGCTAATATCCCATAACATTCAGAGATCACATGGTTTTTGAATTAAAGCTCCGGCGGTTACAGATGGGCATGCGCGACATTAGCTAGTTGGTGAGGTAACGGCTCACCAAGGCTACGATGTCTAGGGGGTCTGAGAGGATGATCCCCCACACTGGTACTGAGACACGGACCAGACTCCTACGGGAGGCAGCAGTAAGGAATATTGGTCAATGGGCGCAAGCCTGAACCAGCCATGCCGCGTGCAGGAAGACGGCCCTAGTGGTTGTAAACTGCTTTTGTACGGGAAAAAACCCTTCGACGTGTCGGAGGCTGATGGTACCGTAAGAATAAGGATCGGCTAACTCCGTGCCAGCAGCCGCGGTAATACGGAGGATCCAAGCGTTATCCGGATTTACTGGGTTTAAAGGGTGCGCAGGCGGATCAATAAGTCAGTGGTGAAATCTCTCGGCTCAACCGAGAAACTGCCATTGATACTGTTGATCTTGAGTATAGTTGAAGTGGGCGGAATGTAGCATGTAGCGGTGAAATGCTTAGAGATGCTACAGAACACCGATAGCGAAGGCAGCTCACTAAATTAAAACTGACGCTCAGGCACGAAAGCGTGGGGATCAAACAGGATTAGATACCCTGGTAGTCCACGCCCTAAACGATGATCACTCGCTGTTGGCAATACATCGTCAGCGGCTAAGCGAAAGCATTAAGTGATCCACCTGGGGAGTACGATCGCAAGGTTGAAACTCAAAGGAATTGACGGGGGCCCGCACAAGCGGAGGAGCATGTGGTTTAATTCGATGATACGCGAGGAACCTTACCTGGGCTAGAACGCAGAACGACCCCTCGGGAAACCGGGGTTCTCGTAAGAGCGGTCTGCGAGGTGCTGCATGGTTGTCGTCAGCTCGTGCCGTGAGGTGTCGGGTTAAGTCCCATAACGAGCGCAACCCCTATTCTTAGTTGCCAGCACATAATGGTGGGGACTCTAAGAAAACTGCCTACGCAAGTAGTGAGGAAGGTGGGGATGACGTCAAATCAGCACGGCCCTTACGTCCAGGGCTACACACGTGCTACAATGGCCGGTACAGAGGGCAGCCACCTGGTAACAGGGAGCAAATCTCCAAAGCCGGTCTCAGTTCGGATCGAAGTCTGCAACCCGACTTCGTGAAGTTGGATTCGCTAGTAATCGCGCATCAGCCATGGCGCGGTGAATACGTTCCCGGGCCTTGTACACACCGCCCGTCAAGCCATGGAAGCTGGGGGTACCTAAAGTCCGTGACCCACAAGGAGCGGCCTAGGGTAAAATCAGTGACTGGGGCTAAGTCGTAACAAGGTAGCCGTACCGGAAGGTGTGGCTGGAATACCTCCTTTCTAGAGTGGTTTCACTCAAATCCTGACAGATGTCGGGATGATATTTGCTGCTTTCTTGCTTCAATTATTTTATAACCACCCAAATGAGTTGTGTGGGCTCTTCAACAAGAGCGACAATGTGGTATATAGTCCCGTAGCTCAGTTGGTTAGAGCACTACACTGATAATGTAGGGGTCAGCAGTTCAAGTCTGCTCGGGACTACATCATCGCTCACAGGGGGAATTAGCTCAGCTGGCTAGAGCACTAGCTTTGCAAGCTAGGGGTCAAGGGTTCGAATCCCTTATTCTCCACCACTTGCAGGTTCTTTCTTTAATGGGAATGTTTGGACGGCCGCGGTAATTCATTACCAGGTCAGGGGTTCGAGTCCCTTGTTCTCCACCATTCCGAAACCGGTTACACCCGGCCAGGAAAAAGTTCTTTGACATACTGTTAGAAAGAAAATACAACGAGCCAATCTGTATTATCCCAAGATAATTAAGATTATATTAAGAAAGTAATTAAGGGCGTACGGTGGATGCCTTGGCTCTCAGAGGCGATGAAGGACGTGACAAGCTGCGATAAGCCACGGGGAGGTGCAAATAACCTTCGATCCGTGGATTTCCGAATGGGGAAACCCTCCCGACTGAAGGTCGGGAATTCTGACGTTAAACGTCAGAAAGCTAACCCGCTGAACTGAAACATCTAAGTAAGCGGAGGAAAAGAAAACAATTGTGATTCCCTAAGTAGTGGCGAGCGAACGGGGAACAGCCCAAATCCCGAAAATTACGGTTTTCGGGAGGTTGTAGGACTGCAATATGGAATGTAAATTTGTAGCAGAACCTTTCTGGAAAGTTAGACCATAGAAGGTGATAGTCCTGTAAGCGAAACGAATTTACTACCTAGCAGAATCCTGAGTACCGCGGGACCGGAGAAATCCTGTGGGAATCAGCCAGCACCATCTGGCAAGGCTAAATACTACTGAGAGACCGATAGCGAACTAGTACTGTGAAGGAAAGGTGAAAAGAACCGCGAACAGCGGAGTGAAATAGTCCCTGAAACCGTGCGCTTACAAGCGGTTGGAGCCCCGATAGCTATCGGGGTGACAGCGTGCCTTTTGCATAATGAGCCTACGAGTTACTCCTCTCTAGCAAGGTTAAGCGTGTTGACGCGCGAAGCCGAAGCGAAAGCAAGTCTGAATAGGGCGTTAAGTTAGAGGGGGTAGACGCGAAACTTTGTGATCTACCCATGACCAGGTTGAAGGTCCGGTAACACGGACTGGAGGACCGAACCAGTAAACGTTGAAAAGTTTTTGGATGAGTTGTGGGTAGGGGTGAAAGGCTAATCAAACTGAGAGATAGCTCGTACTCCCCGAAATGTTTTTAGGAACAGCCTCGAGTATAAGTGTCATAGAGGTAGAGCTACTGATTGGACTAGGGGGCTTCACCGCCTACCAAATCCTGACAAACTCCGAATGCTATGACATGTTCCTCGGGAGTGAGGCATAGGGTGCTAAGGTCCTGTGCCGAGAGGGAAAGAACCCAGACCATCAGCTAAGGTCCCAAAATATATGCTAAGTTGATCTAACGAAGTCTGATTGCTTTGACAGCTAGGATGTTGGCTTGGAAGCAGCCATTCATTTAAAGAGTGCGTAACAGCTCACTAGTCGAGCGATCGGGCGTGGATAATAATCGGGCATAAAGCATATTACCGAAGCTATGGATTACTGACCTTGAGTCAGTTCTGGTAGGGGAGCATTCCAGTCTGCGTTGAAGGTTCATCGTAAGATGGGCTGGAGCGTCTGGAAAAGCAAATGTAGGCATAAGTAACGATAAGGCAGGTGAGAAACCTGCCCACCGTAAGACTAAGGTTTCCTGATCAACGCTAATCGGATCAGGGTTAGTCGGGTCCTAAGGCAAACCCGAAGGGGGTCGTCGATGGACAACTGGTTAATATTCCAGTACTAGCATGTACTGCGATGGGGTAACGAAGGAGTGTAAGATCTGCGTACTGACGGAATAGTACGTTGAAGGGTGTAGGTATATTCTCCACAGGCAAATCCGTGGAGAGTGCTGATGCCTGATAGTACCGCAAGTCTTCGGATGAGCGGATAATGATCCTAAACAAACTTCCAAGAAAAACCTCTAAGCTTCAGGTACATGCTACCCGTACCGCAAACCGACACAGGTAGTCGAGGAGAGAATCCAAAGGTGCTCGAGTGATTCATGGCTAAGGAACTAGGCAAATTAACCCTGTAACTTAGGGAGAAAGGGTCCCTGACGTGATAGTCAGGGCGCAGAGAAATGGCCCAGGCGACTGTTTATCAAAAACACATGGCTTTGCAAAATCGAAAGATGAAGTATAAGGCCTGACACCTGCCCGGTGCTGGAAGGTTAAGAGGAGAGGTCATCTCGGTTCGCCGGGAGAAGCTTTGAATTGAAGCCCCAGTAAACGGCGGCCGTAACTATAACGGTCCTAAGGTAGCGAAATTCCTTGTCGGGTAAGTTCCGACCTGCACGAATGGTGTAACGATCTGGGCACTGTCTCAGCCATGAGCTCGGTGAAATTGTAGTTCCGGTGAAGATGCCGGATACCCGCAACGGGACGGAAAGACCCCGTGAACCTTCACTATAACTTAACATTGACTTTGAATAAACGATGTGTAGGATAGGTGGGAGACTGCGAAGCGGAGGCGCTAGCCTTCGTGGAGTCATCCTTGAAATACCACCCTTTGTTTATTCGGAGCCTAATCCCGATAATTCGGGAGACAGTGTTTGGTGGGTAGTTTGACTGGGGTGGTCGCCTCCAAAAGAGTAACGGAGGCTTTCAAAGGTACCCTCAGCACGCTTGGTAACCGTGCGCAGAGTGCAATGGCATAAGGGTGCTTGACTGTGAGACCTACAAGTCGATCAGGTAGGAAACTAGGACATAGTGATCCGGTGGTTCCGCATGGAAGGGCCATCGCTCAAAGGATAAAAGGTACTCCGGGGATAACAGGCTGATCACTCCCAAGAGCTCACATCGACGGAGTGGTTTGGCACCTCGATGTCGGCTCGTCACATCCTGGGGCTGGAGAAGGTCCCAAGGGTTCGGCTGTTCGCCGATTAAAGTGGCACGCGAGCTGGGTTCAGAACGTCGCGAGACAGTTCGGTCCCTATCTGTTGTGGGCGTTGGAAATTTGAGGGCACCTGACTCTAGTACGAGAGGACCGAGTTGGACGAACCTCTAGTGTATCTGTTGTAGCGCCAGCTGCACCGCAGAGTAGCTATGTTCGGACGAGATAAGTGCTGAATGCATCTAAGCACGAAACTCAGCCCAAGATGAGATTTCCTTTAAGGGTCGTCGAAGACTACGACGTTGATAGGCTACAGGTGTAAAGTCAGTAATGGCAAAGCCGAGTAGTACTAATTACCCGTAAGCTTTCTTAAGGCAGGATTCCTGCACTTGTTGTATTTTCTTTCTTGTATGTCATAAAGAATTTTAACGGTCTTTATGGTGACTATAGCGGTGGTGCCCACCTCTTCCCATTCCGAACAGAGTAGTTAAGCCCACCAGCGCCGATGGTACTGCAGTTTATGTGGGAGAGTAGGTCGTCGCCGAATCTTAAAAAGGGAGTGTCTGAAAAGATGCTCCCTTTTTCTTATATCCCAAGTGGATCAAAGTAGATTGAGAAAGCGAAAATGTTTAACCCTGCCAGATACTGACGGGGTTTCCTATTTGTTATCGGATAAGCCACCAACACCCGCCTAAAGCGGATACTGCCGTGCTAGTGCAAGCCATAGTATGTTTTTGGCAAGGACAATCAATTAATGTAAAACGAAGCCAACTCGCATCATCCCATCCGCACGTTCCGGGCAATTTGTCAGGTGATACCATACGCATGCCCAAATTAAAGTTTCTGATACCTTCCAACAAAGGCGGCATTTATGTAGCTTTGCGTAAAATAAACCTCCGACTGGCGGACCTACATGCAACAAAATCACAAGGCATATAACCCAAGATTTCTTCTACTGTTTTTTCTGGTTTGCATGACACTACGCCTATCTGCACAAATTCCGGATGAACCTGTTCAACGGATCGATACCATCCGTTCATTCATTTATTACAACACCCCCGGATTCCTGCATGAACCGACACTGATGCTGGTGGACACAAGCCTACTGGATTTTCATCACTATGAGCCATTATCGGTCACGCAAAAGCTATTTGCCACCATGGGCAACACCGGCCAGGCTTATTACCCGCTGGTTCTGAAGAATATCCGTATTCTCAGTGAAATCAACCGAGACAATCCGTTCGATGCCTATCGTATCACCCCGGACAATATCCCCTACTACCAATCGAATGTACCAGTGACCAACCTGTTCTATGTTACCGGCAGCAACAAGGAACAGGTGTTTAACGGCGAAATGTACCAGCAGGTGCGAAAGTTCCTTGGTCTAGGCGCCCGGTTCAAGATCATCAACTCTATGGGTGCCTACACACGACAAAAAACAGATAATGTCAGCTATGCCTTTCAGGCAATGTATCATCATCCCTCAGGACGGTATGCCGCAGTTGCCAATATGATCAGTAACCGTTACAGGCCTTTCGAGAACGGCGGTCTGCTCGACCCATCCCCTTTCGAAGAAAACACTGAAACCGACCGCAGAAGAATCCTGACGCGGCTGATAAAGGCCGAAACCCGACAAAAGGAGGCTATCGCATACCTGCAACAGTCGTTCAAACTGCTTAAGAAACAGACTGAGTCTGCCACAGACACCCTGCACTACCACCGCAATGTGATTCTTGAAAAGGCAAACATTACTCATTCACTGCACTTCACGCGGTTGTCGCATGTATATGAGGATTTCAACCCTCAATCAGGCTTTTACAAAAATGTGTTTACTGATTCGGCAGAAACCCTTGACTCGGTGATGACACGACAGCTGGATAATCGCATATCTCTCACTGCCACACTGGCTACGTCAGGAAGTATCCGTCTCAACTTTTCGGGAGAAGTTTTGCACCGCCTAATCGGATACCACCTTTCTGAAGCAAAGTCAACCTATTCGGTTGTAGCTCCCCTTCTCAGCGCCGATCTCGCCATTTCGAAAAAATACCGGGCAGGACTGCGTTATGAGCATGTGTTTGGAAATCTAAATGCCGGCGACAAAGACCTGCTCCTGTATGCAGAGTATGGAGACCACCAAAGCAACAAACCCGCCCTCAACTTGAGCTGGAACCTTACGGAAGCCGGCCCTTCGCTGTTTCACCAACATTATACGTCAAATCATTTTTTCTGGGATAACACATTTGCCAAACAGCATTCTATTAACTGGGATCTGAACCTTTCAGTGAAAAACAACCGACTGGGACTGGTGGCCCGCATCCTCGACGGGATGTTATACCTTGATGAGGAAGCCTTGCCCGCACAGCACGAGCCCGGAGTAAATTATCTTGCAGCTTATCTCGACAGCAAAATCAGGTGGAAGAATGTTCAGTTATCCAATTATGTTGCCCTTCAGCGTCTCGGCCAGGATGCTCCGGTTGACCTCCCTCTGCTGGCCATCCGGTCATCCATTGCCTTTGACCTGACCCTGTTCAAGGGTGCCTTGCAAACCCATAGCGGCATCGAGTTGCGTTACAACACCCAATGGTATGCGCCGTCCTACATGCCTGCGCTTCGCAGCTTCTATACACAGCCGCTCATCCTAACCGGCAATTACCTGTACGCCGACGTTTTTCTGAATATGCGCATCAAACGTGCGCGACTATTTCTGCTGCTGCAACATGCCAACCAGGGGCTCATGGGTTATACCTATTACATGATACCGGGTTATCCGATGGCAGACCGCGTCTTCAAATTCGGGGTAAGCTGGATGTTCTTCGATTAAGTTATGCCGCGCTGCCGCTTGATTTCCTGATAAGCGGCATTCAGCTGCTGAAACTTCTCATGTGCCGCTTTTTGCACCTCCGCGCCCAAGTGAGCTACCTTGTCGGGGTGAAACTTGTTGGCCATAGCCCGGTATGCTTTTTTCACTTCCTCGTCGGTGGCATTGGGAGAGGTTTCGAGCACTCGGTAAGCCGAGCTGGCATCCTTGATAAACATTGCCATGACGGAGGCATAATCGCCCGCTGTGATGCCTATCATCGAAGAGATGCGTTCCAGCAGGCCCAACTCGGCAGGATGCTGTTTGTCATCAGCCAGGGAAATTCCGAACAGGAAATGAAGCAACTGCAGCTTTTCGGCATAGGTCATATGACGGTCTACCTGTTGTGTCACTTCCGTAAGGCTGAATTCCTGTTTCAGCAGCTCGCGCAGCAGCAGAATCTGGCGTTGGGCTTCGCCTGCGCCAAAATGCTGCACCAGGAACCTTTTCAGGTAATCAAGTTCGGCACGTTTCACGCTGCCATCGGCTTTCATGACGGCAGCCGAGAGCACCAGCAGGGTGACCGTAAAGTCACCGGTCTGGGTTGTCCGGTCGCCATCGGATGGCTTGTATTCGAGTTGTCCGGAGTTCATGCTGTCGAACATCGACCCGAACACAAAGCCCAGCAAGGCTCCTATGGGACCGCCAAGTGCCCAACCAAGGCCCCCTCCTATCCATTTCGCGTATTTTGGCATAAATCAGAAAATTACTTCAGTATTATTAGGGCACAAAGTATTTTTGAGCTTGGTTAATCTAATATTTTACAGATAATTACAACTATTCCATCAACTATTTTAATTGTAAGATAATTCACAACTGATCTTACGTTTTGTTCTAGGCGACCAATCCATTGATAATAGCATAGCGTATGATCTCGCTGGTAGTGGAAATCTGGAGCTTAAGCATGATGCGCTCCCGGTAGGTGCTTACTGTTTTGGCGCTGATAGTCAGCGATGACCCTATTTCTTTGGGCGATAAACCTTGGGCGATCAGCCGCATGACTTCCAGCTCGCGTGGAGACAAAGCGTGGTGCGGCGGATGATCGGTATCAGTATTGATCTGGCTGGCCAGGTACTCGGCGAGCGATGGGGTCAAGTACTTGCCGCCGTTAACGACTTTCCTGATGGCATTGATCAGATCATCGGGGGCACTGGTTTTTGTCAGGTAGCCGGCAGCTCCAAGCTTAAAGGCACGGATGGCATACTGTTCCTCGGGGTGAATGCTCAGCATCAGCACGGGTATCGAGGGCCTGAACGACTTAATCTGCTGCAGCATCTCGAGCCCGCTGCGGCCTGGCAGCGAGATATCCATCAGGATCACTGAATATGTATTTGCACAGATTTTCCCCATCAACTCAACCCCGCTTGCCGCTTCATCTACCTCAAAAAAATCATTGCTGGCTTCGAGTATCTGCCTGATTCCTTGCCTTACCACAGGATGGTCGTCTGTAATAAGCACCTTGATCATAGCTTTTCTGGTTTGGTCAAGGGCAAATTTACAAACAACCGGGTGCCCTTGCTCTCCTGTCCGGTAATTTTTAGCTTGCCACCCCACGAAGCTACTCGCTCGTGCATACCCATCAACCCGAAAGAGTTGTTTCCGCTCAGCTTATCAGGCGAGATCCCTACTCCATTATCGCGCACTTCGATCCGTAAATATCCCTTCCGGCATGTAAGACTTACCCGGACCAGTGAAGCCCGGGCATGCCTGGCCACATTCGTAAGAGATTCCTGCACGATGCGAAAAATGGTGATTGCCAGTTTGGGATCCATATCAATATCCTGCAAAGGCCAACGGGTATGGCATTTGATGCCGGTATTCGCCTCAAACTTAAGAATATGATTGCTCAGTGCAGCTACCAGTCCAAGATCGTCGATCGCTGCCGGGCGAAGATCGGATGAAATGCGGCGTACTGTAGAAATGGATTCATCAAGAAGACTTTTCATTGAGTCCATCTTTACCCCGATTACTTCATCACCGGCTTCACGGTTTCGCCGAATCCACGACAGGTCCATGATGAGCGCGGTGAGTTTTTGCCCCAAGTCGTCGTGCAAGTTGGTAGCTATGGCCTTACGCTCCTCTTCCATGATATCTTCGAGGTGCATATTGAGCTCGAGCAGGGCAGCCTGCGACTGGCGCAACTCGGTTTCATAATTCGCTTTATCAACAAATACGCCAATTTGCTGGGCAATGAATGCCAGAATCTCAAGATGCCGAGGAGTATAGATTTGCATATTTACATAGCCGGAAACTGACAAAACCCCGAAAGGACTGCCCCCGATTATTACAGGTACACCCATCCAGGCGACCGGAACCTGGCCTTCTATTTCAATTTCTGCTTCCAGCAGCAGTTGCACTATCATGGCATGGGTCAGGAGCATGGGCCGGCTGCGCTGTATCACCCTCGCATGCAAGGATTTTGGTAAAGGCCAGGATTGGACCTTGCCCTGTTGGTCAACCGGGAACGTTTGCCGAAAAACCCCGGCGGTCTTGTCGGCAAATGCTAAGGACAGATGAGTGCAGTCGAAAATTGCGTGGGTTTGTTCCCTGATTGTTTCCATCAGTTCCAAAATGCCGGCAGCACCGATCATGGCTTTTGAGATTGTATACAGGATTGACTGCAGTTTCTCTGATTGCTTGGTTTCGGTGATGTCAATCAGGCTGACTGCCACCATGTCGGGTTCGAGGCAATACACCCAGCAATCAAAAAACCTAGACAGGGCGGTAAAATATTGATCGTATCGCTGGGGTCTCGACGTAAAAGCTACCCTGCCTAGCACCGGAAGCAACCCACTTGAAAAAAGCTCAGGCAACACGGAGGCCAATTCCCCGATCAGCGACTGTGCTTTTATCCCGGTATGCAGCGAAAATGCCGGATTGACGTCAACAAATTCAAAGTCCGAAGGTTTTCCGGCAGCATCATAGTGCACCCTCAAAATTGCATTACCCAGTGATGAGTTTTCAAAGATCTTCAGATAATCAGCCGTGGATTTCTTGCATAGCTCCATACCGGTGATTTGCTCATTTGTCATCAATACACGTGTTTAGCTTAGTGCCTGAAAACTACCCTATTGTCTCGGTAGGTGGAAGTCCAAAGTGCTCAACCATTTTGATATTAAGGCTTTCGAGCCTATCGAGTATAGGAGCATAGATGCCCGGCATCACAGGTATCTGTACGCCTTTTTCGGTGATCTCGCCATTCAGGATCATCTCAACGCCAATGGCCGCCGGAAGCGCCACCGTGCGGGCGATTGCCGTATCTGTTTCGGGGCTTCCAAAGTCGAGCATCATCGATTTAATTACCTCCATCTTTCCGTCAGGATAAGAAGCTTCGAACACGTGAAGCATCGCCACCATATCACGTTCATGCACACCCAACTGCATGCGCTCAATCATACTGTCGCTTATAATCGAGAAGGGAGTGTCCTCTCCCCTGCCCATGGGAGTATCGTCGAAAAGGCCCAGCCACTCCATCGCTTTCAATACAGGCAAATTTTCATCCATACCAAGTTTTGCGGCCACTTTGGCACGGATATCCCTTGCGTCGGCCTCTCCAGTCATAAGGGCCATGAATTCAGCATAGGTTTTACCGGTACAATCTAAAGATTCGTTGCTGAGTAGGGTTAGGCGTTTGATGGCGTCGAGAATTTCACACCAGCCCGGGTAGCGGAAAGTGCCCCGCATCATAGTTTTCACTTCGGGTATTCCGTACAAATCGATGTATGGTATAGAATCGCGGTTTGGGTAGATCTCCAATTCACCGACGCCTGGAAATTTGTAAAGCAGCGGGTTTTTAAATAGATCTTCGGTGGGCACATGGATCACTTGTCCTTTTCGTAAAAATTTTCCGTCGTTATTAGCAGCCATTACCACTCCCTTCGGGCTCCAGGAAAATTTATACCGGAAAGGATTATCGGCTGCTTCCGGCGCCGGCAAAGCACCGCAAATGGAATAGAAGGCGTCCACATTACCTCCGCGTCCGTGAATGTGGTCGATAATCCGCATGGCCGACATATGATCGATACCGGGGTCAAGACCTAACTCATTGAGAATAATTATACCCGCCTGGTGTGCTGCCTGATTAAGGGCTTGCATTGCCGGTTTAACATAGGAGGTAGTAACCAGGTGCTTACCCTTTTTTATGCAAAGTTCTGCTACGGTAACATGGTGCATCCATGGTAGCAGGCTGACTGTCAGGTTATGTTCGGCAATAAGGTTTTCAAGCGTCGTTGTATCTTCAATCGACCAGCCTACAGCTATTCCTCCCGGGTGCCCTTCAATCAGTGATTCGGCTTGTTCGGGGATTAAGGAGGCCACGGTAACCGCATAGCCTCTATCGAGCAAGTATCGTACAATTGGCCTGCTTACGAGACCTGCCCCAAGGATGAGTACTTTTTTCATAGTGAACGAGTGGAGGTAGGTATTACGGTCTTTTTCCTTTTCACGCGGTGTAAACAGATACATAACTGATTTACAGGTACTTTTCCAGATATTTATACGAGTGAGTCAACTCACCTTTGTGCAGGATGAGTGCTTTCTTTATGGCGTGGGGTAGGTCAATATCGTCGAGCGAAGCATCATAATCGGCCTGGGCAATGGGTTTTACAAAGGACATCAGTGCATCAGCAAAAGCAGAGGATGAATCGCGAGGAAGCTCGCTGGGCAGGATATCCACTGCCATCACCAGTATTCCAGGTCCGGCAAACCCGTCTGTTGGGGTGCGTGTGTACGGGTTGTACACAAAAACCGGATTCTCGATAGCAGCACCTTTATGTGTACACTCCACCGAGCCATTTGCATCGCATGTGATATCTCCGATGACTTTCAGCTTGGGTTCTCCGGCGGCATACAGTTCTTCGAGGTAGTCCCTAGTAACGATTCTCGGATAACGGTTATCCCAGTACATACAGTTCATAAGTACACTCAGGTGAGGAATGTATTCATCGAAGCGGCTCAGATATTTATTGGGTTGGGTGAAGTACTCATTCAGATCGAAACTGGCCTTTGAATCAGCAGGCTGAAACATATTTTCCTCCCTGAACACTATTTTGTAGATCAGATTGTTGGGAAGATGTGGCCGTTGATGCAGGGTAAGCAGTTCTGCTGGGGATATCTCAACGGAGGGTAGCAGAGCTGCAATTTCCTGAGCGCCCGTCGAAACATTGCCATACCCAGTAAATCCAATAGTCAGAGGTTGCAGGAAATCGGGCAAGCCTTCTTCGGCAATTCGTCTGCCAACCTCTGAAACAGCCGCACGGGCTTCAGCCAGGGAATGATAATGCCGCGTCTGGGTAATTCTGCTGAAGGGGTTATCAATGCCCATCCAGAGCAATCGTTGCCCCAGACTCCATAATGAATTGATCATTCCGGCAAACCCTGCATATTTACCAAAAAAAATCAGGCGTTTACCCTGCTCATCTACAATGCGCTCGTATTCGATCAGGCTGCATTTCAGCTCCATCATACGCCGTAGTATAGGCATGTTGTATGGCTGGCCTTTAATGACATGGGCAAAGAATGCATACGTTTTTCCTGGCTCAAACGCATCGATTGGAATCTCTTTGATGCCAAAGATTACACTGCATTCCTGCAGGCTGTCGCACACCCGGGCGCCGGCGTCAAGATACTCATGTTCGGTAAAAACCCTCTTCGGGGAACGCTGTATTATAAAGTCGAGCTTCTTTTCTTTGACAAGACGGGCGACATGCCATGGAGTAAGAGGAGACCTGCGCTCGGCCGCATATTTATCTTCGTGGCGAATGCCGATATATGTACTCATGAAGGGGAATATAAGATAATTACTACTCGCGTGAGCCGGTCAGGCAAATATATGAAGTTAGCCACACTGAGAACCAGCCGCCGGAATAATTTTATCAAATATTCCGTGTTAATAACATTCTGCGGGCTTACCCTGGTTTCACAGCCCTTACTGTGAGAGCAGGGTAAGCCCGCATTTCTAACCAAACCAAATAAGTGTATTTTAAAACTGCAAGCTGCTTGTGTTGAACCTGGCACCGAGAACTGCCAACCGGATTTTCGGATTGGCCATTTTTGTCCGTCCGGCTTAGTTCTTTCGCTCAGCTAGCCGGCGCTGCAATTCAAGGTTAAATTGCTGTTCAGCCCTGAGGAAAAGTGCTATTTTTCGTGGCAGCATGATCTGGCGCAATTCCTGCACAAGCTTTTTACGCAACAGGATAGCTTGCTCGGCCTGTGCTAACCGGCTATCAATCAGCTCATTAATCTCCTTATCAGTCATCCGGCTAAAATCAGCTTCCATATTAAAAAGCTCATCGGTACGCTGCTGCCGAAGTGCCTGTAGGTTTTCCTCGTACTGATCATACACCGGCCAGAACAACTTTGACTCCTCGGGGCTGAGTTTCATGTGCCTTGTAAAAAAAGCGATACGTGCGGTTTCGATGCGCTCCCTTGCGGGGAGTCGGTCGCCCGGTCTCTGTGCCTCTGCAGTATGCAGCAAGAGGGCAAATGACATCAGGATAAATGCAAATCTGAAAAGAGTTTTTGTTTTCATGGTTATCGATTAATCAATTCGTCAGTAATTCGGATACGCAGGTTTCGTTAATAAACCTTTCTATATCTTCATAGGGAATGGTTTTCAGCGTTACGGACAGTTCAGACAGTGCAGAACTTATTGCCTCGGTTTCTGCTGAGGCGAGCAGGCCTGCTGCCATTTCCGATTTATGCAGGTACGACTCTGGTTCGAAATATTCATTCATTAGAAGTGTCTGTGACAGGCCGTCATCAATACCAGTAAAGTCAGGAATCCGCGGGGTGGGGTTGTACTGGAGCACCCAAATCGATGTTACCGCTATAAGCATAATGAACACTGCGGCTACAGCAGCCAGTCTACTTAGCCTAAATCGCCGGTCTAAGGTTCTGCGTTCTATTCGTCTAAGTATTTTATCAGGCAGCTCATCGAAATATTCATCCGAAACGCCGGTGTTTGATCTAAAGTCCTTAGGTAAATGTATCCGGGCTGGTTTTTTCTTAATCATTGTCGAGTAGGTATTTTTCAATTTTCATCAATGCCTGGTGATACATGGCCTTAAGGGTTCCTTCGCTCCGGTTGAGCACAGCCGACATGGTACGGTAGGTCATATTGTCGAAATATTTCATTCCAAACACTGCCCGCTGTTTTTCTGTCAGTGAGCGCAAGGCCTGCTCGAACTTTCTTTCTATTGTACTTTCATCGTTCACCTCAGTATAGGTCAGGGGAGGCTTAACGCCCGTAAAACGCAGGGTAAGCAGATCCATGGCTTTCCGTTTTCTCAGCAGCTGCAGCGCTTCGTTGGTGGCAATCCGGTATAGCCATGTGGAAATATCGCTTTCGTTCCGGAAAGTAGCCATGTTTTCCCAAGCTTTAATAAAAGTATTTTGAAGAACGTCATCAGTATCATCGTGGTTCAGTAAAATGCGGCGAATGTGATTGTAAAGTGTTCTGCTGTGCATGTTAACCATATCTCTGAAACCTAATTCATCCGATCTCGTCGCCTTCAACACCCTGGGTTCACCTTTCCGTTCAGCCATTTGCCATGATAATTATAGTTTCAGAAGCTTAAGCCAACAATTATCATGCAAGTTACACACGTTAGATCACCTGACCAGCTGAAATCTACCTAAGCTTTATGGTATATGTCTGATTTCCGATCGTCACAGTTGCCACGTTGTCGCAGGTGCCATCGCCGTAATCCAGCAGGCGTTCCTGCCGCGCAGAGGGGACAATTTTAACCGTTCCGCTGACAAAATGCTGACAGGTGGCTTCCTTGCGCAAGGGCACAATAATGGTCCGAGAAACGCTGCCTTTTGCCCAATTGAAATTACCTCCGCCTGTGATGGTGTACACATCATCCTTCCATTCTCGAGTATTGTAACCCTGTATCCAGGTACGGAGGTGCTTCGTGTTCCATTCCATAGCGCCTTTTTCCTCTTTTAGGGTTATTTTTACTGCGGCTTCGATTTCAAATTCAAATGAGCCGGTGTTGTTCGGGCCTTTGTTTGTGACAGTTCGTGTTCCTTCCAGTTTATTGTCGTTGACAAAAAACTCATTGAATGTGTGGGTAGTTACTGTCCCAGTTTTGCGATAGGGGCCGGTAAATGTCACAATTATTGTTCCGCGGCGGTATTTTCCATCACGACACAGGCAGTTAACCGTGCCGTAGTCAATGATCATACGCCTGGGACTTGCAAGGGTATCCAGGGTAATTATTGTGCAGACGCCGAATTTGGGTTGTTCGGTTTCCAGCGACTTCAATCCGACAGTGGCAATCAGGTAGGCCTGGTCGGCAATATCGCCTAAATCAGCAAGCGTAATCTCGGCGAATTCGGTTTTTTCAAACTCCTCGTGACTAACCCTGTCGAAAAGATCTTTGCAAGAGGAAAGAAAAAAAGTGAAAAAGAGCATCAATGCAAAATTAGAGAGAGGACTCAATGTTTTCATAGCTTGATGTTTTAGTTACAATTCTTTGATGCATGAAAACCGCGATGGTTTAGTCTCCCAATTAAAAAATTGTACAATATGCTTCAAAAAGTGAAAACCAGTCGGCTGAAAATGCATTTTTTGTACCTTTGCACCAATTTTTTGGCTATTTAAAACTATTCTAAATAACAAGACAGTATTATGAAAAAGGACAAAACGAATGCGGGAGAAAAGTATGTTTATTTCTTCGGCGACAAACAAGCCGATGGCCATGCCAAGATGAAAAACCTGCTGGGTGGCAAGGGTGCCAACCTGGCTGAAATGATAAACATAGGGATTCCGGTGCCTCCGGGCTTCACAATCACCACCGAAGTGTGTACCCTGTATAACAGCCATGGTCGCGACTATGTAGTCGAGTTGATCAAGGAACAGGTAGCCGAGAATATGAAAAAAGTCGAGGCAGTAATGGGATCCGGGTTTGGTGATCCCGAAAATCCATGTTTGTTTTCGGTCCGCTCGGGTGCACGTGCCTCCATGCCCGGGATGATGGATACGGTATTGAATCTGGGTCTTAACGAAGACACCGTCGCCGGCCTTATCAGGAAAACAGGCAATGAAAGGTTTGTGTGGGACTCCTATCGTCGTTTCGTGCAGATGTTTGGCGACGTTGTGCTGGGAATGAAGCCAGCATCGAAGGAAGATATAGATCCATTTGAGGAAATCATGGAACATCTCAAACACGAAAAGAAGGTAGAAAATGATAACGACCTTACCACCAACGACCTGAAAGAACTCGTGAAACGCTTCAAGGAAGCTGTCAAAAGGAATACTGGTCATGACTTTCCTGAAAATCCATGGGAACAGCTCTGGGGTTCGGTTATGGCGGTGTTCAACAGCTGGGGTAACGACCGAGCAGTATATTACCGCAAAATGCACAATATCCCCGACGAGTGGGGAACTGCTGTCAACGTTCAGGCCATGGTTTACGGAAATATGGGTGACAACTCGGGTACGGGAGTAGCCTTCACCCGCGATGCCGGCACCGGTGAAAATATTTTCAATGGTGAATATCTCATTAACGCCCAGGGCGAAGACGTGGTAGCAGGTATTCGCACGCCTCAGCAGATTACCCTGGAGGGATCGAAGCGCTGGGCTGCCCTGGCTACCATCAGCGAAGAAGAACGCGCCTCAAAGTTCCCGTCGCTCGAAGAAGCCATGCCTGCTGTATTTCAACAGCTGATGACCTTGCAAAACAAGCTCGAACAACATTATCGCGACATGCAGGACCTTGAATTTACCATTCAGGATGGCAGATTGTGGATGCTTCAGACCCGTAATGGAAAGCGTACAGGTGCAGCAATGGTAAAAATAGCTATGGATATGATGCGCGAAGGCCTTGTCACCAAGAAAGAAGCTTTGCTGAGGGTTGAGCCCAACAAGCTTGATGAGCTGCTACACCCGATATTTGACAGCGAGGGACTGGCCAAGGCAAAGGTTATCTCCAAAGGATTGCCGGCATCGCCAGGCGCTGCCACAGGTCAGATAGTATTTTTTGCCGATGAAGCCGAAGAATGGGCAAACAGTGGCAAGAAAGTAATTCTTGTTCGTATCGAAACCTCTCCTGAAGACTTGCGCGGAATGAATGTTTCGCAGGGCATCCTTACTGCTCGCGGCGGTATGACATCGCATGCGGCGGTGGTGGCCCGGGGAATGGGAAAATGTTGCGTGTCAGGTGCCGGAAGCATACAGATTGACTATAAGAAACGTACCATGAAGGCCAACAACAAGATCTATCATGAAGGAGATTTTATCTCATTGAATGGAAGCACTGGCGAGGTGTACGAAGGAAAGATTCCCACCAAAGACCCCGAACTGAGCGGCGATTTTGGCGAACTGATGAAACTTGCCAATAAATACACACGTATGTCGGTGAGAACCAATGCCGATTCACCACGCGATTCACAGGTGGCCAGAGAATTTGGCGCCGTGGGTATTGGCCTCTGCCGCACCGAGCACATGTTCTTTGAAGGCGACCGTATCAAAGCCATGCGTGAGATGATCCTTGCCAACGATGAAGCAGGACGCAGAAAGGCACTGGATAAGTTGCTTCCTATCCAGAGGAGCGATTTCGAAGGCATATTCGAAGCCATGCAGGATCTTCCGGTTACTGTTCGTCTTCTGGATCCGCCATTACACGAATTTGTGCCGCACGAAGAAAGCAACCAGCTTGAGATGGCACAGGAAATGGGGATTACCGTGGAAGAAGTGAAAGCCAAAGTGGATGAGCTGCATGAATTTAACCCCATGCTTGGTCATCGTGGCTGCCGTTTGGGCAACACTTATCCCGAAATTACCGAGATGCAGGCACGCGCCATCATTGAAGCCGCGCTGAATTTGAAAAACAAAGGCATAAAAGCCTTACCTGAGATTATGATACCTCTTACCGGAACACCTGAGGAACTTAAATTGCAGGAAAAAATAGTTCGCGACACCATTGACAAGGTGTTTACTGAACGTGGCGATTCGATTGAATATATGGTTGGAACCATGATCGAAGTGCCCCGTGCGGCATTGGTTGCTGACAAGATTGCCGAATCAGCAGAGTTCTTCTCTTTCGGAACAAATGACCTCACGCAGATGACCTTCGGATATTCCCGCGATGATGCCGGCAAGTTTCTTCCGGTATATCTGCAAAAGGGTCTTCTGAAGCACGATCCTTTCCAGGTACTCGACCGCGAAGGTGTAGGTCAGCTGGTCGATATGGCAATTTGCAAAGGACGTTCGGCCCGCAAAAAACTGAAAGTTGGAATTTGCGGCGAGCATGGAGGCGAGCCTAACTCGGTGGAATTCTGCCACCTCGTTGGAATGGATTACGTTAGCTGCTCACCTTTCCGTGTTCCCGTAGCTCGACTGGCTGCAGCCCAGGCCGCTGTGCGTGAAAAGATGGCCCGTAAGATTGCCAAAGAAGCCAAGAAAGAAAAGAAGGGAAAGAAAAAATAATTTGCATCCCTGAAAGCATCGAAAACCCTGCCCACTATGGCGGGGTTTTTATTTTGTCATGTAGCTTTCGCGGGTTGCCCTGAATTCAGATCCTTTATTCCACTGAGGAAAATGAATGGAATTCGAAAGTTTCCACCCGATATAGAAAGCCAGTTTGGCATCTTCTGCCGTGCCACTCAAATCCCAGGAAGCTGCATCATATTTATCAGCTGGCTTGTGGTAGTTGCTTGCCAGCCATTGCCTTTCGTAGGCTGCCGTCCATCCTTTTCCTTTGGTGCGGTGATCGCAGTTGCCGCGGGCAAAAAGTGCCGGCACGCCCACCTTGGCAAAGGCAAAATGGTCAGCACGGTAATACATCCCCGTTTCAGGAGTCGGGTCCGGTATGACATAGCGATCCTGACGTGCGGCAGCTTCCCTGACCAAATCATCTAGAGTTGACTGCCCAAAGCCTGTAATCATGACATCACGCATGCGCCCAATGGGAAGCATCAAATCGTTATTCAGGTTTGCTACGGTTTTTGCCAAAGGAAGGACAGGATGATTCACATACCAGTGGGCACCAAGCAGCCCCTCCTCTTCGGCTGTAGGAGCCAGAAACAGGATCGAGCGACGCGGTTTATTATTTAAGGCAGAAAAAGCCCTGGCAATCTCCAGCATCCATGCCATAGATGTTCCGTTATCGACGGCACCGTAATGGATGGAGTCACCATCGATCACCCTACCAATACCAAGGTGATCCCAGTGTGCAGAATAGATGATCACCTCATCGGCTAGGTCTGTACCTTTAAGCAAGCCACCAACATTACGCGAAACATCATACCTGAAAGTATTTTCCATGGTAAATTTCAAATGAGCCTTGAGGGGTTGGTGGCTGAAATTCCTGATCCTCGCATCCTTCGTGCGCTGTTCAAAATTAAATCCCAACTTATGGAATAATGCGGCAGCAGCCTCACCGGTTATCCAGCCTTCCAGTTCACAACGATCGGCATACCCGCCCGGATCCTGTAGATACAAATCGGGTACAAGTGCCCCGCTCACAACAACACTCCATGGGTATCCAGCGCCTCGGGTGTTGTGTACGATAAGCGCACCTATGGCTCCCTGCCTAGCCGCCTCTTCAAATTTATAGGTCCAGCGACCGTAGTAGGTCATGGCATTGCCTGTGAACAGGCTATCATTGCCCGAATCAAGGCCGGGGTCATTGACGAGTACGATCACCACCTTATCTCTTACATCGATTCCCGAATAATCGTTCCAGCCGTACTCCGGTGCCACGATACCATATCCTGCAAACACCAGAGGCACATCATCCAAAATGGTTTTAGGCTGCACCCTGCGCGAGAACATAACAAAATCATCCACATACTTCAACTCTATAGTTCCATCCTTTCCGGTAACACACATGTTGGTAAGTGGTTTGTTGATGACTTCCATCAGTGGTACTTCCTGAAAATAGCTCCCGTTAAAGGCCGGCTGTAACCCCAACTGACGGAACTGCTCCTCAAGGTAGTTTATGCTCAGCTGTTCTCCCTGAGTAAATGGCTTTCGGCCCATGAATTCGGGGGATGCCAGAGCTTTGACATATTCGGCCATATTGGCTTCATTAATGACAGACTCAGCTTGCTGAAAATCCTTTGTGACGGGTCTTAAACATGCAAATGATGATGACAGGAAAATAAGAGTGAGGAAGCAGAAAGTCTTGTTCATGAAAATTTAGTTTTAAAAGTGGGTACCATTAACAGATGGAATACTAAGGATAACAAAAGTAGGCGAATCCTGACCAACACCCAACATATGCTAAAAATTGAATTAATAAATGGGCCTGTTGTAAGGGGTTAAAGATTTTTTCTAATTTTGGCTGGTTCATTCATTTCAAATCTTATCTTAACAAATACAAAATGACCGAGTATTCGAATCACCAACCTAATGAAATCGCGCCACCCGACCTTAACCAATACGGTATTACAAGTGTCGAAAAAGTATTTTACAATCTGCCCTACTCTGAGCTTTTCAAGCACGAAACAGACCCTTCGCTGCAGGGATACGAAAGAGGACGGGTAACAAACACCGGGTCTGTAGCGGTGGACACAGGCAAGTTTACAGGTCGCTCGCCTAAAGACAAATACATTGTTTTGGATGATTTGTCTAAGGACACAATGTGGTGGTCTACCCAAGGCAAAAACGACAACAGGCCATTACAGCCCGAAACCTGGAATCATCTGAAACAACTGGTTGTAAATCAGTTATCAGGCAAGAAGCTGTATGTGGTGGATGCCTTTTGCGGAGCTAATCCCGAAACGCGCCTAAGCGTACGCTTTATTATGGAAGTTGCCTGGCAGGCTCATTTTGTCACCAACATGTTTATCCGTCCCACTATCGAAGAGCTCAAACTATTCAAGCCTGATTTTATCTCTTTCAACGCCTCTAAAGTCACCAACCCGCTTTGGAAAGACCAGGGAATGAACTCGGAAAATTTTGTTGTTTTCAATCTTAAAGACCGTATGCAACTAATCGGAGGAACATGGTACGGCGGCGAGATGAAAAAAGGAATCTTCACCATGATGAATTACTACCTTCCGCTCAAAGGCATTGCTTCGATGCACTGCTCAGCCAACGTGGGCAAGGACGGTGATGTGGCTATCTTTTTCGGACTTTCGGGCACCGGCAAGACTACTCTGTCAGCCGATCCGAAACGTGCGCTGATCGGTGATGATGAGCATGGCTGGGATGATGACGGTATTTTTAACTTCGAGGGAGGGTGCTATGCAAAATGTATCAACTTGAGCAAGGAAAATGAGCCTGATATTTACAACGCTATCCGCCGCGATGCATTGCTCGAAAACCTTGTGATAAAAGAGGATGGCAGCATTGACTTTGCCGATTCATCAAAAACCGAAAACACACGCGTTTCGTATCCTATCTATCATATAGACAACATCGTGAAACCTGTTTCCAAAGCTGGGCATGCAAACAAAGTCATCTTTCTGACTGCTGATGCATTTGGCGTTCTGCCCCCGGTATCGAAGCTCACGCATGATCAAACCGAATATCATTTCCTTTCCGGATTCACCGCAAAGCTGGCCGGAACTGAACTTGGAGTAACCGCGCCACAGCCGACTTTTTCGGCCTGTTTTGGTAATGCCTTTCTGGCGCTCCATCCAACCAAATATGCGCTGGAACTGGTAAAGCGGATGGATGCTGCAGGAGCAAAAGCCTACCTGGTGAACACGGGCTGGAATGGAAGTGGAAAGCGGATCTCGATCAAAGACACTCGCGCCATCATCGATGCTATTCTTGACGGTAGCATAGATCACGTTCCCACAAAAATGATTCCTTATTTTAACCTCGAGGTGCCCACACAATTGCCTGGCGTCAACCCGGGAATTCTTGATCCCCGGGATACTTACGGCAACTCGTCGGAGTGGAATGACAAGGCAAAAGACCTTGCAAAACGCTTCATTGACAATTTCGAGAAATATACCGACACTGCCGAAGGCAAGCGATTGGTCGCCTCAGGACCCACGCTGGCATAGCCTGAAACGAAAATGTGCATAAGAACCACCTGGTAAAGGTGGTTTTTTTATAATCCAACCTTTAGGTTCCACTTAATGACGAGCCGGAAAATATTGGTCTTCGTGGGCATCTTTAACGCCATGGTACCGTATACCCTCACAAAAAAACTGCTGCTTTGTTTAAGATAGTCCAGCGCCTCCTGATTGGGTGTAACTGTAAGCGTAATACTTCGGGCCTGGGCATTGGTTACGGAGGCAGAAGCTATGTCGGTTTCGGCAGCCCCTGTTTTTTGTACCGTGACACGCAGCGCACTGAACGGGCTCAGATTCAGTGAGGCTGGTTCGATGACCTGAATTTCAACCGATTTCACATTTCCGGATTTCAGTAGGTTAGGGTTGCCCCCATAGTCGCGGATAGCCTGTTCGATGTTGATATCAGTGGATGTTTGATAAAGCAACTTATCGGTAGATTTAAAATTCACGGAATCCACCGTAAAGTCGAATTCCTTGGCAATAGGTACAGAGAGTGAAAGTAGTTCTTTGTCGCAGGAAAGTATCAGAGAGGCGATAAAACCTATGGCTAGGATTACAACCGAGAGAAAGAGAGGCTTTTTCATATCAACGATATTAATGTTACAGATTACATGCTATCAAATCAACGACACAGCTGCCGGTACCCGGTTGTTAGTAAGTGTTATTTAAGTTACACCAGCATCACCGGCATTACCAGCATCAGGAGATGTTCATGCTCGTCTTCGGCGTTCACCGGAAGAAGTATCCCGGCGCGGTTGGGTTCCGACATCTCAAGCCTGAGCTCCGCGGTATCTACATTATTGATCATATCGAGGAGGAACCTCGAGTTGAATCCAATTTCAAGATCATCACCTACGTAGTGGCAGGAAAGTCTTTCGCGCGCTTCATTTGCAAAATCGATGTCTTCGGCAGCAAGTGTCAGTTCCTGTCCGGTTATCGAAAGCCTTATCTGGTGGGTAGACTGGTTGGCGAAAATGGAAACCCGGCGGATAGCGTTCAGGAAAATGCCACGCTCAATGGTGAGTTTCTTTGGATTATCACGAGGAATCACAGCCTCATAGTTTGGGTATTTACCATCAATAAGCCGGCAGATGAGATGGAAATTCTTAAAACTGAATGATGCATTGGTGCTGTTGTATTCAAGGCGCACCGGAAGATCTTCGGTAGCAAACAAATTCTTCAGCTGGTTCAGAGGCTTTTTAGGGAAAATGAAAGAGGCGGATTCACTGGCCTGCACGTCGGTGCGGCGGTAACGCACCAATTTATGCGCATCTGTGGCAACGAAAGTAAGATCATCGGGTGTCACCTCGAAGAACACTCCAGACATTACCGGCCTGAGCTCATCATTGCCGGCGGCAAAGATGGTTTTGCTGATAGCCTCAGCTAAGAGTGCAGAATCAACCGTGAGAGAGGTAATGTCCTCCATAACTGGCGGGCGTGGATAATTGTCGCCCGGTTGTCCGGCGAGTTTGAACTTCCCTTCACCGGTGAGCAACTCGATGGTATAATTTTTTTGTGTATCTATGGTGACTGTAACAGGAATATCGGGTAGGGTCTTAAGTGTCTCAAGCAGAATCTTGCTCGGAACTGCTACCGAACCTCCATCTTCAGCCATGGAAAGTGGCACTGAAACAGTCATGGTAGTTTCAAGATCGCTGGCGGTAATGCGTAAGGTGGAGTTGTCAAGTTCGAACAGGAAATTCTCAAGTATCGGTAACGCACTGCTGGTGCTTAACACACCGCTGATAGCCTGGAGATTCCTGAGTAATAAGGTGCTAGAGACAATAAACTTCATAATTTAGGTTTTATCGGTTCAACGTTAGGACAAAAATACATTAAAAAGGCATAGTTGTCAAAACAACCCATGTGGGAAAAAAACTTTTTATTAACCAGCCATCAACAGCAGCCTGATTAGTTGGCACGCATCCTACGCAAAAAAGCATTACGGGTGGCAGCAGAGGAAATAATGAACTGATACGGCTCCTGTCCGAAAACGGTTTTTAGTTTACGTTTTTGTTCTTTAAGATTGTAAATCATGTTATTGAATTCCTGGTTTGAGGAAACAGCCTGCATCACGCCTGTGCTGTAACTGAAAAAATACCACTCATTCCGATCGGGTTCAAGATAGACGTTGATGATGTCGCCCGATCTTCGGCGGACGATTTCGACATGGCCCGGAACATATTTGTTTATGAAGTTGCCATTGACGGAAAACACACCGATGGGGCCGACGCTTGTCAGCGAGCGGGTTATTTTATTCCATTTCATTTTGAGTTCGCTCAGTATCATTTTCTGAGGCAGGTTTTGAGGAAAACGCCTGAAGGTTCCATATGCCTTAAGCTCGTCATCGATCATGCGTGCAGACTCGATGCCAGCTAGTTCTTTCAGGCCCTCAAAAAAGTGGGTTGAACCTATTTCAACTCCCTTAAGGTTGAAGGAATTTATCTTACCTGCCATAAGCTTCATGGCTTCGGCGGCAAAGTAAAAATCCATTGAAACAAAAATGTTCAGGGTGGTCGAATCGTTGATCATGTGGTGTTCGATATCACCTAATGAAATGATTTTGAATTGCCCCCATAATCCACCAAGATCTATCAATCCTTTGGCTTTTACGATGCATTTGTCCGTGTTCAGGCTCATCCATTCGATGCCCGCATCGCTCTCCATAGACCCTGTATTTCGTCGGATGATGTAGCCAGGAAGCTTTGGATCCTCGCTGATAGTGCCAGCTACCGAGGTGAGACTCTGGTCGCTGTTCAATTCTTTCTTCCCTAAAAAGGCCGGATAGATCTTCTGATTTCCGAGTCCAAGTACCATAGCTGCTGCCAGAGGTTCCCCGGCTAGTGATTTCAAAGGATCGGTCACAGGCAACCTTACATCCTCAGGGTTTACCTGTCCGCTGAATCTGACCCATTCGGCAGGGGCGGACAGACAAGGGTTGCTGATCGAGTAGGCGCCATTGTAAGTAAATCCGGCCACGTTGCCATTAAAGCTCAGGTCACCCCTGAAAGTAAAATGATTGTTAATTGCAAGAGGTGCATCTGCTATTGAGGCTGTGCCGGAGCTAACGCCGTCCGTGCCGGGGGCAATTTTCTGAAAAAACACCGGTTGCATGCGACTATCCCCAACAGGAATATAATAGGTTCCGCTGGCCTGATATGCTTTTCCGGAGAGGATTTCCACTTCGGCATCATAGATTCTGTGAAACTTATTAGTGGTATCTGCGATAAGCTGGGCTTGTTTAAGCTTGTCAATCCTGGCATCCGCCCCTATCGTAAGTTTACCGTTACCCGGCACGATAAGTGCGTCGCCGCTATGAATGCTTTTCACTTCATCGATGTACAAAGTATGATCAAAAATATCGTAACGCGCACTGCCTGCAGCGAAACCCAGGCCACCCTGTCCGGGATTTGTTGATGCGAACGAGTTGCTCCTACCCTTGTGCAGTAACTCTTCTTGTTCGGAAGTGATATATAATTCTTTGTAATCAGGTTCCCATCTGTATGACGTAAGATTGGTGCGATACTGGCTGACAGGGAGTTCGGCGTACTGCTCCGGTTTGTCCAGCCCGAAGATGCCCTGTCGCATCTGTGTATCATAGCTGAATGTGGCACCGGTGGTTCGGAAATAAATTTTTCCTTCCGTTGTGGAGAGCTGAACCGACCCTTTTCCTTTAATTTGGGATTGGTCAAGCACAGCAGTGCCTGAAAAACGGGCATTATTGATTTCAATGGTTCCGTCGGTTGTCAGAGAGTCAGGCCTGAGCCTGACCCCACCTTTGATTACTGCCTGATTCTGGTAGGCGTACAACCAGTCATTTGACCCGCTTTGCAGCTTCAACATATCCGAACCTGGAATCCAGACCTGGGTGATATTTTTTGCCTGAACGTCGGGCAGGTACCCAGGCTTGGCCTTTCCTCCGAGACTGAAGTCATCCACAGCAGCCATCAGGCTATCGGGATGCATCAGTATGTCCATGGAATGTACGGAAGCAGAAAGGCATTCTACTTTTCCCTTTCCTTTTAACCCATCGGTGGAAAGCGATAAATCGCCGTACAAACGCCCTTTGCCATCGTAGAGGGGTATTCCGGCCGTTGGAATTTTGTGGATTAATCCAAGCGAATAATCTTTCTGCACCATGAGTGGTTCTTTTATTTCGGGCAGGAGCCCGCTGCTGAACAGATATCCGTTGAACCTGATGCCCTGTGTAGTGAAGCTGTTCAGGCTATCGATGGTAAAAGGCCTGATTAGAAAGTAAAATTTATCGCGCCTATACACCCCTTTCTGAATGTGGGGCTGATCAAAGTAGACGTAGGACTCGGTGGTGGCCACAAATTTGGGATATTGCGGCTGAATCTGAAGCCCTGACTTGTTGTTCGGATGACTAATCAGAACCTCGCCGCTCAAATCAGATAGGATAGTCCTGACCCTCTCATAATTTTGTTTCTCAGTTGGGGTCGATACAGGGACCGGCACTTTGAAGGTGATGGAATCAATTTTTGATAAGCTGAACTTGAACTTGTCATATATAAAAGCTGCCTGGCTTGCATTGAAAACGAATAAGCCGGCTTCAATTCTTCCGGCAAACGTGAAATCACGGTTTTTCTTTACCAATATCTCGTTGTTGACGGGATACACGACCACGTTCTGTTGACTACTCAGCCTTACCTGTGACAAACCGATGATCCTCAGTTCAAATGATTTAAGGTCAAGCCGGGCATTGATCTTGTCTTTGACCTCGGAGGTAAGCTCTATCACATCGTAATCAGCCTTTTTGTTATAGGCGTCCACGTAGTGCTTCATACGGTCAAGCACTCTTACTGTTCCTGTTTGTGGTGTAAAATCGACAAGACCGAGGTTGGCCAGTTTGATAAGTAAAGCAACAATCTGCGCATGGTCTAGCTTCATTGCAGCGGTCAGTAACTCATGGTTAAAGAAATTCGACCTTCGGTTGCGCGAAAAGTTGTATACTGTCACAGCAGGGTTCACTTTTTCGATACCGATCAGATCGAGATACTGTTCGGTATTGAAAGCATTGGAGGATCGGAAAAGGGCTTTGTTGCTACGATCGAAGCTAAGTATAGCCCCAAATTCCATATACGCTTGCGGAAGTTTCCAGGACACCGCATCAGTATAGATATCGAGTTTATGATAGCTGTCCAAAAAACCGTTTCTGGCAATGCCCTCCCCCATACGCATCATCATGAGTGTCTTTTCCTCATCGTTATACCGGATGCTGAGCTGAGGGTGGTATATAGAGTCGCCTTCAAAATGCAAAGAAAGAACCGCCTTGCCGGAATTCATTTGTCCATCACGAAAGACAAAACTGGCTGAGCGAAGATACAAGGTTGATTTAAAAGGTGTTATGATAATCACAGTGGCTGATTTCTCCGGTAGACCCCATCCTATGTACTGGTCTCCTTCAACGGAAAACCCTCCCTGGAAACTTATGTTTTCAAACACATTACGAATTATATGATCATGGCTGAAGGTTCGGAATTTTGGATACATGCTTCCTGAAGCGGGGTTGGAAGCATTTAACTGGTCGGAAAAACTGCCGATCACTGGTTGCCTAAAATATTTCGGCAAAGTAAGTATAGCCGTATCGGCGCGGTATGAAGAGCGCCGGGTTTGAATTTTGTAGGACAGTAATGAAATCCATGACTCCAGCTGGTCTTCTCTCCTTTTCAGATTAACTCTTCCTTTATTCCCAATCCAAAGATCATATAGTGGATAATATGTTCCTGTGGCTTCGTTTATCACGATACTGTCGCGCACTGACACACAACTGATAGATGCATCACTGAAGCGAACAGCCGGAGTAGTGTCAGCAACAAACGTTGCCCTCTCGGCCCGGATGAGCCATTTATATCCCGTATCGCCAGAGAGGATGCGGTTACGAAAAAAAGTCACACTGAACTCCAGGTATTTCTGAAGCTGACGTGCAGGTGCGAGAACCACTTGTTGCTCAACCGTGCGCAACCACCCTTCCAGTCCTGATAAATCAGAATAGCGTGTTTTGTATGCCATCAAACCGGAATAAAATAATACGAAAGAAGGTTGCGGCCTATAGCCATTCACCAGCATCTGGTTCGAAATGCCAATAATTGAAAGTTGATGAGAGGAAGTAAATATACCACCAGTAAACATCTGTTTTAAATTATTCAAAACCACTTGGGAATTTGAACGATCGACGGGAGGGAACTTGTTAAAATATGACTCGACTTCGGATAGAAAGATGACTGGGTCGCCTGAGAAATTTTTAATATCCTGGGCAACAGCTACACTGCCTGCTGATAGCAGCAGGGTTAAGGCATAAATATGTAATTTGCCCTTCATTGATTTTTAATGCAGGACAGCAGGTCGTTATTGTACCTTCACAAACTTAAGTGCACACCAGTCATCCATCGTCTTTGAAGCAATCCGTTCCCATCCCACCTTACCAGCAACATTTTGTATTGTTTCAATGTCCTGAGCATAGAATCCACTCAACAGAACCATCCCACCTTTAGCAAGATGTGCATCATAGGCAGGAATATCAATAAGCAGAATATTTCTGTTTATGTTGGCGAGTATGTAGTCAAAGCAACGGTCAGGAATAGACGAAGCATCTCCCTGTATAAGCTGAATGACAGGAGCATGATTGCGCTTAAAATTCTCCGTCGCATTTTCGTACGACCACGGATCAATGTCAATTGCCGTAATTTCGAATGCCCCTTTCATGTGGGCGAGTATTGCCAGAACGCCTGTCCCCGTCCCCATGTCGAGCAGGGATTTTCCACTAAGAAGTTCATCGAGCAGATACTCAATCATGAGCTTGGTTGTGGCATGATGGGCGGTTCCAAAAGACATTTTCGGTTGAATGACGATATCATAGGCAATGCTTGAGACATTGGGTTTGGCATGAAAAGGAGCCCGCACCAAACAACGGTTACCCACCAATATAGGCGAATAATTGCTCTCCCATAGTGCATTCCAGTTCTGATCAGGAAGGTCTAGTACTTGCTCCACTACAGCCTGCCCGCCCGAAGCGGCTGCAACTGCCTCGCGGATATCGGAATCAAGCATTTCGTGACTAATATAGCCTATGAGTTGATCATGGGTTTCCTGAAAACTATCAAAACCCTTTTCAAGCATTGTGGCCATCAGTTGCCCGCGCAGGCGTTCATTATCTGCCACGTTAATTCTGACCTCGGTGTATTCCATGTTGACAGTTAGATTATTGCTTAAAAGGAACGGATGATGGACAGAAACTCTTCAGGCTTCAGAGAAGCACCTCCTATCAGTCCACCATCCACATCGGGATTGGCAAAAAGGCTTCGGGCATTGGCCGCATTGCAGCTTCCGCCATACAGAATAATCATTTCACCTGCAACCTTTTTTCCATAGCGCCGGCCAAAAATTTCACGGATAAAAGCATGCATTTCCTGTGCCTGACCGGGAGTGGCAGTCACCCCTGTTCCTATTGCCCAAATCGGCTCGTATGCAATCACGACCCTACTAAAGTCGTTAGCATCCAATCCGAAGAGTGCTGTTTCAACCTGATTTCTGACTACATCAAAGTGTTTTCCCGAATTTCGTTCATCCAGCTTCTCGCCACAACAATAAATCGGCACGAGGTCGTTTTGCAATGCCATCACTACTTTTTGACCAATCAGGATATCCCCTTCGCCGAAATATTCCCTTCGCTCGGAGTGGCCAACAATAACAAATTCGGCACCAACTGACCTGAGCATCGGAGCCGATATCTCTCCGGTGTAAGCCCCCGATGCCATATGGCTGATATTCTGCCCACCGGTGTAAATGCCACTTCCGCGAACAATGTCGTAAATCATCTCAAGATACGGAAATGGCGGGCAAACGACCACCGTCACATTTTCGACCGGGTTTTGATCGAGGCCGTCCGAAATGTCATACATCAACTCCTCAGCCTCGTCAAAGTTTTTGTTCATTTTCCAGTTTCCGGCAACTATTTTTCCTCTTTTGGTTTTCATTGATTGATCATTGGTTAATAATCAGGTACTTCGTATTCTTGGATCTAGCCATCCATAGGCGATATCCGTTATCAGGTTTATCAGTATCAAAATAACAGAAATAAACAATACAGCGCCCATGATCACCGGGAAATCATACTTTTCGAGGGCGTCGACCATGACGGATCCCAGTCCTTTCCAGTCGAATACATACTCAACAAAAACAGCACCGGAGAACAATGACGCCAGCCATCCGGATGCCGAAGTTATCACAGGGTTCAACGCATTGCGAAGCGCATGCCTGTAAACGACCCTGTTACGGCTGAGTCCTTTGGCGTAGGCAGTGCGAATGTAGTCCTGTGATAGCACCTCGAGCATTGAATTTCGCATCAAACCGGAAAGGACCGCCAATGGCCTGACTCCTAAGGTAATTGCAGGAAGAATCAGATTCTTTAGCTCCAGATACTGACCTCTGCCCAAATCGTCCACCGAATACAAGCTACCAAACATGTTAAGCCCCGTGTAGTCGGCCAGTACAAAGGCAAAAATCCATCCAAACAGTATCGCTGCAAAAAAAGACGGAACTGACATCCCCAGGACTGAAAACACCATTGCTGTGCGGTCGATCCAGCTGTTGGGGTGCAGTGCCGAAAGGATGCCTAATCCCAATCCTAAAACTATGGCTATGGCCATTGCGGTTATAGCCAGTATGGCGGTGTTAGGAAACGCAGAGGTGACAATATCGGTCACTTCTCTCTGGCTTTGGTATGACCGGCGCATATAGGGCTTTTTGAGCACGATGACACCTCCGTTGCCAGTGTGGATAAGCTCTAAAAGAGGTGAATATTTTTCGGTATCCAGAAACCAGTACCCCTCCTGCTTTGTCGTGCTGTACCACGACAGAGGAGAAAGATCATTCAGAAGGTTTGCATATTGCACCAGCAAAGGGCGATGTAATCCCAGATCCTTTTCAATAGCCTCCACCGAAGCAATATCACTACGTTGGCCAAGCATCATGCGGGCCGGATCTCCAGGTAAGATATTGAATAATAAAAACAAGACGGTAATTACTCCGAAAAGCACCAAAAATCCATATGCCAGTCTTCTGGCGACGAAACCTGTCATTTCAGTTCAAGTTTCGATCGTTTACTGCACATGTCATTGCTCGAGGCTCAGGTTTTCGAATGCAGGAAAATTACGGTAGCTCCATTTATCCACGACTACGCCATTTTTCAGCAGGAGCAATCCGGGATTCGAACGTAACATAATCTTTAACTCCACTGGATCAGCCAATAAGAAATCGTAATCAAGGTTCAATTCTTGTCGCTTAAGGTTAGCTGATTGGAGGTTATTTGCAATGGCTACAAATGAGTGGCCTGCGGCTTCAGCCTTCAGAAAAAAATCATTCATGGCCACAAGTTTTTCCGAATCTACATCTTCGATTTTCCAGGCCACGAACACAAACTGATATTCCGGATTCCTGAGAATGCTTTCAGTAACATCGATGGATGAGGAATCGAATACCTGTAGATTGATTGGAGGTGCAGGATTGGGATCAACCACGCGTCTCGAAACAAACTCCCATGATGCTACCCAGGCCGCATCGTTGAATGGGTAGTTTGGCGAAAGGTATTCCTTTATTTCACCCGTTTCCTTGTTGCGATAGGTCAGGTAATACTCTACAGGCAAGGTGCGTTCAGGCACCATGTTGTTTCCCACCTTCCACGCCAAAAGGTCGATGACCGGCAGATTGCGATAATTATAGAGCGAAAAAAGGATAAATGCAAAGAAAATCATACATAACACGGGCCATTCATACAGCGGCCTAACCTTCCGGGGTTGCCTTCGGATTTCAAATAATAGGTACATTGTCGGCACCATGAGTACGATGTTTTTGTAGAATGTCTGCCAATTGGTCAGCACAATGGCATCGCCAAAGCACCCGCAATCGGGAACAGGTTCATAAATGGCATCGTAGAAGGTAAGCAAAGTGAAAAATGACATCATCAGCAGCAGGAGCCATCGGCTGATTCTGGGAATAATATTGAGTATGAGAGCCAATCCAAGCGAAAACTCAACGGTGCAAAGGAAAACAGATAGTGCCAGAGAAAAAGGAATAAGTGCGTTAAGCTGATAGGCCACTAGATAATCCTCGATGCGGAAGGCGGTACCCAGCGGATCAATTCCCTTAACAAAACCGGAAAAAATAAACACTAACCCGACAAACCAGCGGCTAATCAAAGAAAAAGTTTTCATGGCAATTTTTTCATTTGTAATGATCAAACTATATCATTTGTTGGGTAGCAGGTTTTCTTATTCCTCGAGCTTGATGAGCGCAAAAACAGAGTAGTTGATAATGTCATAGTAGTTTGCGTCAATTCCCTCAGATACCAGGGTTTCGCCTTTTTTATCTTCTATCTGCTTGATCCTAAGCAGTTTCATGAGTATGATATCGGTAAATGAGCCAGGTCGCATATCACGCCAGGCTTCGCCATAGTCGTGATTCTTCCTTGAGAGCAGCTGCCTTGCGTTAGCTGTGTACCGGAGGTAGGCATCCAGGGCTTTGTCTTGATTAAGGTTTGCTTCGTCGGCTACGCCCAGTTCAAGCTGAATGAGCGCCATGAGCGAATAGTTGATGATGCCGATGAACTCCGATTCAATACCTTCGTTTACCAGGCTAACACCCTTTTCTTCGATGCTGCGTATGCGTTTTGCTTTGATAAAAATCTGATCGGTTAGCGAAGGGGTACGCAAAATTCTCCAGGCAGTTCCGTAATCCCGCATTTTCTCCATAAAAACCCGACGGCATTTCGTTATGATGTTGTCAAAACTCTCGAGGGTGTTATTCATTGGAATATTTGTATTTTAGCAAAACAGACGACAAAGCCGGAATGACCTCAAAATAAAATATTTAGGAAGAGACTATTCAGAATTACTTTGCCTTCTCTAGTTTCTGATTTTACACCCTAAAAGTATTAAATTTCCTAATTGTGGTAAGCATCCGATCCAATAAAAGACAGATCTATTCAAGTGGCACCGTTGTCATGGGCATCATTAACCTCACCCCCGATTCATTTTACCATGGCAGCCGCTACACAGCTGAGCGGGCAGTTGAGGTATCTGCACGTATGCTTGCAGAAGGGGCCACGATACTAGACTTGGGTCCAATGTCGACACGTCCGGGGGCGGTTGAGATAAGTGAATCGGAAGAAATGCACCGTTTGATACCTTCACTGCAGAATTTGCGCAAGGCTTTCCCGGATGCTTTTATCTCTGTGGATACATACCGATCGGCTGTTGCTGCAGAGGCGCTATTAGGCGGTGCCGACATGATAAATGACATATCAGGCGGAACTTTTGATGAAGCCATGATGAAGACAGTAGCTGCACATGATGCTGCATACGTAATCATGCATACGCAGGGAAAACCCTCGGTGATGCAGCAAAAACCCGTCTACAAGAACATAGAGGAGGAGGTGTTTGATTTTTTGAGAAAGCAGGCTAAACTGGCTTCGGAAGCAGGCATAACAAGCATAGCAATTGATCCAGGATTCGGATTCGGCAAAACTCTGGAGCATAATTACACACTCTTATCCGCTCTAAGGACATTTACCTCGCTGGGTTACCCCCTGCTGGTGGGATTCTCGCGCAAATCGATGATTTCTAAGCCTCTGGGAATTACAGCCCGTGAGTCGCTGAACGGAACCACGGTGCTCAACACCATTGCCCTGATGAATGGCGCTGATATTCTGAGGGTACATGATGTGAAAGAAGCAGTCGAAGCTAAGCGTTTGTTAGAATATTATCAACAAACCCACGTTACTATCCAGTCATAACTCCACATATTTTTTTGTACATTCCTATGATTGACCTGTTCATAAAAGTCCGAATGCTCGATGTTGTTGATATCCTGCTTGTTGCCTTTCTGCTTTACGAAATCTACAATCTGGTCAAGGGAACAGCGGCAATTCGGATTTTCCTGGGCATTGTCGCCATTTTTGTTGCCTGGCGTATCGTAAGGATACTTCAAATGGAGTTGCTGAGCGAGATACTTGGCGCATTTATCAGTGTGGGGTTCATTGCCCTCATCGTCGTATTTCAGCCCGAAATCAGGAAGTTTCTGCTCATGCTGGGTAATCCAACGTTTATCAACCGCCGGAGACGTCGTTTTTTCTTCTGGAAAGTTGATGTGAACCAGGGCAGACTCCTTGATATCATGCCAATTGTGAATGCATGCAATCGGATGTCCTCGTCCAAGACCGGCGCCCTTATTGTGCTTGCACAAAACAATGCACTAGCCGAGTATGTCGAAACCGGCGAATTGCTTGATGCACGCATCACCGAGCAAATGATTGAAAGCATTTTCTTCAAAAACAGCCCCTTGCACGACGGAGCGCTCATCATCATCGATAACCGTCTTAATGCAGCCCGGTGCGTCCTACCTGTCTCTATCAGTGAAGACTTGCCGGCACATCTGGGCTTAAGACATCGGGCGGCCATAGGGATTACCGAGCGAAGCGATGCGGTTGCCATCACCGTTTCGGAGCAGACAGGGAAAATATCATTCTGCAAGGAAGGTGAACTGAGAACCGATGTATCGATAGTGGAGTTGAAGGCTCTGCTTGATGAGGAGTTTAGTCCGCTCTGACAGCAACCGAATCCACTTTCTTTTCAAATCCTTCGATCAATTCGTCCGCCGTTTTACCCAAATCCTTAATCACAAGAACGGCGTCATCGGCCAGCTCATGGTCAGGGTATTTTTCAATGAAAAATGAGTAGTATTCTCTGGCCTGAACGAAATTTCTGTAGAAATTTTCATAAATAAATCCAAGCATAAAAAGGCTTTCAGGAGCACGCCTGAATGCCGGATATTCGAGAAGGATTTTGTTTAAGAACTCTTCAGCCCGCTCAGGCATTCCGAAATTCATTGACAAGTTCGATGCGCTTAAAAGAAATGCAGGAGCGGTGGTATCCTGAGGATATTTGCTAGCATAACTGACATAGGCCTCCACCAGTGCTTCCATTTTTTCGCGGCTAAAGGTGCCTGAATTACTTTCAAAGACTTCATTTTCAAGCGCTTTAACCTTATTGAAGTGGCGATCTTTTTGCCATGAGCATGAGGTCATGAAGTAAAAAAGTAAAATGACGATGGCAAATGATAAAGTTTTAACTGTCATTGAAGCTCTGATTATGCGGTACGTTTTTTGAGCAAGGGAAATACCATCTTGTAGGAAACGTCAATCATGCCTTTTGAGATATCCGTGAGTTTTCGTTTGAGGAGCATACGTTTGAGCGGGTTGATCCTGTCAACAAAGAGTACGCCTTCGAGATGGTCGTATTCGTGTTGAATGATTCGTGCAGCCATACCATCAAAAACCTCATCGTGCCTCTGGAAGTTTTCATCGAAATATTGCAGCCGGACTTTGCTTTTGCGCGTTACATCCTCGTGCAGGTCGGGCAGGCTCAGGCATCCTTCGTTGTAAACCCATTCCTCACCCGACTCTTCGATGATCCTCGGATTAATAAACACTTTCTTAAAACCCTGAAGATTAGGGTTATCTTCTGCAAAGGGAGAGGCGTCGACCAAAAATAGCCTAATGGGGCGATTTACCTGTGGAGCGGCTAACCCAACACCAGCTGAGGCATACATGGTTTCGAACATATTACTGATAAGTTCTGAAAGACCTTGGTAATCAGGGCTTATTTCTGCGGCTACTTTACGCAAGCTGGGATGGCCGTAAGCAACAACTGGAATTATCATAGTCTGGATGCTTTCATTTTTGTTTGTTCGAGCCACGACTGAAGAATAAGCACGGCACTCACCCCGTCGACCAGCGATTTGTCTCGCCTTGCTTTCTTGGTCAAGCCCGCCCGAAGGATGGCCTCAGAGGCAATTTTTGAGGTGAATCGCTCATCCATCCGTTCAATCAAGAGATCTGGAAATTTCTTTCGTAATTCTTTCACGAATGGCTCGATGTAAATAACAGCTTCCGAGGCTTGATTGTTCAAGGTACGGGGCTCGCCAATCACCACACAATCCACCTTTTCATGTGTCATGTACTCCCATAAGAACTCCAATACCTTGAATGAAGGCAGGGAGGTGAGCAGACTGGCAATCAACTGCATCTCGTCGGTGACAGCTATCCCCGAGCGTTTGCGTCCATAATCAATGGCTAGTATTCGGCCCAAATGCTCTTAATTTGGCTGCAAAATTAGCCAAAATGCTTAACCTATCAGCCAATAATGAGTATTTTTGAAGTTAGAAACCTAAACAATGATGGAGGAAATCAAAAAACTGATAATAGAAGCATGGACCGACAGGCAGAAATTATCCGATGAGCCTACCCGCCTTGCCATTAGCCACGTGATAGACCTACTCGATAAGGGCGAACTCAGGGTTGCAGCCAATGAAAACGGACAATGGACGCTTAATGAATGGGTCAAGATGGCGGTGATTCTGTATTTTCCAATGAGCCAGATGCAAGTGACCGAGGTAGGACCATTTGAATTTTTTGACAAGATTCCCCTCAAGCGAAATTACAAACAGCTTGGTGTAAGGGTAGTGCCTCATGCCGTTGCCCGCTACGGATCATATATCGCACCAGGAGTAATTCTGATGCCTTCGTATGTAAATATTGGTGCTTTTGTGGATAGCGGCACCATGGTCGATACCTGGGCTACGGTAGGGTCATGTGCCCAAATTGGAAAAAATGTCCATTTGAGTGGCGGGGTTGGGATCGGAGGTGTACTTGAACCGGTACAGGCAAGCCCTGTGATTGTCGAGGATGGCTGTTTCGTCGGTTCCCGCTGCATAATCGTCGAAGGGGCTCATATCGGACAGGAAACTGTGCTTGGAGCTAATGTGGTGATAACCGGGTCAACCAAAATTATTGACGTCACTGGCCCTTCGCCCACAGAGTACAAAGGTTATGTACCACCAAGATCCGTCGTCATCCCGGGTGGTTATACAAAATATTTCCCGGCCGGCACGTATCAGGTTCCCTGCGCTCTTATCATCGGGCAAAGGCAGCCATCCACCGACCTGAAGACATCACTCAATGACGCTCTCAGGGATTTTGATGTTGCAGTATAACATCACAACTTTCTTACACAACCGCTGCATGAATGGCGCAACGAAAATATTGGTGATTCAAACCGCTTTTATCGGAGATGTTGTGCTTGCTACGGCGTTGCTCGAGCGGCTGAAAGAATTATACCCGAAGGCAAACATCGATTTCGTTTTGCGCAAAGGCAATGAAGCCGTTTTCGCCAACCATCCCTTTTTGAACAGGGTATGGATATGGGAAAAGAAAAAAAACAAATACCGTAACCTATTGAAGATTATCAGCCAAATACGCTCCCAGCAGTATTATCTGGTGTTCAATTTACAGCGTTTTGCGAGTACCGGCTTGTTGACGGCTCTTTCGGGTGCTACTATCACGGTGGGTTTTCGCAAAAACCCCTTTTCCCGGGCATTTACTTACAGCGTGGGGCACCAAGTCGGCACACCTGCACACACCATACACGAAACTGAAAGAAATCTGGCACTAGTTGATGCAGTAACCGGAAAAGTGATTTCAGATCAGGAAAAGAGCAAATATTTAACCAAAATTTATCCGAGTAATTTTGATTTTGATGTGGTTATCAGATACAAGCAACGGCCTTATGTTTGCATCGCACCCGCATCAGTGTGGCCAACCAAACAATTTCCGAAGGAAAAATGGGCTGAATTTATCCGGGAAATAACTCCATATTTTTCGGTTTGCCTAATCGGAAGTGAGACAGACGCGGGATTGTGCAGCGAACTTGCCTCTATCACAGCGAAAAACACCATCCATAACTTGTCCGGCAAACTGACTTTTTTGCAATCCGCAGCATTGATGAAAGATGCTGTTATGAACTATGTCAATGACTCAGCGCCGCTGCACCTGGCCTCTGGAGTAAATGCCCCCGTGGCAGCCATATTCTGCTCTACCGTTCCGTACTTTGGATTCGGTCCCACATCTGCATCGTCCTATATTATAGAAGCACCCATGGAACTTACCTGTCGTCCTTGCGGCCTCCATGGAAAGCGCGGGTGCCCGGAAAAACATTTTAACTGCGCACACCTCATCAGCCTCCATCAACTCATCCGTGTATTACCAAATCCGTGAAAGAGCCTGAACAATTATTATGAGTTTTCTCGAGAAAGAAATAGAAAACAGCCTGAGAACGTTACGAAACGGTGGCACCATCCTCTACCCCACTGATACCATATGGGGCATTGGTTGCGATGCTACCAACTTCAAGGCAGTTGAGAAAGTGTTTAGAATCAAACAGCGGGCCGAATGGAAAAGCCTGATTATATTGCTCGATGATGTCGCTAAACTGCCCAATTACGTTGAAAAGGTTCCTGACATCACATACGATCTGCTGGATTCGGTAGATAAACCACTGACAATCATCTACAACCACGCCCGCAATCTGGCCCGCAACGTTGTGGCGGCCGACAATAGCGTTGCCATACGTATTGCAAGCGATGAGTTTTGCAAAACCCTTATCAAAGCTTTCGACAGGCCGATAGTAAGTACCAGTGCCAATGTGAGCAATGAACCGCCAGCGTTGCTTTTCAGTAAGATATCTCCACAGATAAGAAAAAGCGTGGACTATGTGGTGGGTTTGTATCACGACCAGGTGAATCAGACCAAGCCCAGCACAATGATCAGAATATTCGACTCCGGTGATTTCAGAATAGTTCGGCAGTAATCTACTGCAGACTTGCTTTTCATGAGTTTTGCCAATGAACATTTCAATGGCATTGCTGTTTAAGTCTTTCCGTGAATAAGAAATCATTAGTCATAGAATTATGAGTAAAAGTAGCTCCTACAGTCTTGAAACCACCGATAGAAAAACCCTGTTGCGATGGTATAAACTCATGGTATTAGGCCGCAAGCTCGACGATCGGGCTCCTAATTACCTGAAGCAAGCCCTTGGATGGTCATACCACGCCCCTTATGCCGGACATGACGGTATCCAGCTAGCCATCGGGCAGGTTTTCGATCGCAACACCGATCACCTTTTTCCGTACTATCGTGACATGCTCACTGCCGTCTCTGCCGGGCTTACAGCCGAAGAGGTCATACTTAACGGAATCAGTAAGGCCGGTGATATAGCCAGCGGCGGGCGACACATGAGTAACCACTTTGCCAAACCGGCATGGAATATTCACAATGTTTCTTCGGCTACCGGAAATCATACTCTTCATGCCACTGGGGTTGGCCGTGCTATGAAAAAATACAGCCACAAAGGCGTGGCTATCAGCTCGCAGGGCGAATCATCAGTGAGCGAAGGATATGTTTACGAAGCCATTAACGGAGCAAGCAATGAAAAGTTGCCCGTTATATTCGTATTTCAGGACAACAAATACGGTATTTCGGTACCCAAGCGTGATCAGACTGCCAACTACCAGGTAGCCGAAAACTTTAGGGGGTTCAAAAACTTGCGTATCATCTACTGTGATGGCAAAAATGTTTTTGACTCCATGAATGCCATGACCGAGGCCAAGCGTCATGCCATTGAGAAACAGGAACCTGTTATTGTCCACGCCAACTGTGTCCGCATACACAGTCATTCCAATTCGGATCGTCATGAGCTGTATCGCGATGACTTTGAGCGACATTGTGCCAGGATGTCTGACCCGCTCGAACGTTACAGGATTATGCTCATAAAATCTGGCAAATTCACAGCGAATGAGTTATCGGCTATTGATGGAGAAGCCCAGCAGGAAGTACTTTCAGCTCATCGTAAAGTGGTGGCTTCGCCCGATCCCACTCCTGAATCCATCCATAACTTCGTGATTCCAGAACCCTACGTCAGCGTTAAATATCCTGAAGGAACTCATGACGGAAAAAACGGTGTAAAGATGAAGCTTATCACTGCCCTTAACGAAACACTCAAGGCAGAGTTCAGGTATAACCCCGATACATTTCTTTGGGGGCAGGACATAGCCAACCGCGACAAGGGGGGAATCTTCAATGTTTCCAAGGGCATGCAAAAGGAGTTTGGCATCAAGAGAGTCTTTAATGCTCCGATTGCGGAGGATTTTATCGTTGGCACAGCCAATGGTATGAGCCGGTTTAGCGATAAGATACGGATAGTGATCGAAGGAGCTGAATTTGCCGATTATTTCTGGCCAGCAATGGAGCAGTTTGTAGAACTCACCCACGATTACTGGCGAAGTAACGGCGCCTTTGCCCCAAATGTGACAGTCAGGCTTGCATCGGGCGGATATATAGGCGGCGGCTTATATCACTCGCAAACCATAGAGGGCGCTCTGTCTACCTTACCGGGCATCAGAATAGTGTATCCTTCCTTTGCCGACGATGCTGCAGGCTTGCTTCGCACTGCTATGCGTTCCAAAGGACCCACCCTGTTTCTTGAACCTAAAGCTCTGTACAATGACCCACTTGCCGAAACTATTGTGCCCGAGGATTATGAAGTGCCTTTCGGTAAGGCCTTGATCCGACGTCAGGGTAAGGACCTAAGTATTATCACCTACGGTAATACTACCCATATGAGTCTGCAGGCAGCGGTACAGATTGAACAGGAGTCAGGAAAGTCGGTTGAAGTAATAGATATTCGGTCGCTCATTCCGATCGACAAGGTAGCGATACTGTCTTCGGTGAAAAAGACCGGGCGAGCTCTGGTAGTTCACGAAGATAAGATGTTTGCCGGCTTTGGTGGCGAAATTGCTGCGATAATTGCCTCTGAGGCGTTTGAATACCTGGATGCCCCGGTGCGTAGGGTTGGTGCCACATTTACCCCTGTCGGTTTTAACCGCATACTCGAAAAGGCTATCCTGCCAGATGCTGAAAAAATCAAAGCAGAAGCTGTTGATCTTATCAACTTCTGATTTCCGCGGTAAACACTCATCCTGAATCAGGAATCCATAATGCCCGGGTCAATTCAGCCCGGGTATTTTTACGGTATAGAACACCCTCACGATGAGCACAATCCCGAAAATGACCAGCACAGATCCAACGATTCGGTTAATCCAGGAGATTACGTGATGGGTGATAAATTGTCTGAGGCGCTGGGCAATCAATACTTTGGCTGTATCGGTGCCGAAGATGGTCAAAAGGGCGCCACTGAAAAATGAAATGATGGCGCTGGTTTTTCCCGCATAGTTTGAGCTGATCCCCACCATGAGCGAAAGCCAGAAGAACCACAGCAACGGATTGGCTATATTTAGGAAAAACCCTTTGGTGAGATGGGTTAGAGCCCCGGGTACTTTCACATGAATCTCTCTGGTCTTGTCCAGGGGAAGAGCTCGGCGTGTAAGAGTAAATACTCCGAAAACCAGTAGGATAATGCCCGAAATTATGCTGAAAAACATCTGATTACGGGGGTCTTCAATAAATTGTGCTACTCCAAAATAGCTTAACATCACAATAAAAGTATCACAAATGACAATACCGATGGCAATCATCACGCCCGCCTTGGTGCCCCTGTAGATACTGGTTTGCAATAAGGTGAACAGGGCCGGTCCAAAGATCAGCGACATGGTCAAGCCCAGCAATATGCCTTCGATGAACGGAAACATTGTCAGAAAGAAGTTGCGAAGATAGAATTTTTAGTCTCACGGCATCATTGCCCTTATCGCAGAAATGTGATCACCGCAAAAATAAACGATACGGAAGATGACTGGCCTGAAGCTTCGACTCAGGCCTCGGCGAAGCAAAATGGAAACGCAGCGAATCCTCACCCCTCATTACGAAACAGTGAGGCCGAAATCGCATCAGCAAACAATTTGCCCTTTTTTGTCAGCATCAGCACACCATCCTGGAGCAATAGCTGACCTGAGGCTACATATGGCATGGACTCAGCAAGAATTTCACTGGCCGTAGTTTCGCCAAACCTTTGGGTTACACATGAAAGATCGATCCCAAAGGATGTGCGGAGTGCGGTCATTATATATTCGTTAATATGGTCGGTTGGTGTAAGTACCTCTGATTCAAACCTATGAATTCCGGCGTGATGTTGCTGAATATACAAACTGAGATTTGCGACGTTCCACTGCCTTGAGACCCCGTTGAAAGAGTGCGCTGAGGGACCAAGGCCCAGGTAATGCTTTCCGCTCCAGTAGCCACGATTGTGCTTTGAATAATAGGGTGGAATACAGAAGTTGGATATCTCGTATTGTTCGAAATCATTTTTATCAGCCCATTCCAGCAGGAGAGAAAAGTGCTCAATCTGCAATTCATCTGAAGGCCTTTCGCGTGTATTGGAACGAATGTGCCAATCTAGTGCGGTCTTTTTCTCGACTGTAAGGGCATAGGCCGACAGGTGCGGAATTTTGTACTGTATGATTTTGTCCAGGTTTTCGATCCATCCGGCTTGATTCAGCGTGGGAATGCCATAGATCAGATCCACTGAAAGATTGGTAAATCCCGCCTTTAATGCAAGTTCAATCGCTTTATGGGTTTGTTCTTCGGTATGTGCACGACCGAGGTAGTGCAAATCGGCAGCCCGAAACGACTGAACTCCGATGCTTAGCCTGTTGATGCCTGTTTCCTTCCAGGCATCCAGCTTTTCCGGATTAACATCTTCCGGGTTTGCCTCAAGGGTAATTTCAGGTGCTTCCACCAACTCAAAATGATCCCTGATTTGCTGAAGTATCCTGTGTACATCCCCTGCTACCGGCAAACTCGGAGTTCCTCCTCCAAAGTAGACGGTTTCTATCTGCTGTCCACTCAGGTACTTTTTCTGTTGCTGGATCTCTGCGAAAAGCGCTTGTGTAAAATCCGCTATAAGCCGCTTGGAAGCGATTGAAAAAAAATTACAATAATGACACTTATGGTGGCAAAAAGGAATATGAATGTAAATGGACGCCATATGTAGCGCTCAAGAAAGATCGCAAAAATAGCCAGTTTTGTCATCAAAAATGTTCGACAGGCATTTTTCATACTCTTGACCTTTGCTCTTTAAGTGACTAACTTTGTTTTTTTATCAGGCACCCAGAATTTAATGACCATGTCTATTCCCGGATAGCAGCATGAAGTTATCAACAAATCGGACAAGTTATGCGTCTTCCACAACCCCCTCGGTTCATCACGAATATTGACATTGCAAAAAATATTGTCTTAAAGGATCAGATCGCTTCCATCTTAATCTCAGATACCTTTTCATATAACTCATTAGTTTTCAGACCACATAACAGAATTTAACATTTTTTACCATGAAAAAATCAACGTCAATAACTTTGTTTCTCATCCTGCTGCTTCTTATGGCCTTGCGTCTCGATGCTCAGGTAACCATAACACAGTGGACTTTCGAAGGTAATACCATCACACCCTCAACAGGCACAGGCACTGCTGCCGTCATCGGCGGAGTGACATCGGCTTATTCAACTTCGGGTGTCGGAGGCACCATTGGCTGGCAGACGACTAACTATCCCGCACAGGGAACAGGATCGGGAATTGGAGGGACACAATTTGATGTCAGTACCGCCGGATTCCAGAACATCATTCTGACATGGGATCAGCGGCATAGCAACTCTGCCGCCAACCGCATCAGGCTCAAGTACTCGCTTGACGGAACCACTTGGGTTGATTTCCAGGCGACGTCTGCAAATGCAACGAATGCCAAATCCGCTATAGATGTCGGGTTTGACAACGGGCGATACTTGGCTGATGCAGGCGATACTTGGTATGTGCGAAGTGCCAATTTCTCATCCATTACGGGTGCCAATAACAATTCCAAATTTGCCGTTAGAATTGTTTCCGAATTTGCCGACGGAGCAAGTTATCTGGCATCAACTAGCACCTCAGCATATGCCTCCACTGGCACGCTGCGCTTTGATAATGTCACGTTTTCCGGAACGGCAATCGCAAACACTCCGCCCCAGATCACCAATGTGGTACACACCCCAACAACCAATATCAACTCATCAACAATGGTGTTTGTATCGGCAGATATCACCGATGTTGACGGTACCGTAGTTGAAGCTAAAATTAAGGTTGGAACCTCCCCGGGCACCTATAACAGTTTTACCTTCAACTTAATGAATCTAACCGGGAATAAATGGGAAACTACCACCCCTATTCCCCCCATGTTTACGAGCGGCACTACAGTTTATTATGTGATTTGGGCTAAGGATAACAACAACGGCGAAAGAACCTCAGCCGAGAGAAGCTATATCGTAATCGATCTGGCCACTGAGCCGACAAACCATGCAACCAATTTTACGGCCGTGGCCACCTCAAGCGGGTCAGTTCAGGTCAGTTTTACTGAGCCCTCCGGAGTGGCTGGATACTTGGTCAAAGGCAGTTCAGTTTCGTACAGCGCTATTGCTGCCCCAACCGATGCTGCTGCCGAAACCGATGGAGGGCTGATCAAAAATCTTGCGACCGGAACACCTACTCATACATTCAGCGGACTCAATCCAAGCACAACCTATTACTTTAAAGTATTTCCTTACAACGGCAGTGGCAACACCCTTAATTACAAAACTGACGGCACTGTTCCCCAGGCGGAGGCTACCACCCCGGCTGCTACTGTCACCCCTACGCTCACTGATGTGATCGTGCCACAGTACATTCAAGGCATCAACGGCACAAACAGTCATCGCATACCATTTGCATTTAGGGTAACATTCAATAATCTCACCCCAAATGCGACATACCGTTTCATTAACCAGATTGTTGCAGCAGCAGACGCATCCACGGTCAATGGGTCTGGAAACCCGATTTATGTGGGAGCGGATGGCACTTTCAGGCAAACAACTTCCCCGGGTATGACTACAGCAGGGCAATACGGTGAGTTTACCACTGATGCGAGCGGCTCATATACAGGATGGTTCATGAGTGAGCCTACAGGTAATGACAGGTTTACACCTGGCAATGAGGTGTTCCTGAGGATACGTATCAACGATGGTAACAACGGAACCACTGCAGTAAATTATTTTACCACCGCAAGTTCAGTAAAAGTGATCAACTTTGGAACCGACAATTCCAATGCAAATCAGGGTACAGCCGTAAGAGGCGTCACAGATGCCGGAAGTAAGAATTTTGTTTTCCTCTACGACAACCCCGAAGGTACCGGCCGCCCGATTGCTGGCACCAGTATTGAATCAACGGGTATTAACTGGGTGGCCCTTACGTCGTATGCAGCGTTTTATCGTAACGATGTAGCCGGTGTTAACGGTTCGTGGGGAACCATTATTCCGAATGTGAGTCCAAATGGCGTGAAGTGTATCGCCGAACTTTCATTGACCTCCGGAAATTTGGTAAACTCCGTTTCTTCCTCTGATGGCCAGTGGGGAGCAACCAACACGGTGAATCCAACCGGGGGTACAACAAACGTATTGGTTATCAACCTGAAAGCTAAGCCTGCAATAAAAGCTTCACCGACAACATTATCTCCGTTCTCTTATGTAGTTAATCAAGGTCCGTCGGCTACGCAGGTAATAGTGGTGAGTGGCAGCGACCTGACTACAAACATCATGGTTACAGCACCCTCTGAATATGAGGTATCCCTGACGCAGGATGGCACCTACGGAGCCAGTGTTTCATTGTCCCCTACAGCTGGTACTGTAACGAATACGACTGTGTTTCTGCGTCTGAAAGCAGGTCTGGCAGTTGGTGAATATAATAACAAACAACTTACGCTCGCTTCAACAGGCGCTACAAACATCATACTCACCTGCAATGGCTCAGTGGTCTCGGCTCAGCCAGCCAATCATGTTACACTTTTCACAATAACAGCCACGACATTAAGTTCAGTTACTCTGGGTTGGAGTGATGCAATGCCGGCAGTGGCAGGCTATCTGATCAAAGGCAGCACAAGCAGTTTTGCCGATATTCAGAATCCTGTAGACGGTGTTTTAGAAACTAATGGTCTCCTGGTCAAAAATGTGAATGCGGGCATACAGACTGCACAGTTCACCAGCCTTGAAGCTGACAAGTCCTATTATTTCAAAATTTTCCCATTCAATGGCACAGGTGCCGGCATCGATTACAAAACTGATGGTACCGTACCCCAGGTTATGGCAAAAATCCCAGTCCCCCCTCAGATCACTGAGGTGTTGATGCCTCAATATATTCAAGGGATGTCAGGCACCAACAACAACCGGGTCCCTTTTGCTTTCAGGGCAACCATCAGCAACCTCAATCCTTCCACAACCTATCGTTTTATCAACCAAGCCACAGATGCCACCGACACTGCGCCCACCGCCAGCGGATCGGGTAACCCGATCTATGCGAAAACTTCAGGAGTATTTGTACGCTCAAGCAGCCCAAGCTTGTCGACCGCCAATAATTACGGCGAGTTCACCACCGATGTCAACGGATCGTACACAGGCTGGTTCATTCTCGAAACCACCGGAAATGCACGCTTTGCCGCCGGAAATCAGATTTATATGAAGATCAGGCTCAACGACGGCAACAACGGAACCACCGCCGTCACCTACCTGACCGCCCCGGGTGCTGTCAAGGTAATTGATTTCGGAACCGAAGCCAGTGCCAATCAGGGCACCGCTATCAGGGGTGTCCTGACCAGTCAGGCTAGGAACTTTGTTTTTCTCTTCGATGAAACAACCACTCCGTCACGACCCCTGTTTGGCACCACCATTGAGCAAGTAGGAATTACTTTCGCCACGAATACTTCGTATGCTGCATTTTATCGCACGGAGGTAGCCGGAAAAGATGACAACTGGGGAGGCATAGTTCCAAACATCAACAGCAAAGGCGTGCGTAGGTTAGGTATCTATGACCTGACAAACGGTTCGTTGATTTCAGACTACGACGCACCTGCAGGCAAATGGGGGACCGTAAATACGGTAAACCCGGCAGGTGGAATGACAAATGTAATTGTCATTGATCCTCTGGCCAAACAACCGGGTGATGCCAACGGCGATGGTATTATTAATGTTCTGGATATTATTGCCATGGTGAATTACATCATGGGACAAAATCCTGCCCAGTTCGAAGCTGCCGCAGCTGACCTGAACGGTGATGGCAAAATTGATGTGCTTGACATCATCGCAACGGTTAATAAGATTATGGCAGGGAAGAAGTAAGTTTTGCGGCTAATTACTTAGCACAGGGGCGTCGGATATCACAATGAAAACCGCCTGCGATTCAAACAAATTAAGTTGCGGGCGGTTTTATTATATGCAGAGCTATTTCATATTTTTGTCGCTGATCTTTTCGCTGTATCACACTCGCATCCTATGCCCTTGCCAACCTACAGGTTCCAGTTTTTCTGGCCCCCTCTGAATTACACCCTATTAAATAACCTTTGCAAGGCATGTGTATTTAGCTTGCTGGCTTTTATTCCTGTGTATCTGTCTGCCGAACCTGTCCCGCCAAAAAACATCCTCAGCGGCTATGTTAAAGACGCGGTCAATGGGGAGGAACTCATTGGGGCAACGATCATGGTGGTTGAACTAAAAACTGGCACTTCGACCAATGCGTACGGTTTTTATTCCCTCAACCTCGAAAAAGGCATTTACTCCATCAATGTATCATTTGTCGGATATCAAACCAGGAAATTGTCTGTAGATCTCAGGCAAAACAAAACTCTCAACATCGAGCTTGAACCCGAACAGAAAATTCTCGGAGAAGTGGTTGTGACTTCTACCCGCCCTGACGATAATATCCTGAAACCAGTGATGAGCACAACGAAGATGGAAGCCAAAACCATTCAGCGAATACCGGCATTGTTTGGGGAGGTTGATATCATTAAGGCTATTCAGCTGCTACCCGGAGTGCAGTCGGCCAGCGAAGGCTCATCGGGTTTCAGCGTACGTGGGGGAACACCTGATCAAAACCTGGTAATTATTGATGAAGCCACAGTGTATAATGCCTCGCATCTTATGGGGTTCTTCTCGATCTTTAACAACGATGCCGTCAAAGATGTCACTCTGTATAAAGGTGATCTGCCCCCTTCAACTGGTGGAAGGCTCTCGTCGGTGCTAGATGTACGCATGCGGGATGGGAACAACAAGAAATTTGCCCTCACAGCGGGGGTAGGTAACATCTCAAGCCGCCTCACACTGGAAGGCCCGATTGTTAAAGACAACTCTTCATTTATTATTTCGGGCCGACGCACCTATGCCGATCTTTTTCTTCCGTTTGCCAAGGACAAGGAGCTCAGGGACAATAAACTTTATTTCTACGATTTCAATGTAAAACTGAATCACCGCATCAACGACAACAACCGAATATTTTTAAGCGGTTATCTCGGACGTGATATTCTAAAAACAGATTTTACTGATATCGGTTTTGGCAATCATACCATTACCATCCGGTGGAATCATCTCTTTTCCCGCCAGCTTTTTTCAAACTTCAGTATCATTAAGAGCCGATATGATTATAATTTTACCACCCCTCCATACGATGTCTTTTCGTTCACCTGGGATTCGAGGCTGGCAGAATACGGACTCAAGGCAGATTTCACCTATTTTGCCAGGCCAGACGTCACCCTTAGGTTTGGCGCTGCTTCGGCGTTGAATCTTTTCGATCCCGGGATTACGAAAGGCACCTCCATCCGTAGTATTGTCGGAAATTTTTCACTTCCCCGCCAGCGTTCGCTAAATCATGCACTGTATGCCGGAGCGGAGCAACACCTTAGCGACCGTCTGCTTGTAAAGTATGGGGCTAGATTTTCTTTGTTGCAGAATGTTGGTCCTGCAAAAGTTATCACCTACAATGCCGATTTCTTAAAGATCGACTCAATAAACTACTCAAGCGGTGATATTTATCAGAATTATCCGGGTATCGAACCCCGGTTGGGAATAAATTACACCCTCACCTCTACCTCTTCCGTAAAAGCCAGTTATTCGCGTACAAGGCAATTTATGCACCAGGCCCAAAATTCTGCCGCTGGAACGCCATTCGATATCTGGTTTTCGTCAAGTCCGAACATAAAACCCCAAGTTGCCGATCAGTTTGCCATAGGCTATTTCAGGAACTTCAGGCAAAACACCATCGAGACATCTGTGGAGGCTTATTATAAAACCATGAAAAACAGTATTGACTTCAAAGATCACGCCTCACTGGTGCTAAATCCCGAACTTGATGCGGAGCTAAGGTTTGGCAGATCATGGTCTTACGGTTTTGAGTTCCTTATGCGTATTTATCAAAACCGTCTGAACGGATGGGTTGGCTACACCTTCAGTGTCAGCCGTCGGAAGTTTGAACACATCAACCATGGAAAAACCTATCCTTCACCGTACGACCGGCCTCATGATGTGTCAGTGGTGCTGAACTATGATATCACACCGCGGTTGGTTGCCTCCTTCAACTGGATCTATTCCACGGGGTCACCACTCACACTGCCCGTTGGCAAGGCTGTGGTTGGCAATATGACCATCCCAATTTATTCGGACCGCAACGCCTATCGCCTGCCAGCATACCACAGAAGCGACGTTTCCCTGATACTCAAGAACAGGAAAAAACCGGGCCGCAGGTGGGAAAGTGAATGGAATGTATCAGTGTACAACATATATGCACGCAAGAACACCTGGGCCATCAATTTCTTCCCTGAAGAGGATGATCCGCGGTCGTACTACGCCTTAAAGATTTACCTGTTTTCGGCCGTACCGGCCATCAGCTACAACTTCAAGTTTTAGAATTCGCTCACATGATTTGTGTAGGTAAATATTGCACACCCCTGCTCCAAACCAGGATCCTATTAAGCCTGGCAGTGGTACTACTGTTGGCTGTCTCATGTACAGAACGTATTACCCTTGATCTCGACTCAACCTATAGCCGGCTGGTTGTTGAGGGGCAAATCACTACCGTTGCTACCACTCACCAAATAAAGCTGAGCAGAACACTTGATTTTTACAGCACCCAGGCTCCTCAACCTGTGACAGGCGCACAAGTGACTCTCAGCGATGGAAAAAGTTCCATAGTACTGAATGAAAACAAGCAGCAGCAAGGCACCTATGAAACGCCTCTCAGATTTGCAGGGACCGTCGGTACTACATACAAACTAAACATTCGATTGAACGAAGAAATTGGCGGTTATAAAAACTATGAGGCTTCCTGCTTGATCCGACCCACCGAACAGCCCGACCATATCAAGCTCGCATATCATTCAGGGTGGAATGGAGGAACATGGGAAATAAGGCTCTACGCGCGCGACCCCCAAACCGATGATTTTTATATGTTCCATGTCCACCGCAACAGGGTTCTGCTCACCGATACCCTATCCAAAGTGTTTGTGATCGACGACCGGTTTTTCAATGGCAATTACGCCAATGGCGTTGGTGTGGCATTCATTGGAGGAAACAACCCGCGCGAGAGGCTGGTGAAAGGTGACACCGTGACTCTGATGGTCGCCAATATTACCAAGGAATACGCCAAATTCATACAGGCTTTGCAGAGCGAACGTTTTCATGTTCCGTTGTTCGGAGGACCTCCTGCCAATGTACAGGGCAATGTCAGCAATGGAGCCATAGGATTTTTTGCTGCCTATCAGCCACGCTATGCCTCGGTCATTTATAAATAAAAACCGGTCGCTGCGGGGTAAGAAATGCACCCCCGATAATACATTGACAACTTAGTCTTATCTTTGGTACTAAATTTAGCTGTCATGGACGAAAGCTCTTTCTTTGCCCTATCGCCTGTCGATGGCCGGTATCGAAAACAAACGGATGTGCTGGCCGCGTATTTCTCAGAGGCCGCCCTCATTCGTCACCGTATTCTGGTCGAGGTTGAGTACTTTATTGCGCTCTGCCAGCTGGGGTTGCCTCAGCTCCGGGACTTCGATAAAAAAATGTACAGCTCCTTGAGGAGCATAGCCGAAAACATCACCTCCGATGACCTGAAGCGTATCAAAGACATTGAATCTGTAACCAACCACGATGTCAAGGCTGTTGAATATTTCCTTCGCGAGAAGTTTGAATCGTTGCAGCTGAGTGACTTCAGGGAGTTTATCCATTTCGGCCTCACCTCCCAGGACGTTAACAATACGGCTCAACCAGTTGCGCTGAAGATGGCGCACCAGCATGTACTCATGCCAATGCTGGATGAGCTCATCGCAAAAATATCTGCCTTGGCCAAGGAATGGAAAGATGTGCCTATGCTTGCCTTCACTCACGGGCAACCTGCATCACCTACGATGGTAGGAAAGGAGTTCCTGGTATTCGTAGAGAGATTTCAGCTCCAGGTTTCCGCACTGAGAAACACGACATTTTATGGCAAGTTCGGGGGGGCTACTGGCAATCTGAACGCTCATTATGCCGCGTATCCCGACATTGACTGGCATGCCTTTGCCGATGACTTCCTTAATGAATCGCTTGGCCTGGTGCGGTACAAAATCACCACCCAGGTTGAGCATTATGATATGCTTGCTGCCTATTTCGACAACCTGAAACGGATCAATACCATCCTTACTGACTTTTGCCGTGATGTGTGGCTCTACATTTCCATGGATTACTTCAACCAGAAAATCGTCAAAAGTGAGGTTGGATCATCGGCCATGCCACATAAAGTCAATCCCATCGATTTCGAAAATGCGGAAGGAAATCTTGGAGTATCCAACGCATTGCTTGAATTTATGGCTGCCAAGCTTCCCGTATCAAGGCTGCAGCGTGACCTAACCGACAGCACCGTATTGCGTAACACGGGTGTGGCATTGGCACATATGCTCATTGCCGTCAGGTCGGTACAGAAAGGGCTCAATAAACTGGTTCTGAATCGTCAGGCCGTCTACAAAGACCTTGATAACAACTGGATGATAATTGCCGAAGGCATTCAGACCATACTCAGACGCGAAGGATATCCCGATCCCTATGGCGTGCTGAAAGACCTCACACGATCTGACCGGCTCATCACTAGGGAAGTGTTGCAAGATTTCATCAATCAACTGGAAATTTCCAACAGGGTAAAAGCTGAGCTCCTGCAGCTCTCGCCGTTTACCTACACGGGCAGGATAGGTTCATCCGAATAACCACGCCATTATGAAGGTTACAGGTTTTACGTTTGTACGTAATGCTATAAAATTCGACTATCCTGTGGTGGAATCCATCACGTCTATTTTGCCTCTGTGTGATGAGTTTGTGGTGGCTGTCGGAAAATCTGAAGACCAAACCCTTGACCTGATCCAATCGATCGGTTCGCCCAAAATCCGGATCATGGAGACGGTATGGGACGACAAGCTAAGGCAGGGAGGACAGGTGCTTGCCGACGAAACCAACAAGGCGATGGATGCCATCGGCGCTGACACGCAATGGGCATTCTACCTGCAGGCCGATGAGGTAGTTCATGAAAAATATCATGACATCATCAGCAAAGCCATGCATGCTTATCTCGACGACCGGCGGGTGGAGGGACTCTTACTGAACTATACACACTTTTACGGTTCCTATTCATATACAGGCGCCTCACGAAGATGGTATCGCCGCGAGATCCGTATCATCCGGCATAATCCCCTTATCCGGTCGTACAGGGATGCTCAGGGGTTCAGAATTCAAAACCGTAAATTAAAAGTTATACTTGTCCCGGCTGCAATCTATCACTACGGATGGGTTAAACCGCCCGCCATTCAGCAGCTTAAGGCGAAATCATTCCACAAACTCTGGCACAATGATCGCTGGGTTGAAGAGAATGTGAGTCCTGGTGAAAATTTCAATTATTCGAAAATTGATGAGCTAGCGCTGTTCACCGGAACACATCCCAAAGTAATGCAAGCGCGTATCGAGGCAAAAAACTGGCAGTTCGACTACGAGCCCACGTATAAAACCGCACGCTTCAAAGATGCCGTTTTGCTCGAAATTGAGAATCTAACAGGCTGGAGATTGTTCGAATACCGCAACTACAAACTCCTAGGTAGGTTTTGAGAACCGTATCAGGCCACATTCAAACGCTTTATTATCTACCTTTGCCCCGTCGATATACGATCCCGTACCGAAGTGATTCAAATGAAAAAGATCCGGGCAATTCTAGGCTACCTTATTCCTTACCGCTCAAGGGTTGCACTAAATATTGTCTTCAACCTGCTATCGGTCATCTTCTCGCTTTTCAGCCTCACGCTTCTCATCCCTTTTCTCTCTATCCTCTTCAATACCCAGGCGCGCATCACCGCCCTAATGCCTCTGAGCCTCGAGTATGCTCGTACCCACAGCCTCGGAGTATGGGAAATCGTAAAGAATAACTTTAATTACTACCTGAGTCAACTCGTTGATAACCAAGGTAGCGCCTATGCTCTGGTATTTATCGGAGTACTGGTAATCATCACATCCCTGCTCAAGACCGGATTCAAGTACCTGTCGCTTTATCATCTGACCGCCCTCCGCAACGGGGTGGTAAAAGATCTTCGTACAAAAATTTACAACAAATCTGTCGATCTTCCGCTGTCCTATTATTCAAATGAGCGCAAAGGTGACATCATGAGCCGGATGACCAGCGATGTACAGATTATTGAATCAAGCATCGTAAGCTCTCTTGAAATGCTTTTTGCCGATCCCATCACGATTGTGGTATACATGGCGGGCCTTTTAATGATGAGTCCGCATCTGACTCTCTTCGTATTCATTTTGCTGCCTGTCAGCGCGTTAATTATCGGGCAGCTTGGCAAAACGCTTCGAAAATCAGCTCTCAAGGGCCAGCAAATGATGGGCATGATTCTCTCGCTGCTGGAAGAAACACTTGGCGGCCTTAAAATCATTAAGGCGTTCAACAGCGAGGACAGGATCAAGCACCGGTTTGATGAGCAAAATATTAGGTACACGCGTGTGATGAACAAGATCATGCGGCGGCAATACCTCGCCACACCTTTGAGCGAGTTTCTGGGTACTGTCGTCGTCATCATCATCATGTGGTATGGCGGGGCACTTGTGCTGGGACAAAAGTCGGTACTCAGGCCAGAGGATTTTATTGGATACCTCGTGGTTTTTTCCCAAATCATTCACCCGGCCAAATCCTTCAGCACGGCATGGTACAATGTGCAGAAAGGGCTGGCCAGTGTGGATCGTGTTAATCAGATTCTGAAAGCCAATGTAGCCATTGCCGAATTGCCTGATGCCAGGCCTATCAGCAATTTCACCGACAGCATTGAATTCCGGAACCTCAGCTTTTCATACACACACGAACCCGTGCTTAAAAATATCAACCTGAAGATCCCTAAAGGTCAGACTGTGGCGTTGGTAGGGCAGTCTGGAGCCGGTAAAACCACCACGGCAGATCTGTTGCCAAGGTTTTTTGAAGCTACAGAAGGTGAGATACTCATTGATGGTATTCCAATCAGGCAAGTTCGTATCAAAGATTTGCGCAATCTTATGGGTATCGTGACTCAGGAGCCTATCCTATTTAACGACACCATATTTAACAACATCGCCTTTGGCGTCGAAAACGCCACCTACGAAGAGGTGCGCAAGTCTGCTGAAGTAGCCAATGCGCTCGAATTCATCGAGGCCAATAAAGATGGTTTCCAGGCGAACATAGGCGACCGGGGTACCAAACTTTCGGGCGGCCAGCGGCAGCGGCTCAGCATAGCCCGTGCCGTGCTGAAAAACCCACCTATTCTTATTCTGGACGAGGCCACCTCATCCCTCGATGTTGAATCGGAAAGGCTGGTACAGGATGCCTTAAGCAAGCTTATGAAAAGCCGAACATCCATTGTCATAGCACACCGGTTATCCACGGTGGTCAATGCCGATTTGATCTGTGTGCTCCACATGGGCGAAATTGCGGAAAAAGGCAACCACACCGAGCTGATGGCCAAGAAAGGATTGTACTACAAGCTGCATAGTATGCAGGTATTTGCCTGACATCCGATTATGTCTTGAGTGTAGATTTCCTGATACGGTTTTTCAGACCTCCCTAGAATACCACTTGCGCTGTGGATGAAAACCCTTAACTTTGCACGCATAGGAAATAAGTATGAAAATGGAAGAAAACACGCTGAAACTCGGAAAAATCCTATCAATTACCGGCAAACCCGGGTTGTTTAAAATCATAGCTCAAGCTAAGACCGGGATGATTGTTGAATCGCTTCTCGACGGTAAACGATCAAAGGTGTTCACTCACGACAAGATCAGTGCACTGGACGAAATCAGTGTATTCACCGATTCGGGCGAGAAGCCTCTCAGGGAAGTTTTTCAGCAGATTCAGAAAAGGAATCCCGCTCAGCCTGCGCCCGACGTAAAAGCAGAAAGCAATGAGCTTGTCGGCTTTTTCGAGGAGTTCCTTCCTGACTATGACAGGCAGCGCCTCTATGTTTCGCATATGAGAAAAATATGTGCATGGTACAATCTGCTGCTTGAAAAAGAATTGCTTTACCTGCTAGAAGAATCCGACACAAGCAGCGATAAAAGAGCCGAGGAAGTTGCAGGTACATAGGCGGCGTCCGAATAAAAGATATAGACAATGAGACTTTATCAGCCAGAAAATAACCGGGTGCCAAGCCTGTCGCAAGGCATAAATTGATAATAGTGTGACGTTTCGGCATCACACCCGGTAGCAAATAAAAGCTCAACGACTCGTTTTGACCTTTGAAACGGCCTCTATCTACACCTCTAGGCTATGAAAAAATTCATCCAGGATTTTTTAATCCTGCAAAACAGCAAACTCAATGCTCAGCATTTTGTGCTCGAGCTTCAGGCGCCCGAAACGCTTCCATGCATCGAGGCCGGCCAATTTGCCGAAGTGTTGGTTCCGGGAAACCCTGATGTCTTTCTTCGCAGGCCTTTCTCGATTCACGATGTTGACCGCAGGAAAAACATCATTAAACTGTACATAAAGATTGTGGGAAAAGGCACAGCCTCGCTTGCCTCTTCACAACCTGGAAATTCACTCAATATCATCTATCCGCTCGGAAAGGGGTTTACCCTTCCCAGTCACAATCAGGTTTTGGTGGTAGGTGGCGGCTGTGGCATTGCTCCGTTGCTTTTACTTTGTCATCAACTGGCTGATGTAGGACATCAACCCGACATTGTGCTGGGGGGGCGCACCGCTTTGGACCTGGCCATCTGCGATTCGTTTGCAGCCTACGGCAAGGTGCATCTGATCACAGAAGACGGATCGGTCGGAGAACAAGGTCTGGCCACACAGCATTCCTTGCTGCTAGCCCTTCCATTTTCTTATAAAACCATCTTTGCCTGCGGCCCCACTCCTATGCTGAAGGCAGTAGATGAGCTGGCAGCAAGGCAGGGGGCTGACTGCCAGGTTTCGCTTGAAAACACGATGGCCTGCGGCATAGGTGCCTGTTTGTGCTGCGTGGTGAAGACTACTACCGGAAACCGGTGCGTATGCACCGATGGGCCGGTGTTCGACACCCGCGAACTTGCCGGATGGTATCAGCCCATAGTAAAATGTGATCTATGAAAAATCTTGAAGTTCAGATAAACCAACTTTCCCTGCGCAATCCGGTGATGACAGCCTCGGGCACATTTGGTTACGGGTATGAGTATCAGGATTTTGTAGATCTCTCAAAACTCGGAGGTATCATCGTTAAAGCCACCACAGGCAATCTGCGCGAGGGCAATACCTACCCGCGCATGGCCGAAACCCGGATGGGCATGCTCAATTCAGTAGGATTACAGAATAAAGGCGTTGATTATTTCATATCTCATATTTACCCTATGATTAAGGATTACCCTACGCAGGTAATCGTAAACGTATCCGGGTCAACCATAGAAGAATATGAGGAAGTGGCCTCCAAAGTCAATACGCTCCAAAATATCCCGGCTATAGAGCTTAATATATCATGCCCAAACGTTAAAGAAGGCGGCATGGCGTTTGGCACTACCTGCGCCTCTGCCCAGATGGTGACCCGGGCGGTTAGGAAGGTGTACGACAAGCTTCTGATCGTCAAACTTTCGCCCAACGTGACAAATATTGTCGAGATCGCTGACTCCGTAGCCAGCGAAGGGGCTGATTGTCTTTCGCTTATCAATACATTACTTGGCATGGCTATCGATGCCGAGAAGCGAAAACCTGTTCTAAGCACCATCACCGGAGGTTTGTCCGGCCCGGCTATCAAGCCTGTGGCACTGCGTATGGTTTACCAGGTGCACAAAGCAGTCAAACTGCCTATAATAGGTATCGGAGGTATCGCCAGTGCTGTTGACGCTATTGAATTTATGCTTGCCGGAGCATCTGCCATTCAGGTCGGTACAGCCAATTTTATTGACCCATCGGTAAGCATGAAGATTGTGGAAGGCATAGACCTGTACCTCGAAAGGCATGGCATTGAGGATGTAAATGAGCTTATCGGTGCTCTTCAGGTATAGCCCCCCACCCGCCTTCAGGAGGTTTTTGGGTTCAATCAAGCCTCTTCAGCTGTCCTGAAAAGTATTCTTATTCATCCGATCCCGGAGCCGTGCTTTCATCTTTGGCAGCATCGCCCAGAACTTTGCGCATCTGTTTATTCTCCTGATGCAGTTCGTAGATGATTTCCTTGAGGTCGCTGTTTTCCTCGTTCAGCAATTTCACTTCACGCATGAGGTGGTTAGTGCGCACCTCAAAATCTTTCACGGTGTTTTCGAGCTCGGCGATCTTTTGCCTGAGTTCCTGCTGCCTGGCAAGGTTCAACACGATGCGCTGTGAAAGCTGCCGGTAAGGATTGTTGCTGTCTGACATAGCTACAGGATTATGGTTTCCTAGTCGGCTTGACGATTTTAAGCTTCTGCCCCACCCATATATGATCAGGGTTCTTTAGTCCGTTGTCTTTGATGATACGCAAATATTGGTATTTATCGCCGTAGTAACGGAGAGCCAGAGATTGCAGGCTTTCGCCAGGTTTCACGATGTGAATGATGTCAGTACTAGCTGGCTGTACAGTTGTATTGTTTTTGGCAGTTTTTTCACGGTCGGTGGACTGGGCAGTCACCTGAGCCTGCTGAGTCTGTATGATCTTTTCAAGGCTGTCTTTAACGCTCCCCATTTCGAGCATTGCCTGAGATAGCCTCTGGTTTTCTGTTTCGAGCCTCTGCAGAGCGAGGCTTTGTTCCTGAATCAGCGCCTCGTGCTCTGTATTCTTAGAAACCTGATCTTTCAGTATAAAAAAATAAGCAGCAGAAGCTAAGGCCAGAAGCAGAACTATAATGACCGTTAAAATGGTGGCCCACCATCGCAGGCGCCTTGATCTTCGTTCAGAACAACTTATGGATTCAAAAATCTCGAGGTCCGTCATACATTCGGGGCATAGCAGGCCCTCCTCGGTATTTACTTCGTTTTTACAAACCGGGCACTCCATCAAGAATGTGTTAAACAGATGCGAAGTAATTTTAGCTACTTGAACCACAAATATACAAAAGGCGGTGGATGGCCACTGACTGAAAATAAAAAATATTTGCGAACATGCTAATTTATGTATGTTTGCCGAAAAATATCGCGCAATGAATATTCTGTTACTGGGCGGCGGAGGGCGAGAGTGTGCGCTGGCTTGGACAATCTCTCGCAGCCCGCTCTGCAGTTCGCTGTACATTGCGCCAGGTAATCCGGGTACGGCAGCCTACGGTAAAAATATAGCCTTGAAAGAGACAGACATTGGGGTGATTAGGAAGATGATTGCTGATAAGCAGATAGGGCTCGTGGTTGTGGGTCCGGAAGCACCGCTGGCTGCAGGGTTGGTTGACCAGTTATCGGACCTGGGCATCGGGATCATCGGGCCAGCCCGGGCTGGAGCCATGCTTGAGTCGAGCAAGGATTTCGCAAAAGCCTTTATGCATAGACATAACATCCCTACGGCGGCTTACCAAACCTTTACGGCCGAAAACATTGACAAGGGTTTTCGGTTTCTTCGCAAACTTTCGCCCCCTTATGTCATAAAAGCAGATGGCCTTGCAGCCGGCAAAGGCGTTGCCATTTGTCATGATCTCTCAGAGGCGGAAAACGAATTCAGGGCAATGCTCCTCGATAAAAAATTCGATCAGTCGTCGGCAAAGGTAGTCGTGGAGGAATTTCTCGAAGGTATAGAGCTCTCTGTATTTGTACTTACCGACGGGTCAGGATATGTGTTGTTTCCTGAGGCCAAAGATTACAAACGAATAGGCGATAATGACCAGGGGCCTAATACCGGCGGGATGGGAGCGGTATCCCCGGTTCCTTTTGCCAGCAATTGCTTTATTCAAAAGGTTGAAGAAAGAATTATAAGGCCTACGATCAACGGGTTGCAGGAGGAAAAGATTCCGTATTGCGGTTATCTGTTTTTAGGGCTGATGAACTGCCAAGGGGAACCCTTTGTAATTGAATACAATGTACGCCTGGGAGACCCGGAAACCGAAGCCATTCTGCCCAGGGTAAGAAACGATCTTGTTGAACTGTTCCTGATGGCCACCGAAAAGAAGTTAGCCATCGCCAGAGTTGAAACGGATCC